>NZ_CP006880.1:616737-1233475 GCF_000816845.1 Rhizobium gallicum bv. gallicum R602sp | reverse complement strand
AAAGGTTGCCGGCTCGAAGCCCGTAGGCTGCCAACAGGGCCAAATTTCGTCGGCAATCTCCCTTATCCACAGCAGGATTTGCAGGCCGGGGCTTGATTTTCTCGAACGCCGAGACTGAGATAGTGGGTGAAAATATCGTCCGCAAGGCATGCGCGGCCACGTCCCGTTCCTGCACATCGGCCATTCAGATGCGTCCGCTGTAAAGCGGTCCTTAATTTAGACCGAAAGAAAGTTTTTTAACGGGAACACGCCGATCGCATGGGATGATAACAATAGCATCGAACTGAGAATCAAATGTTGAATGGCCTGCACGAAGGCTCCCGCTTCGTGTCGGTGATACAACCGCGGAGCGCTGCATGACGAACGAAAAATCCGGCCCACCACGGGCTTTCCTTGTGGCGGTGCTTTTTTCCCTCAAGCGCGCTTTCCTGGGTGTCGGAGCCACGAGCTGCATTGTCAACATATTAGCGCTCACTGGCTCATTCTTCATGTTGCAAGTCTATGACCGGGTGATTCCGGGCCGAAGCCTGCCGACACTTGCCGGGCTTGCGATCATCGCAGCAACGCTCTTCATCTTCCAGGGATTGCTCGATTTTATCCGCTCGATGCTCTTGATGCGCGCCGGAGCCGCTGTCGACGAGCGTTTGGGCGGCGACGTCTACAACTCCCTGATCCTATTGCCCTCGCGGATGCGAATGCCGGGTGACGGTCTGCAGTCGATCCGCGATCTCGATACCGTACGCGGTTTTCTCTCAGGCCCCGGGCCAACGGCGCTGTTCGATATGCCGTGGATGCTTTTTTACATCGGTCTGTGCTTTCTCTTTCACTTCTGGATCGGTGTCACGGCGCTCGCCGGTGCGGTGATGTTGATAGGCCTTACAGCACTCGCCGAATTCAAGTCCCGCAAACCGGCAAAAATTGCCGCAGAGCTTTCCGCGCGGCGACTGAATCTTGCCGAAGCGACACGGCGGAACTCCGAAGCCGTGTTGGCCATGGGGTTCGGGTCGTTGCTGGCCACCAAATGGACCGAGGTTAACAACCGGTATCTTGCCAATCATATCTCGGCGACGACCGTCACGACCGGTCTGATGTCGATCTCAAAAGTCCTTCGGATGATGCTGCAATCCGGTGTGCTTGCGGTCGGCGCCATCCTGGTCGTCAGGCAAGAGGCGACGCCCGGCATCATGATCGCAAGTTCCATCCTCGTCAGCAGGGCGTTGGCACCTGTGGAGCTTGCAATCGGACAATGGAAGGGCTTTGTCGCCGCCCGGCAAAGCTGGAGCAGACTGACGAAGCATCTGGAATTGCTGCCGGCCGAGGAGCGGCACGTCGATCTGCCTGCACCGACCGCGAATCTGTCCGTGGAAGCGCTTCATATTGCCGTTCCTGGTACCCGGACGATGGTACTGCGCGGTATCTCGTTCAAGGCAGAGGCCGGAGACGCCGTCGGCGTCATCGGGCCGAGCGCATCTGGAAAATCGTCGCTTGCCCGCGGACTCGTCGGTCTTTGGAAACCTATCGGCGGCGCGGTGCGTCTCGACAAGGCGTCCCTTGATCAGTGGGACCCGTCATCGCTCGGCCGGTCGATCGGCTATCTGCCGCAGGAAGTGTCGCTTTTCGAAGGCTCCATTGCCGAAAATATCGCGCGTTTCGACAGAAGTGCCCCGTCCGAGAAAATCATTGCAGCGGCAAGAGCTGCGGGCGTCTATGAGATGATCGTGCAGTTTCCCGAGGGCTTCGATACCCAGATCGGCGAGAACGGATCGATGCTTTCGGCCGGGCAGCGTCAGCGCATTGGCCTGGCGCGCGCGCTCTATGGCGATCCTTTTCTTGTCGTCCTGGATGAGCCGAACTCGAACCTTGACAGCGATGGCGAGGCAGCGCTCGCTCAGGCGATCGCAGGCATCCGGGCACGCAAGGGCATTGCCATCGTTATTGCTCACCGGCCAAGTGCTTTGGCGGCCGCCAATCTTGTTCTGGTACTCGCCAATGGACAGCTTCAGGCCTTCGGGGCGAAAGACGAGGTTCTCAATAAGGCGACTGTTTCGACGGCTCCGCGCAGTAGCACGCTGACCGTGATCGCGGGAGGCGACAGTTGATCGACAAGCGAGCTCCTATATCCGAAGCTGCAATCAGCCGCCTTACGACAATCGCACTTGCGATGGTCCTGCTTTTGGTCGGCGTGGTTGGAGGTCTCGGAGCCACGACCTATCTCTCCGGCGCGGTGATTGCGAACGGCACGCTTGTCGTCGACAGCTATGTGAAGCCCGTTCAGCATCAAAAGGGGGGCACTGTCGGGAAAATCTTCGTCAAAAACGGCGGGATGGTGGAGGCTGGGCAAATCCTCGTGCATCTGGACGACACGCAATTGCGGGCAAACCTCGCAATCATCTCCCGGCGACTGAACGAGCTGTCGGCGGCCTCTGCCAGGCTGGGCGCCGAACGGGACGGCGTTGAGGAGATCGGGTTTCCCGATAGCCTGTTAGAACAGGCAGGCGAAGCTGGAGACGGCGGCATCATCGAAGGCGAGCGCCGATTGTTCGAAGATCGCCGGACATCGCGTGCCAGCAGAAAAGCCCAGTTGCGCGAACGCATCCAGCAATTGCGGCAGGAAGCGGAGGGACTTGTCGCCCAGCAGACCGGCAAGAAGGCAGAGATGGCGCTGATCGACAAGGAGCTTGTGAGCGTCAGGCGCCTGTTCGACCAAGGTATCGTGCCCGTCAACCGTCTCTATGCCCTTGAACGCGAGTCCGCGCGCCTGACGGGGGAACTCGGCAGCCTTGTGGCAAGCCTTGCGCAGACGAACGGTAAGGTCACCGAGACGGAATTGCAGATCATTCAGATCGATGACGATCACCGCAGCGAAGTATCGGACGAACTGCGCAAGACGCAGAGCGACATCGGAGAATTCTCCGAACGAATGGTCGCCGCAAGAGACGAATTGCGGCGCGTTGACATCCGGGCGCCTCAGACAGGTATCGTCCATCAGCTTACGGTCCACTCCGCCGGCGCCGTCGTTCCGCCCGGTGAGCCGATCATGCAGATCGTGCCCGCCCGCGATACGCTGACGCCCGAAGTCCGCGTCTTGCCCCAAGACATCGATCAGCTATCCATTGGCCAAGAGGTCAGGCTGCGATTTTCAGCCTTCAACCAAAGGAATACGCCCGAAATCAACGGTATCGTCCAGCAGATTGCCGCCGATCTGACCACGGATCGGGAGAGCGGCACGACCTACTATGCCGTACGGATCTCGGTTGAGCAGAGCGAATGGAGCCGATTGGGCGGTCTTGTGCCCGTCCCCGGCATGCCGGTGGAAGCATTCGTGCAAACAGGTGCGCGTACTGCTCTTGCCTATTTGACGAAGCCTCTGACCGACCAGGTGGCACGCGCGTTCCGGGAGGACTGAGTGATCTGGCGGACGCCCGAGCGGCGAGGGCAAGCGCATGTCTTTTCCGTGTCACCATGGATCAATATGGTCCGAACGTCAGACGGTGGCACAGTCGCAAACGCGCGGCGATATTTCCATTAGGTCTGTTGCAGGCTTTCCGTGGAGGTTGAAGCTAAAATCAATCGACAGGTGTCAAAACCGCCTAAATCGTCGTCTACTATCGCAAGGCAGAAAACAAAGGAGAATCATATATGGCAAGCTCGGTTACGAACGCCGTTGGTAAATCACTCTTTTATAGCGGTGCATCGAGCGCCTGGTTTTCGGCCAAAGGTTCAGGCCCTGTACTGAATGGGACGAGCGGCAACGATTCGATCTGGGGCGACGCCTCCGTAAACGTTACCATGCAGGGCGGAACAGGTGACGACATCTATTACCTCTATTCCAGCATCAATCGCGCGGTGGAGGCCGCGAACGCCGGGGTCGATACCATCAGCACCTGGATGAGCTATACGCTTCCTGAAAACTTCGAAAATCTGACCGTCACCGGCAGCGGCCGCTACGCCTTTGGCAATGGGGCGGACAATATCATCACCGGCGGATCCGGCAGTCAGACGATAGATGGTCGCGCGGGCAACGATGTCCTCATCGGCGCCGGCGGTTCCGACACGTTCATCTTCACGCGCGGCAACGGCAGCGACCTTGTCGTCGATTTTGGCACCGACGATATCGTCCGATTGAACAGCTATGGGCTGTCGAGCTTTGATCAGGTCGTAAGCCACCTCACACAGGAGGGAGCAAACCTGCGACTCGATCTCGGTGGCGGAGAAAGTATCGTTTTTGCGAACAAAACCGTCGCCGACCTCAGGGCGGATCAGTTCCAGCTGACGCTCGACCGGTCCGCACTTACGCTCACATTTGCCGATGAATTCAACAGCCTGTCGCTGCGCAACGGTGACCAGGGCATCTGGGATGCCAAATTCTGGTGGGCGCCGGAAAAGGGCAGCACGCTCCCCGGCAATGGCGAACTCCAGTGGTACATCAATCCGTCCTATTCTGCGACCTCGGCCGTCAATCCCTTTTCCGTTCAGAATGGGGTGCTGACCATAACAGCGGCGCCGGCCTCCGACGCAATCCAATCGCAGATCAACGGCTACGATTATACGTCGGGCCTCTTGAATACGCATTCCTCCTTCGCTCAGACCTATGGCTACTTCGAAATGCGCGCCGACATGCCGACCGAGCAGGGTGCCTGGCCGGCTTTCTGGCTGCTGCCTGAAGATGGTTCGTGGCCGCCGGAACTCGACGTCGTCGAGATGCGCGGGCAGGATCCAAACACTGTCAACGTGACAGTCCACAGCAACGAGACCGGCTCACGCACCTCGGACTGGACGCCGGTCAAGGTCCCAAGCACCGATGGCTTCCACACCTATGGGGTCTTGTGGAACGAAGATCAGATCGTCTGGTATTTCGACGATGTCGCCGTTGCCCATGCCGATACGCCAGCCGACATGCATGATCCAATGTACATGCTGGTAAACCTCGCCGTCGGCGGCACGGCCGGAGCGCCGGGTGCGGGGTTCGCCGATGGGGCACAGATGAAGATAGACTACATCCATGCCTATTCGCTCGATGATGCCCCGGCCACGGCCAGCGCCCAATCCGCTGCAACGGACTGGCACATATGATCGTCGCGAGTCTCAAGGGACAGACTTGGTTCCGAGCGCTTCGCCGGTGAGCGGATGGTGCACTTGAGCGCCATGGCCATGGCGCTCAATCTGCCGCTTGGACGCGGCGCGTAAGGCTGACTTATTCTTAATATATTATAAACTCAGGATATTTTACCTTGGATCGATGAAGGGTCTCCGAACATCGATTCTTTCTTGCCTTTGTCTGCTTGTTTTCATCGCTGAAGCAGGGGGGCTGCTTGCGGCGGATGTGTCGCCCTGGAAGAGTTCAAACAACGCGCTGGTTGTCGACGCCTATGAAATGAATGCGATCGATTGGCAGGCATTGCTCAAGGACCAGCGCGTCGCGGCCTTTATTTCCAAGGCGTCGGATGGTCTACCTGAGAGCTTCAGCTGCGAGGGCGCGCACCGTGGAGACACGTTTGCGCATTGCAAGACGATGTGGCGGAAATACGCGGTAAGCCGCGAGCTTTACACGAGCCGCCGGATGATTGCCCGACAGAACGGCTTGCTCTGGGGTGCCTACCATGTCGGCCGGCCCGGCAATCCCATCGACCAGGCCAATCACTTCCTCGACTATGCGACGCCGGATGCGGACGATCTGATGATCCTCGACATCGAAGGCATCGACCACGATCGGTTCATGTCGCTCGAGGATGCGCAGATTTTTGTCGGGCACATCAGGGCAAGAACTGGACGCTATCCGATCCTTTATACGAACCATGATACGGCACGCTATATTGCCGCATATCGGCGCGACTACAGTGTACTGGCCAGGCTGCCCCTTTGGTATGCGCGTTACAAGCCGGACATCCGCAAGGTCTTTCCGCTTGGGAACTGGCAGAACTATTTTCTCTGGCAGTTTTCTTCCGCCAGCAACTGTTCAAAACGGCGTTGTCCTTATCGCGTGCCGGGCACGCTGACCGATATCGACGTGAACGTCGCAGCAATGTCCAAGGAGGAATTGCGGCGTGCCTGGCCCCAAGGCGGTCTCCTGCGTGCTGCCGAGCCCGATCCTCCGCTAATCCTTGCAAAGATCGAATTCGGCTCCGTGCCGCTTGAAGCGCCACAAACTGACCCGATCGTAACGTCTTCGATCTCGCCGGACCGCCGCTGACGAGCCCTTGATCGACCCGTCGCCAGTGGCGTCCAATCGAACCGGTTCTTCAGGGCATGCCGGATGGTAAAGAGAAACACCCCGTTAACCAATGCAGCCGGAAGTGGGGCAGGCCCGGAACGGTTCTGGGATGAAACCGTTCCCGCTGCGGGAGGTGCTGCGTCATGAAAAGGGCTATCTGGGATACCCCAATCACTCTTGAGGATCCGGTAACGGGCATTATGCGAACGGTCAAGACCGTGCGGCAAGCCAGGTCGATGCTTGATCGTTCCTGGCCGGCTTATCATGGAAGCCAGTACCGACGAGCAGAGCAGATATGTGACGACGCTCTTAAGGGCGGGTGCGACGGGACCAAAGCCCGACAAGCATTCATTGCTGCAGCGGTCGAAGCGCACTTCCGTTTGAGCTGACAGAACGTTCCGCCGCCGTATGGGCAACCGGCAAACCAGCGCGGGCTAACGTCCGACAAAGACGTGTATGCTGCCGTGCGCAGGCAGTCCGCGATAGATCAGCGGCTGGTGCTTGCGGCAGTACCATCGTGTGGCGCCGGTGCTCTCCTCGAAGCCGTAACAGCCCCATTGCGTGCAACGGATGCCACTTGCATCTTCATGGTCGCAGTAATGGTTCTCATGGACGTTTGCACCCGGCGCTGTCGTGTGTCCTTCGAGACTCATCCTGGCAATCCCTCCAAGTGCGGTATTAAGCGCGTCCATGTTCGTTTGGGCAATCTCTGGAAATGCACGTCCAATCCTCTAGTTCCTTCCAGGGATCGAATACCCATGACTTCGCGACCGAACCGTGAACTCTAGGTGATCATGCCTCCGATAGGTTTTGTTTTCGGCGCATTTTGATTGCTTGGTTTGCAATTGCGCTGGAGCTGACCAACACTGAAAAGTTTGCACATCCTGTCACGAGATGAATGACAATGTCAGGAGCTCTCCCGCACCATTCATTTGTCCAAGCGTCAGGTGCCGCACCAATGGACAGACAAGATCGCCCGCAAGATGCCAGCCCTCCAAGGAGGTGTAAGGTAAGATCTGGACGAAATTCGTGCGGGGGCGCTAAGCCAAGGGCCGCGTGGTAGTCTTCAGACGATTTTCAGTATCGTGGTTCGGGCCTGGACGCGACATAGATCGCAGCAACCGCCATCAGAACTCCAGCGCCAACCATCGCAATTGCTGAAGGTGTGAAAAAAACGACCAGAATGAGAAAGCTGCAAATCATCGAGATACAGGCGACAAGCTTATGACGTCGCCGGATCGCCCCTTGGCGGCGCCAATTTCGCAGTGGCTCGCCGAAGCGCGGATGGGCAAGCAGCCAGCGCTCAAAGCGCGGGGAGGAGCGGGAGAATAGAGCAGCGGCAAGGATCAGGAACGGTGTCGTCGGAAGCAGCGGCACGAAGATACCGATAACGCCGATTGCAACGAAACCAAAGCCAAGGGCAGCAAACATCAACCGCACGGAATTCCTTTCATCAAGCGGCTCCAGCCGTTCAACCGCTCCAAAGCGCCGTTGGCCCTGCCGTTTCTCCTATCAGCATACCATAGGGATGCGCGGAGAATAGGATTGTAGTGCGCGCCGTTCAACCTTGTGCAAATCCGCTTTTCCACCAAACCGAATATCTCGGTAAAAGCGACCAGGCATACAACGCACGCCTAGAGACGCGATCAGGGCAAGACCGGAAAGAGATCCAGAATGCAGATAACGCGCGACGACAATGGTGACTTTATCCTCAATCCCGCAGAGCTTTCCTCGCGCTTCGGCCTCTCCGGAACCGAGTTCAGGCGAAAACTGCAGATGGGATTGGTTGCAAGTACCGTGGAAATTGGTGAAGGCGAGGATCTCGGCCTGCAGCGGCTGAGCCTCAGGATCGGCAATCGCATTTGGCGCGCGATCCTCGACAACTCCGATAAGGTCATTTCCGAAGAAATGACCTTCGCTCGGGCTGGCACGATGAAAAGGACCAGCCGCCGGAAGCTTGCATAAGAGCGGCTATTCGCCACCTATTTCCGTTCGTTCTTCTATGTTGCCGTGGGCTATCTCATCAGGGGGCAGGGACCTTGTCTCGTCTGCAATACCTTTGTTAAGGCCTTATCCCCTGGGAGACGTCGCCGTCAACGTCGGGATCCTGCCGCGATCTCCGGCCTCAATGACAATCCGGCGTTGCTCGCTCCAAGGGCATCAAGGAACCGGCGAGCGACAGAGGCGGTCAGCTTCTTCGACACCGGCACGGGCTTCCTCGGCAGCGACACTACGCTATGGCAAAATCTTAAGCGGGCGCCTGCACGGCAGGTGGACCGGGGGCTGCGAAAGCTTGGCCGCGCTCCGCTCTCAGGGGATGGACCTCCATATGGTCACTGTCGTCCCGCTAGCTTTGCGTTGCATCCTCCCTCTCCATGGCTTCGGCAGCCAAATACATCAGGTCGTGCATCTTCTCGCGGAGAAGTGCTTCATCGGCAGCGCGGCCAGCGGCACTGAAGTCCGCGCGAATCTTCTGCAGCAGATTTGCATCTCCCGGAGACGTGATGGCTGTTGCCACAACCTCGTTCACATAAGCGTCGACGTCGTTGCGGCCGATAGCAGCGGCAACCCATTCCGCCAGCAGGCGGTTTCGGCGGGCACGAACCTTCAGCGACCGCTCAAAGTCGAGAATGTATTTGTCTTCAAGCGCCCGTCTTCTATCGTCCAAGGATGTCATGCGAAAACTCCTTTCCTTGCCGCGGCGCAAAAGGGGCGTGAGCATCGAGCGCCATTCGGGCCGAAACAGGACTTTGCTTGTGCGTCATGACGTAACCTCGGTTTTGAGGCGACGATGTGCGCGAGGCAAGGCGCGTTGATAGCGATCAAACCCGACCATCTGAAAACGCTGTGAGAGGGTTAGCCGTTCCCAAATTGGTGCAGGACTTCAAATCTATTCCTCACTTCGCCCGCCACTAGGACCGCGTTATGGCGGCCAGATAGATGGCATCCGCTGTCATCTGAAATGACTTATATCAAGAATGACCGTCGCCATTGCGATGCAAGCGCACATTCGGGATGCCCCTGGCCGATCGCGATCCCAATGTCCAACTTCCTCGAAAAACGAAGCTTGGAGCATCGGTGATGTCAGATTTCTCGGCGGAACGATGTGGACGGACTTCCGATTACGCGATCACGATACTGCGCATGCGATGGTATATGCCGAGTGCAGGATGAACGACTTCAGATCAAGTTCTCGAAGCTTCCGTTTGGGAAGTTCAAACCGCCATGCGTATCGAAAGCTTGGAGAAACACGTGATTCTAATGCGTCCGAGCTTCGGGGCGGCGAGGGATGGAGAACGGCGGTGTGCGTCGATCTCAGGAGTTCCATAAGATAGATTATGCGATGTTTGTGTGTAGCCGCAAAGTTAAAGTGTCCTGTTTCTGCAAAGTAAGAATGTCACACTCCCCGCGTTTGATGACGTGGGAGATTGCCGATGGGACTGATTGCGATGAGCGAGCGTGACCTGCAGCGGATCGAGGTTTTGTCGAAAGTCATCGACGGTCGAATGACGTTGATGTCGGCGGCGCATGTTCTGGCGCTGAGCGAGCGCCAGGTGCGCCGGCTGCTGGAGCGGATCAGAACGGGTGGCGCGGCGTCGATCCGGCACAAGGCGATCGGCCGGCCGTCGAACAACCGGATCAACGATGGGCTTCGCGATTATGCTTTGACGCTCATTCGCGAGCGCTATTGGGATTTCGGGCCGACGCTGGCGGCCGAGAAGCTTGCAGAGCTCGATGGGCTGACGGTGTCGCGCGAGACGCTGCGGCAATGGATGACGGCGGCCGGTATCTGGCGATCGCGCCAGCAGCGTCGCAGCTTCCATCAGCCACGATTGCGGCGCGAGGCTTATGGTGAGCTGGTGCAGATCGACGGCTCCGAGCATCGCTGGTTCGAAGATCGTGGGCCACCATGTACGCTTTTGGTGTTCATCGACGATGCGACGGGCAAGCTGATGCAGTTGCGCTTTGTGGGCTCGGAAAGCGCCTTCAGTTATTTCGCGGCGCTGGAACTCTATCTGCAGGATCACGGGGCGCCGGTGGCGTTTTATTCCGACAAGCATTCGGTGTTCCGGGTGGCGAAGAAGGACGCCAAGGGCGGTCAGGGCATGACCCAGTTCGGCCGGGCGCTTTGCGAGCTAAACATCGAGATTCTTTGCGCAAATTCAAGCCAGGCCAAGGGCCGCGTCGAGCGCATGAACCAGACATTGCAGGACCGATTGATCAAGGATATGCGATTGGCAGGGATCTGCGACATGCAGGCGGGCAATGCCTTTCTGCCCAATTTCATGGAAGGCTACAACGCGCGGTTTGCAGTTGCCCCTGCCCGATCTGACAATCTGCATCGGCCGGTGAACCTGGCGTTGGACCGGCTCAAGGACATTCTGTGCAAGCGTGAGCAGCGGTATGTCGGGGCGCAGCTGACGTTCTCGTTCGAGCGCCAGCGGATCATGCTGGAAGAGACCGATATCACGCGTGGGCTGGTCGGTCGCTATGTCGAGACCTATGCCTTTGCCGATGGCCGGTTGGACGTGCGCTGGAAAGGCCATTCGCTGCCGTATCGGGTGTTCGACAAGGACCAGCGGGTGACGCATGCGGCGATCACCGAGAACAAGCGGCTTTCCGACGTGCTGGCCTACATCAAGGAACAGCAGGATCAGCGATTGCCGCCGAAGGTGAAGACCAACAGCGAGAAGAACGGTTACACACCGCGGGGCCGCAGGCCGGGCAAGCAGACGGATTTCATGAACGATCCGGCGGTGATTGCGCGGCGTGAGAAAGCACTGTTGAGACAGCCAGCTGCGGAATAAAGATCGTCAATGCACGCCGATGTCACTTTGCGCATCCGACTCCAACTGCAGGCAAGCGGGCCAAAGTGGCGTCTTGTGGAAGGTTCCATCCTGAAGGAGCGTGAGCCCCTCTCGTGCTTCATAGAGCAAGCCGAGCCAGCATAAGCGCCGAAAGACGCCATATTGGAGATCGGATCTCAACTTCCAGGCTTCCAGGGTCATTTCGGTGTCCGACAGAGGCGCCAGGTCTGGATAGAGGATCTTCACAACGTCCATTGGCGTGCACCCTTCTCTGGCCTTGATATTGAGAAGATTGAGGAACATGCGCCACCAGCGTAACCGCGCCCGCACCTCCTGTTCTCGCTCGGTGGCGTGGACATACGAATAGAGATAATCCGTGGCGACCAGATCGAAGAAGGCTTGCGGGTTCACCAGGAACTCCCGGCCGCGTCTGGTTGGCAGCAGCACATCTTTGTTTTTGCGAAGAAGCTTCAGATGACGGGTCATGTCGCGCACGACCCAAAGCGGTGGCATGTCGCTTTCATTGAGTACCTTGTTCATGCTGTAGAGATCTTCGGCTGTGAATCCTGGCCAGAGGAAGTGCACCGCCGCCCAATGCACGAACTTGCGGTTCATGGCGCCGGTTGCTGTCAATCCTATGCCACCCTCACCGTCAGCATAGGCAACCGAAAGAAGCATGCCGCGCAGAAGTGGTGACAGCGCGGCGACATCGACGTCACCCTGCAGTTTGATTTCCGGAAGCATCGTGCGGCTTTGATCCCTACCCTGCGCCATGCAGATGACAGAGAGTATCGAGCGGCAAAAGAACAATTGCCAGTGAGAAAGCTAAAGCCGAAGGGGTTTGCCTCACCCGCCCCCTCCCTTCCCTTGCAACCCGGCCCAGCCGGTCCGGTCGGGGGCTTGCCACAGTGCAAGTGGACATGTCGCGTGTCGCATTTCTAACTGGCTGGCGACGCGCCCAAAGTGACATTTCTACTTTGCGCCAGAACGGACATTTCAACCTAGCCGCCACATTGTGTGTAGCGGCATTTTAGAGATGCGACACATAGGCCAGTTAGAGATGCGACAGTCTCGCCTCTCGACGCACTGGTCAAAGCCAACGTTGGGAGCAAGGATGACGATCTTCAGCCTGGTCGAGACCATGAGCGGTCGGAGTCGTCATGTCCTTTATGATCACCATGTCGCAGAAAGAGTTGCATCGCCTCGAAGTCATCCAGAAGATCCGTGACGAACGCCTGAGCGTTGTCCAGGCTGCCGAACTGCTCGACCTCAGTCGAAGTCAGGTCCATCGGCTGCTGCAGGCTTATGACCGGAATGGTCCAGCCGGCCTTGTTTCCAAGAAGCGATCACAACCGAGCAACCGGCGCCACAGCGAGGAGCTTCGCAATGCGGCGCTGGATCTGATCCGGGAGCGCTATCTGGATTTCGGTCCGACGCTGGCGCGCGAGAAGCTGATCGAGCTGCACCGGATCTCGGTGGCCAAGGAGACGCTGCGGCAATGGATGACCGAGGCCGGCATCTGGATCTCGCGTCGCGAGCGCAAGAAGCGGGTTTTCCAGCCACGCGGCCGGCGCGACTGCTTTGGCGAACTGGTGCAGATCGATGGTTCGCATCACTGGTGGTTGTCTAATCGCATTCCGTCCGTCAAGCTGATTTGAGCAGCGACCTCTCCGGCTTGCGAGATATGCAACACGGCGGAATTGATTGGGTGAATCTGCCCTCACCGCCGGTGCAGTGCCGTCAAAGCTGTCCAGTGCTGGGAGCAGGGTTGTCTCCGCGGTCGACAAATGTCGCCGCACAATGGTCTTCGCAGGTGGGATCTTCCTAATGTTCGAGGCGCAGTCTCAACGAACTGCAGCCACCAGAAGCGGAATGATCCTGCCCACGTCCGCAGCAGGGACGCTCAGCACCCAAAGTTAGATGGCGCGCTGAGGGACGAAGGCTGAGCGTCTCCTATATGGTCGCGCCAGCCGATGCGTTGAACACTTCTCCCGTTTTGAGCATGCTGTGCATTATGACCGCGAGTTTCCGGGCGACTGCCACAGCGGCCCGCTTGAAGCCAAGTCGCTCCCGCAGCTTAAGTCCCCAACGCTTGAGACTGCTCTCGGTCCTGGCACTAGTTCTCGTCAGAAGCGCTGTCGCGGCTTCATAAAGCAGCCCACGTAAACGATTGTCACCCCTTCGCGAGATATGGCCGTCATAATCGACCTCCCCTGACTGATAACGCCGCGTTGTCAGCCCAAGCCAGGCGCCCACCGAGCGCGACGTTCGAAAGTTTTCTGGATTTTCAATTGCCGTAACGTAGGACACCGCCGTGACCGCGCCGATTCCCGGAATTGTCATCAATAGCTTCGTGGCTTCGCTCCGACGTGCCACTATGAGCAACTGGCGACCAAGATCGGCTGCGCGCTTGCGGATATCGTGCCAGGCCTCCAGAAGAGGCAAGATAATCTTCGCAAGCTCGTTGTTGCCATCTAAAAGTTTCCGCACATCGCCATCAAAGACCCGACCCTTTCCTTTCGGGATGATCAGACCGAAGGTCTTCATCAGGCCCCGGATTTGATTGCCAAGTTGTGTTGAGATGTAAAGGAGTTGTTCGCGGGCAGCCACCAATGTGCGGGCCATCATAGCGTCAAACGACTTGACGCGAACCGCTTTGTAAAAGCCTGCTTCAGCGAGTTGCGCCAAGCCATCCGCATCATTGGCGTCGGTCTTGTTGAGCGTCTCGTTCAATACCTTTTGCGCGTGCCGCGCTTCAATGCAGATCGCCGGCACCCCCTCGGCCGTCAGGGCATGATAGAACCACGTCGACAACGGCCCTGTTTCAAAGACGACGCCCCTGGCCTGCGGGGCGTGTTTGCGGATCACCTCAGCCAGGAGCTTTGGATCCGAAGGACACTTTCCCCGCCAGATCCGCTTTCCATCCTGTCGAATCGAAATCGCGGTATCTTTCAACGACACATCAAGCCCAATATATTGGTTCACGGTTGCCTCCATCCGATGTTTGGGCCCGGTTCCAATCGAGAGCCCGTATTTCCATCCTATCGGGGGCAACCACCCTCGCCAGCCAAAAAGCCGCAGACGGTTGCGCCGCGATTACTCCATGTTCGAGGATCGCGGCGATCCGTGTTCGCTGCTGGTGTTCGTCGACGATGCGACGGGCAAGCTGATGCAGTTGCGCTTCGTGCGCTCGGAAAGCGCCTTCAGCTACTTCGAGGCGCTGGAGCTTTATTTGAAGGATCACGGTGCTCCCGTTGCCTTCTATTCCGACAAGCATTCGGTGTTCCGGGTGGCCAAGACGGACGCCAAGAGTGGCCAGGGCATGACCCAGTTCGGGCGTGCACTCTCGGAACTAAACATCGAGATTCTTTGCGCAAATTCGAGCCAGGCGAAGGGCCGGGTTGAACGAATGAACCGGACATTGCAGGATCGGCTGATCAAGGAACTGCGGTTAGCGGGCATCGGCAGCATGGACGATGGCAATGCTTTTCTGCCGCGGTTCATGGCGCGGTATAACCAGCGGTTTGCCATCGCCCCTACCCGTCCTGACAATCTGCATCGGCCGATCAACATGCCATCGGATCGGCTGCAGGAGATCCTGTGCAAGCGTGAGCAGCGTTATGTCGGGGCGCAGTTGGCGTTTTCGTTCGAGCGCCAGCGGATCATGCTGGAAGAGAGTGATGTGACGCGTGGCCTGGTTGGTCGCTATATCGAGACCTATGCCTATGCCGATGGCCGGCTCGACGTGCGCTGGAAAGGCCATTCCCTGTCCTATCGGGTGTTCGACAAGGACCAGCGGGTGACGCATGCGGCGATCACCGAGAACAAGCGGCTTTCCGATGTGCTGGCCTATATCAAGGAGCGGCAGGATCAGCGACCAACGCCGAAGGTGAAGACCAACAGCGAGAAGAACGGCTACAAACCACGTGGCCGCAAGCCCGGTCGGCGGACGGATTTCATGAACGATCCCGCCGTCATTGCCCGACGGCGACAAGCGCTCTCAGACCTCGATGCGGCGGAATGGCTGGCTGCTCCAACTGTCAAAGCTAAAGCCAATAGGTGCCCTCCACCCGCCCCCTCCCTTCCCTTGCAACCCGGCCCAGCCGGTCGGATCGGGGGCTGACCGCCAGAGCCAGTGTCGCATCTCTAACTGGCTGACCAAGTCGCAGCCCTAATCAGCTTTGACAATTGTATTTGTGTCCGAGCCTTACCGTTGTAAAATAGTCAAATAATTCGTATAATTCGCATAATTTGAAGGAGCGTCACGATGGAAAAATTCTCAACCGTAGACCTGCTGCGCGATATTAAGACCGTGACTATGGCGGCAGATCGCCAGCCGGTCGCCATTACTCAACATCGCAAGGCCCGCTATGTCCTCATGACTTACGACGATTTCGAGGCCATGAAACAAAAAGGCGATCCGCGCAGAGCTTATGGCCCCAATGAAGCCCCCCCTGAACTGGCAGCAATGATCGGCCCCGAACTGGACCGGCTGATACAGGAAGGAAGCGAGAACAATGGCTGATTCTCCGGCCAATGGTTCGATCATCCGCTACCCTTATCTCTGGACATGGCAGCGCGACAAGGGAGAAACCGAGGGACGGAAGGCACGCCCGGTTTGCATGGTTCTGGCAATCCCGAAAGGCAATCAGACAAACCTGATCCTACTGGCTATCTCAGGCACCCCGCCCCACTCCGATCAAACCGCATTGGAGATTCCGCAGCTCGAATGCCGCCGCGCTGGAATCCGTGAGTGGAAAGATGCATGGATTACCGTCTCTGAATTCAATCACGACATAGCCGAACAGTCCTTCTACTATGATCCGAATGCAGAGGTGTTAGGATCGTTCAGCAAGGGATTTCTTGCGAAGATCGCCGCAGCCTTCAAGCCTTTCCTGGCTCAGCCGAGCGCGAGAGTCAGCCGAACCGATTGAGGGGAGGCCCGCACGCGGGCCTCGAGCTCTCCTTCCCGCCTCCAACTCGCCCGCCGTTCAATCACATCCGACCGTGGCACCGAGTTCACTGATAGCCCTACCTTCAAGCCAGCATCGGAACCCCAACACGGCTCTGCGATCCACAGTCGCCTTGGCAAAAGGGCACCGTCGAAAACATCAACAGGCGGGCCAGGAAATGGGTTTCGAGAGAGATGTATCCGCAGTCGATCACCGACCGCGACTTGAAGGAGATTTGCAACCAGTTCAACGCAGCGCCGCGCAAATGCGATGGCTGCGGCTATCGAACACCCGCCGAAATTCTGGCCTCTCGCCGCTTGCAAATCGCGGTTCGCCATGAACTCACATGGCGCCGGTCGCCGTCAATCCTATACCACCCTCACCGTCAGCATAAGCAACCGAAAGAAGCGTGCCGCGAAGCAGTGATGACAGCGCGGCGACATCGGCGTCCCCCTGCAGTTTGATTTCCGGAAGCATCGTGCGGCTTTGATCCCTACCCCGCCCCATGCAGGTGCAAGCGAGTATCAACCGCCGACGGAACAATTGCTACTGCGAAAGCTAAAGCCGAACGGGGTAGTGTGCTGAAGGTTCTGCAAATTCACTGAGAGAGGCGGTCATGGCAGGCTGGTGATGTTCAACGTCACCTGATTCCCTGGAAGGAACGCCACCATGACCAAGACTGAAGGTAAGACAGCCAGCGCCGCCGTCAAAGACATTTTGCTTTCGAACCCCGATGGGCTGCGCGAGGTGATCCGCAAGCGGCTCGGCTACCGCTCGGGCCACTATGGCCGCACGCTGATCACGCGGGTGGGCAAGCTCGAGCTGCGGGTGCCGCAGGATCGCTCGGGGCACTTCTCCACCGAACTGTTCGAACGCTATCAGCGCTCCGAGCGGGCGCTGGTGGCAACCTTGGCGGAGATGTATGTGCAAGGAGTGTCGACGCGGAAGGTCAAGGCGATCACCGAGGAGCTGTGCGGCCATGCCTTCTCGGCGTCGTCGATCTCGGCGATCAACAAGCGGCTGGACGAGAGCCTGAAGGCCTTTGCCGAGCGCCCGCTTCAAGAGCCGTTTGCCTACCTGATCCTCGATGCCCGTTATGAGAAGGTGCGCGAGGCCGGTGTGGTGATGAGCCAGGCGGTGTTGATCGCTGTCGGCATCGACTGGGACGGGCGGCGGCAGATCCTGTCGGTCGAGATGGCCGGCCGTGAAAGCCGTTCCGCCTGGAAGGACTTCCTCGTCAGGCTGAAAGGGCGCGGTTTGAAGGGCGTCGAACTGGTGGTCTCCGACGACCATGCCGGTCTCGTCGCGGCAATTGGCGAGGTGATCCCGGAAGCTGCCTGGCAGCGCTGTTACGTGCATTTCCTCAGGAACGCCCTCGATCATCTGCCGCGCAAGCATGGCGACGATTGCCTGCAGGAGCTTCGATGGCTTTATGATCGCCGCGATCTCGACGAGGCGAAGGCCGATCTCGCCGCCTGGCTGGGAAAATGGTCGGTCCGCTATCCGCGCCTGACCTCCTGGGTCGAGGAAACCATCGAGCAGACGCTGACCTTCTTTCGTCTGCCGCGCCAGCATCACAAGCACCTCAAGAGCACCAACATGCTGGAACGCCTCAACGAGGAAATCCGCCGCAGAACCTACGTCGTGCGCATCTTTCCCAATACCGAGAGCTGCCTACGCCTCGTCCGCGCGCTCGCCGTCGAAACCCACGAAAACTGGATGGAGGCCAATCGCTACATCAACATGGACGATCTGCGAGAGCACAAGAAACTCGCACTCCGTCAAGCCGCATGACCAGCACTCATGACCGCCCAATTTTGCAGAACTTGACGCACACAACCCCGAACGGGAGCGTCACCACCCGCCCCCGCTCCTCCCTTACAACCCGGCCCAGCCGGTCGGAACGGGGGCTCACCGTCGGTGCCAGCGGCGATGCCGAGTGTCGCGTTTCTAACTGGCTGGAGACGCGCCCAAAGTGACATTTCTACTTTCCGCTAAAGCGGACAGTTCAACTTGGCTGCCACATCAGCCATTAGCCAGCTACTACATGGCGCGAGAGGCAACGTGCCGCTGATCGTCTCCAAGGATGGCTTCTATATCGCGGGCGCCATGCAAAACCCGCTCGATACGGACGCTATGGTCATGAACAGTGTAGAAAATGATTTAGGATCGAAAGACGACCGATCGCAGGGCCAATATCTCGGCTATCTCTTTCGAGCGGGCGAAAACCAGACCCAGTGACCAGGGCAGCTTCGCGAGGAGCGTCCGAAGACCGGGTATGCTACCTCTCACTCACTCCGGTCTGTCCTTGCAAGCCGGAACAGCCGGACAGATCGGGGCTGGTCGTCGTGCCGTGTGGCGGCGCAAAGTGATATTTTAACTTGCGTCGAAACGAACGGTTCAACCCGCCGCGCCACATTTGGTGTAGCCGCAAGTTAAATTGTCCTGATCCTGCAAAGTAAGATATCACTCTTCCCTGTTTTATGACGTGGGAGATTGCGGATGGTTCCTCATTGCGTATCGTCTTCTTCCGAGTGCCGATGCCTGATATTCCGAACGATAAGCGAAATTCCCAAAATGACGAAAGGGACCGAGATTGCCGTCACAATTTCCGACCCAAACTCGATGCCAAACAAGTGTACCCCTTTGGCGACATATCCAATCAGTCCGACGACATAGTACGATATGGCCGCAACGGAGAGGCCCTCAACGGTCTGCTGCAGGCGTAATTGCATTTTTGCCCTGCGGTCCATGGAGTTTAGCAACGTCATGTTGATTTGCTCCAGCTCCACATCGATCCAGCTCCTTAGCAAGGACGTGGCACGAGCCAGTTTGCGCGAGAGATTTGCCTGGCGCTCCTCTACAGATTGGCAGGTCCGCATCGCCGGTGCCAGGCGCCGCTCCAAGAAAGTGCCAAGGCTCTCGCTCCCGGAGGTCGCTGTTTCGGCAAGCGCCCGAATCCGCTCCTGGACAATTTCGTAGTAGGCGCGGCTGGCGCCGAACCGGTAAAGACTCATCGCAGCATTCGCTTCGAGTTCGGCCGCCAGACGGGTAATTTCCGCAAGCAATTGATCGGCTTCGTCGCGAGCGTGCTGCTTCATCCGCTGAGTGAGCGCCGTCAGGCTAGCTTCTATCCGGCGGATCTCGGGTGACAGCGATTGTGCCAAAGGCAACGCCATCATTGCAAGTGTTCTATAGGTCTCAATGTCCAGAAGCTTCTGAACGAGCGCACCGCGCGAACTATCGGATAGGCCGCGGTCGATAACGAGGATCTTTGTTAGGCCATCCCCATCCGGACGGAAATCCGTAAGAATGGTGGCCTCTCCGCTTCTGAGGTCACTGCGGCAGAGGCTCGTCCGATCGAAAACGGCGAGGTCCTTCTGGGTCTCTTCAGTGTCAGGTCTGATCTCCAGTCGTATTCCCGAGATGAAGGGTCCGGGTTGCGAAAATCCGTCACCGAATGGATGCACAGGAATCTCAGCCCCGAACTTTTCTGGAGCGGGGCTATCCCAGAAATAGGTCGAGAATTCCGTGTGGCGTTCCCATCTCAGCGTTCCTTGTCCCCAGCTGATCGCATGGTGATTGGTCTCGTGAGACGGAGGCGGCGATCCGCTCGATTGGGAGAGCCGCTTTACGATATCATGATCCTGATCGGGCTCGCTGTCCGTCAAGAAAGCAAGCTGAAAGATGACGCGAGGTACCGTAATAAGGGCATATGGCCGAGCGTGGATTTCGCCCACCGCTCTTTCACGAAGAGCGGCCGGTCTGAAAGCAAAAACACCCCTGCTCATTTGACCCCCGGCAACAGTTGAGTATCTACCCGTTGCCATGCCTCAAATGTCATGTAAATCAATTTGTTAAGCGAGGTTGAGTTTAATCGATTATAGAGCAGCAGTCCGGCTGCAACTCAATTGCGCGTGAGCGGGAGAAGCGACCCGCGAAAGTGGCAAAGCTCAGGAAGGCGACGGCCCAGAAGGAGCCGGCGAGCGCGGGTGCAGCCTCGTACAGCTGAGTGCAGTCCGCGTGATTCGGGCGATCAAGATTGGACCTGGTTGCCCGGTACGGCCAACGCCGGTGCATGATTGTCCCAGTCGCGTCGGTCGTCCAGGCATGAACTCCTGCGCAAATCGACGTCAGAAGAGCGGTGTTTCCGTCAGCGTCGCTGACGGGGCGCCCCGGGCCAAGCCAGGTATATGGCTGCTATCAGGCGCCGCAACGGCGGAAGTGGCAGCGGGAGGGGCGGCGTCTTCAGGCAACCGACAGTTACAGTCGCCGCTTAGTCCCCGCCCTCCCCTCGCCTACCCGGCTCACAATATCCGACACACTACTTTCATGCGTGCGGCTTCCTTTGGCCGTTTCAAGCAGCTTGCGCCTCTGCCTTCAATGGGATCTCGACGTCGATTTCCAAAATCGACACGTGCTCATTGCGATCCATCTTTACTTGGACCTTATCGTTGTCGACTTGCACATGCTTGGCAATCACCGCAAGGATTTCCTCTCGCAGCAGCGCTACAAGGTCCGAACCCGCCGACGAGCGTTCGTGGGCCAGAAGCACCTGCAGGCGCTCACGGGCCGCGGGGGCCGTTTTCTTCTTGCCGAAAAGACTGAAGATGTTCATGCGGCCCTCCGTCCGAATATCTTGCCGAAGAGACCGCGCTTTTCCCCGGGAATTGTGATCGGTACTTCCTCACCGGCAAGCCGGCGGGCGGCATCGAAATATGCCATCGCGGGTGCACTGCGGCTATCGGCGAGCGTCACAGGTGCGCCAATATTGGAGGCGCGTAGAACATCCATGCTTTCGGGAACAATGCCGAGGAGCGGGATGGAAAGGATCTCCAGGACGTCATCGACTTTGAGCATATCGCCCCGTTCGGCGCGGTTGGCATCGTAGCGGGTCAGGAGCAGATGCTTCTCCATCCGCTCGCCGCGTTCTGCCTTGGCGGTCTTGGCGTCCAATAAGCCGATGATGCGGTCCGAGTCACGGACCGAAGAAACTTCCGGGTTGGTGACGACGACGGCGATATCGGCATGGCGCATTGCAAGGGTTGCCCCACGTTCGATGCCTGCGGGGCTATCGCAGATAATCCAGTCGAAGTGGCGCTTCAAATCGGCCATGACACGTTCGACACCCTCCGGCGTCAAGTTGTCCTTGTCGCGCGTTTGCGATGCCGGGAGCAAAAACAGCGTCTCGAGCCGCTTGTCGCGTATCAGCGCCTGAGGGAGCTTGGCATCGCCTTGTATGACGTTGATCAGGTCGTAGACGACCCTTCGCTCCGCACCCATCACGAGATCGAGATTGCGCAGCCCGACGTCAAAATCGACGACGACCACTTTTTCGTTCCTCTGCGCCAGAGCCGCTCCAAGCGCGGCGGTAGAAGTTGTCTTGCCAACTCCGCCTTTGCCTGAAGTGACGACGATGACTTTCCCCATCTTGCTCTCCTGTGTCCTAGCCGGCTTTCGGCTCAGATAAGTTTCTCTGCCATGATCGTGTCGCCTTCCAGCCAGAGCTGGACAGCCTGCCCTCGAAGGTTCGAGGCCATGTCTTCGGCGGTCTTGTAGACGCCATCAATCGCAACTAGCTCTGCCTCGAGCTTTCGGCAAAAGATCCGCGCTGACGCATTTCCGACCGACCCCGCCATGGCCCTGCCCCGCAAGGTGCCATAAACATGGACCGAACCTCCGGCGATGATCTCGGAACCGGAGGCAACAGAACCGACGATGGTGACATCGCCTTCCGGGAAAATCACTGACTGGCCTGAACGCACGGGCTGCCGGATCACGATGGACTGAAGCGCCGGACGCGCTTCGCTTGCCGGCTGCTTGCTTTGCAGATCAATAATTGGTTCCGCTTTTGGAAGCTCAAAGTCGGACACCGGCCGTCCGCCCTTCAGTGCAGGCGGCATGCCTGGCCCGAGGATTGACGGCCGCCCGCCCTCGATTCCCATGACGCTCACATTGCGTTGCGTTAGTTCCGCAATAAGGTCTTTTAACTGCGATCGGTCGATTTGCAGGTCCGTGACATCAAGCACGATGGGCCGGCCCAAAAAGAATCCGGCTGAGCGGGCTGCGAGATCATCCAGCCTCGCCAGCCAATCATCAAGCGGGAGATCTGGAGAAAGCATGACCGCGAGGAAAGAGCGGCCCTTGATGCGGATAGAGCGAGCGTCTGTTAGCACTTTGGTCATCTATGTTAAGAAATCGTTGACCATATCTACCGCCGCCATGGTTAATAAAGAGTTAACAGTATTAAGAAAGGTTTGCGCAGCCGCTGGGCAATGTCATGCCGCTGGATCTTCTAGACGAAGTGTCTCTGAAATCTCCTGTGCCGACATAGGCTTTCCGACGAGATATCCCTGAAGCTGATCGCATCCTGTGTCGCGTAATATCGCTGCCTGGCGCGCATTCTCGATGCCCTCGGCGGTAACGGGAATATTTAGAGCCGTTGCCAAGGAGATCGTCGCGCGAAGAACCTCAATGCCGTTGGCAGCGTCTTCGACACCCGAAACAAGTGATCGATCGATCTTCATCCGATCGAAGCCAAACTGCCGCAGTGCGCCAATACTGGCATAGCCGCAACCGAAGTCGTCAAGCGCGAACTTGATTCCGACGCGCTTAAGCTGGTCGATGGACCGGCGGGCCTGATCGGGATTCGTCATGAGGACGCCTTCGGTTATCTCCAAAGTCAGGCGGTTGGCGTCGAAGTCAGATTCCTTCAAAACCGAAATCACTTGTGCTCCGAAGTCCGGATTACACAGCTGGATTGGCGAGACATTGACAGATAGCGTAAGGCCGGGCCAGGCTCTCGCATGGCAGATCGACACACGCAGCATATGAACGCCGAGAGCGTCTATGAGGCCAGATTTTTCAGCAAGCGGGATGAAGACCTCAGGACTGATCCTTCCAGCGGCGCTTTGCCAACGCGCCAAGGCCTCAAGGCCTGTGATCGCACCCGTGGTGGCAGAAACGAGCGGTTGGAAAACGGGTTCGATTGCTCCACTCTTTATGGCGCTTCTCAATTCGCCTTCCAGTTCGCCGATACGCACGCGTTCGCGGTCGAGCTCGGGATCATATCCAATAGCTTGACCTCTGCCATTTTCCTTGGCGCGGTAGAGAGCCATGTCGGCCCGCCGAAGCAGTTCCAGGGGCGCAATGTCCTCGCTTCTGGGCGCGGCTCCGATGCTTGCCCCGACTTCAATCGTTCGCCCGTCGATTTTGAACGGCCCGGCAAAGAGGTTGAGAATTGCCTGTTCGAAGTCGCCGAGCGCAGCCGATCCGACTTGCACCAGCGCGAATTCGTCGCCACCCAGCCTCGCGGCGGCAATGACTTCCTGGTGACAGGTCGCCAACGCCTTCGCAACGATGCGGATCAGATCATCGCCGACCGCATGCCCCCAAGCGTCGTTGACCGCCTTGAAGCCATCAAGGTCAACGAGATAAAGAGACACCTCCGGCACAGCCGAACTGCTGAGATGCTCCAGCACATTCAAAAGGCCATGTCTGTTGAGCAGACCGCTCAGATTGTCATGATTTGCTTCGAAACGCGCCACGTCCGCCAATCGACGCAAGCGCCGCGCCTCAGAGGCGCCGGCGAAAAGGACGCCTGCCAGAAACAGGCAAAGGATGACCGCGGCGGCCAGTATGTACGGATAGACCGCCATAAAGACGGCGCTTCCGGGCGCTTTGCTGGGCCAGACGAGAAAGGCAATGGTAGCGCCGTCCATGCCTTTGATCGGGACGCTCAGCAGGCCTGGTTCAGCCACTGCCTGGAGCCGCAGCCCCTCAAGCTCGTGTTCAGCGGAGAACGCGCCTAGAATGTCCGGCGTGACTTCCTTGTAGAAGCTCAATACGCTCAGCCTCGGAAGCTGGGCATTTGTCGAGAAGGGCTGAATTGCCTGTGATGCGACAAGGGCGACACCGCTTTCGGTCTTGAAGAAGTTGACCAGAGGAGCCTCGCTAGCGATCGCAGCAGCTTTGCTCTGCCGCGCGAAGGCCTCACCAAAATATTCGCTCGGCTGGAAAGACTTGCCCTTCGCATAGGAAGAGGTCACCCTTCCTTCGGGGTCGATGACGATTGCACCGTCATACAGCGGATAGTCCTCGCTGGTCTTTCCCCAGTTGTCGTAAGCCCAGGCGGCGGCGTCTGATGAGGCAATGGCGGCGTAAGCATCATCCCACACGGCATTATCCGTTACGGTCCCGCTGAGGCGGGCCGCAAATGCGGCGATCGCGGCGGCTGCGGCACGCGTTGCCCGCGCATCGTCGATTTCATTGCCCGACCGGGTCATGGTCGCAACAACGTGGGCCATCAGGCCCGTCAACAAAAGAGCGACGGCAAGGAAGCAGATGGTTGCAGCAATGATGGAAGACGTTTGAGCACGAACATATTTCGCTGCAAAGCTGGACGACATGAAGGGTCCGAGAATCTGTGAGTTTAAGGATCATGTCTTGGGACGGCAGGAGACATCATGTCCGCAATGCGCTGCATTTCAGGTTTAGCATTCGACGATGTAAGCGTGCTTAAAAAGCGTGGTTAACGACAAAAGTAGCCATCCAACGCAGCCCGCGGCGCCGAAATGATAGCTCAGCCACCGGGATCCAAAGCGAACACCGCGTTAAGTTGCCCGAAAGAAAAAAAGCGTAGAAGTTCAAATCGATCCATGTCCTTGAGCTGCTGAAACGATCATGAGCACAACCTGGCAGATACTGACGGGAAACCTCGCCGTCGTTGCACTTGTCATGTCGGTGTGGGCCCACTTCTATTATCGATTCCGCAATCTTTCCGCGCTTCAGTCGAAGGTCGCGTTCGGTCTGACAATGGGCCTCGGCGCCATTGCATCGATGTTGCTTTCGATCCCTGTCAACTCCGGCGCATTCATCGATTTGAGATCGTCGCTGATTGCGATCTCCGGGCTGTTTGGCGGGCCGGTGGCAGCCATCGCCACGATGGCTGTTGCAGGCGGCTTCCGGATATATTCAGGCGGAGCGGGAACAATCAACGGCATTACCGGTATCCTGCTGATCGGCGCCGTTGGTGTTGCCGCTCACATAATCGTTCAAAACCGCAAAATCGGGATTATCGATGTCGTGCTCCTGGCTGCTGCGGTTTGCGTAACACTCGTGGGATCGACACTGGTCCTGCTCAGCTCCGCCGATGGCCAAACGCTTACGTCAATCGTTGCGCCCGCTCTCTTCCTCAATTCCTGCGCCATCATCATCTCCGGGCTTGTCCTGTTGCAGTTCGAACGCATTGCATTGGAACGTGATCTGTTGACGGCCGCCCTCACCCAGACATCCGACTACCATTACGTCAAGAACAGTCAGAGCCAGTTTGTCATCGTCAACCGCAATGTCGCCGAACATCATCACTTCAGCTCGCCGGCCGAGATGATCGGCCTCACCGATTTTCAGCTTGCAACACAACGGCGCGCGGAGATCTTGTTTGCTGAAGAGCAAGAGCTTTTGCGAAACGGCAAGCCCGTGATCGACAAGATCGAACAGCTTCGCGAGGGCGAGCAGGAAAGATGCTACTCGACGTCCAAGTTTCCTTTGCGCGACGGAAAGGGCGAAATCATCGGTCTTGCCGGCGCCACGCGCGACATCACGGAACAGCGGCGCGTGGAGCGCGAACTCACCGAAAGTCGGAACTTGCTGTCGCACGCGATGGCCGGCATGTCGGATGGATTTGCGATGTTCGGTCCTGACGGCACGCTACTATTCTGTAACGAGCAGTACAGGTGCCTTTTCCCCTTATCTGCTCCAGCGCGGATTCCCGGAGCCAACATTAAAGACATTCTGCGGAAGGTTGCGGAGACAGAGGAGCGCCGCGATCTGCCCAAGGACGTGACAGATGACTGGATCGACAACGCCGCCGCGCACCTGCATCAGGACAAGGACGAGGAGATTGACCTTTGTGATGGCCGCTGGCTCAGCTTGCGGACGCGACTGACGACGGACGGAAAAGCACTCGTTGTCGTATCGGACATCACAGCCATGAAGCAGGCCGAGCACTCGCTGCGGGAACTTGCCGAGCAAATGAAGAGTTTGGCGGAAACGGATGCTTTAACGGGGATCGTCAACCGGAGGGCTTTCGACCAGGCCATCGTCATCGAGCTTGCCCGAAGCGCCAGAAACCGGACCCCGCTCAGCCTGCTTTTGATCGATGTCGATCGTTTCAAGGCCTATAACGACACTTACGGTCATGTTGCGGGCGACGAATGTCTCAAAGCCGTGAGCGATTGTTTACGCGAGGTTGTCAAGCGCCGCACCGATGTCGTCGCCCGCTTTGGTGGTGAGGAGTTCGTCGTTCTGCTGCCCGAAACCGACGAAGGCGCAGCCCAGGCGCTTGCCCTCAAATTCCTGACGGGTCTTCGGGCGCTGGAAATACCGCATGCGGGGAGCGAATTCCGGTATGTCACCGCAAGTGTCGGCGTTTTGACAAAGCAAAGCTCTTCTTCCGAACTGGTATCGGCGGAACTGATCAAACGCGCAGACGACGCTCTTTATGATGCCAAACGCAACGGTCGCAACCAGATCAGCACCTGGAGTGCCCAAAAATGCGATGGGCGTCGGCAAAAGGGGTCATCGCGCTCAAGATGATTGTCCTACCCCGGGGCTCCGCTCTTCATGCGTCGCAGGATCTTCTCAACCCCCGCCTGCTTTCAAGGCAGCGCACAAATTGCGGAAACAAGAACGGAGTTTTGCTGAAGTCTGGGCAGTCGACTGAATTTGGCCCAAAACGTGCGGTCGCCATTTCCGGCATGTGGCATTATCCGGCCCTGCTTCCGATATGGCACGACGCACGTATCCATAGCATTCGACACAAATGATAATGTTTCACCAAGATCTCTCAGCAAGAGTTCCTAGACGGGACTCTTGCAGCCAACGTGCTGGTTATCGAGGGACTTCGCCGTTCCCGGCAATGAATTGCGCCGGCACCTCAGGTGCCGGCGCGTATCTCAACATCAGTTCGCCGGCTCGGTGGGCGTCTCGGTGACAATCGTGACTGTTGTCGTCGTTTCCGTGGTTGTTGGCTCCTCGAGCGTATCCACGGGCTCCGGATCGGGCAGCGTTTCGCGAATCTCGTCGATCTTGCCGACTGCCGGTCCTACGCCGAGGATTTCCTTGGCTTCAGCAAGGGCATCGTCGCTCACAACGCCCCCTTTTGTGAAGCCCGTAAGGGCCTCGCGCAGCGCCTCATCGCTCAGCGCCGGATCGATCGGAACCACATCGGGCCCGCTTACCTTTTCGAATTCAGCATATGCCATGACGTAGGCCGCAACGGGAGCCAGTCGCGGGTCGTTGGAATGCATATAGGCATGATAGTTGCGGTTCAACGAACTCAGTCCAACCGCGTCCGATTTGGTGTTCTTCAGACTTTTCTTTGCAGCGTTGCCGCTCTTGACGGGCTTTTCCGCCTTTGTTGCCTTACCGGTCTTTTTTTCATGAAAGAAGAGTGATTCGAGCGTCGGCGTGCTGGCACCCGACTTTGAATTCGTCTTCGAATGCGCATTGCCAGACTTGCCATGGTTCGAGCCCGCGCTGCCGTGGTTGCCTCCATTCCCACCCCCGTTCCCATTGCCGTTTCCACCACCACCAGAATTGCCGTTGCCATTTCCGTCCTTGGCGAGGGCCACGTTCGAGATTCCGAGCGTAGCGCCTGTTAGTGGTGCGACTGTGATGGTAAGCGCAAGAATGCCCCGGCTGATTACTTTTCTGATTGGCATGCGATGTCTCCTCGTTAAAGCGGCGGCGACGAAAATCACGGCCAGCCGCGGATGGGCGGCTTCACTGAACGCAACGATAGCTTGCGCGGCGGCGCGATTCCATGATCGTCAGACCAATGCCGCAGCGGTTAGGACTTAGGTCCGATGGATGGATTCTAAACGTCTGATAGTGGACGCTTGACAAGCTCGCCATTGACCGCCGGAGCAGAGAAGGTAGGCTATCTGCAAAATCGAAACGGGTCGCCCACGCAATGCGACCAATCCCCGAGAATAACTCGTGCGTCGGCCCAACCTGATTTCAAAATGGAATTCGCAGTCACTGGCCAAGCAGTTCCTAGTGATTGGCGGCATTGTCTCGATTGGAGCGATGCTTCTGGTCGGGGCGTTCGTGACTCGATTGATCGAAGACGCCGTTACACGCAATTCTGCCGCAACGACCGCCCTTTACGTGGACAGTGTCATTGCTCCGCTGCTGCCTGACATGCAGACGAGCCAGGCGCTTGACGACACTGTCGCGCGTGCTCTGGACGAGACGCTCGGGCAAGGTGCGCTCGGCAACCGGCTGTTGTCATTCCGTTTGTGGCGCTCGGACGGAACTGTTCTCTATTCGAACGACAAGACCATGGTCGGAAAGAAGTTCCCGCTCAGTGATGAGCTCAAGACGGCCTTTGCCGGCAAGATGGCGGCACAGTTCAACGAGCTCGACGATGTCGAGGACAAGGTAGAACGCCTTGCCGGTAAACCGCTTCTGGAGATCTATAACCCCGTCCTGCAGCCCTGGTCAGGACAGGTGGTCGCCGTTTCGGAGTTTTACGAAATTGCCAACGACTTCCAGCACAGCCTTAGACAGGCCCGGCTTCACACCTGGCTCGCGGTGGCGGGCTTTACGCTTGTGTTCTTCGCGACGCTTTCGGCGATTGTTTTAAGGGGTAGCCGAACGATCGAAAATCAGCGTCATGCGTTAAGCCAGCGGATCGACGATTTGTCCGCTTTGCTTGCCCAGAACGAGGCTCTCCGGGAGCGTGTCCAGCGCGCTTCCGAACGTGTCACCGCATTGAACGAGAGCTATCTGCGGCGCATCGGCGCGGATCTTCACGACGGCCCAGCCCAACTTATAGCTTATGCTTCACTTCGGCTGGATAGCCGCACCGTCGTCAGCGCCTCGACCTCTCCTGTCACCCGCGAGCGGGAGGTAGCATCCATCAAGGCAAGTCTCGACGAAGCCATGCGCGAAATCCGTACGATTTGCAGCGGTCTGGTCTTGCCGCAGATCGAGGCAGCGAGCCTTTCTGAAATATTGGAGCGTAGTGTTCACGCGCATCGCCAGAGAACCGGGACGATCGTCGAGCTGGTGACGTCCAGCATCCCTGTTTGTCTATCGCCGTCGGCGAAAATATGCATCTACCGTTTTGTGCAGGAAGCATTGAATAATGCCTATCGCCATGGCGGGGGCGCGGGCCAGCGTGTTATCCAGCGTCTGCAGGAAAATTGCGTCAGCATAGAAGTCGCAGACGATGGGCCAGGTTTCAGTCCCGACGACGTCGGACCTACCAGCCTTGGACTTGCGGGCCTCAGGGAACGCGTTGAAAGTCTTGGCGGTACGTTCGAGATCACATTTGCGGCGCCAGGTACGACCGTCAGGATGACACTCAACACCGAGGAGGCCGAGCAAATATGAGCGAAACGATCAGGGTCGCGGTTATAGACGATCACCCGCTGTTTAGAGAGGGCGTAACGAGAAGCTTGTCGGAGATCGATGGTTTCTTGGTGATCGCCGAAGGCGGCTCGAAGGATGACGCGTTGCGAATTGCGCAGGACCTGCGGCCCGACATCATCCTCATCGACATTTCCATGCCAGGCGGGGGACTGAACGCGATTGGTCCGATCCTTGAAGCATCACCCGCGCAGAAGATCATCATGTTGACGGTCTCTGAAACCAACGATGATGTTACCGGAGCCTTGAAGGCGGGGGCGAAAGGTTATGTTCTCAAAGGCGTCGGCTCCAGAGCACTCGCTGACATCATCCGCACGGTGGCTGACGGGGACGGATATGTTGCTCCGACGCTGTCTGCCAAGTTGCTTCACAATCCATCCGAGCCCTCCAACGTTGACGCCATTGCTGCGCTTACCGCCCGTGAACACGAAGTTCTAAAGCTCGTCGCGACGGGCCTTAGCAATAAGGAGGTGGCCCGGAAGCTCGACCTGCACGAGAAAACGATTAAGCATCACATGACACAGGTCATGGCGAAACTTGACGTCAACAACAGGACAGAGGCGGCGATGGTCTTTCGCGATGCGATCGATCGGAAGCCGGTCAGGGACTGAATGATTGAAGCCGTTTTACATCATCAAACGTGGCGCGCCGATTGACGATCGTGCGCCCTTTCGCATCTTTCATGATGTAACGTCCCCTTTTGACTTCCTCGCTCATTCCATCGACGTGAAGCACTTCAAGCGAGGAGTTGTCATCGCCTCTTGTCGTTGCCGACACACCAGAGCTTTTTCCGGAAGAGCTGTTGCTCGAGCCGCTCTTCCCGTTGCCACCGCCGCCGTTGCCACCGCCGCCGTTGCCATTGCCGCCGCCGTTGCCGCCATTGCCGCCGTTGCCATTGCCGCCGCCATTGCCGTTGTTTCCACTCTTGGCCAGGGCAGACTGGGTGACCACGTCAAACGCGGATCCCGATATTTCAATCTTGTAGGGAAGGATTGAAAGGGAGACACCAACCAAAGCCCAACACAACGTGGCTAGAAAGTTCCGACGCGTCGTCATCGCTGTTACCTGACGCGGGGTCAGCGCCCACGTCCTTTGTCAATTAAAGAGCGCACTTGGAGCAATGGCGAATATTCGGCTCGAAGGCGATGGGCAAAACCTGCTGAGCAAATTTACATGCAGCATCCAAGCAGCCGAAAAGGCCAGTCCAAGTTCTTGAGATTGCTCATGACGCATGCCGATCGTCAACCCTGCAAGCGCCTGATAAAGGAAGATCAGACCTTTCCTGCGAACGGGATCGGACCTTCGTCCGCTTGCGGATAGGACCAAAGTCCGAGGACAGATGAGGACTGGGAGGGCATGATCAACCCACGAGAGATATGTGCTCGCGTACTCTCGTTTCGTTCTGATGTGCAGGTCGCGTTCCGGAGACCGTAATGATCCCTCAATGGCTGGCGCTTCTGAAGAGGACCCACCCCCCGGGCGCGGTTACAAGTTTCTCGGCTGCTGCATTTGAGCTTACGGCCGCAATTAACCTACGCCTCGCCTTGAGGATGATCAAACCGACAGCAGAGTGTCTGGCCAGAGCCGAAGAATTTTATGAGCGAGCAAAGCTCTATAGCGAATTGCGCGAAGCCGGTTCGGCATCTACTATCAACGCGGAAAGACAACTGGCGGACGCTTTAAAATTGCTGACAGCGGAAATGCAGGTGTGCGATCCTGGGCGAAGTGCCAATGACATTGTCGTACGACACATCTTGACAGACGAACGTGCCAGGAGACCAGAACCACCTGACAAGGATCGGGAAGGCATTCCTCTCGAAGTTGGAGATTTCGATTGTCTCCGCTCAACTTCCTGCTGACCATATCCGGTGGTATGGAGCCGCTGCGACCGTTGAGACTTCCACCAATACCGACGACCATGTACTCGGCTCCGGTTCATGCGCCGGTCTCGATCACCGGATCCGCAGGGGTTCGTGCATTCCGCCAAATGCCACAATCTAGACAAGAAATTACCTAGACAATGGCGTGAACGGGATATCGGTAGAATCAGGCCAGTTCCTGATCGAGGGTCGACCACAAGGTCGGGGGTAGCGAGCTTGAAAGTCAGACGTGGCCGCGTTGGGCTCGTGCATGAGATGCCGGGTTGGCCAGCGCTGTGCAGTCGTTGGTTTGATGAAGCGCCTATCTTCGCCTGGAAGGGACAGCGTTCTCCGTCTCTTTCGACAGATCCGGCGACTTAAGTAGGGTGACTATTTGGCGCTGTCGTGACGCCAGTTCGGGGGACCAGATTGTCAGATGATCGACGCAAAGAACAATCCGTACCCCCCGGTTCCAAAACCGAAAATGGCGTGCCGGGCGACGACACTGCGCCGGTAGAGGTCGAACGCCGTCGTTATCCGCGATCGGCACAGCCAAGCAATGAAGAGCCTCCGGCTCCGCCAGCGTTGGAACCATTGCTGTTTTCCACGCGCGGGCTGGAACCGGCAGGTCAATTTGCGGCCTGGCAGGCCTATGTCGCTCCCCTTATAGACATTCGGCGTCCGGATTCCCCTTCGCAAGAAGCGGAGTTTGTAGCCGATCATGCGGCCTGGAATCTCGGCGGCATGCTGGTCGTTCAACAAAGCACCCCTGCCCACAGCTATGTGCGATCGGAGGCAAAGGTGCGGTCAAACCTCATCGATCATTGGCACATTTCGGTCCTGCGCAACGGGCGGACATGGACGGAAGTTGATGGGCATGTCTCGGAGGGCGAGCCAGGAAAGGTGGAACTGCGTTCCTTGGGACATCCATTTCGAGGCCGATCAACCGAGGCGCGGGTCCTCTCGCTTTATTTGCCGCGCGAACTGCTTTTTGATGTTCCCGCCTCCAGCGAAATCAAAAACAATGTCGCCTTGTCCGGAACATACACTAAACTGCTGATCGAATATCTGGATGGTGTCGAGGCAAACCTTTCACGTCTGGCTGCGGTGGACCTTCCTTACGTGGTCCAGACCACACGTGATATGGTTTTGACCTGCGTTTCAGCATCGGCTTCGAATATTGCTGTTCCGGAGCAACACAGCACCTTGGCTTTGATGGAGCGCGTGCGCCGCTTCGTCCAGCGCAATCTGAAGTCGCCCGATCTCACGACGGATCGGATATGTCGGGAACTTGGTGTTTCGCGCACCCGCCTCTATCAGGTGTTCGAGCCGGATGGCGGCGTTCATCACTATATTCAGCGCCGGCGGCTTTTGTCTGCTCACGCTGCCCTGAGTGACGTCAGCAATCGGCAGCAAATCGTCGATATCGCCTTTGCTGTGGGCTTTTCTTCTGCTGCCCATTTCAGCCGGGCCTTCAGTAAGGAGTTTGGTTACAGTCCGCGGGAGGCGCGAAATGTGGCCGTTCCGCTCTATCTTGGGCATGCTGTCGCACCAATGTCAGAAGTCGAGAGCGCTCATTCCTTCGACAAATGGCTAAAGACGCTCGGCCATAGCCGCTAGCCCCGGCCGGTGGCCATCAGAGCAGGCGATCTGCGGCATTGACGAGCTCATTTCGCTTGCCGCACACATCGATCGTGCGCCGCTAAAGCCGATGGCGACCTGTCCTAAGCAGCCCGGCGACCTCCCGACGATGGCCCTTTACTGGTCGCCGCTCGTCGCAGGACCGTGGGTATGTTTGCTTGACCGCATATCGTGGTCATTGAGGGTAAAATTCCGGATCGCCGATCGGTGATTGCAAAAAATGGACGCTGCTGCAAGTTTCGGGATGCGTGGCTAACGACACGCGACACTTAACTTATTAGAAACGAAGCATAATAGCAGTTCAGACGAGAGAAACCGGGTACATGACGAATGTACTCTCCATGCAAAATAGCGCAACCTCCAGGGGGCATATCAATGGAATTTACCCGTCCGACAATACAGATCAGCAATCCGCAACATGGCGCAAGTGATCCATATAGAGCTGTCGAGCGCGAAGAGGTCCTTGCAGCGGCATTTCAAGATTTCGTGCAAAGGGCCCTTGCTGCGGGGTGGAAGGAACCGGAGGTCGCCTTGACCTTGGCCGACATCGCGGATGACTATGTGATGGCGCTCGCGCGAAGGGTTGCAGCAAATTAGTATTGAGTATCCGTTCGCGTCTCGCACGACAACAAGCGCGAAATGGTGCCAGCAATTCTTCGGCAAGCCCGCCGGCGCTGCTGCTTCGCGACGAAGCGGCTCGCCGGCGGCGTGCGTGGTTCTGAGACCGTGGTTTTAGCTGCTGGTTTCACAATGGGGATCATTTGCCCGGATCGATCCGCGAGAAGGCGGCGAGAACTGTGCGCTCAGACTGCATCAGATACGCTTCGAGCGCCGTGCAAGCTTCGGCCGTCAGTCCCGCCTCGAGCTTTTCGAGAATAGCGCCATTGAGGTCGACATAGGGCGCGTGCAACGATTCGGGATCGGCGAGAAGGCCGAAACTGAGACGCAGCTCTGCGGCGATCTGGGCGTAGAAAGCATTCAGGCGCTGACTGTCGGCAAGATCGACGATCGCCGCGTGAAAGACCATGTTTTCGCTGCCGACCATGGCCCAATCCTTGCGATCGCGCGCGACCCTGGCGCGCTCGACCGCCGAGCGCATACGAACCACCGCCGGATGCTTGGGATAGGCCTTTGCAAGCGCCTGGCATTCGATCACGCGGCGCACACGGTAGATGTCGATGATTGAGGCCATGCTCGGCGTGGCGACGAAGACGCCGCGATTGGGTTCGTGGCGCAAGAGATTTTCCTTGGTCAAGAGCCGGAAGGCTTCGCGCAGTGAATTGCGCGACACATCAAGGCCGGCGCTGAGCGCTGCCTCAGACAGGCGCTGCCCCGGCTTCAATTCGCCCGCGATCAGCATGTCGCGGATCTCCTTCGCCAGACGCGGCGCAAGCGCCGATATGGTATCCTGTTCAGCCATCAAAGCCCCTTCTGCATGGAAATGGATGAAGCATCCGTCTCCTTGCGCATCGATATCGCGGTTCTCGCTCAATGGGAACCATTGGGCGAACGACACGGCCAATCGGGTCACTGCGGCAAAGGTCAATCGCGGCAGTCAGACATATCCCTTAAGGGCGCGAAAAGTGACAAGCGCGCGGGCGGGTGCTGCAAAATGGGTTCTGAAGATTGGCCGGCGCTCATGAAATGCTCAGATTGCTCAACATTTCAAAAATATAGTAGAACGATAAACTAATATCGTTGAACAATCTTGACATCTTAGAGAAACGCGACGACGCTGGCTCGTGTCAGAACTCACACGGCCCGCCCGAGGGACTGCGGGAGGCCGCATAAGGAGAGGGTTTATGGAACAGCTATCAATTTCATCCGCAGACGGCGCATCGGCCGCATCCTCTGGCATGTCGCTCAAGTCGCGGCGCGCAGCACTCACGGCTGCGGTGTTCTTAATGGCTACGTCGGCAATTGGCCCGGGATTCATCACCCAGACGGCAACATTTACCACCAAACTCGGTGCGGCTTTCGCTTTTGCGATCCTCTCCTCGATTGTCATTGATTTCGTCGTGCAGCTGAACATCTGGCGAATCGTCACCCTGACGCGGATGCGTGCCTCCGATCTCGCCAATGCCGCAATCCCGGGCGCTGGCTATCTGCTTGCCGTTCTGGTGATCGTCGGCGGATTATTCTTCAATATTGGCAATATCGGGGGCACGGGCCTTGGTATCAATGCGATGATCGGGCTTGATCCGAAAACCGGCGGCGCAATCAGCGCGATTCTTTCGATCGGCATCTTCTTATCGAAGCGCGCCGGCATGGCCGTCGACCGTTTCATCATCTTCGCCGGTATCTTGATGATCGCATTGACACTCTATGTGGCCATCGCATCGGCCCCGCCCGTTGGCGAAGCACTGTTCCAGACCTTTTTACCGGCAACCGTCGATTTCGCCACGATCACCACCATCGTCGGCGGCACGGTCGGTGGCTACATCACCTATTCCGGGGCACATCGCCTACTCGACAAAGGCACGGTCGGCATCGAAAACCTCGGCGCCGTCAACCGCGCAGCCCTCACCGGAATCGCCGTCACCGGCGTTATGCGCTACGTCCTCTTTCTCGCTGTGCTCGGTGTAGTCGCAAGCGGTGTCGTAATCGATGTCTCAGGCAAGGGTGCCAATCCGGCCGCCCAAGCCTTTGAGGCCGCCGCCGGCGATGTGGGCATGCGCGTCTTCGGCATTATCCTGTGGGCTGCCGCCATCACCTCGGTTATCGGCGCTGCCTATACCTCGGTTTCCTTCCTCACGATCTTCAAGCAGGACCTTAGTGAGAGGGCGCGCAATATCGCGACCGTGATCTTTATCGCGGTATCGCTGTTCTTCTATGTGATTATCACGACCCCGCCGGCCCAGATGCTGGTCTTCGTCGGCGGCCTGAACGGTCTCATTCTGCCGATCGGCCTGTCGATTTTCATCTATGCTGCCTGGGCCCGTTCTGACCTGATGGGTGGCTACCGTTATCCGCGCTGGCTGCTTGCGCTCGGCGTGCTGGCTTGCGTCCTCACCTGGTACATGGGCTACAAGTCAATCGGCCCGATCTTCGCGCTTTTGACCGCCTAAGGAGACCTGATATGACTGCCATCGATCTGAACAGCGATCTCGGCGAAAGCTATGGCGCATGGGGCATGGGCGACGACACCGCGATGCTCGCCCTCGTCTCCAGCGCCAATGTCGCCTGCGGCTTTCATGCCGGCGACCCGCTCGGTATTCTAAGAACCGCCAGGGCCGCAGCTGAAAAGGGCGTTTCGATCGGCGCTCATGTCTCCTATCCTGATCGCGTCGGCTTCGGCCGGCGCGACATGGATGTCGCAAGCCACGAACTGACCGCCGATGTCATCTATCAGATCGGCGCACTGAAGGGCATTGCAGCGGCAGCGGGTGTCACCGTCGGTTACGTCAAGCCGCACGGCGCTCTCTACAACCGCATCGCCCGCGATCCCAAGCAAGCCCAGGCAGTGATCGACGGCATCAAGGCGGTGGATCCCTCGTTGGTGCTGATGGGTCTTGCAAATACGCCAATTCTCAAGCTCGCCCGCGACTGCGGCTTGAAGACCGTGGCGGAAGCCTTTGCCGACCGGGCCTATACACCCGATGGCGACCTTGTCTCACGCCGTGAACCGGGTGCCGTCCTGCATGATCCCCAGCTGATCGCGCGCCGCATGCTGCAGCTTGCCCATGAAGGTACGCTTGAAGCGATCGACGGCTCGACGATCAAGATCGACGCCCAGTCGATCTGCGTGCATGGCGACAGCCCCAGCGCTGTCTCCATCGCCATGGAGATTCGCCGCGTCTTCGAAGTCGACGGGATTGCCGTCCGCTCCTTCCTGGCCGCCTGACCAACCTGCGAGAGACGTGCAATGATCGATATCGAACATCTTCGCCACATCAACGCTGGGCCGGCTCAAAAGGCCCGCGAACGCTATCGGATAGGCAGCATCGAGCCGACTTCGGGCGTCGCGCCGGGTTTCACCCAGGCTAATATGATCGTGCTTCCGCGCGACTGGGCCTTCGATTTTTTGCTTTATGCGCAGCGCAATCCAAAGGCTTGTCCGGTGCTCGATGTCTCTGATCCGGGTTCGCATGCGACCCTGCTTGCGCCCGGCGCCGACCTTCGCTCTGATCTGCCGCTTTATCGCATCTGGCGTGATGGAAGGCTCGCCGAAGAGACAGCGGATGCGACAGCAGCCTGGGCCGAATATCCAGACCTCGTCAGCTTCCTGATCGGCTGTAGCTTCACCTTCGAGACCCCGATGGCGGAGGCCGGGATCGAGATCCGCCACATCACGGACAAGTCCAATGTGCCGATGTATCTGACCAACCGGCCTTGCCGGCCGGCCGGCCGCCTGCATGGGAACATGGTTGTTTCCATGCGGCCGATCCAAGCGTCGCGCGTGGCGGACGCCGTGACCATCTCGGGACGCTTCCCGGCAGTGCATGGCGCACCTATACATGTCGGCACGCCGGAAGCGATCGGCATTAAGGATCTCGCCGCGCCGGAATTCGGCGATCCGGTGCGAATCGAGCCGGGCGAGGTTCCGGTCTTCTGGGCCTGCGGCGTCACCCCGCAGGCGGCCGTGATGGCCTCCCGTGTCCCCTTTGCGATCACCCATGCGCCGGGACACATGTTCATCACCGACATCCCCGATTCCGCCTATCACGTTTGAGGTTCCGATGCGTTTCCTGCCTGTCAGCCTGACAACCATGCTTGTCGAACTCGCCGATCTCGACGAGACGCTGGCGCTGTTTGCCTCGCTCAAAGCTGATCCGCTGGAAGGTATCGAGGACATGGTGCCTGCGGCCCGCACGCTGATGATCCGCTTGCGGCCGGAAAAGCTGACGCTGGAAAAGCTGGCCGGCGAGATCGCGACACGCGATCTGTCGATGCGCGCGGCACCCTCCGACAAGCTCGTCGAAATCCCCGTTTGCTACGATGGCGAGGACTTGGCAGATGTCGCAGGCCTTACGGGCTTGTCTATCGAGGACGTCATCCGTCGCCATACCCACAGCGAATTCACCGTCGCTTTTTGCGGCTTTGCGCCCGGCTTCGGCTATCTCACCGGCGGCGATCCGGCACTGCAGGTGCCCCGCCGCCCGAGCCCGCGCACAAGGATCCCGGCCGGCTCGGTCGCTTTGGCCGGCGCCTTCAGCGGTGTCTATCCGCAGGCGAGCCCCGGCGGCTGGCAAATCATCGGCACGACGCCACAAAAGATGTGGGATCTATCGCGCGATCCGCCAGCACTTCTTCAGCCCGGCTACCGCGTGCACTTCTTCGATCTCAAAAAGAAGGCAGTATCAACTACCAAGACGACGACCAAGACCCTGGTTGCCCACCCACCAGTAGTCGCGTCGGATAGCCTTGAGCTCAAGGTTCGTGCCGCCCCCATCCCGGCACTTTTCCAGGACTTCGGCCGCTTCGGCAAGACCGGCCAGGGGGTCTCATCCTCCGGCGCGCTTGACCAGGGTGCACTCAAGGCGGCCAATCGGGTGGTCGGCAATCCGGCCGGCATGCCCTGCCTCGAAATCACACTTGGCGGTTTTTCCTTCGAGGTTTCTGGCCGCACCGTCATGGCGCTTAGCGGCGCGCTCTGCCCGATCAGCATCCGTGATGCAGCTGACCGCACGATTAGCGCCGAGACCTATCAGCCAATCTCGCTTGAACCGGGCGATGTGGTGACGCTCGGCCACGCACCGAAAGGCATGCGCAGCTATCTCGCCGTCCGCGGCGGATTTGTCGTTAGGCCGATACTCGGCAGCGCTTCCACCGATACGTTGGCGATTGTCGGTCCCGACCCTGTCGCGGCAGGCGCAGTGCTGGCCATCAACAGTGATAGCTCGGCCCTAACCAGCGTTTCGCTTCATGAAGCGCCAGCCTTCGACCATCCGGCAGCGGACGAAACCATCACGCTCGACGTGATCATGGGGCCCCGCAGCGACTGGTTCACCGAGGCTGGTATCGCCGCCCTCTCCGGCCAACTCTGGCAGGTGACACCTCAGTCCAACCGCGTCGGCATCCGCCTTTCCGGCGATGTCCCGTTGGAGCGCAAGGACAAGGCGGAACTGCCGAGCGAAGGTACGGCGACCGGCGCAATCCAGGTACCGCATAGCGGCCAGCCGGTCCTCTTCCTCGCCGACCATCCGCTGACTGGCGGATATCCGGTCATCGGCACGGTCGCCGAATACCATCTCGATCTCGCCGGACAGATCCCGGTCGATGCCAAAATACGATTCCGGCCCGTGACGACTTTCGCCGATATTCAGCCCGCCAAGGCTCGAGATCGGTAACGGCCAAAATCAAGTGAGGAGGAGACGTCCATGAAGAAAGTCCTGATCGCCAATCGCGGCGAGATCGCCGTGCGCATCATCCGGGCTTGTCGCGATTACAGCCTGCAATCTGTCGCCGTCTATGCCGATCCAGACATGGACGCGCTCTTCGTCAAGCTGGCCGACGAGGCCCATGGGCTTGTCGGCGCCCGTCCGGACGAGACCTACCTCGACATCGACAAATTGATCAGCATAGCTAAGCGCTCCGGTGCAGATGCAGTGCATCCGGGCTATGGCTTTTTGTCCGAACGGACCGAATTCGCTCGTGCGGTGATCGATGCTGGCCTCACCTGGATCGGACCCGATCCGCATGTCATTGAAGCATTGGGCGACAAAGTCGAGGCGCGGCGGATCGCGACCAGCGTCGGCGCGCCCCTGGTTGCCGGTAGCGACGGCCCGGCCAAGTCGGCTGCCGAAGCCATCGCCTTTGCCGAAGAGCATGGGTTGCCCGTTGCCATTAAGGCTGCCCACGGCGGCGGCGGCCGTGGCCTGAAGGTCGCTTGGAGGATGGAGGAAGTAGCAGAGCTTTATGAATCTGCAGTCCGCGAGGCCAAGGTCGCTTTCGGCCGTGGCGAGTGTTTCCTCGAGCGGTTCCTCGACCGTCCGCGCCATGTAGAAGCGCAGGTGTTGGCCGACAAACACGGCAATGTGCTGGTGCTTGGCACGCGTGATTGCTCGCTGCAGCGACGCAATCAAAAGCTCGTCGAGGAGGCCCCTGCCCCCTTCCTCAGTGACACCCAACGCCAATCGATCCACGATGCTGCGAAGAAGATCTGCGCTGCCGTCGGCTATTCTGGCGCGGGTACGGTCGAATTCCTGCTCGGCGGCGACGGCACGATCTCCTTCCTTGAAGTGAACACCCGCCTGCAAGTCGAGCATCCCGTAACCGAGGAGACAACCGGCGTCGACCTCGTCATCGAACAGTTCCGTATCGCCGACGGCCTGCCCCTGCGCGTCACCGAGACGCCTGTCCCGCGTGGCCACTCGATCGAGTTCCGTATTAATGCCGAGGATCCGGGCCGAGGCTTCCTGCCAGCGCCGGGTAAAATCACCGTCTTCGACCCTCCTGCCGGGCCTGGCATCCGTGTTGACAGCGGCGTCGTCTCCGGCTCGACGGTGCCTGGAACCTTCGATTCACTCATCGCGAAACTGATCGTCACCGGCGCCACTCGTGAAGAGGCGCTAAGACGTGCCCGCCGCGCGCTCCGAGAATTCAACATCAACGGCATTGCGACGGTTTTGCCCTTCCATCGCGCCGCGATCGAGACGAAGGACTTTACGGGCGAAAGCGGCTTCAAGGTGCATACGCGCTGGATCGAGACCGATTTCGACAATCGTCTTGAAGCGGAAGCCCGACCAGAGCCGGTTGCCAATCCCCCGCTGATCCGCACCCATGTGGAAATCGACGGCAGGCGTCATGAGATCGGCATTCCGGTCGCGCTGCTGGCCGGTCTCGGCGGGCTTGCAGGCCAAAACACCGGGCTGGAAATTGCTGCCAGGGCGGAAGACACCGCGAGCGTGACTACGCCGATCTCAGGTACGCTGCAGGCCTTCAAGGTCCAGGATGGCGCAGAAGTGGCGGCGGGTGACCTGATCGCGGTGATAGAAGCGATGAAGATGGAAACCCTGGTGACGGCATCGCGGGCCGGCAAGATCCGGATCAGGGCCCAAGCCGGCGCCTATCTGCAAGCCGGTGCCGAGATCGCCCGCTTTGAGTCCCCACCGTCGGATAGATAGACCCGACGAACAGAGCCGATCGCGTCTGGCCCCGAAGGCAGAAGCAGCAAGGCTTAAGCGCATCCGGTATGTGACTAGCCACTCCTGCCACGCCGAGCCAGCTGCGACCGGAGTCCAAAGCGCGCCTGCGGCACGTTCGACAGGCGGCACCTTGTCTTGTGCGTGAGGGCTGCCATCTATCGGTGATCATTTGGAATCACGTACCGGTGTCATCGGACATTTAACAGAGAAGCATGGAAATCAGCGAAATCGTCGCCGCTTACATACGTGTCCTGGCGTTGGCTGTCTTAGTCGTTTATGGCTATGCTTGGGTCATTCGCACGATCAGCCAAAGATTGATGAGGGGCGTTGCGGCGGGCCTTTTGTTTGGTCTCGGCGGCATTTTTTCCATGAATGATCCGATCGTGATGAGGCCGGGGCTTATTTATGACGCCCGATCCATTCTTCTGGTTCTCTCCCCCCTCTACGCAGGACCGATTGGCACCATCATTGCGGCAGCCATGATGGGGGCGCACCGGTTGGTTCTTGGCGGCGTCGGCGCGACGGGCGGCGCAGTGAGCGTCATCCTTGTGGCGCTTAGTGGTTACGCGAGCACGCTCATACCCCGTCACCGCATCGGCATCGGCTGGGGGAGATCGCTGCTGCTCGGCCTTGCGACCGTCTCTTCCTTCATCGTCCTTGTCTTTTTACCTCCGGAGATCGCCAGGGACCTGTTTCTGAGCGCTGCGGCTCCCGTCATGCTTGCCAATATTCTCGGCGTCCTTCTCCTTGCCGATCTGCTTGAGCGCGAAAAGCAGCGAGTGCGCCTCGTGCGCGTGCTGGAAAATGAAGCGAGCGTCGACCCGTTGACGAAGCTGCCAAATCGGCGCGTCTTTCAGCGCGCGGCCGACCGCTGCGTCGAGGAGGCGAACAATCGCGGGCGGCCTTTCTCGATCGTTATGCTCGACGTCGACCACTTCAAAAAGATCAACGATACCTGGGGACACAATGTGGGCGACACCGTGCTCTCCCGGGTCGCCGACATCATTCGCCGGACTGTGCGCAAGACCGATGTCGCGGCTCGCTACGGGGGCGAAGAGATCATCATTCTGCTTCCAGAAACTGAAGAGGGCGACGCGTCAATCGTTGCCGAGAAGATCCGCCATGCAATCGAGTCAGAAGACTTGATCGTCGATGTTACCGCAGTCAAGGTTACCGTCAGCATCGGCGTCGCGGCTGTCGATTCCAGCGGCACTACTATTCGTGCAGCAATCGAGGCCGCAGACAGAGCGCTTTATCGCGCCAAGACGACTGGCCGCAACCGCGTCGAACTGGCAACGGCTGCGTGAAAACGATGGTTCTGCCGGGACGCCGACAGCAGCGCTGCCAGCAAAATCGGGATCAGCCCGACGTCTCTGGGCGCGTGGCCCGCTTAAGGTCGGCGAGCCCTCGGTTGGCATCCTTACTGCCAGTGGCGGCGGCCGCGTTGAATATCCGTGCCGCATCGCCATACATTTCGAGGTTCAGATAGCAATAGCCGCGCAACACCATGAGATCGATCGTCTCGCGTTTGATCTGCGCTCGCTGATCGAGATAGATCAGCGTCTCGCGATACCGCTTGGCGCCATAAGCGGCGAGCGCCCGGTCAGCGAGGATTGAAACCTGGAGTTCGGCGGCGCGCTCACGGCTCTGAGGTGCACGCGTTGCCGCAACGGCTGCATTGTTGGACAGCCCGACGCGCAGATAGGCGAGACTCTGTCCATAGGCGGCGTCTTCGCGCGTCTGCCGCGCAGACCCCTTCAAGGCTCTTTCGAAAGCGGCAACAGCTTCCATCGGACGATTGAGATCCATCAGGCACCAGCCGCGGCTGAGCGCGGCATCGGGGCTGAGGAAGCTCGCATCCGTCGTGGTCGAGCAGCCGCGCGGCCTGCGGGTGCCTTGCTGCACAGTGACTGTCTCCATTGCCGATCCTTTGGATCGCACAGCCAGGCCCGGAGGCTTGGTTGCGCCTCCTCCGTCAGCCGGTTGAGCTGGCACAACCGCACGTGCAAGGCTTCGTGGAAGCCGGGCGGGCGTTTGAAGCGGTGCCTCGACGGAGGGCGCCGATAGAGATGCGTCGTCAAGCGCGGCGATACGCTGCGAACGGCCGGCCCAAAGCCGCTGGACCTCCGCGACCCCCGTGCGATCGTTCAGTTGCTCACGGGTGATGGCAAGACCATAGGCGGAAGGTTCGTCGTCCGGTTTCCAGCGAAGCGCAGTTTCAAACCAGCGCGCTGCAGTTTGCGGCTGATTGAGCGAGCGTGCGTACCAGCCGAATTGCTGCGCGGCCGGGACGTATTTCTGCGCAATGACCTCTTTTGCCATGCGACCAAGTACGTCTTCGCTTATATTGGCAGGCGGCTGCAAAGCCATCAGATTGGCAGCGGCGGCAAGATAGGTATCGGTGGCATCCTTGGAATCGCTACGCCACCTGTACATGACATCCTCGGCCTCTTGAGGCGCCTTGCGGGCGACAAGCGCGAGCGCCAGCCCCTGCGAGGCGGATGCGGAATCCTCCTTGGCACGGGCTGCGCGAAACCACTTCTCCGCCTCCGGCGCATTCTCGCGTCGCAGCTGATACCAGCCAAGCAAGAGCGCATCGGAGGCGAGCCCTTGGGTTTGCGCGAGACGCGCAACACGCGATACATAGTCTGCCGCGACATCGAGCTTCGGATCGGCGTTGCCTTCAGCGACGAAGCGGCGAGCGAGCTCGTCACGGATGCCATCGAACTCGCGCGCGCCGCTCACGGCAGGCTGCTCGAGGGCAAGCAGCCGCTGCATGGCCTGATAGGGCAGCAACGCCGAAGCCTTCTGGACGCTCGCAAGGCGTTCCTGCGGATTCGTGCAGTACTTCAGGATGTAGCTGTAGGCATCTACGCTGCGCGCTTCTCTTCCTGTATGGACGAAGGCTTCGGCGACGCGCCACAAGACATCTATATCGCTGCAGGTCAGAAGGCTGGGGGTCGCAGCGCCCGTCTCGATGACTGTAGTGTACTGTTTGAGGTCGGACGCATTGACAAGCCGCGCCCGGGCTTCCGCAACATCCAGGCGATCGAGGAGATCAGCGGGCGGCTGCCAGCCGATATCAGCCGTGCGGCGGTCGGCGATGGCTTTGCGAAGCTCTGCATAACGCCCCTCCGCATAAAGCTGCCACATGGCTTCGAGCTGCTTATCGCCACTTTGCGGCACGGCCAGCGGATCGGCGGGTGGCACCCAGTTCGGATAAAGCGCCTGGAGACGGGAGATCTCGGCCTGCAGGCGAACCTTGTCGCCGCGGTTTGCAAAATACCGCAGCGCGCTTTCGTCGACCTTCGGCTGTGCCGCCGGTTGCGGCCCTGCCGGCTGTTGGGCCGGCCGTTCCTTCTCGGCAGGCTGCGGCTGAGCCTCTGGGGCAGGCGTCTGCGAAGGCTGAGGCGCCTGTGCCGTCAGCAACGGTGCCGCCTCCTGAAGACGGTCGGCGACCGCCTGGACGTCGATCGGCTGGCTGCTGGGCGTGTCCGCTTGCACCATGCGGTCGGTGTGCAGGTTCGAGCGTCCGATGCCGAATTTCTCCACCAGCGCGGCACGGTCCTTCACCCCGGTTATTACGACGGCGACCACCGCTGCAGCCGATAATGCGATGAGGGACGACTTCACAGACACTCCGGATGTTTTTTCACGACGAGGGCCAGCCCGAGCAGCTGGAGCGTGGACGGATAATAGAGCGCAGGCGAAAACTGCCGGGCAGTCGGGGGCAGTTTCTTGCCGTTGACCACACAGGCCACAACATCGTTAACAATCCGATAACCTGGGTCAGCAAGCACCGTCTTCACGCCACCCGTGGCAAGATCTATTGTCGCCGGAGCACCATTTGCGGTCATTCCATGTTGTAGCCTGGAAAGCAGGGCCTTGTCGGTAATCCCTGCCCTTGCGAGATAAAGCGGGATACGAACAGCGTTGTAGGCGAATTCCGCATCAAAACCCTCGGCTGGTGCCGGCCCGCGGGCAAGGCTTACCCATTCAGCAGGCAGTTTGCGCGGTCCGAATTGCAGGGATTTAAGGAGTGCAAGGCCGTCATCGGAAAGCTTTTGCCACCGGTCTGAAGGCGCAAGCAGCGCCATCACCGGGATCGCCTCGAAGATCCAGTAGGAGGGGTTGACCACCGGCCCATCTATCCGGCCGGGCGGTGTAAAACCTTCGACGCCGGGCAAGAGCAGCGTACGGCCACCGGCCTCCACCACTGCTTCGGAAAGGAGCGCTTGGGCCATTCTGGCGGCGGCTTCGATATAATCGCTCCTGTTCCAGGAGGTGCCAGCGAGCGCAAGCGCATAGGCAATCAGCATGTCGCCGTCCGAGGCGTTGTTGGTGTCCGTCACATGCGGTTTGGCTGAAGGGTCCCATTTCCATACAGCAAGTCCATCATCACGCAGCAGGAGTTCCGTGCGGGTGAAATACCATATCTGCTCGAAATCGGCGGGGCTGTTGGAGAGGTAGGCAAGCAACAGACCGTAGCCCTGGCCCTCGCTGTGGCTGATGTTGCCGTTGCCGTTGTCGATGACACGGCCGCTTGGATCGAGAAACTGCACCTTGTAGGCAGCCCACGCCTTTGGATCGACGAGCACCTGTTGGGCCTGAAGGGGTTCGACAGCAATCGCAAAAGCGAGTGCACCAGCCAGCACAGTTGCCACGATCTTCTTCATTTGCCCCTGCCCAATCTGCTCAGCATGCCCGAGGTCGCCATGCCGAGGAGAATCGAAAGAACGACAAGCAGAAAGGCGTAGGAGAGGATATTGGTCGAGAGCCAGTTTGCGGCGATCAGCCTAAAGTTCGCAAGCGACCAAGGCTGCGAGGGCACGAAATCGAAGCGCGAGACCGGCACGGTTTCGATCTCACCGGTCTTGCCGGAATAGGTGGTGATGTGTCCGGAAATCTGCGGCCAGTTGCGCTGCTTCGTCACAGCATCGACACCTTCGCGCAGATCCTTTGCCGAGGGGGCGGCCACGACTGTCCAGGCGCCGGCGCCGGTTGGGCTGGCGCCTTGGGCAACCATCAGGCTCGCCACGTTGGACGGCGTGAAAACGGCTTCCGCCCTCGGTACAAATTGCAGCGAACTCAGCGAGATGTCGAAGTTCTTGCGCAGCCACTCCTGGAACGCCGTGACCTGACCGCGCCATGCGCCGCTGCTCACCTTGGAGCGCCATTGGTCGAAAGCGGAATTGGTGTCCGGCTGGACCACCTGCGTATCCGGTACCGGGCGCCAAGTGGCCTGGCTTGCCGTGGAGATATTCAGTTGGGACAAGACCGCCGCCGGCAATTGCGAGATGGAACCGATGAATACGGCGTCCTGATCACCGATCGTGCCTGGCGAAGTCGTCGGCTCAATCGTCATGGGGCGACCGGAAACAACCGCCATCTGGCCAAGCAGCGTGGCCGCGGCAGAAAGCGTGTCGGCATCGATGCGGTCTATGAAGAGCGGCATCGGACCGGCAAGCCGTCCATAGGGGTAGGCGGTACCGGCCATGGCGGCAAGATTTGGACGCTGCCCGACGCGGGCGAAATCCGGCATGCGGAACTCAGTTGTATCGAACAAGGCAAAGCGCGACGTGGTCGAGGCGGTCGCACCGGGCACACATATGTTGTCATCGCTCGTCGTGAGGATTGCTTCAAGACTGAGCGAGTTGAGGCCCGGCTTGAAGTGGCGCATGGCCACCCGGATCGGCAGGTGACGGAGGATGCCGCCGCCGGTTCCGGTAATGGGCATCGTCGAGGCGATATTGCCGTTGACATAGATGTCGATATGGCTGCCGGGAAGTACGCTGCCGGTATAGGCCGCATCCAGCAGAACCGTCGCTTCTCCATAGGCATTCGCATAGAAGTCGGAAGGAACCGCGACATTGAATTTCGTACGAAAACGCCGACCGGAAAACTCTGTCGTCTTCACGCCCAGATCGGCAAACGTAAGCCGGGTGTCCTGAAGTATCAACGGTGCGTTTGGCGCGCTCCAGCGCTCGGTGGTCAACGCATCGCGCCTGATGCCCGGCGCACGATCGGTTGGGGAGACGATGGTATCGATTGCCGAGGAGATCGCCTCCCACGAAGGGCCACTGATTAGAAGCACGGGCGAGCCAGTGCGCGGGTCGGTGACGAATGTCGCGAGCGCTGCGGACTGAGCCGCCGGCGGCAGATCTGGAAAATAGGGCTGCAGCTCGGAAGTCGTGCCGACGAGAACGGTAAGCTTGCCGGGACCGGCTGCCGGCAGCGTGTCGACGCTGAAGGAGATGGATTGGTTCGGCATACCACTCAGCACCGAGAGCCCCTGTGCGAGGCGAAGCAGCGGCTTCGTCGTGCCAGGCTGCTCAAGGGCTGGAACGAGGAGGTCGAATTCCGTTCGACCGGACCCGTCGACGCCGACCGCACGGATGGCATCCGTGCTTGACAGCTTTGCAGCTTCTTGCCCTTCGAAGCTCAGATGGGTCTGCGCAGGATCGATATTGGACCACAGCTCATAAGTCGACTGGATCGTGCAATCCGTGCGGTGGCGCTGGCTTGCCTCGAAGGTCAAAAGGTTTGCACCGGGCTGTAACAGACCACGCGGAACATCGAAGCTGACTTGGGTAGGTGTGTCGGGCGAGCCGATCTGCTTTTGACCGATCTGACGGTTGTTGATGAGCACGGTGATCTGCGAGGCTTCCGGCGCAACAACGATGGAATTCTGGTAGGCGAAATTGAATTTTGCTGGCGCGGCTGCCTGTTCTGGCGTGAGGTAGACGCTCCACGACTTTCGGTCGTATTCGCCCTCAAGACCGAATTTGTCGAAGGGAACGACGTAGCGCCGCATGCCGCCGGCCTTCTCCGCCGGAGTGCTGTCAGGCTGGACGGTTTGCGGCCGGGCGGGAAAGGATGGGGAAGGTTTCGGCGGAGCGGCAGGGACGGACGGTGCGTCTGGAACTGTAACAGGCGGTGTCACCGTTGGAGCAGGCAACGTCAGGCGCGGCACCATGGGATGAAGACCGGCCGGGCGCTCAGGCGACATGTCAAAGGGCGCGGGCGCAGTCTGAGCCGAGGTGAGCGTCGAGGTGCTGATGACGAACAGTGCAGCGGCAAGACCTGTCCTCATCAGCCGTTCGCCTTTGCCATCTGCTGCTGCGCTTCGCGCTCCGGACGCATGCTGCGGAAGAAATAAATGAGCCCGCGGCTCGTCTGATAGAGCGATAGACCAAGGAACCAGATGGTACCGCGGATGAGGCCCGGATTGCGGCGACGCGATTCCTGAAACTGCGCCCATTGATCGGAATTGGCAAAGATCAAATCGGCGATCAGGCGATGATCAAGCGCGCTCTTCGGGATATACTGGCAGCCGACGGCCATGATATCGCCGTCTTGCTCCATGTTGCGAACGATCAGAGGCAGAGTTTCGAGGTCAGCACCGCTGTAAGGACGGAAGCGGATTTCGCCTTCGGCGCCGATCGTCATTGGGTCCAGCTGCTTGTTGAAGACATGAAGACGCGCTCCGTGGACCGAGACGTCCTCGATGGAGGCGGTATGCCATTTGCCGTTGACGCCGAATTCACAGCGCCGATTGACGCGCACACGCCGCGAAGCGGCTCGCTCGCCGCGCTCCGATACCACGCCTAGCGCGCAGCCTGCCATGATCAGATTGAAAAGGTTCCAGCCGCCGACAACGAGCGTCACATCCGCCTTGTAGGGCTCGGCATAGATGCGATAGATCGTAATGGCGAGCGCAATGATCTGCACGGCAAATATAACGAAAAAGGGCCTGCTGATTTCCGAAAGGCGGCTGACCGAAATCGATTCGTCCTTTGCCGTGACCTTGAAGGTTGGTTTTCGTGGATTGATCATGACGGAAATGACGGCAGGCAAAAGGTGGACTGTCTGCACATACTCGTAAAGTTCCGATATCCACGGCCAGCGGAACGAACCATAAAGATAGTTCTGCATCATCAGGTTCACGAGCATATAGGCAAGTGTATAGGCCAGAAACTCGCCGCCGGAGGCGGTGAATATTTCAAGGTCGAAGAACAGATAAAAGAGCGGTGCGAACAGGAAGATCGTACGGGGGAACGGGAAGAGCCAAAACAGCGTCGAGGACATGTAACAAAGGCGCTGTGGAATCGAAAGGCCGCGCTTTAAGAGTGGAAACCGAAAGCGCAGGATCTGCATCATGCCTTGCGCCCAGCGGCTGCGTTGGCCGATGAAACTTGCGAAGGTGGCGGGCTGCAGGCCGGCGATCAGCGGCTTGTCCACATAAATGCTATTCCAGCCCGCGCCGTGCAACGCCAATGCGGTCTCACAGTCTTCAGTGATGCTGAGGCCGCTAAAGCCATTGGTGGACTGCAGCGCTCGACGGCTGAGAACTGCGGCCGAGCCACAGAAGAAGGCAGCGTTCCATTTGTCGAGGCCCCGCTGGATGATGCCGTAAAACATCTCATTTTCGCTCGGCATCCTGTCGAAAGTGCGCAGATTGCGCTCCAGCGGATCTGGATTGATGAAAAAGTGCGGCGTTTGTACGAGAAAGAGCTTCGGGTCGTCGTCGAAATAGCCGACCGTCTCGCGAAGGAAGTCCCGGGCGGGCGCGTGGTCAGCGTCGAAGACGGCGATGAGCTCGCCCGTCGAATGCTGCATGCCATTGTTGAGATTGCCTGCCTTGGCATGTTCATTGCGGTCGCGGGTCAGGTAATTGACGCTGAGTGCCTCGCAGAGCTGCCTCAGTTCGTTGTGCCGCGCAATGGCAGCCTGGGCTTCGAGCAGCTTGTTGGAATTGCGTTTTTGCAGCGTGCCGCCATCATCCAGCAGCCAGACTTGCAGTTTATCGGCCGGATAATCGATTGCTTTTGCGGCGGCGAGCGTATTGCCGAGGAGATGGGCGTCTTCGTTATAGGTGGGCACGAAGACGTCGACATGCGGGAACCGCTCTTGCTTGACAGGGCGCGACCGGCGCGGCGGAAGTGGGGTCGCGACGATGAAGAGGCTGAGCGCCAGCATGGCGATGCTATACATTTCGGCGAGATAGAGCAGCAGCCCGGGAATGAAGTTTTCAAGCTGGTTGACGGGCGGCAGCGTACTCGTCGTGCGCCAATAGGCATAACGCAGAACGACGGCAGTACCGAAGGCAAGCGCGATCAGGCGCCATGTGCCCTCCCCCTTCAGGATCTTGATCATCGCCATGATCGTCACGACGGTGATACTGGCAATAAGCTGAGTCTGCAGGTTCACCGGCAAGGTGATCAATACGAAGACGCAGAGCGAGACGATCGCCCAGGTGAAGATGCTTCGAGCCTTATGCATCGACGTCCCTTCAAAAGCATGGCCGGGCATTTCAGCACCGGGCTATGCGTTTCCTATCTTCGGCACGCGGCCGTCATGGCCGCATGGCCTATGCAGTCGGGGGAAGGCACGGTGATGCCACCTGCCTTCGCCGCTTGTTGAACGGGGCCCGGCGCCGGCAGCGGCTGGGTATTGGCCCCTGGCGTTTCGAAAGCTGGGTCCGGCAGCGGTACACGCACCCCGATCGGCGCCGGCATGGGCGCTGTTACCGGTGCCTTCACTTGACGTGGCCGACGACGGAGGGCCGCGGCCGGTTCGTAGCCGATTTCCATGGCGCTAGCGCGGAGGCCACCATCATCCGGGTAAACAGGGCTGCCGGCGCGGCCGAGAACCTCATCGGCGCCTTTTACCTCGCCGTAAGGATTCCATATCTGGCCATTGAGCGTGCCGGTGACCGTATAGCCATACATGACGCTTAAGAGCTGACGCTCGCTGGCGCGTGCGTCGCAAAGGCGAAGCCGCACCTGGATCATCCCGAAATTACGCGCTTGCGTATGTGCCGCCTGGCTCGATCGGATCTGCTGCCAGCCATAAAGGCAGGTATCGCCTGCGCGGCTGCGCCCGGAGGCATATGCGAACGGCCCATAGCTATTTTGCAGGAAGGTGTTGTTCCTCGCCATCGCAACGCCCGGCGCAGCCGCGAATGCCTCGCGAGAAATCCCACTCTCGCTGATCATCTTGTAGGGCGCGCCTCCCGCTCCCGGATTGGACCCACTTGCCCCATAGAATTGCACTTTCAGGAAATTCTGCCCCGGCACGGAAGAGGACGTATAGAGTGAAAGCATCTGCTCCACGCCGTTGCCGCGCGTGGTTTCGACGACACTCACGATGGCCGGGCCACCGGGGGGCGGAAGAATGAGTGCCTTTTCGCTGGGCACCGTCTCGGGCGCCGAGGGCTGCCTGACGCTGCCGCTCGTCGACGCACAGCCGGCCAACAAGACCGCCGCGACCACCGATATCAACCCGAGCAAGCGCATTTTGGGTGCCGCCGCAAAATCGTCTTTCCAGATATCCATCGGCACTTCGCGCAATGGATGTTCGAATCAACGACCGACCGGCCGTTAACGAGGAATAAACGGCGGATACGGTTAATCAAACGTTAAAATCGAGCCCCTTGTGACCGTCACCCGGCCGCTACGACGCAGCGATCTCCATAATCGCCCGTTGCGCCTTCTCATGGCGCGACGCGCCCGTTTCGTGCCGCTGGCGAGATTGATCTTCGACACCTGACCACGAAGATCTAAGCACTTTTGCTGCTCACCGCATTGCCACGGTCCAAAGTGGTTTGTTATTCTTTAGATAAGCTTTCTGTCATATACGATCGAGGACCCGGTCGTCACACGGCCGCAGGATAACGCGTTCTGGTAGAGCTCTGCGTTGACTACAACGAGGCTCGCTCTAGTTCTGATACGGAACAGGTTTGGGTTCGGCAGGATGTATCGATAACGGACCACGTAAGCGAGGCGGGTTGAGGAGGGTGACCCCATGCCGGAAAATCGTGCGAACTGGCCTCAGCCGGCTCCGCAGTCCGAATCCGGCAGCCACGTCGAGGGGCTGTTTTCGCTCTGGGATCATGATCTCAGGCTCGTCGACTGGTCTGAAAAGCTGAAGGAGCGCCTGGATCTTGCTGACGAGGCCCCCCTAACCTTGGGGGATGTGTATCCCGACCTGGAAAATCCCGATCTGGCTGCCCTCGTTCAGCTCGTCGTCGATACCGGCAAGCCGCGAACCATTCGTCTCGACGCCGGCAAATCCGAGCGGCGCAACCTGCTGTTGTTCCAGGCAGGGGCCGGCCTTGCGATCGTCGAACTTGGCGGCTCTGACATTGATGAGACTGCAAAAGCGCAAGAGTTGGACCGGGCGTTACTCCTTCACCAGGCAACCCATGATGTTTTGACCGGGCTGCCCAACCGCCGCCAATTCAGCGACAAACTGGGAAAAATTCTCCCGGTCCGTGCAAAGGCAGGCCTTGCACTGATGCAGATCGATCTGGACGATTTCAAGCCCGTCAATGATACGCTGGGCCATGGAGCCGGAGATATCGTCCTGAAGCTTGCGGCCGAAAGGATTCGAAAGGCGCTGGGCAAGGACGAGACCGCCTATCGCCTTGCAGGCGACGAATTCGCCGTCATACAGATCGCCCGAGAGCAACCGGATGAGGCCGAAAAATTAGCAGAATCGCTGATCACCGAATTTCGCAAGCCTTTCACGGTGGACGGAATCACCGTGTTTGTCGGTGCCAGTATAGGCGTTGCAATCGCACCTCGCGACGGCAATGAGAGCGAGCAGTTGATGAAGGCTGCCGATGTTGCCCTTTATGCCGCCAAGAAGGACGGACGTCGGCGCGCGCGGACCTTTAATCCGAGCATGCTGCATGTGCTGGAACAGCGAGAGGTATTGAGACGAAGCCTTCGGGTTGCGCTGCAACACCGTGAATTCTTTATCGAATATCAGCCGCTGGTCGATCGGTCGTTGGCGATAGCCGGCTTCGAAGCACTGCTGCGTTGGCGCCACCCAATCCTCGGCGTGATCTCCCCGATCACCTTTATCCCGATGGCGGAATCAGACGGCCTTATGAGCGAAATCGGTCAATGGGTGCTAGAGGAAGCGTGCAGGCAGGCTTCGACCTGGCCTGCCCACTATACTCTTGCGGTAAACCTGTCTCCCGCCGAATTTTTAACCCCGGGTCTGACCGACCGAGTGTCGCAAACCCTCGACGTCGTCGGACTGCCCTCGGAGCGCTTGGAGCTCGAGATCACCGAAACCGTGCTGCTGGAGCGCACGATCAACAATCTTGATACGCTGAACACGCTCAACGTGCTTGGCATCCAAATTTCCCTCGATGACTTCGGAACCGAGTATTCCTCTTTGAGTTATCTGAAGAACTTTCCCTTCGATAACATCAAGATAGACAAGTACTTTATCAACGACCTGCCTGATGATCAGAAGAGCCAAACCATCGTACGCTTCGTCATCGCCATGGCCCACGGGCTCGGGATGCGCGTGACTGCCGAAGGCGTTGAGACGGCCGAACAGGCCGCCTGGCTGCAGGCGGAGGGATGTGACCGGTTGCAAGGCTATTTCCTGAGCCCGCCGCTGGGGGCCGACATGGTTGATGAATTTATTGGCAAGCATGCTGACACGGGACCCGAATAATGATCGGGTCAAATGCTGAAAAGTGAAGCGGCAATTCGCCAAGGAGGTGTCGATTGACGAATCAAGAAGCGGCAATTGGCCCCACATTTGACCAGTTGCTCAGTCTGAAGATGGACATGGCGAGCTTTACCGCCGACTGGCTGCATTGCGATCAGTTGTCCAACTACGTCGCTCGAATGGTCAGCCATGACCGGCGCGATCCCGTGCGCCATTCCAACCTGCTCTCCTCAGCCCTTAACGAGCTTCTGGAGATGTCGTTTCGCTCAGAGGCGAATGACGGTGAGTTCGTATGCAACTTTTATCGCTGTCAGGAGACCGAGCGCATCGAGCTGATCTTTCCTTGCCCGACAGAACAGCGACAATTCTACAGGAAGATTGTCCTGGGATTAAAAAACCGCCGAGCCGTTATAAATTATTGCAACTTGATCACCAACGATGCCGCCTCCGATGGCCAAGCGATCCTGCTCGGACTGGTTGTGAACTATGACGCGGAAATCCAGATCCGCGATTTGGGTATCGGCACACTTGCATTCATTGTCGACCTGCCGCTCGAAAGGCTACTGAATTGACTGCACAAAGTCCTTCGCCTGTCTTTACAGCGCAATTCAACATCAACGATCAGGAATTCTCCCTTGCCGGCGTGCTTCGACCTCATTCCACGGCTGAAATTGCCGACGATCTCTTGCTGCTGCGAAATGGTATCGAGACCGTCAGCGGTGTTTTATACGTCAATCTAAAGCGCGTTACGCATATGAACAGCACGGCATTTCGTGCCTTGACGCGGGTTTTGGTCGATGCTTCGCGTTTAAGGCCCGAAATCAAATTCGTGGTCGTCGCATCAAGCGTTGTCGCCTGGGCGGCACGGATGTTCCGGCATTTGAGCGATCTTTCACCGAACATTGCGCTCGAGATCTACGACTCGGCTTTTTATCCCGGCCAGACATTCGTTGAAAACAAAAGCTTCATTCCAATCCTCAGAACGCAGACCAAGATGACGTGGCGGCATGAGCGAGAGATATTGCCGCGCCATGGGCTTCGCAACGGCATGGTGATTGCCGACATCTGTTGCGGCATTGGCGATTTCGCGATGCTTGTCAGAAAGGAGTTCGGTCCAGCAAGGATCGTTGCGCTAGACCATTCCTCGCCAAGCCTCGACTATGCCCGTGATGTTGCCGAAAGGTTCGATGTCCGCGATATTGAATACACTTACGGCGATGCATCGCAGATGCTGTTCGAAAGCGACCAGTTCGATTTCGTGACCTGCCGGCACTCGTTGCAAATCTTCGATCGCCCCGAACTGCTGCTCAGGGAGCTCTATCGGATCTGCAAACCTGGCGGCCGGGTTTACATCACCAACGAGAAGAACTCCCACTGCCTGGGGGAGCCGCGGGCCGACAGCATCCAATGGACTTATAACGAGGTCGCCAAGCTCTTTAGCCATTTCGACATGGACGTCGAAATGGGGCCAAAGAGCTTGCGTCTATTGTTGGACGCGGGCTTCGAGGCGGTGAAAATGGAAAGTTTCATGGTCACCAACCTCGACGGCGATCCCCAGGAGTTCGCAGACGTCATCGCGGCATGGCGAGATGTTTACGCAGGCGAAATGTCCGTCCGCAGGGGCGATTCAGCGGAATTCATCGAACGTTTCAAACAAGGATTCGCCGACCATATCTTTGCGGCGCTTCATCCAAAGGGCTACGCCGGCTGGCCCATTTGGGCAGCGTCCGGGCGAAAACCGCTATGATGACCGCGCCGATCAGGAAGCCAAGACTCGGCCTGCGCTCATTTCGCGCGAAATTCATGATTGTTGTCGGTGGGGCGGTCCTTTTTGACCTGCTTGTCAGCGGCGGTCTCGCCCTTTGGAATGTCCAGCGACTTTCTCGGGATGCGACGGCCGAAGTGGGACACGGCCTTGAACGGGCAAGTCAAGATTATATCCGCGCCTATACCGATTCCACGGCCGCGCAGGTTGGCTTGCTTCTCCACCAGGTCCATTCCGACGTCAAGGCGTTGACAGGCGTGCTTCAGGGTCAGATCGATCAACCAGCGAGGAACGGGGAGATTGGAGCCGCCATGGCAAGGGCGGCTCCAGATGCGGTGACCGTGACGTTTGACGCCAAGGGTAAATGGGCGCAGAACCTTCCAGGGGCGCCGTCGGTCGTCAGCGTGTGGGGCTACCTCCTGGACAAGGATCGCCGTCCGCTGCCGCAGGTGCAGACGGATATCGAGACGAGTGCGGTCCTTGATCTTGTCGCGCCCGACCTCCTGAAAAATGGCGCATCGAAGCTGCAGATGTACTATATTGGGCCGAAGGAGCGCCCGATCTTCAGGACCGCACCTTATACAGATCAAGCGCAGACTTTCGATCGGCTTTATCCCGGTCACAACAGCGCAGACTTTTGGGATTTCTTCTTTCCCGGTCTTTATGAATCCTGGCAGAAGTGGGCAAGCGACCCTTCCTTGCGGCCGGTACCTGACAATATCACCCAGACCGCTCCCTATACCGACGCAATCACGGGAAAACTGATCGTCAGCTTCTTCCATCCGCTTTGGACTGCCGATCGGCGTAGCGTGGCGGGAGCTGCCGGAGCAGACATCACCCTTGACCAGCTCGCCGAAATTGTCGAGCGCGTGAAGGTGGCCGAAAGCGGATTTGGCTTTCTAACCATGTCGGACGGCAATGTCGTTGCGATCAACCCTGCCGGGGAAAAGATCATCGGTCTACGCTCGGCGAGCGACGCCACGAACAAGGGCGTTACCGGCCTTGACCGCTCTTTACGCAACAGTTCCCAAAAGGAAGTCGCCTCACTGCCGCTTGATGCCGATGGCGTCATAAGGCACATTTTGCTGAACGAGAGCGGCGAAGATGTTCCTTATCTTGTCGTTACAAAACAGCTAAACGCAACCAATCTTTGGATAAACGGACCGGTTCAGCGCGAGGTAATGTCGCTCGGCATCGTTGTACCCGAGCGTGAAATCTATGCCTCCCTCACAGCCGCCAGGGATCAAATATCGCGGGCGACCAACCGCATTCTGATTTATCAGATCCTCGCGGTTCTCGTGTCGATGCTCGTCGTCACGGGAGCGGTCTTTTTGGCGTCAAAGCGAATTACAAGCGGGATCAGCGCACTGGCGGGTGCCGCCAAGCGCATACAGACAAAGGATTATTCTGTCAGGGTCGATATACCAACCAAGGACGAAGTCGGCGAGGCTGGTCTCGCGTTCAACCGCATGGCCGAGGAGATCAGCTTCCATACCGAAAATCTCGAGAACCTGGTTGCTGAGCGCACGCAGGAAATTGAGGTGGCCAAAGAAGAAATCTCGATTCTGAACGGCCAATTGAAGAGCGAAAACCTGCGCCTCGGTGCCGAACTGGATGTGGCTCGGCAGATTCAGCTCATGGTGCTGCCGCGCGCTAAAGAGCTTGCGGCGATCGAGCAGTTGGAGATTGCCGCCTATATGCGCCCCGCCGACGAGGTCGGCGGCGACTACTACGATATCCTGCAAAACGGAGCTCACCTGAAGATAGGCATTGGCGACGTGACGGGCCACGGCCTCGAAAGCGGTGTGTTGATGCTTATGGTGCAGTCCGTCGCCCGCGCGCTACAGGAAGCCGGCGAAACGAACCCCTCAAGGTTCCTCAGCCATCTGAACCGCACGATCTACAAGAACATCGAGCGGACCAAAATCGACAAGCATGTCACGCTGTCATTTCTGGACTATGATGGCGAGCGTTTGACGATTTCGGGCCAGCATGAGGATCTGATTGTCATTCGTCATACCGGGGCGGTCGAACGGATCGACACCAGCGACCTCGGCCTGCCAGTGGGACTTGAATCTGATATATCGTCTTTCATCGATACCCGCGAAATACCCTTTCACAAGGGCGATTTGATTGTCCTTCATACCGATGGCGTCACCGAGGCTGAAAATCCCGAAGGCGAACTATTCGGCATCGAGCGGCTTTGCGAAAACGTCCGCCGCCTGCACGGTCGCACAGCTGAGCAGGTGATGAACGGTATTCTCGAAAGCCTCATGACCTATATCGGAACGCAAAAGATACATGATGACATTACGCTCGTCGTAGTGCGACACAGGTGATGACATGACAACCGTCCTATATGGGCAGGAGCATCTCGCTTCGTTTGACGCGGCGCACGCCGTTCAGCTGCGGCTACTCGATGGCCCTCTTGACCTTGCCTGGAAACACTCCAGCATGACGTCGGATTTCATCGCCGAGATGATGGCGCTGCGATTTCGACCTTCGAAGCGGCGCTATAATCAGGTCCGACAGGATATCGGCTACCTTACGAACGAATTGATCGAAAACGCCATCAAGTTTCGTGCTCCAGGCGAGATCGCGATCGAAGCCATAGCGGAGGACGACAGCTTTAAGATGAGGATATCGAATTTTGTCGACAGGCAGACGGCAGCCAGGTTCCAGCGGTTGCTGTCGAGCATAACGCAAGGCGATCCGAGCGATCTTCTCATCCAGCAGATCGAGGCGAGCGCTAAAACGGCAGGTAGCGGTTCCGGATTGGGATTGCTGACTTTGATGAGCGACTACAAGGCAGACCTGGCTTGGCTCTTCGAAGAGGATCGCCCGCGCAACCGCGCGAGACTTGAAACATATGCAGCAATGCCAATTTCACCGTCATGAACCGCGAGAAAAGTGCTATGGAAATCAGAGAAGAAGCGTTCCGCGTCTGGTCCGAGGGCGGTACCGTTTATTTTGACGGAACCATGCGGCTGGCAGGCCCGGACGCTTACGCACCCATTCATGCCTTGGCCATGAAAGCGCTCGAAGAGGGGGCGGGCAAGGCCACTTTCGACGTGACCGGACTTCAATTCTTGAACTCCTCCGGCATAAACCTGCTTGCCAAGTTGACGATCGAGGCTCGCAATCACCCGGACATTCATTTGACCGTACGCGGTTCTTCTCAAGTCCCCTGGCAGATCAAATCATTGCCCAACCTCAAGAAGTTGCATCCAGGCGTGGATCTGCGGCTGACCTGACACATGTGCATCAGACCCGTCGACGCCCCGAGTGATCGGCGGAGGCTCGCCTTCCCATGAGGCTTGCTTAACTGCGTTCATTCGGTGGCCGTCAGCCAGATGCAAGCTAGGGCCTTGGCAATTGCCGGATCAACCATATGATCGTCGTGGCGACGGAGTGATGCGCTTCAGTCGCTCCTGACGGCCAATTCGGGTGAAGGCGCGCTGGCTATCTGACAGATTTCGCCGCAATATCGGCAGGAACTAACGTCCACCGAAGCCGGAGCCGATGGTGATACCCCAATAGATCACTTTCTGCAGTACGATGGCTAGGAAGATGCCGGTAGCATCGTGATCGCTGCGCCGGCCATGATATAGTTCCACGAGGTTCCCTTGCTGTATCTGAAACAAGGTGAGCCCGAGCGGCAGCGTGGCCTTTTCCATGCCGTTGGTGACGATTAGCGGCCACAGGAAACTATTCCACTCCCCATGAAGGCGAAAAGCGCGAGCAGGATCGGGAGTGGAAGCCTTCGCTTTCACCTTCGGCTGAAGCCTCGAAAACACTTCAATACCTTTGCCAATAATGTTATCTGATAGGCCTATCTATATGTAAACATTTATATTTTTAATATTTACAATTCTCTCCCATTGCTAGGTCGTAGACTCAGCCGCAGCCACATCCGGATCGAGCCGAGTTGGACCATAGCGAGGAAGTCGCCCGCGTGCTTCAGCTTGGAGAAGAAGCGCTCGATCAGATTGCGCTGGCGATAAAGCTGCTTTCTGAAGCAGGCTTCCAGCGGCGGTTACTCTTCGGCTGGATGTTCGGTGCGGCTCTCGGATCAGCTCACGAATGCGGTCGGCGTCGCAGGCCTTGTCGGCCGGCACGATGGTGTCCGGCCCAAGGTGATTGAGTAGCGTATGGGCATCTGCCCAAATGAGTTTGGCCCTTCGTCAGGCCGAGCCGGATCGGGAGCCCTTGTGCGTCGACAACGACGTGGATCTTGGTCGTGAGGCCCGCCGCGCGAGCGGCCGAGACAGTGATCCGCACCCTGTTTTTGCCGTCGCGGCCTGCTGGTGGGGGCGAATGGAGGCGCTGTGGATCATTTGCTGTCGGCTCAGCTTTATGAGGTGTTTCAGCTGGTTGATGGGGCATTGATCGCAAATTGCGCGGCGAAAGCCCGGATATAAGCGGGCCGGGCTTGCCCGCGAGCTACATAGGCAGCCAAGTTTTGATATTCGTCCAAAATGCCGGACATTCTAAGTCGCAGCAGCACTGATACCATCAATAAATCGCCCGCGCTGAACGCATCGTCGAGCCAGTCGGCGACGCCTAAGTGCGCCGAGAGTTTGTCCAGCCGAGCGCGAACACGGTCCTTGACCAACGGTAAGCGCTCCTCGCTCCAAGGCTTGTCACCTTCGAATATTTTTGCCGTCGTTAGTTCAAGAATCGGCGGCTCGACGGTGTTAAGTGCGGCAAACATCCACGTGATCGCGCGCGCACGGGCATCGTGATCCTTCGGCGGCAGGCCCGCATACTGCTCGGCAAGATGAAAGACGATCGAGCCGGTCTCAAACAGCGAGAGAACCTTCCTCATAGGTGGGGATCTGGCCGAAGGGATGGATGGCCAGATGGTCAGGCGCCTTCATCTGTGCGAAGGAAACCAGACCTCATAAGGCTGACCCACTTCTTCGAGGGCCCAGCGAACGCGCATATGGCGCGCCAGTCCCTTGCCGCCGTCGGGCGATCGTTCAAATGCTGTGATAGTGATTGTCATCGCATCCGTTTCCTTGCTTGGGCGAATTTCTTCGTCTTCCTATCGGGACGACGAATGGCCTCCCCGAAATCGACCTCGGCCTTGAACTATTTTCAGCTGGGCGCAGATCGCGAGGCCCGTTTCCGATCAACGGTCGTGATGGCACGGTGGCCAATCCACAAGGCCGCGTGTAAGGGCTGCCTTGTTCGATTGTCCGCTTTTGCGAGCTTGCGCCCTGAAAGCAGACCGCGGGCCTTCCACCCATTTCGGGTCAATCCTGATTATGGGTCACGTCCTAACGGGCTCAAGACATCGTCGGTGCGCTGCCGATGGTTGCACTTGGCTTCCTCGAAAGGCGCGGCTTCCACCTCACCCATACCTTGCTTGATGACGTAGCGGCAACGAAGCGTCTATTGGATTTGCAGGACGGGCCGGAAAAATGTCGGGGACGGAATCGAGATGGCGGCCGGACAAGTAGCCTTCGATATGCGGCAGGCGGCGGGAACCCTAGTTACGCTCCCTGCCGCTTCACGCTAGCGGGTCTATCCAGCGCGGCTCGATATGCCGAACGACAGCAGTCCCGTGACGTCTGAGAACGTGGAGCAGAACAGCCGACACCCGTTGGAGCCGATATCGTGGCGTGTTCACAGTGAGAGCGGTACTGACCCGTGAGACTTAACGCATTATGCGGCTTCAACGCCCGGTCCGGCCTGGAGAAGAAAGCGGCGACTTTAGCCAAATTCATAGACCAGTGCCACGATGCCGATGAGGCAAAGCAAGGCGAGTATGATTCGCTCTGTCCTCGGTGTCATAGCAGCCACCACATGGGCAGTGATCCCATTAGAAAGATCAGCGCCACCAGAGCGAGGTAAATTACCCAGCCGATACCCGGATGAAGCCCGGCCATCGCACTACGCAAATATTGAAAAATATCTGGTCTTGGGCGAGCCTTGTCTCCCCTGTCCTTTCCTTTTTGATCAGTGCGTGGGCCAACCATTGAATCAACCCTGGCCCCGTGTTGCCTGTGACCAGCGCTCTAGCAGCCACGAATATAGGCATGGGCAATTGGGTAAACGCGCAAGTAGCCTGTTTGTTTGACGCTGTGGCCTTGATTGCGTCATCCAGGCCATCGCGGGCATCGGGCACGGGTTTTGCAACGAGTGCTGGTACGGCGGATTAACGGAGGCAAAGTGTTATGAAACGAAACGGTTTGGCGTTTCGGCCGGTCGGTTTGGCGATGCATCGCATCGGAAAGTATCGGGTCGTTAACTCTGTGGGCCTTGCAGCCGATACCCTACTGCAGCACTGGCCGACCGATGACGGAGAGGATTTTTCCGAGGCAGTCATGGCATGCCTTGACGGATTATACGACCGAATACCTCCCGAAGACGTGCGGGCTGCATTTATCAAGGCTGCGCATGAAGCGAACATTATCGTCATCGAATTGGTGAGACCCGCGCACCCGCGCAACTGATGCCACGCGTCTTGCTGGTGGCGCGCATGAAAGGACGAGTTGGCAGTAGAACGCCGTGCGAAGCCTTTATGTTGCCAGCACCGGTGAAACTGCAGCTGACGGATGTTCAGCCCGCTTTTGAAATTCCAATATCTAACGATGCGACCTGAACATTGTTGCGTCCGCTTTTCTTTGCGGTGTAGAGGGCACGGTCTGCTCTTGCGATTATGTCTGACGGTTGATCGGAAACACTATTCGAGACAGCGACGCCTACGCTGGCGGTTAGTCTCAGAAATGGCTGCCCTGTTCCTGTCTCGATGTTAAGCTCCTGCACAGAACGTCTCAGCCATTCCGCGCGCTCAATCGCTTGCTCGAGCGAACACTCCTCCAGGACGACGACGAACTCTTCGCCGCCGTATCGCGCTGCAAGATGGTTTGCTTGCCATGGCACGGATGTCAGCACATTCGCGACAGCCACAAGAGACCTGTCACCTGCAAGGTGACCGAAAGTGTCGTTGACGGATTTGAAGTGATCGATATCGATCATCATGATCGCAACGCCGGGCGAGCTTATTGCCGGACGGGTTAAGACCGCCGCCAGATAGCTTTCAAAGGTCCGTCGATTCGCCAATCCCGTTAAAGGATCCTTTTCCGCCAATCCTTGCAGGATCGAATTGGTGCGGTGCAGATCGTCGGATACTTGGCCGTAGGCAACGATCGCCGCATCAATCATTGCGAGTTCCGAAATGAGTGGAAGGCGTTCCAGCGTCAGGACCGGTTCGTTCCTGCCAATGCGTTCCAAATTCTTAATCGCAGCGCCGATGGGTGCAGCAAGATGATGCTTGGCAGCAATGAGTATTGTGACGGCGAAAAGGCCAGGAACAACCAGGATGAGGAGCCACCCAACCTGCATGTAGCTCGCACTGTTTTGGATTTCGCTGGCGATATTGTCCGCCACGACGGCAGCATCGCCGCTCAACTGAGTCCCCATCGCATCGAGATCGTGTATGGCCCTCTCATAGGCCTGCGTCGCCAGTCGGTCGAGTTCATCAACGACCCGTGCGTCGATAGAATTGGCGGAGGGCGACGGTTGCGTCGAGCTTTCTTTGTCGCGGGCCTGCTGGCGAAGCTTGGCGATCGTCTTGGCTTCGTCGGCGACTTTCTGAGATCTCTCAACCAGGAAACCGTGGTGATCGAACGAAAAGCCTTGCGCGAGAGCCTGGATTTGCAACTGGATCTGGCGTTCCAGTCTGCGGTCTTTCGCCAAAAAGATCGATCGAACAAGAGAAGAGAGGCGCTCGATTTTTACCGCATTGCGCGTTTGCGTCAGGATCAGAGGGATTTGTACATCGCGCGTAAAGTTCGCTTGTGTCTCGATCCTTTTCAGGAAGACGAACGAAAAAGCCGCTGCAATCAGCGTATATGCCACGACGCCGAGCAGAAGAAATCTTGCAACAGCGCTGAGTGAGAGCTGACGCCGTTTCGGGGCGCTATTTTCTTCCATTCCATCGGCTCAATAAATGCTGAACGGGAAATAAGCGTCGTTGATGCGGTCGTAGACACCGTTGAGCTTAATCTGCTTCAGTGCGGCATTCACCTTCTGAATCAGGGCCGAGTTTCCCTTCTTCGCGGTGATGTGCGCCGAACTTTGAAGAAACTCGCTTGAGATTGGATCTCCCACATATCCAAAGCGCGCACCTTCCGTGGTCTGCAGGAAGCTCAAAAGTTCAATGGCATCGCCGATCAACAGATCGGCCTGGTTGTCCAGAAGAAGACGTTGGGCACCTGGTTGATCCTTTGCCAGCACGGCCTTGCTTGCTCCATAGGCCTTTTGCAAATACTCCGCCTGGATCGTGTCCTGTGCTGCCGCAATCCGTACGCCGGAGAGGGCTGCCGGCGCACTATCCTGGAACTTTTCAGCGTCGCCGACCAGAACCGAATGAGAACGGTAGTATGGAGCGGAGAACTCCATTTTTTGAGCGCGCTCTTCGGTAAACGCCATGCTTGCGACGATCATGTCGTATTTATTATCCGACAAACCTTGAACGATCTCGGTCCAGGGGATGGCGACAAACGTGCAATCAACCGCCATTTGCTGGCAAAGCGCTTTGGCAATATCGACGTCGAAACCACCAAGCTGACCGGATGCATCTTGAAAATTGAATGGTGGGTATGCGCCTTCCGTCGCGACGCGGAGCTTTTCATTCGCCGTCGCGAGATCAATCGAGCCTGCGAGAAAAAGGACTGCTGCAAGTGCGAACCGGCCGATCATCTGTTCCCCCATCTTCCGTCCTTTGAGCATGATAGAAGGAAATAGATAACAAACGATGATGGCACCCCATCGATTTCAACGAATTTGCGGCCAAATCCGAGGTCCCATTGGCACCCAACGGGCCACTCGGCACCATCTCATTTTAAAAACGTCAACGTCCAGCATCGCAGGACCAAGACGCTGGCGGAAACAGCGGCATCGTTTGCCGCCGGCCAAACCGGCGGCCATTGTCGCGAACGCCAATGCGATCGCCTGAGAGCTGCCAGGGCCATTTCCGGAACAATCGGGCAGATGTAGCGTCATTGCCCCATTTGACGTGCGGCGGATGCACCCCAGAACACCAACTGTCGCACGGCTGCGACAGTTCGGCCGAGCCATGCGACAATCTTCATATTCCAGGAGCATTGCAGAAACACGTTATTTCCGACAGATTGCTCTTGCGTTCCGTGGGAGGAGCCGATGCACGAACACTCCGCACATGCGGGTCATGTCTATACATGCGCGCAGCAGAAATCAGCGGCGGCAAGTTCACCAATTGTGGCTTCCTGGCGGCGTTGCATGACCATGCATCAGCTGGCGCCGGAAGATGTGCGCACACCTTTGCGGCTCACCGATCACGAGTTTCGGCAGGCACGCGAGCAATCGGAACAACTGGTCAAGGATGCTACAGACGAGCTCGACCGGCTTTTTACGACAGTCGGTAAGGCCGGCTGCTGCTTGCTGCTCACGGACCGTAACGGCATTGCGCTCGAACGGCGGGGCAAGGCCGGCGACGACAAGGAGTTTCACGATCTCGGCCTCTGGACAGGATCGATTTGGACGGAGGCAAGCATTGGCACGAACGGCATCGGCACTGCGCTGGCCGACGAACGCGCCGTTGCGATCTTCCGTGACCAGCATTTCTTTTGTTCCAATATCCGGCTCAGCTGTACGACCGCGCCGATCCGCGATCATCTTGGCCAGCTCGCAGCTGCACTCGACATTTCCACCTGCCGCGACGATGTCAACGAGATGACGCTGTCGATCCTGTCGCAGACCGTGCGCGACGCAGCCCTTCGCATCGAGCTCAATATCTTCCGGAGCGCCTTTAGCGGCGCGCGTTTCCTGATGGTCCCCTCAGGCGCGAATTCGGCGGCCGCCTTGCTTGCCGTGGACAAGCACGACCTCGTGCTCGGAGCTACCCGCGCGGCGCGGCTGGCGCTGAAGCTGGACGACCGGCAGATTGCGGCGGGCGTTCCCGCAGCCGATGCGCTCCATGAAAACTGCGCCGCAAACGGCGAGGCTCTTCTGGAAGCAGAGCGTGCGGCGCTTTTGCGCGCCCTCACCCGAACCAGCGGCAACGTCTCGCGGGCTGCGATGGATCTTGGCATGAGCCGGGCCACCCTTCATCGCAAGATGAAGAAGCTCAATCTCCACTGAACGTCTCTTGTTCTTTCCGAAGTGCGATTATCATGTCGCACCGCTGCGACACTGTGCACTGCAACAATACCCCGCCAGTCTGGTTCGTTCGACCAAAGATGCGCAGAATTCCTCCACTGGTTCACTCCTGAACCTGGCTCATCTAGGGAGGATGACATGCTGCATCAGAAGATCGTCGAAGCGCCGTTCAAGTCAAAGTACGGCAACTTCATCGGGGGCGAGTGGCGCGAGCCGATCGAAGGCAAATACTTCGACAACATCACGCCGGTGACAGGCGGCAAGCTTTGCGAAATTGCACGTTCCGACGAAAAGGACGTCAACGCGGCGCTCGATGCGGCCCATGCGGCGAAGGATAAATGGGCCAAGACTTCGCCTGCCGAACGCTCGAATATCTTGATGAAGATCGCCCAGCGCATGGAGGACAAGCTGGAATTGCTCGCCCAGGCCGAGACGTGGGACAACGGCAAACCGATCCGCGAGACGATGGCGGCCGACATTCCGCTTGCCATCGACCACTTCCGTTATTTTGCTGCCTGCATACGTGCACAGGAAGGCTCGATCGGCGAAATCGACCACGACACCGTCGCCTATCACTTCCACGAGCCGCTTGGCGTCGTCGGCCAGATCATTCCTTGGAACTTCCCCATCCTGATGGCGGCCTGGAAGCTTGCTCCGGCCCTTGCGGCGGGCAATTGCGTGGTTCTCAAGCCGGCCGAACAGACACCAGCGTCCATTCTTGTATGGGCCGAACTCGTCGGCGATCTGCTGCCGCCAGGCGTCCTCAATATTGTCAACGGTTTTGGCCTGGAAGCCGGCAAGCCGCTTGCGGCCAGCCCGCGCATCGCCAAGATCGCCTTCACGGGCGAGACCTCGACCGGGCGACTGATCATGCAATATGCCAGCCAGAACCTCATCCCCGTTACCCTCGAACTCGGCGGCAAGTCGCCAAATATCTTCTTCGCCGACGTCATGGCCGAAGACGACGATTTCCTTGACAAGGCGCTGGAAGGTTTTGCGATGTTTGCTCTAAACCAGGGCGAAGTCTGCACCTGCCCCAGCCGCGCCCTGGTTGAGGAATCGATCTATGACCGCTTCATGGAAAGGGCCGTCAAGCGCGTCGAAGCCATCAAGCAGGGCAACCCGCTCGACAGCGCGACGATGATCGGCGCGCAGGCATCGAACGAACAGTTAGAGAAGATCCTCGCCTATCTCGACATCGGCAAGCAGGAAGGCGCCGAAGTCCTGGCGGGGGGCACGCGCAATGATCTCGGCGGCGAACTTGCCAATGGCTATTATGTCAAACCGACGATCCTCAGGGGCCATAACAGAATGCGCATCTTCCAGGAAGAGATCTTCGGCCCGGTGGTATCGGTCACGACCTTCAAGAATGAGAAGGAAGCGCTGGAGATCGCCAACGACACTCTTTACGGCCTGGGAGCAGGCGTTTGGACGCGTGACGGAAGCCGCGCCTACCGCTTCGGCCGCGAGATCCAGGCGGGGCGCGTCTGGACGAATTGCTACCACGCCTATCCGGCACATGCGGCCTTCGGCGGCTACAAGCAGTCTGGTATCGGCCGCGAAACACATAAGATGATGCTTGACCATTACCAGCAGACCAAGAACATGCTCGTGAGCTACAGCCCGAAGGCGCTCGGCTTCTTCTGAGGAACGGGTTGGTCATAAATTGCTGCCTTCTCCCTATTCGGGAGGAGGCTTTTCGGCATGAAGGAACCAGGATGGAAACGACCGTTACCGGTGAACCACGCGTGCTTGCAACGGATGCGGCGCTTGTTCTGATTAGCGAAATCCGCCGCGACCATCCCGATATCCTGTTTCACCAGTCCGGCGGCTGCTGCGATGGGTCGTCGCCGATGTGTTACCCGTCACCTGAATTCCGCGTCGGGGAGACAGATGTGAAACTTGGCGAGATCGGGGGCGTGCCTGTCTATATCAGTGCCAGCCAGTTCGAAGCCTGGAAGCATACGCAACTGATCATCGATGTCGTCCCCGGCCGCGGCGGCATGTTTTCGCTCGACAATGGGCGCGAGAAACGTTTTCTCACCCGCTCGCGCCTTTTGGGCGGCGCGACCTGCGCCATCCCGGATCAGCGCACAAGCGCTTCCGATGTCCCTAGCGTTTGAGGGCTCCATTGGCTGCGCATTTGGCAAAGCTCATTTCTTCGGCGCTTCGAACAGTTCGATCGGATTTCCCGCGGGGTCCTCGAGAAGGATTTGCTTGCCGCCCATTCCTTGCAAGATGTCGTTGCGGAACCGTGCGCCGGCTTGGCGCAGTGCTGCGACCTGCGCCTCTATATCCGTAACTTCGATCTGAATGCGATTCCAGCCGCCGGGCTCCGGCTTGCGCCCATCCGGCATCGCCTGTGGCGCTCCGCCTGGTCCGGTCATTGCGCTTACGAGAAGGCGAAACCCATCTTTGGTGAGAATGGCGAAGCCTGGCGCGGGACGAAACGCGACCGAGAAGCCGAGATGCTGTTGGTAAAAATCGACTGCTGCGTCGACGTCGTCAACGATGTAACGCACGCTGATGCCTGACATGGAATTTTCCTCCGTTGTAGCTCTCGTTACTTTACCCCCGATAATTGGTAGATGCTTGCCCTTGCCCAAAGGTCCTCAAATGGGATGGAGAAGCGCACCGCTTGCTGCCAGCACCAAGACGACGATCCAGGGTGGCATTTTCCAGACGACAAGCAAGAGAAACCCTGCGAGTGCGAGTGCAAAATCCACGGGCGAGAGTACAGCGTTCGTCCAGACCGGGCTGTAGAGCGCCGCACCAAGGATCCCGACGACGGCGGCGTTCGCGCCGCGCATGGCGGCCTGTGCCGCGGCTCGCAGCCGAAGCGCGTCCCAGAACGGCAGCATGCCGTAAACCAAAAGCAGGCCCGGCAAAAAGACGGCGACAAGGGCGATGACCGCCCCGGCGAGCCCGTTGGGTGCAGGCCCCATAACCGCGCCGAGATAAGCGGCGAAGGTAAAAAGCGGTCCGGGCACTGCCTGCGCCAAGCCATAGCCGGCGAGAAAAGCCTCGTTCGTCACCCAACCAGGCGTCACCACTTCCGCCTGAAGCAACGGCAGCACGACATGTCCCCCACCGAACACCAGAGAGCCCGAGCGATAGAAGGCGTCGAACAGCGCGACAGCCTCATGGCCAGTGAAGCCTGCAATAAGGGGCGGGACCAAGAACAAGACCGCGAAGACGATGAGCGCGATCGCGCCGCCCCGGCGCGAGACTGGGAAGCTGAGACGTCCGGCCTGTACAGGGACGACCGCGCGACAAAACCAGAGCCCGGCAACAGAACCAAGTGCGATCGCGCCGGTCTGGCCGAACGTTCCCCCGATGAACACAGTGATCGCAACGGCGGCCAACGCAATGCCGGCACGCTCGCGGTCAGGTGTAAGAACCTTCGCCATACCCCAGATCGCCTGCGAGACAACGGCAACGGCTACCAGCTTCAGGCCGTGCAGGAAGCCTTCTGCTACGGGTCCGGTGAAAGCCGCGGCACCGAGCGCAAAGACCAGGAGCATGGCGGCCGATGGCATGGTGAAAGCGAACCAGGCAGCGAGCCCGCCAAGCAAGCCGTTGCCGCGCAGGATACCGAGCGAAAAGCCGACCTGGCTTGACGCCGGCCCCGGTAGAAATTGGCAAAGCGCCACGAGATCGGCATAGCCGGCCTCGTCGATCCATCTGCGCCGCACCACCAACTCGTCCCGGAAATAGCCGAGATGCGCGATCGGTCCGCCGAAGGAGGTCAGCCCGAGCTTCAGGAATACGCGAAAGACTTCACCGGGATTGCCACGCGGGCGCTCGACTGCAGACTCAGGCAGTGTTGTCTGGGAGAATTTCACGAAATAGCTCCTTGGCTTTTTCCTTGGTTTTTTCGAGAGCGACAAGGCCGTAGGGTGTAGCGTTGCAGATCCGCCGGTGCGAGCGGCCGACGCGTTCGATACGTGAGGTCAGATAACCTTTCTTCTCCAGGGAGTGCAGCATGGGGTAGAGCGTCCCGGCGCTGACTTTGTAGCCATGCCGGGCCAGTTCTTCGATCATCCACAGGCCGTGCAGATTGCCCTCTGCGGCGTGATGGAGGACGTGGGCCGGACAAAACCGGAAAGAAGATCCTGATATTCCATTCCTCGCCATCAAAAATAGATTACTCGATATTCGATATCGGGAATCGCGCGTTATAGGAAGAGTCGGGCCCGCCAGCACGGAGCCGGTCGACCTTCATAGGAAAATTCCGATGATCAGCGAGGCGACCTGCGCGAAGACATCGAGAATGTACACGAACCCAAACTGCAGGTGATATTCGAAACCAGCCGGAGTGCTCGGCGGCGTGAAAAAAGCCTTCAGCGACGACGATCGTCGCAGCTTGCAACTGAGCTGCCGACTTTCTCGCCTCCCTGCGCGAAGATCCATGGTCTGCAGCTCTCCGCCTGTTCAAAAAAATGAATCCGGAACCTCGCGGCTGGCCTGTATAGGCGTACCTTGCCGGAGTGCAGGAGAATGGCTGCCCGCGGATGTCTCGAACAGGCGAGGCATTTGGCGGATCGCTACATTTTTATGTCGTGGATCGACTGTAGTCGCGTCATTGCGTGTACTAGATTCGGCGCAACAAAGTTCGAGGGTGCATGTGATGGCAGAATTTCCACAAAAAGCGAAAGTTGTAATTATTGGGTTGGGCGGCATTGTGGGCGCATCAATTGCGCATCACCTGATCGAACGTGGCTGGGATGATATCGTCGGCATCGACAAGTCGGGCATCCCGACCGACATCGGCTCGACGGCGCACGCCTCCGACTTCTGCTACACGACCAGCCATGACTATCTCTCGGTCTGGACGACGCAGTACTCCATCGATTTCTACGAGAAAATGGGCCACTACGCCCGCATCGGCGGCCTGGAAGTTGCACGGACCGGCGACGACACCTGGATGCAAGAGATCAAGCGCAAGCTAACCTCGGCTAAGGCCTTCGGTACCCGGGCACATTATGTCAGCCCGGCCGAGATCAAGGAAAAGTTCCCGCTGATCGAGGAGAGCATGGTTCAGGGAGGCCTGTTCGATCCCGATGCCGGCCTCGTCATTCCACGCTCGCAGACCGTCGCCGGCAAGTTGGTCGATGCTGGCGAAAAGGCCGGCAAGCTCAAGGTTTTCGGCAATACGCCCGCCAAATCGCTGATCGTCGAGAATGGCCGCATCAAGGGCGTCGTTACTCATCGCGGCACGATCATGGCCGATCATGTCGTCGTATGTGCCGGGATCTGGGGTCGCCTGATCGCCGAAATGGTCGGCGAAGACCTTCCGGTCATGCCGGTCGACCATCCGCTGACTTTCTTCGGACCCTACAACGAGTTCGAAGGCACGGGCAAGGAAATCGGCTTTCCGCTTTTGCGCGACCAGGGCAACTCCGCCTACATGCGCGATACCGGCGACCCGAAGACCACCGAAGGCGGCCAGATCGAATGGGGCTATTACGAAACGACCAATCCTCGCCTTTGCCATCCGCGCGACATTTTGGAAAAGCATGAAGCTCGCCTCTCGCCCTCGCAACGCGACCTCGAAATGGAGCAGATCCTCGAGCCACTGGAGCGCGCCATGGAGCTCACCCCGATCCTCGGTGAACTGGGATACAATGAAGGCCATTCCTTCAATGGCCTCCTGCAGGTCTCTGCAGCTGGCGGCCCGTCCTGCGGCGAAAGCCAGAAGGTTCGCGGCCTCTGGTACTGCGTCGCTATCTGGGTCAAGGACGGCCCCGGCTACGGCAAGCTGATCGCCGACTGGATGACGGACGGCCGCACAGAGATCGACCATGCCAGTATCGACTATGCACGCTTCTATCCGCACCAGCTCGAGGAAAAATTCATCGAGGGCCGTACATTCGAGGCGGCCCAGAAGATCTACTTTCCCGCCATACATCCGCGCGAGCCCTATGCCACCGGACGCAACGTCAAGCGCTCGCCTTTCTACGAGCGCGAGGTGGAGCTCGGCGGATATTTCATGGAACTTGGAGGCTGGGAACGCGCGCACGGCTACAAGGCGAATGAGCATCTGCTTGAAAAGTATGGCGACCGCGTTCCGGTTCGCGAAAACGAGTGGGACAACCGGCACTTCTGGCGCGTATCGAATGCTGAACATCTCGCCATGAGCGAGGATTGCGGAATCGTCAACCTCAGCCACTTCTACATGTTCGATGTTGAGGGCCCGGACCATGTCGAACTGATGGAATGGATCTGCGCGGCCAAGATCGGCGGTGATGCAAACGTCGGAAAGGGCATCTACACGCACTTCCTCGATGACGAAGGCATGGTCCGTGCCGACCTGACCGTGATCCGCATGGCCGATCGCTGCCGCGTCATCGACGGCGCCGATGCCGGCCCGCGCGATTTCCATTACGTGAAGCGCATCGCCGAGGATAAGGAGTTCAACGTTACCGTCACCGAGGTGGCCGAGAAGTACACCACCATCGGTATCTGGGGTCCGAATGCGCGCGCAACGCTGAAAAAGGTCGTCGCCGATCCGGCCGGCCTTGATCCCGAAAACTTCGCCTTCGCGGCAATAAAACCGATCGAGATCGCCGGCAAGTCCGTCACGGCCTTCCGCATTTCCTATGTCGGTGAACAGGGCTGGGAACTGCACATGAAATACGAAGACGGTCTTTCTGTCTGGGATGCGCTGCGCTCGACCGGCGTCATGGCCTTCGGCGTGGAAACTTATGCCAATTCCCGCCGCATGGAAAAGAGCCTGCGCCTGCAGAACGCCGACCTACTTACGCAGTACAACCTCATCGAATCCGACCTCGCCCGTCCGAAGGTCAAGGAAGCCGACTTCCGCGGCAAGTCCAAGCATCTGGAATACAAGGCTCGCGAGCACCAGCCGGCCATGCTCTGCACGCTCGTGATGACTGACAATGTCGACACGAGCGGTGTTGCCCGCTACCCGGTCGGCTCACTGCCGGTCATGGATCCGGCCACGGGCGAAACGCTGGTCGACGAACTCGGCCGCCGCTCCTATACGACGTCGATTGCCTATGGCCCGACCATCGGCAAGAATATCGCGCTGGCATTTCTGCCCTGGTCCTATTGCCAGGTGGGTCGCGAGCTCGAGGTCGATTACTTCGGCGAGACCTATCCCGTCGAAGTCGTCGCCGTCGGCTACAAGCCGCTCTACGATCCGGAAAATTCGAAGCCCCGGAGCTGATATCAAGAACAACGGGTTCAGCGAACCCGTTGCCTCGTCCCTGACGGGCGCAGGCGCTACGCCCGCACGGCGCGTTCGCTGCGCAATATGACGAAACAACGTGGCTGATATCTCGCCCGCAAACTGGCGGAAATCGTCGGCCCCAGCACCACAGATGCCGTGATTGTCGGCCTCAAGTAAACGATCCACGCCCGCCGCCAGAAAGAAACGCCGAGGAAAGCGGCGCGTCGCGGCGTGTGCAATGACTTACGCCATTATAATTCATTCGATTGACTGATATCAAGAAACGCCATATAGTAACTCTCATGAACGAAACGGGCACCAAAAACACCGAGGCATCCCGAAGCGAAGTTACCCGCGAGAGGCTGCTTGCGGCGGCACTTGATGTATTTGGCCGGTACGGCTTTGACGGCGCTAGTACGCGCAAGCTTGCCGATACGGCAGGCGTCAACCTACAAGCCATCCCTTATTACTTCGGCAGCAAGGAAGGGCTTTATATCGCAACGGCCGAATACCTTGCGGGAATTGTCGCCGGACATGTCGCCGGCATCCGCCATCGCGTCGGCCGCCATCTTGAAGAAATCGATGAAACGAACACGCCGTTGAATGTGTCGCAGGCACGGCTCTTTCTGACGGAGATCGTCGAAACAATGGTCGTCCTTTTCGTCAGCAAGGAATCGGAGGCCTGGGCCCGCTTCATCATCCGCGAGCAGTTGGAGCCGACGGCGGCTTTCGAAAGGGTCTATGCCGGCATCATGGGACCGATGATCAACATGGCACGGCGGCTGATCGGGGCGATTTTGAAAGACGACCCTGCCTCCGAGAACGTGCGTTTGCGCACCCTCTCCTTCGTCGGCAGCCTTCTGGTCTTCCGCATGGCGAACGCCGCAGTGCTCGCGCAGATGGAATGGGATTTTATCGGCAAAGAGCAGATCGCAACACTGCAGGCCCACGCGCGCAACCTTGTCGCGCTGCTCGAACCGGCGAAAGGAGAAACAGAATGAACAAGATCATTCCGGCTGCGATCCTTCTCGCCGGCGCAGCCGCGGCCGGCTGGTGGTACGACGTGCCGTCGAGGCTCGGCTGGGCCCCGCAAGGCGCAAAGGAGTTTACACTCTACGGAAATGTCGATATCCGCCAAGTTTCGCTCGCTTTCCGGGTAAGTGGCCGGCTCGAAGAGGCACGCGTCGATGAGGGCGATACCGTCAAGCGCGGTGCTATTCTGGCGCGGCTGGACACCGAACCTTACGACTATGCGGTCCGTTCGGCGGAAGCAAGCGTCGCCGCGCTGCGTGCCACACTCGACAAGCTCAGGGCCGGTCCGCGGCCCGCAGAGATTGCGCAGGCAAGCGCATCTTACAACGAAAGCCTTGCTGACCTGAATAACGCCAATCTCGCTTACGACCGCGCCCGGCAGCTGCGGCCGCAGGGTACGGTTTCTCAAGCGGGCCTCGATCAGGCGACGGCTGCAAGAGCAATGGCTGCGGCACGTGCGGAATCGGCAAATCAGGCGCTCGTGTTGTTGAAGGAAGGCAGCCGCGCCGAAGACATCGCAGCTGCGGCAGCGCAGTTGAAATCGGCCGAAGCCACTCTTGCAACGGCGCGGACATCCCTTGGCGATACGGAGCTTCGGGCACCCAACGACGGCGTCATCCTGTCGCGGATCAAGGAGCCCGGTGCGATCGTATCGTCCGCCGATGCCGTCTATGTGCTATCGCTGACCGAGCCTGTATGGGTCCGCAGCTATGTCGCAGAGGCGGAACTCGGTCGGATACATCCGGGCATGAAGGTCAAGGTCACGTCCGACACCAAACCGGATCAGGCCTATGACGGCAGGATCGGCTTCATTTCTCCGGTTGCAGAATTCACGCCGAAATCCGTCGAGACACCGGAACTTCGCACTGACCTCGTCTATCGTCTGCGCGTCGTCATCGAAAAACCCGGGCCGGATCTTCGCCAGGGCATGCCGGTGACGCTTCGCCTTCCGTCATTGCAGGCAGCGAAAAAATGAGTGCTGCAGAAAGACCTCGTGATACCGCCGAGCTCGTTCACCTGAAGGACGTGACGAAGCGGTTCGGCGAGGCGAAACCTGCACTTGATACAATTTCGGCCTCGATCCGCGGCAGCGAGATCACCGGGCTCGTCGGACCCGACGGAGCAGGCAAGACCACACTGATCCGCCTGATGACCGGTCTCATGCTTCCGGAAGGAGGTACGGTCAAGGTGCTGGGCTTCGAACCGCGCGACGGATCGGCTGCCATCCAAGCTTCAATCGGCTACATGCCCCAGCGCTTCGGACTTTATGAGGATTTGTCGGTCCAGGAAAATCTCGATCTCTACGCCGACCTTCGCGGGCTGCCAAAAAGCGAACGAGCAGCGACCTTCGATGAACTTCTGACCTTCACGGACCTGAAACGCTTCACAGGCCGTCTTGCCGGAAGGCTCTCGGGCGGCATGAAGCAGAAGCTCGGCCTTGCTTGCGCGCTTTTGAAAAAACCTCGGCTTTTGCTCCTTGACGAGCCCGGCGTGGGTGTCGATCCGATTTCCCGGCGCGACCTGTGGAAGATGGTCGAGAATCTGACAGCGGAAGGCATCGGCGTCGTCTGGTCGACGGCCTACCTCGACGAGGCCGAGGCCTGCGATCGCGTCCTGCTGATGAATGAGGGCAAGCTGCTTTTCTCCGGTGAACCGAAGGATCTGACGGGCCAGGTCAAAGACCGTGTCTTTCGGTTGACCGGAGTTTCGGGTCGGCGCCGTCAGCTGCTTGCGAAGCTTCTCGACGAGGACGGCGTTATCGACGGTGTCATCCAGGGTGAAGCGATCCGACTGGTTACCGCGACCGGCCACGATGGCGTGTTTGCCGCAGCCACGAACGCAAATGTTAGCCCCACAGAACCGCGCTTCGAAGACGCTTTCGTCGACATGCTGGGCGGAGGGCCAGGCGGTCGGTCGAGGCTTGCGGAGGCGCAGCAGCCTCTGACCGGCAAGGACGACAAGCCGGTGATCGTAGCGAACGGTCTCACCAAACGCTTCGGCGACTTCACAGCAGCCGACGACATTACGTTCGATATTCCGCGAGGCCAGATATTCGGGCTGCTCGGGCCGAACGGTGCGGGCAAATCAACGACTTTCAAGATGCTGTGCGGACTTTTGAAACCGACGAGCGGCGAAGGGCGGGTGGCCGGCTTCGACCTGCGCCGCGATGCGGCACAGGCGCGCAATCGCCTCGGCTACATGGCGCAGAAATTCTCGCTTTATGGCGATCTCAGCGTCGCGCAGAACCTCGATTTCTTTGCCGGCGTCTATGGACTGAGCGGCCAGCGCAAGCGCGAGCGCACGCAATTGATGACATCGATCTTCGATCTTCAATCGCGTCTTGCGATGTCCGCAAAGGACCTGCCGCTCGGGCTGAAGCAGAGGTTGGCGCTTGCCTGCGCCGTCATGCATGAACCTGAGGCGCTCTTTCTCGACGAACCCACCTCGGGCGTCGATCCGATTACGCGCCGCGAATTCTGGACACATATCAACGGGCTCGTAGAAAAAGGCGTCACCGTCCTCGTCACCACGCATTTCATGGACGAGGCGGAATATTGCGATCGCATTTCGCTGATCTATCGGGGCCGTTCGATCGCACTCGGTACGCCGGACGAGCTGAAGGCGCGTTCTTCAAATGCCGACAACCCCGATCCGACGATGGAGGATGCGTTCATCGCGCTTGTTCAAGCCTCGCAGGAGAGGATTGCGGCATGACGCTCCCGCCCCTCGCACCGGTGTCCCGCTCCAGCCGGACCCGCCGTTTTGCAGCATTGGTTCGCAAGGAATGCCTTCAGGTCATTCGTGATCCGAGCAGCATTCTGATTGCATTTGTGCTGCCGCTCATCCTGCTCTTTCTATTTGGTTACGGCGTTTCGCTGGACACGACGCGGACGCGGGTGGGATTGGTCATCGAAGAAACAACACCGCTGACGAATGATCTTGCCGCAAGCTTCCAGGCATCCCGCTATTTTTCCGTGACCACCGGCCGCGACAGACGGCTCTTCGCAGAAGAGCTGGTACTTTCCCGCATCCGCGGCATCATTGTCATCCCGGCGGAGTTCACCCGGAATTATGCAGCAGGCAATCGGCCGCAGGTCCAAGTGATCGTCGACGGTTCCGATCCCAACACCGCCAATTTCGTGCAGAACTACGTCCAGGGCGCCGTGGCAAACTGGCGGCTCCAGCAGCAGTCCGAACTTGCCGCAGACGGCCCGCCGATTTCCGTGGAGCAACGCTTTTGGTTCAATCCGGAACTGACCAGCCGGTCATTTCTGGTGCCAGGCTCGATCGCAATCGTCATGACGCTGGTTGGAACGCTTTTGACATCGCTGGTCGTTGCCCGCGAATGGGAGCGGGGCACGATGGAAGCGATGATGGCAACGCCGGTGACGGCCGCCGAGTTGCTTGCCGGCAAGATACTCCCCTATTTCCTGCTCGGCCTCACATCGATGACGCTTTGCGTGCTGCTTGCCGTCTTTTTGTTTGGCGTTCCGTTTCGCGGTTCCGTCCTGGCGCTCTATGCCCTGTCCGCCGTTTTCCTCATGCCGGCGCTCGGGCAGGGCCTGCTGATCTCGGCTGCCACCAAGAACCAGTTCCTTGCCTCGCAGCTGGCACTGATTACGGCCTTCCTTCCCGCTTTCCTGCTGTCCGGTTTTCTCTTCGAGATCAATTCGATGCCGACCGTGATCCAATGGATCACATTCATCGTGCCGGCGCGTTATCTGATCCCCAGCCTGCAGACCGTGTTCCTGGCCGGCGATATCTGGCCGATGTTCCTCCATGCGATCCTCGTGATGTTTCTGATCGGCTCTGTCTTTTTCCTGCTTGCCGCACGCAGCACCAAAAAGAGGATTGCGTAAGATGTGGTGGACGCGTCTGAAAGCGCTTATTGTCAAAGAACTGCTGGCCGTACTGCGCGATCCGAGGGGCCGTACCATCCTGATCGGTCCGCCGATCGTGCAGCTCCTGGTCTTTTCCTATGCAGCGACGCTCGAGGTTCGAAATGTCGATGTGATGCTACTCAGCCGCGACAGCGGCTATTGGGGGCAAGAACTCGTGCGGCGCATCGAGGGTTCGCCGACATTCCGCAAGGTGATCATCGCCGGCACGCCAGCCAGCGTGCGGGATGCTATCGATCGCCAGACGGTAACCGCCGCAATCGAAATTGGTGCCGATTTCTCACGCAGGATCGAGGCGGGAGAACCGGCCGATCTGCAGGTCATCCTTGACGGCCGGCGCTCCAATGCATCGCAGATCGTTTCGGGATACCTTATGCAGATTGTCGCGACATTATCTGCTGAGACGCCTGCAGGTGTCCGAGGAGCTGTCCGTTCCGTCACGACAGTGCCGCGCAACTGGTTCAATCCCAACCTGATCTTCCAATGGTTCATGGTGCCGAACCTGATCGCCAGCATCGCGCTGCTCATCGGGCTTATCGTCACCGCCCTTTCGATCGCTCGCGAACGCGAGCTCGGTACCTTCGACCAGTTGATGGTCTCGCCGCTGCGCACCCATGAGATCCTGATCGGCAAGCTTGTCCCGCCGATGATAATCGGGCTCTTTCACATGACGGTCTATATCCTAGCGGCGATCTTCATCTTCGGCGTGCCGCTGCGCGGTTCGCTGCTGCTTCTTTACGGCAGTTCGCTCTTCTATCTCGCATCGGTCGCCGGTCTGGGGCTTTTCATCTCCGCCTTGTCTATGACGCAGCAGCAGGCAATTCTCGGCGCCTTCCTGTTCATGGTGCCGGCTATGCTTCTTTCCGGCTTCGCAACGCCGATCGAGAACATGCCCGATTGGCTGCAGCCGGTCACACTGATCAACCCGCTGCGCTACTTCCTGGTGATTGTAAAAGGCATCTTCCTCAAAGACATTCCCGTCATGGAGGTGTGGCACCAGACATGGCCGCTTTGCGTGATTGCTGCCGGAACCTTAAGCGCAGCCTCGTGGCTATTTCGCAGAAGGCTCGAATGATCATTTCGAGCTGTCTCCCAAAACCCCTGACACTGTCCCTGCGGCACTTGCTTTATCGCGGCTACCACCTTCTGCCGGCGCAGCGCCAAGGCATGTGCAGTGCCGCGATTTTGTCGCTTGCATTGTTTATTAAAATGGATTTTACTAAACACATTGCTAAACATGAATATTGAGGAGTTCATGTGAGCATTCCTTAGAAGTGGGTGAAGTTGCGACGCCGGTGGGAGCCGGCCTTTGGTTCTGGGAGGAACTTATGCAAAAGAAATCGAAAGCCCTTCTCGGGTTGGCCTCGGCGCTCATGCTCTCGTCGGCACTGCCCAATCTTGCAAAAGCCGATGAACTGACACTCTGCTGGGCCGCCTGGGACCCAGCCAACGCGCTCGTGGAACTGTCAAAGGACTTCTCGGCCAAGACCGGCACGACGATGAAGTTCGAGTTTGTCCCATGGACGAGCTATGCCGACCGCTTTCTCAATGAACTCAACTCTCACGGCAAGCTCTGCGACCTGATTATCGGCGACAGCCAATGGATCGGCGGATCAGCGGAGAATGGACACTACGTCAAGCTCAACGACTTTTTCGACAAGGAAGGCATCAAGATGGATGACTTCGTGCCGGCAACAGTTGTCGGTTACTCCGAGTGGCCGAAGAATACCCCGAACTACTGGGCGCTTCCGGCCATGGGCGACGTCGTCGGCTGGACCTACCGCAAAGACTGGTTCGAGCGTCCGGAACTCAAAAAGGAATTCAAAGAGAAATATGGCTGGGATCTCGCTGCGCCGAAGACCTATGATCAACTGAAGCAGATTGCCGAATTCTTCCAGAAGCGCGAGATCGACGGAAAGACCGTTTACGGCGCTTCGATCTATACCGAGCGCGGCTCGGAGGGCATCACCATGGGCGCGACCAATGTCCTCTATGATTGGGGCTTCCAATATGACAACCCCAAGAAGCCCTACGAGATGGAAGGCTTCGTCAATTCGCCCGACGCGGTAAAGGGCCTTGAATTCTACAAGTCCCTGTATGATTGCTGCACGCCGCCGGGCAGTTCAAACGTCTACATGGTCGAATCCGCGGATGCCTTCAAATCCGGCCAGGTCGCCATGCAGATGAATTTCGCCTTTACCTGGCCCGGCCTTTACAAAGACGAGAAAGTCGGCGGCGATCGCATCGGCTTCTTCCCGAATCCTGCCGAGAAGGCGCACTTTGCCCAACTCGGCGGACAAGGTATCTCGGTTGTCTCCTATTCCGACAAGAAGGACGGCGCGCTGCAGTACATCAAGTGGTTCGCACAACCTGATGTGCAGGCCAAGTGGTGGGAGCTCGGCGGCTTCTCCTGCTTGAATTCCGTCGTCAACGCGCCCGGCTTCGCCGGCAGCCAGCCTTACGCTCAGGCGTTTCTGGACTCCATGGCGATCGTCAAGGATTTCTGGGCCGAACCGAGCTACGCGTCCCTTCTCCAAGCCATGCAGAAGCGGGTTCATAATTATGTGGTCGCCGGCAATGGGACCGCTCAGGAAGCTCTCGACGGCTTGGTGAAGGATTGGACCCAAGTGTTCGAGGACGACGGCAAGATCTAGTGTCTGGCTGGACACGCGGAATTCTTGTCTGGAGGGCCCGGATCGGCAAAGGAGCCGGGCCGCATGATGTCTCACATACGCAGAGACCAGGTGACATCTTGAACATTTCCAATTCCATCGTCGAGAAGGCAGCCGATGCGACTGCAAAGATGACGCCGAATTCCGTGGTCCGGCGGGTGCGCGGCCTGTCCGATCGAGCGATAGCATGGCTGTTCATCGCTCCCGCCATCGTCCTGTTGCTCGCGATCAACATTTTTCCGCTCATCTGGGCAATCTATCTTTCCTTCACGAACTATCGTGCCAACCGGCCGAATGCCGCTGTCGAAGGGGTGGGTTTGAGAAATTACGAGCGCGTCTTAACCGATCCGGACGTCTGGCAGGCGATGCAGACGACAGCGCATTTCGTCTTCTGGACGATCGTCCTGCAAACCGTTATCGGCTTCACACTCGCCTACCTGATCGATCGCAAATTTCGCGGCCATGCCTTCTGGACGACGATCATACTGATTCCGATGATGCTGTCTCCGGCTGTTGTCGGCAATTTCTGGCGTTTTCTCTACGAACCGCAGATCGGCCTTTTCGCCTATGCGGTCTCCTGGCTCAGTGGCATTCCGACGTCGGATATCCGGATGCTCGGCGACGTTTCGCTTGCGCCTTGGGCGATCATCATCGTCGATACCTGGATGTGGACGCCCTATGTGATGCTGATCTGCCTCGCCGGCCTGCGCTCGATCCCGGACTACATCTACGAGGCCGCGGAGGTCGACCGTGCCTCGGCATGGCGCCAATTCTGGTCGATCACGGTGCCGATGGCGCTGCCTTTCATCATGCTCGCCATCCTCTTTCGCGGGATCGAGAACTTCAAGATGTTCGACATGGTAACGCTTTTGACCGGCGGCGGGCCTGGCTCGGTTACAGAGGTCGCCTCGATCACGCTGAAGCGCGCGGCCTTCGAGAGCTGGGCTACCGGCCGCGCCTCCGCCTTTGCTATCGTTCTCTTTGTCGCGGTGTTCGGTCTCGCCAACATCTACGTCAAGGCTCTTAACAAGGTAAAACAACGATGAGCTCTGCGAACTCCGCCCATTCGGTCGTTGAGCCGAGCTTCACCAGCAAACGGATCGCCGGCGCGATCGTGATCCTCTACGCGCTGATCACTCTAGTACCGCTGGTCTGGATTTTCCTGACCAGCATCAAGTCGCCGCCTGATTCCATCAGCTATCCGCCGAAGATCGTCTTCACACCGTCGCTTGAAGGCTATTGCAATCTTCTGACCACGAGAACGCGGCAGACGCCTGAATACATTGCTTCCTTGCCAGAGCCGACAGGCACCTGCGATGAGGTAACCCGCAAGCGCAACATGGTGATCGCCGGCCCCTCGAATTTCTTGCCGCGCTTCATCAATTCCCTGGTGATCGCGTTCGGATCTACTTTTCTCGCCGTCTTGCTCGGTACGATGGCCGCCTACGGCTTCTCGCGCTTCCGGGTGCCGCTCGCCGACGATCTTTTGTTCTTCATCCTGTCGACGCGCATGATGCCGCCGATCGCCGTCGCGATCCCGATCTACCTGATGTACCGGGAACTTGGGCTGTCCGACACGGCATTGGGGATGATCCTGCTTTACACGGCGGTCAATGTGTCGCTCGCTGTCTGGCTGCTCAAAGGCTTCATCGACGAGATCCCGCGTGAATACGAGGAGGCCGCGATGATCGACGGCTACACCCGGCTGCAGGCCTTCCGGAAGGTCGTGCTGCCGCAGGCAACGACCGGCATCGCCGCCACCGCCATCTTCTGCCTGATCTTCGCCTGGAACGAATATGCCTTCGCCGCACTTCTGACATCGGGCAGCGCGCAGACCGCACCGCCATTCATCCCGACAATCATCGGCGAAGGAGGGCAGGACTGGCCGGCTGTTGCAGCGGGTACCACCATCTTCCTGATTCCGATCCTGGTCTTCACCATTCTCCTGCGCAAGCAGCTGCTGCGCGGCATCACCTTCGGAGCGGTCCGCAAATGACGCACATGATAGAAACGCCCCGCCCTGACCGTCCGAAGCGGTCTTTTTTCCTGCGACGCGGTCCGATGGAGAACATTGCAACGGTGGTAATTGCAGCAGGTTTCCTGATGCTGTTCCAACCCTTCCTGCTGGTGCTCTACACCTACTCGCTGGTCACACTGCTTACCGGAACAGCGATGTTCATCATCGTCTCGAAATTTGCGGAGTGAACCATGGCGGAGATCAAGATAGAAAATGTCCGCAAACAGTTCGGCAGCTTCGCTGCCGTCGAAGGCTCGAGCTTCGTCGTCGATGACGGCGAGTTTCTCGCCCTGCTCGGGCCATCCGGCTGCGGCAAGACGACCACCCTTCGCATGATCGCCGGCCTCGAACTGCCGACCAGCGGCAAGATCTACCTCGACGGCGAGGACGTCACCTTCAATCGCGCCAGCGCCCGCGACATTGCCTTTGTCTTCCAGCTCTTTGCGCTCTATCCGCACATGAATGTGCGCAAGAATATCGGCTTTCCGTTGCTGTCTCAAGGGATGCCGAAGGCGAGAATACGTGAACGCGTCCAGGAGACCGCCCGCCTCCTACAGATCGACCATATTCTCGAGAGGTCCGTCTCCGGGCTTGCCGGTGGCGACCGGCAGCGCGTGGCGCTCGGCCGCGCCATCGTGCGGCGCCCGAAATGCTTCCTGATGGATGAACCGCTCGGTACGCTCGATGCGGAGTTCCGCGAGGTCATGGTTCATGAGCTGCGCGAATTGCACAACCGCATCCATGCGACGACGGTCTACGTCACGCACGATCAGCATGAGGCGATGGCGATGGCCGACAAGATCGCCGTCATGAACCATGGCGTCATAGAGCAGTTCGGAACGCCGCAGGAAATCTACAGCAAGCCTGCGACCATGTATGTCGCGGACTTCATCGGCTCACCGCCGATGAATTTCATGCGCTTCACCTCCGGCCTTCAGAAGGGAGACCGATCCATCTCTCTTGATGGCGTCGATGTCGCCGTTCCCGAGATTCACCAGGACTTGAGGGTAGGCGAGCTGGCGCTTGGCGTGCGGCCGGAGCACATCCGCGTCAGCGATGCCTCCGCCCTGCGCGGCGCCGTCTATGGCAGCGAGTATCTTGGAACAAATCAGATCGTGGCGATCGAAACCCGCAGCGGATTGATCAAAGCCCGGGTTCCGGCAAACCGTAACTTCCGCACCGGCGAAACGGTCGGTCTCGAATTCAACCCTGCCGAACTTGCGCTCTTCGACTGCCAGTCGGGCCGTGCGGTCGCTTCATCGCTCTATTCGGAGGTCCGGCATGGCTGATGTCGTTCTCAAAGACCTCAACATGCGTTTCGGCGACACGCAGGCGCTCAGCAACCTCGATCTTGCGATCCGCGATGGCGAATTCGTCGTGCTGCTGGGGCCGACTGGGGCCGGCAAGACGACGACGCTTCGCCTGATCGCCGGCCTAGAACGGCCCGACGGCGGCCGTATCGAGATCGGCGGGCGCAACGTCGCTGGCCAATCCCCGGCCGAGCGCGACGTGGCTTTCGTGTTCCAGCAATATTCGCTTTATCCGCACATGACGGTTTACGAAAACCTTGCATTTCCTCTTAGGGCGCCGGTTCGAATGTTGAGCAACGACGAGATCGATCGGCGCGTCCGCGAGATTGCGCAGATGGTGAGGATCGATCATAAGTTGGATAACCGCTCGACCCGTCTCTCCGGCGGAGAGATGCAGCGCGTCGCAATCGGCCGAGCGCTGGTGCGCGAACCCGCGATCTACCTCATGGACGAACCGCTTTCGTCTCTCGACGCCAAGCTTCGGGCGGAACTTCGGCTGGAACTCAAGCGCATCCAGAAGGAACTGGGCTCGACCCTGCTCTATGTGACCCACGATCAGGTGGAGGCCATGACGATGGCGGATCGCATCGGCATTGTCGCGGAAGGCAGGCTACTGCAGGTGGGCACGCCTCGGGAAATCTACGGCAATCCCGCCAACCTTCATGTCGCTGCCCGTCTCGGACAACCGCATATCAACCTGCTGCCCGCCGATCTACTTCCTGGCGGAAGTCCTCCCAAGGGTACGAAAACAATCGGCGCACGCACTGAGCATCTCGACATCGTCGTCGGCAAGGATGCAAATGCGGAGGTCGACTGGATCGAGCACCTGGGCGACCAGAACCACCTGCATATCCGTGTTCGTGATCACAAGCTCGTCACGCTTGCGGATCCATATCTCTCAATCAAACCGGGCGACAGGATCAATCTTACGCTCCGCGACCCGCTCTATTTCGACGCAAGCGGACAGCGGCTCGCTTGAACCGAAGAAACTGAACCAAAACAGGCATGCAAAAAACAGACGGGTCTCAATCAATGAAACATTTCTTCAATCGCCGGAAAGACATCGTCACAGAAGCTCTGGACGGCCTACTGCTCACAAGCGGCCCGGGCCGCCTTGCCCGTCTGGACACATTCCCCGAAATCAAGGTGATATTGCGCGCGGACTGGGACCATTCAAAAGTGGCAATCATTTCAGGCGGCGGTGCGGGACATGAGCCTTCGCACGCCGGGTTCGTCGGCAAGGGCATGCTGACGGCAGCGGTATCCGGCGAGATCTTTGCTTCGCCAAGCGTCGACGCGGTTCTGACGGCGATCCGCGCCGTTACCGGACCCAAGGGAGCCCTGTTGATCGTCAAGAATTACACCGGCGACCGCTTGAATTTCGGCCTCGCGGCCGAGAAGGCCCGCGCCGAAGGTTTCGACGTCGAGATGGTCATTGTTGCGGACGACATCGCGATCCCGCATATCAACCAACCGCGCGGCGTCGCCGGCACCCTGTTCGTTCACAAGATTGCCGGATATTATGCCGAGATCGGAACGGATCTGAAGACGGTCGCCGCACACGCTACATCCACAGCAACCGATATCGTTTCGCTCGGGATGTCGCTATCGACCTGCAGCGTACCCGGCCAGTCGCACGAAGATCGCCTTGGCGCGAACGAAGGCGAACTTGGCCTTGGTATCCATGGGGAACCAGGCGCCGAACGTATCGCGCTCCAATCGGTCGCCGATATCGTTGCCACTATGACTGAGCGGCTTGCCGCAAAGGTGGACGACTCGCGAAGCCATGCCCTGCTCATCAACAATCTTGGCGCCGTTCCGCCCCTCGAAATGGGCGTGATCGCCAATACCGTCCTGTCTTGCTCCCTTGGGCGCCGCATCAAATTGATTATCGGGCCGGCGCCAATGATGACGGCGCTCAACATGAACGGTTTCTCGCTTTCCCTGATCCGGTTGGATGGCGCCCGCGAGGCGGCTTTGATGGCGCCGGTCGAACCCCATGCCTGGGTACCTGCAGTCGAACATCATGGGATCAAGGCCATTGCGGCTCCCCAAACAGGCGCCAATCCGAGTGGAACAGCCGCGGCCAGCGACCACGGCCAGAGCCGTCGCCTGATAACAGCACTCTGCGAGCACCTGGTCTCGCTCGAAAGCGAGCTCAACCGTTTGGACGGCCGCGTCGGCGACGGAGACACTGGCTCCACGGTGGCAACCGGCGCTCGCAGCGTGCTTGCCCGCATCGACACTTTGCCGCTCAAGGAGCCCGCCGCCACCCTGGCTTCGGTCGGCGACATTCTGAGTATCAGCATGGGGGGCTCGAGCGGCGTTCTGCTGTCGATCTTCTTTACCGCCGCAGCCAAGGCCATGGCGGAAAAATCCGATATCGCCGCGGCTCTTCTTGCCGGGCTCGATCGGATGACGTTTTATGGTGGAGCCGGGATCGGTGACCGCACGATGGTCGATGCGCTGGCCCCGGCGCTCGCAGCCCTCACCTCCGGCAGCGTCGCGGCGGCGGCGAAGGCGGCTGTGGCAGGTGCAGAGTCGACGAAGGCAATGAAGAAGGCAAAGGCCGGACGTGCCTCGTATGTCGGAGAGAAGGATCTGGAAGGAGTGCCCGATCCTGGTGCGGTGGCGGTCGCGGGCGCATTCGAGGTCGCGGCAGCCATTGCAGCGACAAGCATGGCGTAAAAACGCGCCGCCGTTGGGAGGATATGAGGTGCAGGCAGAACCAGTGCTTGTTTTGGGACTGATCGAAGCTTGCCGGGCGGTCATCACGGCGAACACAGATCATCTTTGCGCGCTTGATTGCGCGATCGGCGATGGAGACCACGGCAGCAACATGCGGCGCGGATGCGAGGCGGTGAGCGCGCAAGGGGCTGCCCTTTCCAACCTCCCCTTGCCGGATGCCGTGGAGAAGATAGGAATGACTTTGGTGATGAATGTCGGCGGCGCTGCGGGTCCTCTTTACGGGACACTGCTGATGGAAATCGGCCGGGAGCTGCGCGCACGGGACGGGACTGAAGAGTTTCCGATCGTGCTGAAAAAGGCGATCGATGCGGTTGCAAGGCGCGGACGTTCGCATGCAGGCGACAAGACGCTGCTCGACGTGCTCTATCCGGTACAGGATGCGCTTGCCCAATCTTCGACGCTGATCGATGTCGCGCGGCGCGCCGAGCTCTCCGCCAATCTGACCGCCGCCATGAAGGCCATGCGCGGCCGCGCGTCTTATCTCGGCGATCGTTCGATCGGTCATGTCGACCCGGGTGCGTCAAGCTGCGCGCTTTTGACCACGGCCATCTGCCATTATTTCGGGGAGAACCATCGGGGATGACGACTGGAAATGCCGCAAACGTCGGAATCGTAATCGTCTCCCACTCGCCGCTGGTCGCGCGAGGTATTGCCGACATGGTGCGGCAGATGGTGGGTGATTGCGTGCCGCTCGCCTGGTCCGGAGGCAATGTTCGCGGCGAGCTCGGCACCGATGCTGGCGGCATCCTGCGGGCAATCGAGGCGGCCTGGTCGGATGCAGGCGTCGCCGTCTTCGTCGATCTCGGCGGGGCGGAAACGAACAGCGAGATGGCGATCGAAATGCTCGGCGCGCCGCGGTCGGCGCTCGTTGCGATCTGCAACGCCCCTTTGGTAGAAGGCGCCGTCATCGCGGCGGCAGAGGCCTCCGGCGGTGCGTCGCTTGCAAAAGTCGTCGCCACGGCCGAGGAGCTCTCACCCTGATGAGCAGTGAATTGCGAATAGAGACCACGGAGGCCACGCGATTGCATGTCAGCTGCCAGACGGAGGTGGAGGTCAAGCATGTCGTTGGACTGCACGCGCGCCCGGCCGTGACATTCACCCGGCTAGCAAAGTCGTTCCCATGTTCGATCGAAGTCGCCGTGAACGGCAGCGATGTCTGGCTGAACGGCAAGAGCATTATCAAGATCATGAGTGCCAGAATCCGCAAGGGATCGGTTCTACGCATAAGAGCTGACGGCATTCTGGCGGAAGAGGCAATCAAGGCATTGAAGGAACTCGTCGAACGCAATTTCGACGAGGACAAGAACCATGGCCGAACGGGATAGCCTGAAAGCAACGAGCGCTTCTTCCGGCGTCGCCTACGGACCGGTGCACCTTGGGGAACTGCCTGATGCCGCCCTCTCGTCTCGACCGCAGTCCGCTTCAGGATATCAGGCGCTCATGGACGCCATCGAAACATCGGTCGACGAACTTGAAGCCCTTGCCGGGAGGTCGGACGCCGAAAGCCGGGACATCATCGATTTCCAGATCGAGGTTCTTCGCGACCCGACGATAGCGGAGACGGCTGAAGCGCGTATGAATGCCGGAGAAAATATCGTCTTCGCATGGGCAGGTACGCTTGACGACTACATCGGCGAATTGGAAACGGCAGACGAAGAGCAGGTACGGGCGCGCGCCGTCGATATCCTGGACATCAAGAACCGTGTGCTATGCGCATTGACCGGAACGCCCATCGCGGACTTTCCGGCCGGCTCGATCTTCGTTGGCAGGGATATGGAGCCGAGCCGCTTCCTGGCACATGATTGGTCGGGGGGCGGAGGCATCGCGCTCTTCAATGGCAGTGCCATCGGCCACGTCGCGCTGCTCGCACGGGCGAAATCGATCCCTATGGTCGTCAACGCTGGGCGTTTCGCCGTTTCGGAAGGCGATTATATTCGGGTCGATGCGGACAGCGGTGCAGTCGCCGTCCATGCCGACGGTGCACGCGTTGAATCGGCTTCCCCGCAATCGATTTCCACGTTCACGCATGCCAGTCCTTGTGACAACGGTGAGGTACGCACGGCCGATGGAACGCGAATCCTGCTGTCGATCAATGTTAACGACCCGGCCGAACTGGACTCAGTTGAGCCGGTGACGACGGCAGGCATTGGATTGATGCGATCGGAATTTGCAGTCTCGTCGGTCGCGGATGCGGCGAGCGAAGAGAAGCAGATTGTCATCTATCGTCGCCTCCTGAAATGGGCGGCTGGCAAGCCGGTGATTGTCCGCATGCTGGATATCGGCGGCGACAAGCCGCTTGCCGGGCTCGGTGTACCGCCTGCCGGACCGACAACGGATCTTCGGGGCATCAGGCTCCTGCTCGCACACCCAGAAATTGCTCGCGTGCAGGCACGCGCCCTGCTGCGTGCCGCAGTCCACGGCGATCTTCGCGTGATGCTGCCAATGGTGACCTTTCCGTCAGAGATCAACGAGATGCGGAGCATATTTCATGAGGAAGCCGTGCGGCTCGCCACACGCGGCATACCTCACCCCATCCCTGCGATCGGCATGATGGTGGAAGTGCCGGCCGCTGCAGTGATGCTGGACACCTTTGAAACCGCAGATTTCTTTTCGTTCGGAACCAATGACCTCACACAGCATCTCGCTGCTTCGTCTCGCGACGGCGCCAACTCGACGGTCGTTCATCGCGCGACCATACCCGCGCTGTTTCGTTTCCTTGAAGGAGCGATGCGCCTTGCGGCAAAGGGCGGCAAACCTGTTAGCATCTGCGGAGACATCGCGGGCGATCCGCAATGGCTTGCGGGATTGCTTGCGATCGGCCTGCGGCACTTTTCCGTGGCGCCCGTACAGCTTCCCGCGATAAGATCCGCGATCGTCGGATTGAGAGCCGATGGAACAAAGGCAGCCGGAGAGTAAAATGGCGCGCGACGACACCGAAGACGCCATTATCGCCTACAAGTCCATCCTGGCGCAGATCATCGACAATCGCCCCTCCGGCACCCGCCAGCGACTTGCCACGGAGCTCGGAAAACACCGAAGCTTCGTTACGCAGGTCACGAGCCCGACCTATGCAACACCTCTGCCGGCCCGGCATTTGGCGACGATTTTTCGGGTTTGCCACTTCAGTGCCGCCGAGCAGGAGCGTTTCCTGAACGCCTATCAAACAGCGCATCCGGGGAAACTTCCGGAGCTTGGCAATGCTGAAAAGTTGCGGCAACTTTCCATCATGGTTCCGGATTTCGGCGACGACAGGAAGAACCGTCTGCTGGAGGAGGCGATCTCCGACTTGGTGCAGAAGATCGCCGCGCTTTCCGCAGGTACGGATTGATCAGCATTTCGCGGAACGGCTGAGGACCTCAAACATAGCGCCGCCTTGGGGAGGGCTCGATGAAGAAGTTCATGAACACTGCGGCAACCATGGTCGCCGAAAGCCTGGAAGGCTTCGTGCGCGCCCATGGGGAGATCGTCGTGTTCGGCGCAGGGCGAAAATGCGTCCGCCGTCGACACTTCACACCAGGTAAGGTCGCACTCATCTCGGGTGGCGGCGCCGGTCACGAGCCTATGCATATCGGATTTGTCGGCAAGGGAATGCTGGATGCGGCCTGCGTCGGGCATATTTTTACCTCGCCGACGCCCGACCAGATCGTGAGCGCCATAGAGGAGGCGGACACAGGTGCCGGATGCCTGCTCATCATCAAGAATTATGACGGCGACATCATGAACTTCGAGATGGCGATAGAAATGGCCGCCCACCGGCACAGGATCGAAACTGTCATCGTCAGCGACGATATCGAGACGGGCAGAACCGGCGAAGGCCGAGGACGCCGCGCCGTTGCAGGCACACTGGTCGTCGAGAAAATCATCGGTGCGGCTGCGGAACGGGGCCTGCCGCTTGAGGAATTGAAGCGGATCGGCGACCGCCTGAACGGACGTATCCGGACAATGGGGGTGGCGCTTAGCGGAGTCACGATACCACAGATCCAGCGCACGACATTTTCATTGAACACGGACGAAATGGAAATGGGCGTCGGCATCCATGGGGAGCCGGGCCATTCGAGACAACGCCTCCTGGCCGCCGACGCCATCATCCGTCATCTTTGCGAAACAATCTCGGCAGACATCTCCATCCAGCCGGATACGAAAGCCTTGCTCTTCGTCAACGGCCTTGGCGGCACGCCGCCGGCCGAACTCTACCTTGCCTACAACGCCGCTCACCGTTTCATGGAAGAGCGGTTGATTCACATCGAACGCGCGCTGGTTGGCACCTATGTCACCTCGCTCGATATGCAGGGCTTGTCGGTCACACTGGCTTTGCTGACCGACGACGAGATCGCTTTATGGGACTCGCCGGTGGCAACGGCAGCGCTGCATTTGTCGCCGTGACGGGGCATGCCGTCGTCTCACGCCCCCGCCGAGCGATCCTCGACGCATTGTTCAAGGGAAGGCATCCATCGCGAACCTGCGGGTGCCGTTCCAAATACCTCCGCACGAGCTTTAAACACGTCGCGATCCTTAGAGTCGCTAGTCTGGTCGTGCGGCGAAAGCGCGCGCAACGCCCGCCTAATAGGGCCGCCGTTACTTGCCGAATTTCATAATTGCACCCTCACGCCCCACAGAGTGTGCGCGCGTTCAAAAGCCCCCACCCGAAGATCGGATCCTTGCCGGGTTCGCCGAGATCTTCCGCGCTTCGCGTCAGCGCATCGCGAATGCGCTCGGGGGCAAGACCAGGACTTGCGCCTTTCATCCGCGCGGCTGCCGCGGTGACAAAGGGCGCCGCGAAAGAGGTACCGGTTTTCGCTCGCCCACCGCTGACGGATGCAGCAGTCCAGACCGCGACACCGGGGGCTGCCAAGTCGATGTGCTGACCACGCCCCGCGCGTCTGTAAGGGTTCTTGTTCCGGTCGATTGCCGTAACAGCAACGACCTCCTCATAGGCCGCAGGATAGGATGGGTCGGACCTAGGGCCGGCATTGCCGACGGCGGCAACGATGATGATGCCGCGTTCGCTGACCCTCCGCACAGCCTCTTCGAGCAGCAAATTGGCGGGGCCGGCAAGACTGAGATTGATGACCTCGACCTCACGCTCAGCCAGCAAGTCCAACGCCCGTACGAGATTATAGGCCTCCGAGCGATCGTCCTGACGTCGCGCCCGATAAAATGGGTCGACAGCGATCAACGTCGCGCCTGGTACCAACCCCGGCGTCCGGCTCGTCGTCGCCCCGACCAGAAGGGCCGCAACAGCCGTTCCATGCTGCTGCCCCGAATCCGGCAGCGTATCGTCGGCGAGCCGGATGGTTTCGATGCTGCTGCCGGCGAAAACGCCGTGATCGGCATTGACAGCTGTATCGACCAGTCCGATGCCAACTTCGCTTGCGCAAGTTCCCTCTCCTTCCTGCTCCGCCGGCCAGCCTATAACGGTCCGCGCAAGGCAATCGGCCGTGCCGCAGCGCAGGTCGGGGCTCTGCTCCGGCCGATAGTAGTGATTGAAGTCGATCCTGGCTTGCGGCGCCAAGGTGGCCGCCAACTCTCGCGCAGCATTGAGTGCAAGACTGGACGGAATGCGCAGCTTTACCACTTCTGTGTTGACAGCGGAGAGCGCTTGCCGCTCGATGATTTCGAAACCGGCTGCCGATAGCTGGTCGAGCTGTAGCGCAGTAAAACCCGAACCCACGATCTCGTCGGGGTCCTGGATCGGCAAATCGGCAACCGATGAACGCGCGCGCCGCGGCGCGCGCGGCGCATTGCCGAACATCCTAAAAAGGCTCCTGCCGCCTGAATCGGAGGCATCAGACCTCCCGCCGCCATGATCATCGCCATCGTCATCACCATCATCACCACCATCATCGTCATCGGCAAGAGCGGATCCTATGCCCACCAGTTCGGCCGCGGGCCAGCCGTCAGCAAGCGTGAGGCCGCTGGAAAGCAAAAGAGCCACAAGAAAGCGTCCCTTGGTCCTTGGTCCAAACAGCGATAACCATTCTCGCATTTTATGCCTCCTCAATGGCTGCGGGTTGTCTATCGGGCAGAACCAATCACTTGGAGTAACTGGGCAATAACGATAGATTGCCAGAAAACGCGCTTAACCGCGCGTTATTCCGATCAAGGGAAGAACCAATCGACCATGACCATGCGGAAGGAGAGCGTTGAAGACCAACTGATCGCCTTTCTGCCGAACATGCGGCGATTTGCAATATCGCTCTGTGGAACGCGCGACATCGCCGACGACCTCGTGCAAATGGCTTGTGAGCGCGCGCTTGCCAATACAGAACGATTCGAACCCGGTACACGCTTCGACGCCTGGATGTTCCGCATTCTCCGCAATCTCTGGATCGACCAGGTCCGCCGGCAGAAGACGGCAGGCATTCAGGAGGATATTTCAGAGCGTCACGACATCGCAGGCTCTTCCGGCGAGCGCATTGTCGAAGCGTCACTGACGCTCAAGAGCGTCGCTGAGGCAATTACCGATCTTCCAGACGAACAACGCGAGGTACTTATCCTCGTCTGCGTCGAAGAGCTCTCCTACCGCGAGACAGCCGATATACTCACCATTCCAATCGGAACGGTCATGAGCCGCCTGGCCCGAGCACGAAAAAATCTCGCAGACGCCGCTGGAATAACGGCGGAGACAACCCGTTCTGAGGAGACGAAAGAGGCCAAGGCATGACCAAGACGGATTTTTCAGATGAGACACTGATGCGCTTTGCCGATGGCGAGCTTGATCCTAAAACGGCGGCCGAGATTGAACGTGCCATGGAGACGGACGATGAGCTCGTCCCCCGCGTGGCATTTTTCCTGGAGACACGAGCAGCGGCACAGACGGCGCTGGAACCGCTTTTGGACGAACCGGTTCCGGCCGAGCTGACCCAGGCAATCGAAGCCATGATCGCAAAAAAGAAGGCCGCCGATCAGGGTGCTGCATCCGTGTTGCCATTCCGGCGACGTACAGCCAACGATCAGGTCGTCGCCCGCCGCTGGTTCACCCCGATCGCCGCGTCGCTTACCGCCATTCTCGGTGGATTGGGCGGGTATTGGCTGGCGCAGTCCGAAGAGCCTGCCTCGGCCGGCCTTCAGGTTGCCGGGGTCAGCGCCTCCGCGCTCAACGAGGCCCTGGCAACGGTTGTTTCCGGCCAGGAGCGGCAGTTGGCCGGTTCCAACCAGCGGTTCCGGGCAATCGCAACCTTCCGTGACAATGCGCAGGCGCTTTGCCGCGAGTTCGAAGTCGATTCGCCCGACCGCTCGACCGTGGTTTCGGTCGCCTGCCGGTCCGGTGAGCAATGGCGCGTGGCGTTCGCAGTGGCTGCTGCTGGCGGCAGCGGCGGCTATGCGCCGGCTTCATCCACGGATGCGCTCGACGCCTACCTTTCAGCCATTGATGCCAAGCCGCCGATCGAGGCGTCCGAAGAGGCGAAGGCGCTCGCCGAAATCCGTGACGGGGCGTAAAATTAAAAGCGTTCGGAAGTCGGGAATAGAACCTTGTGCCGCCCGTTACTCTGCCGGACCGGAGCAGCCGGTCCTGTTTTCAAAAGGAGTAACTGGCATGAAAAAATCCTGGAAACTGAGCACGGCCCTTATCGCCGGCGTCGCGGCGCTGGCAGGTTCTGCCGTACAGGCCAAGGAATACACGACGATACAACCTGACGGCGGGAAACAGTCGAGCAGCCAGAGCGACGGTGCAATCGTCGTTGCCGGCAATAGCTCGTCAAATTCGAGTTCGAATTCATCAAGCAATTCGAACTCCAATTCGTCTTCGAACAGTTCATCGAATTCTAACTCGAACTCATCGTCGAACCGTTCTTCGAATTCCTCTTCGAACAGTTCTTCCAATTCGAGCTCGAGCGGTTCTGATGGCTCGTATCATTCGCGTCACCATTGGCGCTCCTGGCGTTAATGACAGCGCAGGATAAGGAACGGGGGCCGGACTATCCGGCCCCCGTCTCGTTGCTCGCTCGCTGAAATTTCAGCGGGCAGCGCGTGCGCCCTTGCGGTACCACCCGTGGCCGGCAATGGTGTTGCGGTAGATTGTCTGGCGGTTCATTGCCTCTTCCCGGGTTTCGCGGCGAATTTCCGCATTGATTGCCGCGCGATTGCGGTGAATCGGGATCACCTGCACAAGCGGCGTTCCCTTCTCGATGACATAGAGTCCGTCGGGCGCCGTCGCAAAAAACGGAAAGTGGATATGAGCCGTGTAAGTGTCGGTGTCGACGATACCCGCCACGCATTCGAACGGCTGCGCTGGCCGGTTGAGCGGCGGCACGAAGAGGCAACTCCATCCAGGTGGCGTGCGGATCGACCAGTAATTATGAAACTTGCAGGGCGGGCCGGGCTCTTTCGGATTGCCCGCGACCTGATGGACGCCGTGATTACTGACCATGACCCGGTCGAACTCCCAGCCCGCCTCGACGCTCCTGCCGTCCTCCTTGATCTCAAGCCGTACCGTCGCTGCCAGCGGCAAGATCCAGCCGGTCATCATAGCGTCGAGAAACGGCATGCAGCGTTTAATGGTCAGACCGCTATCTGTGGTCGACTGATGCTTTGCATCGACCACCGGCAGCTTGCGATACCACTCCGGCAGAACCGACTTGGCAGGCACTGGTGGCGCGATGACCTCAAGATCTTCCGGCTGGCAAAGGAAATGAATCTTGTCTGGGTCTTTCTGTCGAAAATGAAACATGCTCGTTCTCCGGTCCAATGATCGGGTAGAACGTGAAGAGACCGACTTTATTCCCGCGAAATCGCGACAGACTACCGGATTCCATCTAGGCCGGTTGAAGCCGTGCGCGCGGCAGCGCCGGGAAGGCAAGCGCGACCGCGACTGCGCCGAGCCCGACCATGGCCGAACCGATGAAGAGCCAGGAGTAGTTGGCGAAGGTATCGAAGACCCAACCACCGGCCAAAGGGCCGACGGCCATGCCGATGCTCGAGAGCATGGTCACCGCCCCGAACACCGTGCCGATGATGCGCGGTCCGAAATATTCGCGGGCAAGCACTGCATAGAGCGGCATCACACCACCATAGGCTCCGCCGAAAACAACGGCGAGGGTGTAGAATTCGCTAAGCCGGCTGACGAGAAGATAGGCAGCGATCGCAACTGCCTGGACCATCAACCCCGCGACCAGCACCGGTTTTACGCCGAGCCTGTCTGCAAGCAGGCCGAACACAATCCGGCCACCGAGCCCCGCCAGGCCCTCGATGCTGTAGATGCTGACTGCGGCCATTGGCGCCACGCCGCATACCATTGCATAGCTCACCATATGAAAGATCGGGCCCGAATGCGCCGCGCAGCAGGCAAAGAATGTCAGGGCGAGGACGAGGAGCTGCGGCGAGCGGAACGCTTGCTTGAGCGACGTTCCATTGCTCTGCGCAGGAAGGTCCTGGTCTATATCGCCGGAACCAGCGGCAGCCGGCGGACGGCGCACCAGCAGAGCCGCCGGCACCAGAAGCGTCCAGGCCACGATGCCGATCGTGAGCATCGCTGTGCGCCAGTCATGGGCCGAGATCAGCCAGCGCGCGAAGGGTGAGATCGTCATCGGCGCCACCCCCATGCCCGCTGAGACCAGGGAAACGGCAAGGCTGCGGTTCTTTTCGAACCATGCGGTGGTGATTGCGATCATCGGCGCGAAGAAAGCGCTGGCAGCAAGGCCAACGAGAACGCCGTAGTTCAATTGAAACACGAGCAGCGACTCCGCCCGGCTGGCAAGGACAAGTGCAAGCCCCAAAAGCCCTGCACCAGTCAGCACGACGATACGGGGACCGAAGCGGTCGGTTGCCGCGCCCCATGCGAAACCTCCGACGCCCATGACGAGAAAATTGAGCGTCATGGCGCCTGAAATGCCGGCACGCGACCAATGGGTGGTCGTGGCCATCGGCTCGAGAAAGATCGCCAGCGAAAACATGGCGCCAAGAGCGACACAGGTCATCAATGCGCCAATCCCGACAATGATCCAACGATACGAAACGCCCATCTCCATCATCTCCTTGCTCTTGCGAGATCGCAAAACCGCTTTCGGCGCCGTGGCGCCACTACCGACCTTAGGACGTTCAGACAGGCAAAAGATCGACACGAGGAGCACAAATTTTTGGCAGATGCGGACATTTTCATTCTGGCGGAAAATGGAAAAAACGATTCTGCCGGCACATCCCAAACGCGATCCGGGGGCGTGGGACGTGGCCCATTTAAATTCGGATGGGTCTGCGTTAAATGCAGCATATGAGCGGATTTGGGCCTGTTCAGCCGGAACCGGCTGATGGCGGTCAGTCGTCATATGGCTTCTGAGGCGGCGAAAGACAACCTAGACGGACGATGGATCATTTCAACCAGGGCGCAGCATTGAACGAATTGCGCTGCGCATATGGCCGCTGAATTCAGCACCCTCTTTGCCAATTAGTTTAATCGGCATGCGATATGCGAAGCAAATCGAAAAGATGCCCAGAAACAAGGTTTCGGAAAGTAGTACGATGCTCGCATGCGTATTTTCGAGCCGCAGAACGTAAGCGATGACAAAGCAAGGAATGCCAACCATGGCCGATACACGCATACCGTATCGATGCTCCATGATTAACTCCATGAGGGAGACGCGGGCTACTTGGCAGGCAAACGCGGTGATTACGCAAAAGTATACAAAAATGGCAAGTCCCACTGCTGTCGCCACTGCTGATAGTCCATACTCGACAACTAGCAAAGTGCCGCATACTGACAGGCACGCATAAACAGCTTGCGATAGTATAAGCGCGCGTATGGACGCCGTTGCGCGCAGCAGAGACCCACTCACGCGTGAAGCCAACCTAAAGTACATTCCGATAGCAAGATAGGAAAACACGGGGATAACCTTCTCCCATTGCTTGCCGAGGAGGGACAAAACAATTTCCGGAGCAAGAATATAGATCACTGCGCTCATTGGCATTCCAAAAAGAGCGGTTAGACCAACGCCTCGCAGATACGCTTTCTTGAGCCGCTCTGGGTTAGACTGCACTTGCGCCATCGCCGGAAAAACGACCCGATCCGCTATTCGAGCGTAAACGTCCGTCGGAAGACTCATGAGACGATATGCTCGTGAGTAGAGGCCAAGGTGAATTGCATCCAAGGATCGGCCGACAATGGTGATGTCTGCGCGAAGCGCGATAAAGTTGATTACCCGTGATGCAGTAAAGCCAGATCCCTTTCCCATAAGGCGACGGCTGGATTGGCTATCAAATAACGGTCGAAGGTTCGGTTTAGCAGCATAAACCAGGACGAAGGACAGGAAACTGGCCTCACATATCGATGCCGCCGCAAGGGCCCAGTATCCGAAGCCCGCAAATGCCAAACCGATGCCGGTCGTGCCGTATGCGAGCGTTTTGGCCGCAATCTCGCTCATTCGGATGCGGCGCATTTCCAGTCGCCGTAAGAGCAGGCCCTCTGATATCGAGGTAAATGCTTGAACGATGATGATGAACGACAATACTCTAACAACATCTTCCGACGCGGGCATGTTCATGAAGCGCGCAAATGGCGCAGCACAAGCCTGTGCCAAAAAGAAGAGAATGGCAGACGAGATCAGCACTAACGTGAGTGCCGTCCGCTGCTCAACTTCTGTGAGGCTTGGCAATTGAACGATCGTCGCGCCAATTCCGATTTCACGCAAAAGATTGCAAAATGAGAGGAACAAGATCGCCGTTGCCATGACGCCAAAATCCGCTGGCGACAGGAGGCGTGATAGGATGGCCATGTAAGCCAAATCGATGGCTATGCCTGCGCCTTGGAATATCGAGGTCATCGCGACCTCGGATCGGACTTTGTGACTGAGACCTTTGTTCCCGGGCTCTGACGAAATCATCTAGATCAAGCGGCCCTGTCCGCGCGGGGCGCTGCCCCCCAGCCTCTGAGTAGGCCCATAAGACGATTGGCAAGAAGAGCCAGTGGCCTCAGCCACGGAACGAATAAAATAACGCGCGTAAACCAAGCTGAGATGACTGGTTTCTCGTTGAAAGCTGCCTTTAGCAGATAGCTTGCATCATCTTCCAGCCCTATCAAGGCCCGCCGCCTGGCCTCCGAGGCGAGGCTTGTCGCAAGATCCTTTGACCGCGGCCGCATCAACGCCGAAATCGGCCCATTCGCGTCCAAGGGATCGGGCCTCCCTGCCATGCGCTCTCGGGCACAATACAAGGCGAAATCTCTGCAGCTCATCGCAACTGCCAGCTTGCGCGGATCGCCGGTTACGGAATCCTTGCGCTTCCAAGCTTTGTATAAAATCTCGGGAACGACAGCCATCTCCCCGTAGTCCGTCATGCGCAGCCACAGATCGAGATCCTGCCGATATACGAAGAAAGGTCTATATCCCCCAGCCCTTTCATATACAGAGCGTCGCATAAGGACTTCGCCCTGCGAAAAAGGATTGCCGTTAAAGAGTTGTACTTTTATATCCTTATGGACGAGCGGCCGAACGGTGTAACTCCTCGAAGCTATGTCTGATACGACTTCCCGATAGCAGCCGACTGCAACGACATCAGGATACTCCTCTAAAAATCGAACCTGGCTCTGCAGGCGCATTGGATAAGATATATCGCCTGATCCCTGAACTGCGATGAATTCGCTATCCGTGCAGGCGATAGTCGAGATCATAGTCCGCGTGAACCCTACGTTGCGTTGCGTAGAAACGCGTATTTTATCCGACTTGTATTTCAAAAGTGCATGATAGGTGCCGTCTTGCGACCCATCGTCAACGAAATAGGCCTCGAAATCCTGATATGTCTGATCGCGAATTGCCGTGACGGTCTCATCGACTAAGTGAGCCCTGTTGTAGTATGGGGACACGACAACCACGCGAGGCATCAATTCCACTTTCCTGATTGAACCGAAAGATGAGCTGGTTGGAGCAATCCGTCGGGACGAACGTGACGAACTTCGCAGTCCATTAAAAAGCCGCTTCGTTCAAAAATCGTCCTTCTTATTAAATCGATCAGGCCCAGCACGTCCGAGCTCGTTGCACCGCCGAGGTTAACGATAAAGTTCCCATGACCAGGGGCAATCTGAGCTCCACCTATGCGACGTCCCCGCAAGCCAGCATCCTCGATCGCTTTTCCGGGGGGACCTACAACGTCATACATCTTGGGGTCACTGAGGAAAACGGAACCGCAGTTTGGGAGGCGAAGGGGGAATTTCTTTCGTCTCGACACCATAATTTCAATCATCCTTCTTCGCACGTCCGCCTTGTTAGCGGTGGAAAACTCAAAAGCTGCTTCCAAGAGAACCAGGTCCGGCCGCTGCAGGTTGGATTTTCTGTATGAGAATTCACATGCGTTTCGATCCAAGATGTTCACCTTGCCATCAATGTCGACGACCGTTGCACTAACAAGGTTGCTGCCGATCCCCTTTCTCTGGCTGCCACCGTTCATAACAACCAGGCCGCCCAGCGTTCCTGGAATTCCCACCGTGTGCTCCGCACCGGTCAATCCTGCACATCCGACTTTTCGCGCAAAAACAGGAGTCCAGATTCCGGCTTGAGCAACGACGTGTGTGCCGTTGATTGCAATCTGGGACATTCTTCTTCCGATCCGCAGGACCACACCTCGAAAACCTGCATCATCAAAGAGAAGGTTCGTGCCATCGCCAATCACCAAGAATGGCACTTTCTCCGCACCGAGGCACTTCAAAACCTCGCTGACCGCTCGCGCATCGAGCGGTTCAACCACGACGTCAGCCGGTCCGCCGATCTGCCATCGCCCGACGTACTTCAGCGGGACATGAGATGAAATCTCAACGTTCTTGATGTTCCCGAGAAGCGACGAAACATTCTTGCTTGATATCTTCGGAGTGTTCACAGTCAGTTCCACGGTGACCAACAGCGCCATTTCCGCCTGTCTTCATTCGGCGAGGACGTCCCCACCCAGCGATGTAACTTTCTCGATGAATCGATCGTAACCACGTTCTATTTGCCAGGCGTCGCGCACGATCGTCTCTCCGTCGGCGACGAGACCGGCCAAAGTCAGGGCGATGCCTGCGCGAAGATCACGTGCTGTAACTTCCGCCCCACGCAACTTGGTGCCGCCGCGAATGCGTAGGAGATTATCTTCGATGGAATAGTCAAGTCCCATCAAACCCATCTCTTCCGCGTAGAGGTAGCGTCCCGGAAAGCGCAGATCAATTATCTTGCTCTCACCGCGTGACATGGCACCGAACGCTGCAAAGAGAGGCTGCATGTCGGAATTTATTCCTGGATAGGCGCCCGTGCTGATCTCCACGGGATAACAGTTGCCGCCGCGAACGATTATGCTCTCTTGACCGGTATAGACACGCGCGCCGCTTTCCTTGAGGTGTATGAGGGGAACTTCCAAGTCCGATAGCGGAAAGCCATGGATCTCGACGTCGCCGTTGGTGATACACGCCCCGACCAGCCACGTTAGAGCTTCCATGTTATCGCCAATGACCCTATGTCGAACACCCGTGAGCCCTTCTCGACCTTCAATCTCGATGCGCTCCTGACCGAATAGCTTGATCTTCGAGCCCATCGTTCGAAGCATGGAGATCAGATCGATTATTTCAGGGCGGATATGCGGGTTCCAAACGGTCGTGACACCGCGGGCCAATGCGCCGCACAACAGAGCGTTCTCGGTAGCGCCGGTTGAGCGGATCGGCAAACGGATGTCGGCGCCCGTCAGGCCTTGCGGTGCATAGGCTTCGAGATTGGTGTCTGTTTCTGTAACGGTCGCACCAAGTGCTTCCAAAAGCATAACATGCAGGTCATGCTTTCGTTCACCGAGTTTGCAGCCACCCGGCAACGGCACAGAGCCTCTCCCGGTGCGAGCCGTTAGGGCACCCAATATCAAGAGTGTGTTGCGAATTGAGCGGCCCTTCCACACCAACTCCGACGGCGGGGGGACAATCTCCTCGATATAGGCCGTCTCGCCTTCGACAATGCAATGTTTTCCAAGCGCCTCCAGCATCCCAAGATGAACCTGAGCGTCCAAGAGCATCGTGGGATAGTTCGAGATCTCGATTTTGCCAGATGTCAGCAGCGAGGCTGCGAGAAGACGCAGAACACTATTCTTCGCTCCACTTACTAACACTTCCCCTTCGAGGCGGGACGCATGGACGCGATATCTCGACACTTGCCGTTCGCTGTGTGTTTGAGAAAATGGCTGATACGCTCCCAACTCAGCTTTGGTTTCAATGAGCATCTCTCAACTCCTGGTGAAGCTCTCGATATCGACTGGCTAGGATTCAACAGAGCATCAGTAAATGCGCATCAGCTGGTCGCAGGAATAACGCCGCGCTTCATGTTAGAATATTACTGACAAAAAATCTAATCTTAAAAAGCAAATCTATTTTCAACAAACCAAGAATGCGATACAATAAAATACAATCTTAAATTGACCTGCAGACGTCGCGCATCGAACTGAATATAATACTGACGGGCTATAGAAGTAACCTTTCATAGCCTGAATGCAATAGACGTTTCCGTACTACTGCGACGCGCCGTTTAACATTTATTTACTTGACGTTAAAAGAAACAACTTTCTTAGATAGAGATCGAATCCACGTCGCTCGTGCGACAACCGATGGTTCAATGGGGGACATGATGTCATCTCATCCTTGGGTGAAAAGCGGCGCAATTTCCGGCGAACGCAATGCTTCTCGCCGGGCTATTTGGGTCGCCATTGCAATGCTTGTTGCGGCCGTAACTGATACGCGATCGGAGGTTTACCAGCTGCAGCCCGGAGACGCCGTCAATTTTGATTTTCTTGACGACGCCCTACTGCCAGTTCTGTTGACAGTTGATGCAGATGGGGCTGCGCAATTTCCCTTGGTCGGCGGCGTCGAGATCGGAGGGCTCAGTGTCAACCAGGCGCTGGAAAAATTGCGGACCGAATACAAGAACCGGCAGATATTGGTCGATCCTAAAATTGCGTTGAACATAGCGACCTACAAGCCGGTTTTTGTTCTGGGCGAGGTCAAGAACCCCGGATCCTTTCCCTTTTTTCCGGGCTTGACGGTCGAACAGGCTGTCGGCCTTGCAGGTGGAACTTTGACGGCGGCGTCGAGTGCGGCTGACAAGATCATGGCCCGCGCGCGATTGCGGGGGACGATGGACGGCGCCGAGGTGGAAATCGTCCATGAGGCGATTTATGCAGCGCGGTTGGCGGCCCAGTTACGTGGGGCCGAAACCATCGATTTGCAAGACGCCCCAGAGAGCGCACGCCCCTATCTCGAAAGAACATCTCTCAAGAGCGTACTCGAAATCGAGGAGAAGATCCTGAAAACCGATCTGATCACGACACAGGCTCAAGTCCAGATTCTGACACAGGGGATTGCCGAAACAGAGGCAGGTTTGAAGATTCTCGCTCAGCTTGAAGTCGAACAAAAAGGCGTCGTCGAGATGAACGAGCGAGATCTTGAACGTGTGACCGCGCTACGCAAACGCGAACTGAATACGGAGACCGAGATCGCGCGGGTCAAGAATACGACTTCGAACGAGAAAACCCAGCTTCTGGAGATATACGCGGAGACATCCCGGTCGAGACGCGAACTCGGCAACCTCAAGCTGGAACTCGCGAAACTGCAGGCGGATCGGGAGAAAGACATATTGCTGAAGCTCCAGGAGCGCGAAACGGCGATCAAGAAGCTCGAATCCACACGCCAATCCGCCGAAGAGCAATTCTATCTCCTTGCTTCGGTAGCCGCGGACGAAAGAAATCGCGACCAGATCTCCTTCACTTACGAGGTTCGCCGCCCCAAGAGCGGGGTCAATACCGTGATCGATGGTGCGCCATTCACGGAGTTGCTTCCGGGGGATGTCGTCGCCGTCTCGATCGCGGGCATGTAACAATCCGAGGAGCGAACGTGGACCCGAGCATCAACGCCACCTCCCTATATGAACGCGGGATCGAAAACCGATGGAAATAGGCGGCGTACGCATGTTGAGCGACGTCTTCGGCAGGACGCTTGTCATCGCCCCCCATGCGGACGACGAGGTTCTCGGGGCAGGTGGTACAATTGCGCGGCTCGCTTCGGAGGGAGCCGAAGTTCGGATCGTCATCGTAACCGAGGGCAAGCCTCCGCATTACGCATCCGAGGCCGTCTCTCGCGTGAGGGAAGAGGCGCGCCGGGCGCACGCGATCCTTGGTGTCGGCAGAACCGATTGGATGGGTTTCCCCGCAGCCGGCCTGGCCGAGACGGCCGTCTCCGATTTGAACCGCTCGCTGTTCGAAATCGTTTCGGCATATTCCCCGCAAACGCTTCTCCTCCCTTTCGTCGGAGACATGCATGTCGACCATCAGATCGTCTTCACGTCTGCGCTCGTGGCGGCAAGACCTCATCAGGAACAATATCCGAGATTGATTCTGGCATATGAGACGCTCTCGGAGACGAATTGGAACGCGGCCTATGTGACGCCCAGTTTCATTCCACACGTCTTCATCGATATCGAGGAGCATCTCGAAACCAAATTGGAAGCGATGTCGGCTTTTCAATCGCAGCTCCGGCCAACCCCACATGAACGCTCTATCGAAACCTTGAGGGCGCTGGCGACGTTGCGCGGCGCAACCGTCTTCAGTCGAGCAGCGGAAGCCTTCGTGATGGTTCGTCAGGTACTGTGATGCAGGAACCAGTTTCGGGAAGCGGATATCGCGTCTAAGACGGAGGGCGAAATGGCGCAGTGGCCCGTTTTTGATGAAGAGCAGATCGAAGCGGTCGCTTCCATGCTTCGGAGCGGTCGGGTCAATGCCTGGACAGGTCCCTATGTGGCGCAATTCGAAGAAGCGTACACCGCCTTGCTCGGGGTTGAACACGCCATCGCCGTCACAAATGGAACCGCTGCTCTCGAACTCGCACTGTTCGCGCTCGGCTTGCGCGCTGGGGACGAAGTAATCGTGACGCCACGCAGTTTCGTCGCATCTGCTGCTTGCGTACCCTTTTGCGGGGGGGTGCCGGTCTTTGCAGATATCGATCAGGATAGCCAGAATATCACGACAGCCGCGATAGCAGAGAAAGTTTCGTCAAGGACCAAAGGCATCATCGCCGTCCACCTTGCAGGATGGCCATGCGACATGGCTGAGATCATGGCTTTTGCCCACGAGAGAGGTTTGTGGGTCATTGAAGATTGCGCCCAAGCGCATGGCGCCGACATTGACGGGAAGCCGGTCGGGTCGTTCGGCGATATTGCGGCCTTTTCGTTCTGCCAGGATAAGATCATCACCACCGGCGGCGAAGGCGGCCTCATTGCGATGAACGATACAGCACTTTGGAAGAAGGCATGGAGCAGAAGGGATCACGGCAAGTCATATGACGCCGTTCAGCAAAAGTCGGTTCGAAGCGGTTTTCGATGGCTTCACGAGTCCGTTGGCACCAACTTGCGGATGATGTCGTATCAGGCGGTGCTTGGCCTCTGCCAACTCGCCCGGCTAAAGGAGTGGCAAGCGGCAAGAGAAAGAAACGCGCAGATTCTTATCGCAGCGACTGCCGACCTCGACGCTCTTCGAACACCCGTGCCGCGTGAGGGCATTCGCCATGCATATTACCGCTTTTATACGTTTGTTCGTCCGGATCGACTGAAGATGGGCCATGATCGTGACGAGATTCTGGTGAAGCTGAATACCGCAGGCGTTTCCTGCTTTGCCGGAAGCTGCTCAGAGATCTACCTCGAAAAGGCATTCGCTAACCTGGCGCAACCGGCGCGAAGATTGCCTGTCGCGCAAAAACTCGGCGAAACGAGCCTGGCTCTCCTCGTCGATCCGAGTTTAACCGAAGAGGCAGTCCATCAAAATGCCAGGGCGCTGCGGGAAGCTGTCCTTGTTGCAACCGATGGCGCCAGAAATTCGGCGTAAACCAACAGTCGCCAGCAGGCTTGTTTCGGAGCGAGCTGCCTACGGTCTAGCCGGTTTCTGCCGGTAGGCGACCCGCATCATCGTGGATACCGACCAGCGATCCGTTCTTCCGAGAGCCATTCCATGAATTCGTCGAAATGGGCTGGGCCGTCAGGGTTCCTCACCGACCAGGCATCACTCACGCCGGGCTTGGCGGCAAATTTGGCCTCGACGGAGTCGGCCATTCCGTCCTGATCCTCGTCCCTATAAGGGGCTCCGGTTGCCATCGACGGAATCTGACCTGGTTCGCTCACCATCCTCCCGTCGCCCTTCTCCCCCTCCGCTCCCATAGCGTTGGCCCAGCCATGATCGAGACTGTCGCGCGGGAACGCGCCCGACCGTGTTCGCACGTCATGGTAAGCCTTTGCTGCCGGAGCGACGGCAGTTACGCTTAGGGCGCAGGGCGGACTGGAGACAAGGAAGCGCTCCGTATCGGGCGCCACCGTGACGATCGTCTTAGAAGGCGGTGCCCAGGTTACATTGCCTTCCTGATAGATCTGCGGATCTGCAACCCTTGCGGCATCTTTCGACCGAATGGCATAGGTTAGGTCGTTTGTATTCGGGCCTGCTTTGAAATAATTCCCGGCATATGCGATCGGGGTCCCCCCAGGAAACTGCGAGAAAATCTCCGCCCACTCGGACCGCGCATTGAAGAAAACGTTATTAACGATCTCAATACAGGACTGTCCGTAGTGATTGTTGTCTGGATTCCGATCATTATTCGACAGACACAGGTTCCTGAGAAATGTCAGTTTTTGCGGCGCCCGTGGATCGGATCCAAGCAACGTGCATTTGCTGTGTTTGTTGAGGCCCTCCGCAAGGATCGAATTTGCGATCGTGACCTCCGTGGCGTCGGCATGGGTACTGATGTTCTCGTCCGTCGCCCAGGAAACCGACACGTGGTCGACGTACACCCTTTGGCTATTCTCGATGACCAGCCCGTCAACGTTTTTGACAGTGTTTGGGAGCTGCGGCCGGATGCGAATATGTCGCACGATAACGTCATTCGTTCCCTTGATTCCCAGCAGCGTATTTTTTCCCTTTTTGTCAGGCCGCTCAATCGTCAAGACTATGCCGCTGCCGGGTGCCGTCTGCCCGAGGATGGAGACTGACGCATTGTCGCTTCGAACGATCAGCGTTCGCTTGAGCTTGATCGTACCGCCAATCTGGAAGACGCAGTTCCTCGGACCCGCCGCCTCGATGCACGCTCTGAGGCTTCCGGATCCGCTGTCTTCCAGATTTGTGACAGCGATGATCGCGCCGCCTCTTCCGCCTTGCGCACTCTTTCCGTAACCTTCGGCGCCAGGGAACGCATCGGATGCTGCGTTTGCAGCCTGAGCGTGGCCGACAGCCCCAAGGCTGATTAAAGTGAGTGCTAGTAGGCAGGTTGCAGCGATGAACATTGGAGCGCAGCGGCGCCCTTGCCAATGCATACCATCTCTTGCGTCCATGCCGTTCGCATCCACCATCTCACAACCCAATAACAGCTGAAAAGAGCGCCCCTCCTGCTATCGTCAGTTAGCGTTCAGCCGGACGAAGATGAACGCTTTTCGACGCGCTCTGTCGAATTGGGCAGTGCTCCAGTACAATCAATAACTAATTAGGGTGATATCAAATATCGCACCATTCGGCGATACTATTGCCAATACGGTTTACACAGGTAAATCCATGGGTTCGAGGCCAATAGTCGTAGTCTATCCGTTTGTTGGCGATAAATTCGGCGGAAGCGACATCTCAGCAATCAAGCTGATTGAAGCGCTTCAGCCCTCCGAGGTGCGGCCGGTGGTCGTGCTCCATAAGCCAAACGGAGATTTCGTAAAATATTTGGACAAGCGTCAGATTGACTATCTGACGGTCAAGGTGTCCGTCCTCAGACCTCGATATCGCGGCGCCGGAAGCGCGGCGGCAGCAGGCTACCTTTATACCGTCGCCCGATTGATCCGTTTTCTTCGCCGGCACAAGGCCGATATCGTCCACACCAACGACGGGTCGATACACGCGACATGGGGGCTTCCAACCGTGCTTTCCGGAGCGCGCCTACTATGGCACCATCGCGGCGACCCGGCGGGACGGGGCATAAACCTTCTCGCGCCGTTTATTGCCAGTCATATCGTTACCGTCTCCAACTATGCAAAGCCGACCTCACCTTTGCTCCCCATCAGCGCCCGAACCTCGGTGATCCATAGTCCTTTTGACCATCCCGAGCCCCTGCTTGACAGAGAGGAGTGTCGTCTGGATCTCGTGCGGGAGCTCGGACTGGATGAGAAAACACGCCTCATTGGATTTTTTGGCACACTCATCGATCGCAAGCGGCCAATCCGCTTTGTCGAAGCCATACACGCGTTTTGCGCGCAGCATCCTGAACTGACGGTCGCAGGCTTGTTGTTTGGCTCGCCCGAGCATTGCGGCGAGCGACTTGATGTCGAGGTGGCGGCGCGTGCGCGCGAGTTGGGGATAGAAAAGGCCATTCACCTGATGGGTTTCCGCTCGTCGATCAACCGTCTGATGTGCGCTATGGATATTCTACTTGTACCCGCAATAAACGAACCGTTCGGAAGAACCCTCATCGAAGCGATGCTGGTCGGGACGCCGGTCGTCGCGACGAACCACGGTGGAAATCCCGAAGCAATCGTCGATGGAGAGACCGGCTATCTCGTCGAGCCGGAAGTGCCGAGCGCTTTTGTGCCGCCGATGGCCAAGCTCTTAAAGGATCCGTCTGAATGGCAGCGCGTGAGCGCAAACGCGCAAAAATCTGCTTTGGCACATTACGGAATTCGCCCTCATACAGAAAAAATAATGCATATCTATCGCGAGCTTGCCGGCAGAACCGCATGATCAAATGCTTTGGTCAGCATAGGTGGGGACTGAATTGCCAATCTGCGGCAAAGCGCGCCGTCCCCAACGGGGCCGCCGCCGGCCACTTGATCCCCGATTTCAAGGGATTTCGAGCCCTCGCGCGGCCGAGGGCTGTTTTCGGATGGCGGGCCGCTTAAACGCAATCGTCGCGCCCGCGCTTTCTTTTGTCCAATCTCCTCTGCCCATAAAATATTGTAGGATGCGCTGACCTGCGACCTTCTCGGATGAGAGGATGGATTTGGTTTTCAGTTTTTCAACTATCCGGCTTCTCATGTGGAAGCTCATTCATGCGGTTTCTTTCTGACGAAACCGTGCTTTGACTTGCGCCCACAGCCCGGATTTCGCCAGCGCTGCCTTGCCGGCTTCAGGCTTCGCGCCTTGGTTGAGAACGCCTCCAAGGATGAAAGGTTGGTTGACCGAGAGGCGGTTCAACGCATTGACCAGCTTTCGTTCCGTTGTGCGTCCCGCCGAGACGACCACGATGATGGAATCCACATGGGCGGCGAGCCAAACGGCCCCTTCCTCGTTCTCTAAATTAGGCGCGTCGATGATGACCAGATCATACATTTTGCGCAAATAAGAGCAAAGTGGTCCTGAATCGTCGGCAGTGAAGCTTGCGAAGACGACGTCAAGCCTGGGATGGGCCGGCGAAGTCATGCTGGAGATGCATAAATCGGGCGGATCTGCGATCTTTGGCACCAGGCCAGGCGTGGCTATGCCAAGAAGCGCGCCCGCACCTTTCGCTGATGAGTCAAAGTCAACCAGAACCGTGCGAAGATTGCTCGTTGCCGCCGCGGCGGCCATGCCGAGGGCGAGCGCGGTCTTGCCCTCACCAGGCGAGGGTGAACAAAACATCACGATCTTTCCACCAATCGAGCGTTCGATTGTTCGCCACCCAAGACACAAATTTCGCATTGCCTTTCCGAAGGGCGAGGATGGATTGTCGACGGCAAATTCGAATGAGCTGGAACCGTGCCGGAAATGCCGGGTCAGGCGCGGAACGGTCACCAGGTTCGGCCGGCCCAGAATGTCTTCCAGGTCGTTCGAGCGATACAGGCGATCGTCGAGCACATCGACAATGATGACCGTCAGGACCGCGAGGATGAGAGAACCCATCGACCCCGACACGACGACGAGAGCCGGCTTCGGAAACGTCGGGCTCGTCGGCACCTCCGCATAGGACGCGACACTTGCTGACGCTTTGTGCTCGCCCCGCTCGGGATCTAGATCCCCTAGTCGAAGCACGACCTGATCATAACGCTTTTGTTCGGCCAGCAAATCCCTCTCAAGTTCGCGTCTACGGATTTCCGCAAGACTGCGCCCTTGTATCTGTTTCTGGAGCATCGCTACATCGGTACTAAATTTGGCAGCACGGCCGGCCGCGACCTCTGCGCTATTTGCCAATTCCTGGACAATTCGTTCTGCTTCGTCCGTCATCATCCGTCGATTGGCTTCGAGTTCGGCATCGGCATCGGCGACCAACGGATGGTTCTTGGCGAATTTAGAGCTAAGCTGTGCCTTCAGTCGTTCCAGGCGTGACTGCTCGGTGCGAAGACGATCCAGCGGCTCTGACGCGACCACACGTACAACGGATGATACATCGCCCGACGCAATCAGTGCTTTGGCCTCGAGATACTTCGACCGCGCGGCGGTCTCGTCAGTACTTGCCACTGTAAATTGCTCATTCAGAAGCTCCAACCGTGACCTGAGAATGTCATCCTTCGGATCGAAAGTGAGATCGCGATTGGCCGAAAACGCGGCTATCTCGCGTTCCATTGCCGCTATGCGGCTGCCAAGCTCCCTCGCCTGACCTCGAAGATAGTCGATCGTGTTCTTCGTTGCTTCGTCCGTGAGTTTGGCAGTCCAATCAACATAATGTTGAGCAATGGCGTCGGCGATCGCCGCTGCCTTCAGCGCCCTTGTCTGCCGCACCTGGATCGTCATCGCAAGGCTTTCACCGTTGCGGTCGACGGTGAAGGAACCGAGCAACGCCGATATAGCCCTGTCGCGTTGAACGCTCTTTGAAACCAGCCGGCTGCGAACCGTGTCGGGATTCTGCTTCGGGGCGAAGAATTTGGTCGTAGCAGAAACGAGAAGGCTGATACCTCCTTCATTTTCGTCGTCACGACGCGGAAGGTAAGTATTGTAGTCGGGGTCGCTCACCAAGTCGAGCGCGTCCACAACCGTGCCCACGAACACCCGCGATTTGATTACGTCCAGTTCCGTTTCCATTACGGACTTGTCCCGCTCCTGTTTGCGGAGTTCCTCGACGGCCTCATAGGGACGGGCATCGTTCCGATCGAAAACAATGGCAGACGAAGCGACATAGACCCTTGTCATAAAGCCGGCGGTCAAGGCTGTGAGAATCAGCCCGCCCACAAGGACCGACCCAAAGGACCATAGGTGCCTGCGCACCAATTCCAGCAGATCGACAATTCCATAGCCTGAACGCGGGCGGAGCAGGCGCCGCTGATAAGTGATGCTGTGATGTCTGCCCGCAGGCGATGGAACGAGCCCATGTGGTGTTATTTTCACCCTCTCCAAGAGATGACCCTCCTCGTTGCATCGAGCTGTTGGTTGATCGCGTCGGCCTCCCGCCCACAGGCTCCTGCAGCCTCTCGGCCCGCATGGTCATGATTTGAGAGACCCATGCGATCGATAAGTATTTCGTTGATTGAGTGGACATTGAACCTGGTGCAGGCCAGTTCGCGCGAACGCCGACCCATCTCAGCAGCCAGCCGTAGCCCGTCGGCAAGCGGCCACATGGCGCTCAACAGGCTGTCTGCGCTTCGCGGCATGACAAGATAGCCGTTCTCCCCAGGTTCGATGGTTTCCCGGCAACCCGGCAGGTCCGTTGTAATAATCGCGCGCCCGACTGCCATCGCTTCCAGGATGCTGCGGGGTATTCCCTCTCGGTAATAGGAGGGGAGGACGAATATGTTGCAATTCGCGAGGAAGGGGCGGACATCCTTTGTCTCGCCAAGATAATCCACGATCCCTTCTTCGATCCACTCTTGAACCTGCAGCCGCGATATCGCCCCTGGATTGGGATCAAACGGTCCGAGAAGTTGGAATTCGGCATTCGGCCGCTGCCGCTTCAAGCGGCGCGCCGCCTCCACATACTCGAAGACGCCCTTGTCTTTGATCAGCCGGGCCACCAGGAGAAAGACAGGCTTTTCCAATGGGGCGGGTGCGAAGGCGAAGTGATCGACATCCACGCCGGAGCCGGCAACACGATGAATAACGGAAACGTCGTGGACCAATGAATTTTCAATGATGTCCGAGCGATCTGCATCATTGTAGACAAAAACCGTCCTCGCTCCCGCCATCGCCAGCCGATAAAGCCGAACGCACAGTCGTTTGATCCAACGGCCCTTTAGCGTCCTGAGGCTCGCTTCTGAAAAAACATGCCCCAGACCGGTTACGAGAAAACAACGCCCCGGAACACCCGCTGAGCGGGCTGCGATTCCGCCGTAGACGATCGGTTTCATCGTATAGGGGACCACGACGTCGGGCCTTATCTTCTTTATAAGTCGCCGGATCTGGAGGAACGTCGCAATGTCCCTGACCGGGCTCAAGCTGGCGCGGGCCATCGGGATTGTGGCGAACTCAACCCCGATCTTGGAAAGATCGGCCTTCACCTCCGCGTCGTCTTCAGGACCTGCAGCTACTACGACATGGCCGGCGCGCACCATGGATTTCAGAAGTTCCAAACGGAAATTCGTCAACGAACGGCTATAGCTGGACAGCACCAGAATGCGCTGGCTTCGTTCCTGCTGCCGCCAAAGCAAGCGATCCAATGGAGTGCTATCCGTTGGTGCCGCATCTACATTCAACACAGTTCTCTCCAGACGAGATCCAATAGACTAATTTCGTGGGAGCGACCGGCGCCTGCCGCTGATTGGGTTTCATTGCAGCCGTGATGGGCTGATCCACCCAGACACCTCAGCATTTCCTCCATCAGTCTCAGCCACAAGAGCTGCAAGTAAGTTGTCCGGGAGACCCACGTCATCATGATCCTCGCCCTCTTCGCGAGTTCCATCATGCACTGGAGCCAGTGCCGCTCCGGCGAATGCGGGACGCTGCCACGCATAACCTGGGACAAGGCTGCTGATGAGGGCGAGCACCATGGATGCATCACCCAATTCAGCGAAGCGCTCCAGCCTGGCGAACGTCGTGCGAAGCTTGGAAAGGGGCACGGGCCTGGGAATTGCGCCGAAAACCCCCGGAACAGGTGACGGAACCGGAGTATCATTCATATCGAAAAGCTCCTCGTAGCACTTTTCGCCGGGACGCAGCCCGATGACCTTGATCGCTATATCCTTGTCGGGGACAAGACCTGCAAGCCTGATCATCCTGCGTGCGATGTCCATGATCTTCACCGGCTTTCCCATATCCAGAACGAAGATCTCACCTTTTCCGATGTCGCCCTCGAGCCCGTAAGCGGAGGCCTGTAGGGTAAGTTCCACGGCTTCCCGAATGGTCATAAAAAACCGCGTCATGTCCGGATCGGTCACGGTCAACGGTCCACCGCTGGCGATCTGTCTCTTGAACAACGGGATGAGGGAGCCGCTCGAGCCAAGAACGTTGCCGAACCGCACGGTCATGTAACGTGGCCCGCTTCCCCGCTCCACTCCTTCGAGGTCCAGCGCCTGACAATAGAGCTCCGCGAGGCGTTTCGTCCCTCCCATGACGCTTGTCGGATTGACCACCTTATCGGTAGAGATCTGAACCATCGCAAGGGCGCCGATCTGCCTGGCGGCATTGGCGACGTTCATCGTGCCGATCACGTTTGTGAGCGCGCCTTCACACGGATTGATCTCCACCATCGGGACGTGCTTGAGCGCTGCCGCATGGAAAACCAGCTCCGGCCTATATTCTTCGAAAACGTCGTTGACACGATTGGCCCGCCGAACATTGCAGAGACAGGTTGCGCGGGGCAACGTCGCGAAGCGTTCCGCGAGCTCAAGGTCAATTGTGTAAAGATTGAACTCGCAGTTCTCGACGAGAACGAGCTGCGACGGCTCACAGGCAGCGATCTGGAGCGTGAGCTCGGAGCCGATCGAGCCGCCGGCACCAGTGATGAGAACGCGGCGCCCCTTTATGAGCCGCAAAATGGCATCCCTGTCCAAAGCGGCCTGCGGCCGCTCCAACAGATCCGTCAGCTCGATCGACTTGAGTTCAAATCGGTTTTCCCGCTTGGCATTCTTCAGCTCGGTCATCTGGGATAAACGGGAAACGGTGATGCCGAGCGCTTCGGCCTGCCTGATGAGCTTTTCGCAGACCTCCTCACCGAATACGGAAGGCGCCTCGGTGAAGACAAGGTGCCGCGGGAAGGAATTGGCGAGGCGTAGTTCCCTTACAACCCTCTCAAAATCCGTCAGGGCACCCAAAATCGGCACGCCGTGCATCATTATCCCTTCGCAGGCGCCTGTCGGCTCGATGATGGCAACCGGACGATGGAAGCAGCTGCGGTCGCGGCTCACAGCGCGCAGATAGAGATCCGCAGCATCTCCCGCACCAACCAGCAGCGTCGGTATCTTTTGCTCCCGCTCGGGCGCTTGCTTCAGCCATCCAGCGTTATCCGGCAGGGACAATTCGTTAATGCGAAAGGTCAGCCGCGACGCCGAAAGGAACAGTGAGAGCAGGAGCGCCTCGAGAAGCAAGGCTGCGCGCGGGATATCTTCCAGCCTTGTTATGAAGAATAGCACGCAGACCAAAAGGGCCGTGGTTATGAGGACTGCCCGTAGGATTGTCCAGAGATCGGAGATCGAACCGTACCGCCAATTGCGGCTATAAAGGCCGGCCATGGGAAAGACCACGATGCAAATCGCAAGATACTGCGGACCCGCAAATAACAGCGTTTCGATCAGCTCCGGACTTGCCTGAACCTGCTCCAGTCCATAGCGCGCGACGAACGCGAAGCTCAGGGCGAAGCATGCGGACACGAGGTCGGTCGCAAACAGCAAGGGTGCCTGCCGAACCTTGCGAAGGTGAGAACGGGCTGTCTTTTTTGATAGAAGAACCGCCGCGCTGACCACAGAATCGGCATAGCCAACCGCGGCCTTCCAAGCCGCCAACACCTCGTCCTGTCTAGCACCCATCTCCCGCCGGTGAGCAGAGATGACTTTGTCACCCCGAGCCATGCATGCATCCCCCGTACAACTGCAACGCGCGCCGTTGTCGCGACGCGAATAGCAAGATAAACTCCGATGCCTTGCGAATCCCGGCTTTAGCCGGTAAAACATAAGCGTACCGTGACGTTTCCGTGACAGTTTTAATCAAGTCTTCTGTTTGTTCTAGGACGGTACATCAGCAATTTTTTTTGTAAAGCCACATTATATTAAAGCTAAATGATATTAATACTTTAATATACTGATTAATCATTTAGTTTTATATACATAAGCGATAATATTATATTCGCAATCCCAAGGCGAATTCAATTAAAACGTGTTTTTCAATTCGTGGGCGGCTACTCTTTCCCCTCTATCGCGAGTAAACGCCCGGACACTCTCGGAACGTTTAATCGCGCCGCAATTTCCGATTGCTTCTTATTGAGTTTCTCGTTTGAAGACTCACGTTCTCTGGACGTTGTAACACTTATGATGTGTGCGGATATAATGCGCGCTGGCGGCTCAGAGACAACCCTGCGGACTTGGCGGTATCAGCGCATTATAAGTCACGCTTGGCGTGAAAAGAAAGGCGGCCTTCAAGCAGACTTTCACGCTGCAACAGTTGCAGCCAAATGTTATGCCATTCTAGCGGACGCGAGCAAGCGATCGTACCCTTTTTGCAGGAAGTACGCCGCGATAGCGGTTGTCGGAATCCCCACCGCGACAATTAGGATCAATGGATCAAGCTCAATTGCAGCCGAAAGTGCTTCCAAGATCCTGTATACGGGACGGTGCAGAAGATAGGCGAAGAAGCTGGCATAGGCCGCCCGCTCAATCCACATTGTCGCCGTATCCGAAAGGTCGTTAAGCCGCCGGGTGGCTAAGCAAAACGCGGAGACCGAGGCGAGCACAGCCCAAGGCAAAAGGACAATATCTGTCCCATCGATCGGCACAGAAAGCGTGGCGATACAAGCGATTGCGGTCACAAGCACTACCGGCCAGACCGCTTTGGGCGGAGCCGATCCAGACAAAACAATTCCAGCCACGAAGCAGGGGAAGTAGATCATCAAACGATTGTCCAGGCGCTCCCAGAGCCAGTCGACAGCCAGCAATCCCAATAGGATTATGACCGTTACAATCAACAACAACGTCAGCGATCTCCGTTTGATCCAGAGCAGCACTGGTGCACACAGGTAGAAGAGCATAATCATATTGATGAACCATAGCGTAACCGCTGCCGGTTCATCCAACATAGCCACCAGGAAGACGCCTTTAATCAGCGCAAGATGATCTCCGATATTCATCACGAGGAATATCAGGCTAGCTCCAACGAATGGTACGTAAATCCTCCAAAAGCGTCGCCTATAGAAGTCGAAAAGATCGCGGCCGCGGCCTCCTTGTAGGTAGCCAGATAGAAGCACAAAAAGCGCCAAAGCGGCGACCGTCACCATCAAGGTCACGGCGTTCTTGCCTACTTCCCTGATTGGCGAATATCCTATCGGATGCCAGACGCCAACGATCCAAAGGACGCTGACTGCCCTTAAGAGGTCAACGGTCGTGTTGCGCGCTGGTATTGCTGCAACCAGCCCCAAGTCGTTCTGATTGCCGTGTTGCATTATCCAAATTAACCCCCGGCGCACATTAGAAATTCATCGGCGTCGCGGCCCATTGTGTCAAGGTGGCCGAGATATAAATTCGTTGACGTGATTTGATGCTCACTTGGTGAAAGGCCGGACCATGCTGCCGAAGCCGGAAAGCTCTCGTCACACCGGAGTACGAAGCGCAAGAGCTGCAAGATCCGAGCACGACCTGGGATCATTTGGTGTCCGGGTAGCAGTGGCACATCTTTCCTGAGCCGCGTCTTCAATGGAGGATCATAGCTGACCCCTACCGTTGCCTCCAGCCACGGCAGGCTCGCGGCTACGAAGTCAAACAGGGCGCGAACAGGCTGTCCAAAAGACTGCAGCTGAAAGGAAATACCGCGACCCGCCCACTTGCATATTAGCAATCTATAAATAATATGGTCCTGTTCTCTCGGGAACGTTTGTCTGCAGCGGCCTGCGATATACAGAATGTGACCCCATTCGCCAGCACGCTCGGCCTGAATAGGAGCAGATGATGAAGGCCGCGTTTAAGTCTGTTGCCGGATATGCTTTGCGACCATCATTGTGGCCGACCATCCCATCGCTGGTTTCCCGTACGCTGTTTCCCGCTGAAGGTGAGGCAACTGGCCACCTCGCGAAAGCTCGTTGTGCAACAGAGGCAATTGAATGTGATCGCCTTCCTTCTGTCATGTCCGGATTTGTTTGGACCCCGTTCGAGGACGCGCAGCCTGAACTGGCGCGCCTAATAGCTAAGGCCCGAAGTGTCGCCCCCCAATACATTGGGGGTGGGGCCGATATGTCCTTCCTTTATAGCATGGCTGAATCGTTGAACGCCAAGCAAGTTGTTGAAACGGGAGTCGCCCTGGGTGATTCCAGTCTCGCTATTCTTGCGAGCGTTTCCAAACGAAGCGGGGGAAAGCTTATCAGCGTTGATAGACCCTACCTGCGTTTTGGAAGCGAAAAACATGTTGGGGCAGCGGTTCCTCCATACCTTCGCATTTATTGGGAACTTATCCGAGAAGCCGACCGCAGCGGGATAGGCAAGGCACTAGGGCGCTTGTATCCGTTGGATATGTGTCACTACGACAGTGATAAAAGCTATTCAGGAAGAATGTTTGGCTACAGCCGCCTTTGGCAGGCTCTGAGGCCTGGTGGTGTTTTTATCTCCGATGACATTCAAGACAATCTCGCTTTCTTCCATTTCTCAGAAACTGTTCAGCATAAATACTTCGTTGTAAAAAGCAGGAATAAGTATATTGGCGTCATGGTAAAAGGAACCACTGACAGGTGATCTGTTGACGATACCTGGGGACAAATGGACATTCACCTTTACCTGCGAGCACAATAAATGCTCGGCAGCTTGACCGGGCGTTCTTCGTCGATCTTCAAACGAGCTTTACTTTGGTCCCTTACGGAGCGTATCGCGACTGCTCGCAGCAAGAACGGCCGCAGCAAGGCGTTTCTCGTTCCGTCTTTCGCCGAAAATCATAACCAAAACGGTCTTAGCGATTATCTCGGCATCCATTAGGCATGTGCGGTTCTCGATATACCAGATATCCAGATCAACCTTTTCATCGTCAGTGAGCTTGGTGTTCCCATTTACCTGTGCCCAGCCGGTTAGTCCGGGCCTCACTGAACACCGCAAGATCCCGCGCTCGCCAAGGGCATGTATTTTTTCCAACAGTATCGGCCTTGGCCCTATGACGCTCATGTCACCAATGACGATACTCCACAATTCGGGCAGTTCATCCAGCCGGGAACGTCGCAACAGCCCGCCGAATTTTCCAGTGCGTTCGTCGTCGCTCAAGAGCTTCCCATCAGGATCCACAGCGGTGGTCATTGACCGGAACTTCTTCATCCTGAATGGTCGACGCTCTTTGCCAGCTCTCTCCTGGCTGAACATGATGGGAGAACCGAGAACGATTCTTACAGCAATAGCCAAGATGATAAGGACTGGCAGTGCCAATAGTCCTGCGGTAACGGAAAACAGCACATCGAACAGCCGTTTCAACATCGCCAGCCACCTCGAAGCGTCGAAACCGTTACACATGAGGTTCCAACTCATATCCAATACCGGGCTTTCGGGCATTGAAAGACGTCTGACAAATATTGCTTAAAAATAGCAAGCTTGCCAATAAAGAACGACGGAGTTCGCCTCAACCCGATTATGCGGTCTTACGGAGCGATGTTATTTTCTCTTTTAACTGCTGCCTTGCATTGGTTCAGAAAATAATCGTATTTTCGTACTATTACGCCCAAGTCGTACTCTTCTTCGATGCGCCGTCGTGCCGCCCCCGCATATTCAGCATATCGAGCAGTTCCACCGTCAAGAAGAGTTCGTATCGCCGCGGCCAGCGCGTCCGGATCCTGGGAGGGAACTGCCAGGCCGCCGTCGCCGATGATACTTGCAGCGTCACCCACATCAGTCGTAACAACAGGTAGCGCATAGCTCATCGCCTCCGCCAGGACGTTTGGAAAGCCTTCTGTTCTCGAAGACAGCGCGAGAATGTCGATCGATCGATAGAAAGCTGCCATGTCCTCGACTTCGTCCAAGAGCTGGACATTTTCTGGCGCCAAGCCTGCGGACAAGATCATCTGTGAGACGGCTGGATTGCTCCAGGACAGGCCACTTCCCGCAGCCACGAATGTCAGTCCCTCATGCGTTTGAAGAAGGCGAGCCGCGGCCCTGAAGAATGTCGGGTAATCCTTCTGCGGATGGAAGCGCGCTGCAATCCCGATCCGCTTGGCCGATCGAGGTTGAGGGGTCACGGATTGCGGCAGCTCAAAGCCGTTCGGTATGACCACGGCATTGTGCGTTCGATAACCAGCCGCCGCATGCATTTTGAGCGCCCTCGCTGAATTGAAGACGAAACCCGCCGGATGCCAGGATAGCCACTTTGCCAAAGTCACAGCGGCGCGTGAACTCCGGGTCAAAGACGTCCAATCGTCCAACGACTGACGCACGTTCCAGATCACTGCAGTGCTGCGATGTGCCAGCAAGGCCGCGACCGTGCCAACAATCATCGCATGATACATCCAGCACAATATGACGGGTGGCCTCTCCTGCCTGATGAGTTTGGCAAGTTTCAGCGAGGCGTGTGCGAGAGACGTCAATTTTGTGGCTTCGAGCGATACGTACTCCACACGGGGATTGCTCGAAATCTTAAGATTTCGCTCCGAAATCCCCATGAGCGAAACAACCACTATACGCTGGTCGACTGAGGCATGCAGCAGCCGTGCCAGCATTGTCTCAGCGCCCGCATGCGCTGTGAAATTGGTAATGACATGCATGACATCTGCCTTGGCCATAGTGCCCCTCAGCGCGTGGCAAGACGACAGCGCCCGCAAGGCCTCTGGACAGGAATTGCGTGCTCGTGTTTTTATACCTTCTAAAGAGCCTCCCGTGAAGGCAAGCCTTGCTTGATATAACATGACCGAGCCCGTAGCCTCGCTCGGCATAACTCGATGTCGTGGCCCCAGAATGCGGATCGTTCTCGTCGGAGCAGTGGAAGGTTCAAAAGTCGCCCTTGCAGCGCTCGTATCCTCTGAGCGACCGCCAGCGCTTGTCGTAACCCTGCCGCCAACCGCTGCTGATCGTCACTCGGATTTTGCCGATCTCAGTTCAATGGGCCGCGCGAGCGGCATTTCGTTCTTTTATACGACGAATGTGAACTCTGCGGAGACCCTGGCGAAGATTGCCAGTATCGGTCCGGATGTGACCCTAGTCGTCGGATGGTCCCAAATGTGCGGGCGCCCATTTCGCGAGCTTGCAAGCATCGGAACGATCGGCTTTCATCCCGCCGCCCTTCCACGACTAAGGGGGCGGGGGGTAATACCTTGGACCATTCTTCGCTCCGAAAAGACGACGGGATCGACCCTTTTCTGGCTTGATGACGGCGTGGATTCGGGACCGATCCTGCTTCAGCGCCTCTTTGACATAGCCGATAATGATACCGCCCGCAGTCTATACGAAAAGCATCTGCTGAATATTCGAGAAATGGTCCCCCAGGCCGTCAGGATGGTCGAGTCCGGCAACGCGCCAAGGATCCCTCAGGATGATGAAAAGGCCTCTTATTGCGCGAGGCGCCGGCCTGAAGACGGCTTGATTGACTGGCGCCTGCCAGCCGCTGACATCACGCGCTTCATACGTGCGGTCGGAGACCCCTACCCCGGCGCTTTTACCCATTCTGGAAGCGAGAGGATATATATCGATGCAGCCGATCTATTCCCCAACCCGGATCGCTACATAGGCCTTCCGGGACAAATTCAAACGGTCAGCGCCACCGGTTTTCTCGTCATGTGTGGCGACGGCAATTGTGTTGATGTCAGCGCTTGGCGTCCTCAAACATCGCGGCTGCGGACGCATAGCCATTTGCGGTCCGTGTCCTCGCTCAAGGCTTGATCGCAATAAGCATAGTTCAGTCTGGAAAAGCCGTCGCCGCTTCAGACGCCTAAAGGGATACGGGATGACGTCAGCAGCGATCAAGATCCTCGTTTCATCCGCCGGTCGACGGGTCGCTCTCATCGACTGCTTTCGCAGGGCGGCGAAAGAGATCGGCATATCCCTGACGGTGGTGGCATGTGATCTCGATCCAAGAATGAGCCCGGCCTGCCGATGCGCCGATACGAGCTATGCTGTCCCAGCCTGTGACGATCCGGGCTTCGTTTCAGCGCTGCAAGAAATTGTATCGCGTGAAAAAATCGATCTGATCGTTCCAACGATCGATCCCGAACTCCCGGCTCTCGCAGGGGCGATGGACGATTTTGCGGCACTTGGCTGTCGCGTTCATGTCAGCCAACCGGCGGTGGTCGACATCGTTCGCGACAAGCTTGAAACGATGACTGTGCTTGAGGCGGCGGGAGTCCCCGTCCCGCGCACCATCGCACTTGAGCAGTTCGCCGCGACCAGCGAATGGTCTTGGCCGGTATTTGTAAAGCCGCGGTCTGGAAGCGCCAGCCGCGCGATCAGCGTCGCCGGTTCGAGAGATGAGCTGCCCGCCAAGGTCACCGAACCGATGATTGTGCAAGAAAATCTGACCGGCGCGGAATACACGGTCAACGGCTTTGTCGACGTGCGCGGCAGACTACAGACAGCCATTACACATCGTCGCGTTCGTGTCAGAGCCGGCGAGGTCGAAAAAGGCATCACCGAGCGCCAGCCGCGACATTCCCGCATCGCGCATGATATCGTCGCTGCGCTGCCGGGCCTCAGGGGTGCGTTCTGCTTTCAGATTATGGACGACGGCGCTGTCGGCCCCAAAGTGATCGAGATCAACGCACGGTTCGGAGGAGGCTATCCTCTGGCTGATCATGCGGGCGCGCATTTTGCAAAATGGCTGCTCGAGGAAGTCTCGGGCTTACCTGCAAGCTGTCATGACAACTGGCATTCGGGCGTGTTGATGCTGCGTTACGACGAAGCGATCTTCGTGGATGGTGAAGATGTGTGAACCACGAGGTGGTGTTCTAGTCTTCGATCTGGATGACACACTCTATCTCGAAAGCGACTTTGCCAAGAGTGGTTTCGAGGCCGCGTCCGCGTGGCTGGATCGAGAAATGGGCGTTGCGAATTTCGCTGATCATTGCCACGCAATCTTTGCTACGGGCAGACGCTCACGCGTGTTCGACGAAGCGCTCGCCGCTGCAGGCATGGCCGGGGACCGGACGTTGACTGCAAAGCTAATTGAAGTTTACCGGCAACATCATCCACGCATAGCGTTGGCCCCCGATGCTTTGGAATATCTTTGCAATCCTGCGAGGAAGGCGCGCCTGGCCCTCATAACCGACGGCTACGCAGCAACACAAATGGCAAAGGTCAAGGCGCTGGGCCTTGAGGAGATTCTAGACCACATCATTTATACAGATGTCTGGGGCCCAAAGTTTTGGAAACCGCATCCGCGGGCGTTCGAGGCTATCCAAGAATGGTCAGGAGTGCCGTGCGCGGAGCTGGTTTACGTAGCTGACAATCCCGCCAAGGATTTTATCGCTCCGCGGCGTCTGGGATGGAGGACGATCCAGATTGCCCGGATCGGCCGCATCCACATGGCATCCGCCACCAAGCCTGACCAGAGACCCGATGCGGTGATAACCAGTCTACTTGATCTCGACGCGTGCCTCGCGACGCTCCGCACTGCGCCATAATTTACAATCACGACCCCTCCCAAGGGACTACGCTTGCGATCGTTTCACAAAGGCCTGCGCTAGAACGGCAGGAATAAGCAGCGGAACCGGCCAAAAACGTCCATACATATGAGTCATTGCGTTGCCCATAGCCAAAAACGCCGCAACTGTCGCAAAGATGCAGATCGCGAACGGAAGGCCGTTCTTGATGCGACTAGCCGCAAGCGCCGGTCCCAAGAGGCTGATCACCATGACGGCAAAGCCAAGGGCCGCGATGAGGCCCCCCTCCGTCCAAAGAAGCAGGTAGATATTGTGTACGGGCCTCTGTACGGCGCTGCTCACTCGGTACTGATCCGCTCCAATCCCGAGCAAAAGCGTGGAGCCCGTTTGACCGGCCGCCTCCTGTATGAGCTCAAAGCGACGACCAAACGTTCCCGCCTGGCTGATGTCTCCTGTATCGACAGCGGTAAGCACGCGTTTTTGGAAAACGTCCGGCAGATAGTCGCGCAACGGTGTAATCGCGACAAGTGGAATGCAGAGGCAGAGAGCGGCGGCAGGCACAACCGTTCTCCACGTAAGATTGAACAAGAGAAAGATCGCAATGCCTATCCCGCAGCCAATAAGCCCGGTATTAGAGCCAGTCAGAAGAAGACCGTAGGTCATGACTATAAACGCGCAAAGCGCGAGCAACCTGTTTAATTTTCTTAAGGAAACGAGCAGAAGCAGGACCTGAATTGCGAGCGCAATAACGGCGGCGCACGCATTTTCTCTTTCCATCAATCCGTTAAAGCGTCCGCTCCCGGTGACGAACTGCGTATTTGTCTCTCCGAGAACATGAATGAGAAAAATACCGTGTATACAAATTATAAATATCGAAAAGACATAAATCTTTGCGGCCACTAAGAGCTCGTCATAGCTCCTTCCACCAAACAAAAGCAGCACAATAAAGTACGCGTAGAAATACTGCAGGACGACCACGAGTCCCCGTTCCGGCGCGGGGCTTACGATGCTGCTTGCTGTCAATCCCAAAAGCAGCAAGGCAAGCCCAAAACACCAGGCGGCCGTGCTCAGCTTGCCAATTACATCGACGACAATATTCGCATTCGCAACAGCGAGGGAAAAGCAAAGAAAAAAAGACAGATCTGCAAGCGTGAAATAAATGTAGTCACTTCTAAAATAATTCATCGAGCATAGAAATATAGCAGCAAAGAATGCATATAATTCCAAAGATTGCGAAATTGTCGCGACCGAAGGTTGTCCATGCCCCTTTGCACGTTCATCGATTTTATCAGCCGATGTAACGTCATTTAAGCTCATCGCCAACGCCTCCGTCTGTTTAAGGTATTCTAAAACGCAAAAAAGTGAAGTAACTTCCAAGCTTGGAGAGCTTGTCCTTCAATCATCTTCGATCGGAGACCGTACGATGCCGCTGCGAAGTCTGGCGAGATACCGTCCTCTGCGGCGAGTTGCACTACATTTCCTTCGCACTTGGGGAACGCGCGATATTACCGTGCGCCATCATTGGTGGCGCGATGCGCCCATAAGATTAAACCTGTATAGACATCGGGGATATTGGTTCAAAGGGAAGCACCGCGAGAAGCATATCATGAAGACGCTCGCCGAGCTTGCAAAGCCCGGAGATATCGTTGTCGAGCTGGGCGGCCATATCGGCTATCTTTCGGTTCATTTAGCAAAGATTGTTGGCAATGACGGTACTGTTATCGTTTTCGAACCTGGGCCCAACAATTTGCCATATCTTCGAACCAATACAGAGCGCTTTGCGAACATTAAAATCGTTGAGGCCGCGTGTGGAGATCTCGATGGCCCCGTGGAATTCTGGATAGAAGGCCTATCGGGCCAGAACAATTCATTGGACAAAAACTATAAAAATTTTGAACAAAACCGAGAAAATGCGTTCAGCGATGCGCTGATGGAATCCGTCACGGTCGAGATGATGCAGCTTGACACGTTCTTGGAAGAGACGGGCCTTCGTCCGGCGCTGCTGAAGATAGATGTGGAGGGTGCCGAACACCGTGTGCTTCTCGGCAGTTCGCACTGTCTGGCGAATATAAGGCCACTTATAGTGGTGGAAGTTACCGAGAATTTTGACGATGTAGCCAGGATATTTAGCGAAAACGATTACGCAATTCATGATCGCAGTCGCCCCGAGTGGGTGTGCATTCCGGCCGAACGCGCCGGAGCGTCCCAACAAGTATCGCAGCATTGAGGGGTTCGTTCTCGTCATCCCGTCATCGAAGCTTTCAACTCCGCCGCTTGCCGAAATACAAGAGCGGCATGAAAACGTCGTTATTCCCGCCTTCGCTCATAAGGCTCTCAAAGCGCAGATGTTGGTAGCGGGATCTGACGTCAGGCAATACAGCCATGCTTTTTTTAGGGGTGACAGACAGAGATTTGTCTGCAATGAAGACCGCGATGAGAGACAGGGGCGTTCGTTGCAAGACGGGCTGAGAAGTACCCTTCGAACCTGAACCGGATAATGCTGGCGGAGGGAGTCGCTCGGAGCCTTGTTCAGTCCGGCTCCCCGCGCATTTGCCCCGCCGGAAAGGGGCAGATGCCGATACGAAGTTCACCCGGACACTCGCTGCCAGGGGCGCGACGCCGCTGCTCGTGCAATCATCACCGACTACGTCGCGATGAATATCGGGTCTGGATCCATTTCAGGCGTTTCGTTGACGCGCTTGTGCAGCTCGCGACCATGACTGACGCAATCCGAAAGGCACGCGCATGATATGTAACGTTCTTTCCATTGCCGGCTCCGACCCTTCGGGCGGCGCGGGCGTCCAGGCCGATTTGAAAACCTGTTCGGCGCGCGCCACCTATGGCATGGCCGTTTTGACCGCCTTGACGGCTCAGAATACCCAGGGCGTTTCCAGCGTGCATGCAGTTCCCGCTGACTTCGTCGCCGAGCAGATCGGCATGATCTTCGCCGATATCCGCGTCGATGCGGTGAAGATCGGCATGATCGCCAATGCACCGATTGCCGAAGCTGTCGCCAATGCGCTCTTGCCGCACTGCGGCATACCGATCGTGCTCGATCCGGTGATGATTGCCAAAGGAGGTGCTGCCCTCCTAGATGTTGAAGCCATCGATTTTCTCAAGACCCGGCTTTTGCCGCTCGCAACTCTTCTTACCCCCAATCTGCCAGAAGCCGCCGCTCTGCTCGGAGAGCCGGTTGCAGGGACCCGAGATGCAATGGAGCGGCAAGCGGAAAAGCTGCGTGGGCTCGGTCCCTCTGCCGTTCTCGTAAAGGGTGGCCATCTTGGCGGGATGCAAAGCCCTGACGTCCTGGTAAGCGAAAGCGGGATTACCTGGTTTGAAGCGCCACGCGTTCCGACCAAGAACACGCACGGCACCGGCTGCACGCTTTCGAGCGCGCTTGCAGCAGAGCTCGCAAAGGGCGGATCGCTCGAGGCCGCGGTCGCGACAGCCAAAGATTACCTGGCTGCCGCCGTTGCCAAAGCCGGCACGCTCAGCGTCGGTTCGGGCCATGGTCCGGTTCAGCATTTTCATCAGCTCTGGCCATGATGCACGGGTCTGCTTAGGTCTTCACGGCGCCAGCGGTCAGACCGGCGATGATATGCTTTTGGGCCACGAAGAACACGATCACCGTCGGCAGGATGGTAAGCGTGATGAAGGCGAGCACCAGCTGCCATTCGGTGCCATACTCGCCGCGATAGACCATGATGCCGAGCGGCCACGGATATTTCGATTCCGAATTCAGCATGATCAGCGGCAGGATATAACTGTTCCAGCTGCCAACGAAGGAGATGATGCTGATGGTTGCAATGATCGGCCGCGCAAGCGGTAGCGAGATGTACCAGAAGAAGCGCAGATAGCCGCAACCGTCGACAAAGGCCGCCTGGAACAATTCTTCCGGGAGGTTTTTGAAATAATTCCTGAAAAGCAGAATGCTCATGCCGAGGCCGAATGCGACCTGCGGCAGCACCACGCCCCAATAGGTATCGAGAAGACCCAGATCGCGGATGCGGATGAAGAGCGGCAGGATCGCCGTTGCTGCCGGAAACATCAGGCCGAGCAGGAAATAGTTCAGCAGGAACGACGAGCCGAAGAAACGGACATGCGCAAAGGTGAAGGCGGCCATCGACGAGACGATCAGCGTGAGAGAGACCGTGAGCGCTGCAATTACCAACGAATTGAAGATCTGCAGCCAGTATCGCTCCGCGAAGAGGATATCGGTATAGTTCGACCATTGCCACTCTGTAGGGAGCCCAAAGGGATTGGTGCGCAGGTCGCCCAGCGTCTTGAAACCGCCGAGCGCCGTCGTCAGCAACGGTATGAGAACCAGCGCCGCAATCAACGTCAGCGACACGTAGAGATAAACGCGCGTCTGCAGCGGCATGCGAATGGTGGAGCTCGTATCAATCATTGCGCATGAAAATCCTCTTGTAGCCGAAGGCGAGTGACATGCAGATGATGAAGAGGACGACACCGACGGCGCTGCCGAGACCAACCTGCATGCGCATGACCCCGTAGGTGTAAAGGAAAGTCACCATCGTCTGCGTCGAATTCGATGGCCCGCCGCCTGTCAGCGGCATGATCATGTCGAAGAGCTGCAGCGAACCGATGACCGCAAAGAAGATGGAAAGGCGCAGCGTGGATCCAAGCAGTGGCAGTGTCACATAGCGGAACTTCTGCCAGCCTGTCGCCCCGTCGATCTCAGCTGCTTCGAGCACATTTTTGTCGACCGATTGCAGGCCGGCGATGAAGAGCATCATGTGAAAGCCGAAATACTTCCAGACGATAACGGCAAGCACTGCGTAGATGGCGAGATCCTTGTCGGCGAGCACATAGGGGGTCGCGAAACCGAAGAAGTTCGAGATTGCGGCAAAGAGCCCGTAGTCGCCGTCATAGACGAAGCGCCAGATCAGGCCAGCTGCGACATCGGCAAGAACGTAGGGGAGAAAGAAGATCAAGCGGAAGGCGACGACGCCGGGGATACGGTGGGCCAGCATCGTCGACAGCCAGATCGCCAGCGGAACCTGGATGGCGATGGATATCAGAATAATGAGCCCATTATTGACAAGCGCCTGTGTGAAGGCGGCGTTGCGCAAGAGGACTTGGAAGTTGCGGAGCGCGATGAACTCCGTCGGCATGCCGTAGCCGTTCCACTTATAGAGGCTGTACCAGGCCGCCTCGCCCATCGGCATGATGACGAAGAGCGTAAAAAGCAGCAGAGCCGGCGGCAGAAAGAGCAGAAGTACGGCCCAGCGGTCATGCGCGGCCGAACTGCGGTTTCTGGTCGCGCTCCTGACCGGTCTTGCCGCACCGATCGCCGATGAAATGGAAATATTCGCCATTTGTCTTGCCTTCGCATGCGCCTGGTTCGATCCCGGCACCTGTTGAGAAGGCGCCGGGACAAAGGAAGCGGAGGGGTTATTGCTCCAGTTCGAAGGCGTCCTGGATCTGCTGGGCGCCATCCTGCGAACTCATCTGGCCGGAGACGATTTCAACGGAGACGTCATTGACGACACGGCCAACGGCAGCGCCGAGATCCTGATCGAAATAGTTCTGGTGCCAGGTCGAGGCGGCGAGTTGCTTGGCGGATTGAGCCAGAAGCGAATTCGTCACACCATCATCGGCGCCGACGGCCACCGGCAGAAGCATCGCGGCTTTGGCCATGGATCTTTCGTTTTCTGCATTCGTCAGGAAGGCGAGAAAATCGATTGCTTCCTTGGAAGCCTTCTTGGTTACCGCCCAGCCGTTCAAACCACCCAGAGTATCGGTTACCTTACCGGCGCCGCCTTCTACGGCCGGGAAGTTAAAGCGGCCGATGTTTTCCGGCGAAAGTCCCTTTCCGTCACCGGCATTCTTGCGCTGATTGGCTTCGGTATTCTCAAAACCGAGGATCATAGCGGCCTTACCATCGCCGAAGACGCCCAGCGTTTGCGGCCAGGTCGCACCCAGATAGCCAGGCTGGAAGGGTTCAAGCTTCCCGAGTTCGGCAAGATCCTCACCGGCTTTGATGATCGCCGGATCCAAGAAGCCTTCGCCCTCGCCTTTCTTGGCAGCATCGAAGACCTTTTCTCCGCCTTCGCGCATGACGAGATAGCTCCAATAGAAGTGGATCGGCCATTTTTCGCCGCCGCCACCTGCGATCGGCACGATGCCGGCGTCCTTGAGCTTTTTCACGGCTTCGAGAAAGCTGGCCCAGGTCTTGATATCCTCGGCCTTCACGCCAGCCTTTGCAAAGAGCTCCTTATTGTAGAAGAAGCTGACGAGTCCGACCTTGTATGGCATTGCCCAGACCTTGCCGTCAAAGGTCAGACCACTGACAGAGGCGGCGCTATAGGCATTGCGCAGCTTGCCGCCATCCGCATTGAGCGCGGCTGTCACATCCTGAAGCGCACCGGTCTCAGATTGTTGTTTGAGGACGCCCCCGCCCCAGCTGAAAAAGAAGTCCGGTAAATCGTCGGACTGGAGAAGCGTCGGCAATTTTGCCTTGAATGCCTCGTTTTCGAGAAACTGCATCTGGATGTCGACATCCGGGTGCTTTTCTTCATAAGCCTTGGCAATTTCCTCCCACTTGGCCACGTAAGCTGGATCGAGCTCCAGATGCAGCCACTTTACGACCGTTGTTGCGCAGGCTGCACCGGCTCCGAGCATCACGGAAATGCCTGCGGCAGCGGCCAGAAATGCGATGCGCTTGGCGCGAAGAGCAGCATTCGTGCGAATATACGTCATGGATTTTCCTCCCGGGGGCCAACGTCCTCACTAATTTTTCCCCTATGCGGAATAATTCAACGCAGCTCTGACTGATGTCAACCCGATAGAGCAAATTTTTGGCAAATCTGCTTGACAGCATCCGCAAACTGTTTGTTATTTAATTCGTATCCCGTCGAAAATAATCGGGGCTGAGCCCTGAAGCAAAGCGATTGCCCGGCTAGTTTTCATGAAGACCGCAGATCCTGAATTAATGCGCGCGATCAATCGCTTGAACGTGCTGGACACGATCCGCCGCCACGGACCGATCGCACGTGTAGAGATCAGCGAACGCACCGAACTTTCGACCACGACGGTATCGGCAATTACCGCCTCGCTTCTCGATGACGGGCTCATTTTGCCGCGCCACGAAGGCGATATCCGCAACGAGGGGGCTCGCGGCCGTCCCCGTGTGATGCTGGAATTGAACCCGGATGCCGCGCGCGTCGTCGGTGCCAAAATTGCCGCAAGCCGGCTCGTTTTCGTCCTCACCGATTTCCGCGGAGACGTGCTTTCGAAACTCACCCTGCCTATCCGCATCGACCGGCAGCCGATCACAGTCATCGCCGACCTGGTGGAGGATGGCGTGCGCCGCTGCGTCGTGGATGCCGGCTTGTCGCTGGAAGATGTCGATACCGTTTGCCTTGGGCTTCCGGGCGTTATCGAGCATCGCACTGGCCATGTTCGCAGCAGCCCCATCTTTCGGGATACGAATGTCGATTTCGCCTCGGAGATGACTGCGCGGCTTGGGACGTCGACCATCATAGAAAGCGATGCACATGCAATCACCCTTGCTCATCACTGGTTCGGCAAGGCGCGAGATCTCGAGGATATGGTGTTGATCTCCCTGGAACAGACGCTCGGGCTTGGCGTGCTGCATGGCAATCAACTCTTCCGCGGTGCCGGCGGCCTCAGCCACAATCTCGGCGATCTCGTGCTCGGCACGGGGTCGCAGGGCACCGTGCGGCTGTCGAGCCGGGCTGGCGAAAGTGCAATCCTTGGCGAACAGCAGGCCGACGGGCGTTTTGCGGAAGCAATCCGTCTCGGCCGCGGCATGGCCCATGCTCAGGCGCTGATCAAGGCGGAGGACAATGTCCTCATCGGCGCCGCCGTCCGCGCCGGCGAGGCCGTCGGGCTGACGATTGCCAACATCGTCACGCTCTTTGCCCCGCCGCGTGTGATCCTCGTCGGTTCCAGCCTGGCGCTCGGCGAGCCCTTTCTGAACAGCCTGCGCGATGCCTATGCACTTGCGATCCCACCATCCTTAAAGGGCGTCACCGAACTCATCTTCGACGACTCCACAGACGATTTCTGGGCGCAAGGTGCGGCAGCCGTTGCCCTTTACGAACTCTACGAGTCTCCTTGGAACACGACGGGGCCGGCACTGTAAAAGCTGTAACTGTAAAATCGATTGGGAGGAAATCATGGAGAGAGTCGGCATCGGCATCATCGGATGCGGCAATATTTCAGGCGCATACCTCAAGGCCATGGCCTCTTTCCCGATCCTCGATATCCGCGGCATCGCCGATCTCAACCGATCGCTGGCGGAGGCAAAAGCCGCCGAATTCAACGTCCCGGCGAAAAACATCGACGAGCTCCTTGCTGATCCAAAGATCGAAGTCATTGTCAACCTAACAATACCGAAAGCGCATGTGGCAGTCGGCCTGCAGGCACTTGAAGCAGGAAAACACACGTATTCGGAAAAGCCGCTCGGAATTAGTTTCGTGGAAGGGAAAAAGCTCGCTGAAGCCGCGAAAGCGAAAAACCTTCGCATCGGCGCGGCACCCGATACCTTCCTCGGCGGCGGGCATCAGACGGCGCGTGCCCTGATCGACAAGGGCGTGATCGGCCAGCCGGTCGGCGGCACGGCCACCTTCATGTGCCCCGGCCACGAACGATGGCACCCGAACCCGGCCTTCTACTACGAGGTCGGCGGCGGGCCGATGCTCGACATGGGACCTTATTACATCACCGATCTCCTCAATCTCTTCGGACCGGTAGCGCAGGTCGCGGGCTTTGCGATTGCGCCCCGCAAGGAGCGTATCATCACCAGCGAGCCGCACAGCGGCGAGCATATTCCCGTGCACGTGCCAACCCATGTCGTCGGCATCATGGCCTTTGCCAACGGGGCGGTCGTTCAGATTGGCATGAGTTTCGACGTCGCCGGGCACAAGCACGTGCCGCTTGAACTCTATGGCACGGAAGGCACGCTGATCGTTCCGGACCCCAACCATTTCGGCGGCGAGGTGCAGCTTCTGAAAAAGGGCGGAAGCTTCGAACCGCAGGAACTGACTGCGCCTTACGCAGACGGCAACTACCGCTCGCTCGGCGTTGCAGATCTTGCACATGCCATCCGTTCCAATCGCCCGCACCGGGCAAACGGCAGCCTCGCGCTGCACGTTCTCGAAGTCATGGAGGCGTTTCACGCGGCCTCCGAAACCGGCCGCACGGTCACGATCGCCACAGAGACGGAGCGCCCGGCGCCGCTGTCGGATTCCCTTATCAATGGACGGTTGGGCAAGTAGTATTCAGGAGGAAAGAACATGCGCGAAGCACTGATTGTCTGGGGCGGCTGGAGCGGCCACGAGCCACAGGAATGCGCTGCCATCATCAAGGACATGCTTCAGGAGGACGGCTTCAAGGTCTATGTCGAGCACAGCACCGAAGCCTTCGCCGATCCGTCGGTGCATGATATGAGCCTCGTCGTGCCAATCGTCACCATGTCGAAGATCGAAAAGGAAGAGATCAAGAATCTCGCTGCTGCGATCGAAAACGGCGTCGGCATCGCCGGCTATCACGGCGGTGCTGGCGACAGCTTCCGCGAGTGCGTCGAATACCAGTTCATCATCGGCGGCCAATGGGTCGCCCATCCGGGCAACATCATCGACTACACGGTAGATATCACGCGGCCGGACGACCCGGTCATGGAAGGGATCAGCGATTTTTCCTATACGTCGGAGCAATATTACATGCATGTCGACCCCTCGAACGAGGTGCTCGCGACGACGACGTTCACAGGTGATCATGCCTACTGGATTGACGGCGTGGTAATGCCGGTCGTCTGGAAGCGGAAATACGGAAAAGGCCGCGTCTTCTATTCCTCGCTCGGCCATCAGTCCAAGGAATTCGGCGTGCCGCAGATGAAGTCTATCTTCCGGCGCGGCGCCAATTGGGCAGCACGCTAAACCCGCTGGCCTAGAAGGCGAAGCGCTCTCTGCGATGTGATCGGAACGGTCCGGAACAAATGGCCGCCTTTGCCGTTGTTGCCGCGTTGATCAGCTCGAAAGGATTTTGATCATGCGCACGATTTTCGCGGTGACTTCGATTGTCTTTCTCGGCATAGCCGGTCCCGTGTTGGCGCAATCCAATATGGGCACGGATTATACCGGGCGCATTGACGGCACTCCTCCTCTCGGAACCTCGCCGGAAAGCCCAACGACGAATGGTCTCGTCATTCCGCTTGATCCGGTAGAAACCGGCAGTGTTGATGTCGTCATACCGCGCCACACCGGCCCGACTGATGTCAGGCGCTGCCCACCGCCCAAACGCGGCGTTGCAGGCAAGACAAGCCGCTATGGCCAGGCGTGCCCGCAATAGGACAACCGAGGGCGCAGCAAAGCCGCCACGCCAATTTCTATCTCGCTGGCATGCATTTCGTGTTAGTGGAGACCACGAATTTCCGTGAGGCCTTGCCGCAATGCTACCTTGGATACAGCTCGACTCCACGATCATCCCCGGGGACGGCGGAGAATTGCGCCTGAAGCAGCGAGGCCGCGAATTCTCCATCATGCTCGGCTCGAACGAACTGATGAACAGCCGTCTCAGCGGATCTGAAGAAGCGCTTGCAACGCTTTCCTGGGATCGCATCAAAGGCCACAGACGCCCGAAGGTCCTCATCGGCGGCCTCGGCATGGGCTTCACCTTGCGCGCAGCGCTCGCGGTCCTACCCGCGGACGCCGAAGTGGTTGTCGCTGAGCTGGTTCCGGCCGTGGTCGCCTGGGCACGAGGGCCAATGGCGGAGGTTTTTAAGGGATGCCTCGAGGATCCGCGCGTCTTAATCCATCAAGGCGACGTCGCAGAGGCGATCCACTCAGTCAAAGCAGGCTTCGACGCAATCCTGCTCGACGTCGACAATGGGCCGGACGGGCTGACCCGCAAATCCAACGACAGGCTTTATGATTTCAACGGCCTGCGAGCATCCCGCGAAGCCCTGCGCTCTGGCGGCGTTCTCGCCGTCTGGTCTTCCGGCCCCAATGCGAGCTTCAGCCGCAAGCTGCGCGACAGCGGCTTTTCGGTGGACATGGTCAATACACGCGCCAACGGTAAGCGCGGCGGGGCGCGCCACGTCATCTGGCTTGCTGTAAAATCGTCCGCCTAGTGGCCGGAGGCAAACGTCCGGGCCGCGGCGATCGCACTGGCGGCGCCAGCGCGCAGCTGCGTCGTATCGGCGCTCGCAACGACAAGATCGCAACCGAGCCTCAACAGCTCGCCAGCACGCTTGCCATTGCTGCCGAAGGCGCAGGTGAATTTCTTGTGTGCTCGGCACCGCGCCACAATGTGCGCGAGTTCCTTGTCGATCTCGTCGGTGTCCGGCGCAAGCCTTGCACCGTTTGAAAGGGCAATCGACAAATCGGACGGCCCGACGAAGACGCCGTCGATGCCTTCGACACCAAGGATGCCGTCGACGGCATCAAGTGCTGCCCGCGTCTCCACCATCGCAATCGTCAGCGTCAGCCGGTTGGCGGCGCGCAGGTATTCATCTGCCGAGAGCTTCATGTGGTTGAGTGCCAGCGTCGGTCCCCAGCTTCGCTCGCCAAGCGGTGGATACTTGGCAAACCGCACAAGCGCCTTTGCATCGGAGACCGAATTGACCATTGGCGCGATGATGCCAGTGCAACCAGCATCGAGCAGCCGTGAGGCCGAAGCGAAATCGCCAACCGGAATGCGCGCAATTGCCGGTTTTCCCGCAGAACGGGATTGCGTAACGGCATTCGATGCTGAAGCCATATCCCACATGCCATGCTGCATATCGAGCACGACGGAATCGAAATCTTCCTGCACCAGATGATGGACGACCAACGGTTCGGGTATACCGATCCAGGCGGAAACCAGGCCTGCATGCCCGTCTGTCCTGATCCTGTCCGCGAAACTGTCGATTGCCGGTGTCTCCGTCATGTCGTTCTCCATTCACTGCTCAGGCGAGCATGTGTTTGCCGATCTTGAAATTCCTCGATGAATGTTTTCTGCAACAAGATTCCGTCCCACTCGTCTTCGAAAAACGGTGAATCGTAAATCAGCGTGAACGGACCGACGTAACCCGCAGCGCCGCAAGCCTCCAGGCACATGAGGTAGTCAGCAGCATCCAGACCGGAGGCATTGTAATCCGCCTTCGCATGACAAAGTTCCGCGCGGCACATGATATCGGCAAGGTCCGCGTATTTTTCGGGCGCAGTCCAGTTGCCAAGATCGCCATTGAGCCCGACCTTACCCTCAAGCCCGTCCAGCAGCCAGTTCATCTGCCGAGGCGAAGGCAGAAGGTCGAACCAGTTTTCGACGACGATGCGCACCCCGCTGCCATCGGCTTCCTTCGCCAGCTGCCTCAGATGCTTCAAAGCCCGGCTCAGATTTTCTTCGGTTGGCGGCTGCTTGCCCGCAATTACGCGTAAGTTCTGTGCTCCCACCACGACCGCCCTTTCGATCCAGCCGGCCATCCACGCTGCGTCGCGTTTGGCATGATCAGCCGCACTCGGGTCGCCATCCTCAAGCAAGAGGGTCTGAAAAAGCACGCCCGATGCCTTCATCGCACCGCGGAGGTCATCGAGATAACCGGCCTCAAGGCTCGGCAGGTGAAAGGAGCAGACCTCAAGCCGGTGAATGCCACGCTCGGCAAGTTGCTGCGGCAACTCGATCAGAGAGGCCATACCCGGGCCGTAGGGTTCCTGGCGCGCAGCACTTCTTTCCGGATCAGGACTATAGCGATAAACCGGTCCAAGGAGGCGATGCAACGACCATGTAGAAACTGCAAAACGGCCGTTCGGCAAAGCCTGCCCCATCATCGCCCCCTCGTTTGTTCCCATCCTAGGCATTGAAGGCTTTGTCCTTCAAACGAAATCGCCGCGAATGACGGCTTCTGCAGAAAGTGCGGCACCAAGCAACACGTCGTCGCCATTGGCCGGCGCCGACAACAGGAAGCCGACCGGCATCCCGGCATCGCCGGCGCCACACGGGATCGACACGCCGCACCAATCGAGAAAGTTGCCGAGCGCCGTGTTTCGCAGTGTCTTGGCGTTCGTCGCAAAGAAGAGGTCGTCATCCATCTCCAGAGGCGCGATCGGCGGCGCCACATGGGCGACGGACGGGAATGCAAGCAGCCGGTCGCCGATCAGCCGCTTGCATTCGGCGATGAGCCGCTCGCGAATCTCCAGGATTGCAATATAGTCCGGCATTCCTGTCTTTTCGCCAAGACGCGTGCGCATGACAACGCGACGATCCATGCCCGCAGCCTCCGGGCCGGCCAGGCGCTCGCGATGCAGCGCGAAAGCTTCGGCGGTTACCAGCGCTCCGTAACGGGTCATCGAAGTCAAGGTTTGGTCAAAAGCGGGTATCGTCATGTGGCTGATGATGGCCCCGGTCCTCGCCAGCCGTTCCACCGCCGCGTCAAAGGCAGCCGCAACGCCCGGCTCGATGCCGTCGAAGACCACATTTGTGGGAATCGCAATCTCAATGCCCTTCAGCGGACGGGCACACACCTCGGATGAGGTCAGGCCGCGCATCGCAGCATCGATCCACACGGCATCCCTGACTGTTCGGCACAGTGGACCAAGCGAATCCAGGCTCTTTGCAAGGGGAAAGACGCCGTCCATGGAATATCGGCCGCGCGTCCCCTTATAGCCCACGAGGCCGTTAAGTGCGGCCGGGATACGGACTGACCCGCCCGTATCGGTTCCCATCGCGACCGGTACGAGGCCGGCGCCGACAGCCACAGCTGCCCCTGAAGAAGAGCCGCCCGGGATGCGCGGCACGTCAAGGCCGTGGGAGTTATGCGGTGTGCCGTAATGCGGATTGATGCCGAGGCCTGAGAAGGCGAATTCGCTCATATTCGTTCGCCCCACCGCAATCATTCCGGCCCGCTTAAGCGCCATAACGGTCGCTGCATCGCTTGCCGCCGGCGCAGTGCTCGCCAACACTTTCGACCCGGCTGTTGTTGCAAGGCCCTCGATGTCGAAGAGATCCTTCCATGCGATCGGGATACCATCGAGCGCGCCCAGCGAGCGGCCCCTACGGATGCGCAGTGAGGAAGCTTTGGCCTCGTCAATCGCCCGTTCCTTTAGAAGCACCGTGAAGACCGCCTTGTCGGGATGGCCTTCGATGCTCTCGAAGATCGACCGCACGACCTCGACCGGGTCAACAGCGCCGCTCTGAATGAGGATCGACAGTTGCGCGACAGTCATCGCGCCGAATGGCTTGGTCATGGGAGAATCCGTAAAGGCATCGTTCCCCTTGACCTATCGCGGATCGTCGCTGCGGACCAGCCTGTTTACCCTGGTATCCGGATTGGTCTGATTTTCTGAACACTGAGTTTGCAGATCGGCTCTTCAACTCTGCCCCATGCACGACCACATGCACCCGACACGCGGGCCTCCCAACGGGCATCATATTTTGATCCACCCGGTCCCGCTGTGCCGCAGGAGCAATAAAAATGACGCATCACGATATTTTAAACCCGCGCCACAACGATATGGTGGCACATCACCCAACAAACGCACAAGCCACCAGCGAAGGTGAGCGCGATTACGTGGAACACATCAACGCGCAGAAGCTCTCTCTGGGTGAACGGCTGCTTGTGGTCGGCGCCTTGGTCCTTCTCGGTGTTGCCGGATTGACTGGGCACCTTAATTCTTCGGTATCGCCTGAGGTGACCGGTGCTATTGCTGCGCCTGCGACACCCGCATCATCTTCTGGCAGCCTGGATTCTTGCCGGGAATACAGCCCTTTCGCAGAGAAGAGGTGTTGACTTCGGATCGCTAGGCCCACTGCATGGAAGTCAGCTGCCTTCGACGCGTCGCACCAGAAGGAGAAAAACCATGGCCGGTCACGTCGACTACAATCTCGGGCGCTTTATCGATGCACAGAACGGGATATACGACCAGGCCCTGCAAGAACTTGGCGAGGGACGAAAGCGCTCGCACTGGATGTGGTTCATCTTCCCGCAGGTTGCCGGGCTAAGCTCGTCGGCGATGGCCGAGAAATATGCGATCCGCTCAGCGCAGGAAGCTGCCGCCTATTTGAGCAACCCCATTTTGGGCGGCCGACTTCTTCGCTGCGTCCAAGCGACCCTCTCGGTCGAAGGTTGCACGGCGCACGAGATTTTCGGGTCCCCGGATGATCTCAAACTTCGCTCTTCACTGACGCTGTTTGCTGCCGTCAGTGATCAAGGTTCACTGTTTCATGAAGCGATCGATCGGTTCTACGGCGGAAAATTCGACGAGCGGACGATAGAGATCCTCAATGCCGCGACTTAACGGCCGGGAGACTGTTCCAGCGCTGCAATCTCGTCGGAGATTTCGTTGAGGCGCTCGCGCAGATCGGACTGCGTGCCATCCTCAAGTTCTTCCTCGCCAAAACAATTGCGCGCATCGTGAAGCTCGAGTTTGGATTCCAGTTCGGCGCGCTTGGCATACAGACGATGGAGATAGGTGTAGTTCATATCTCTACCAGCTCCGATATTGCCTTCCTCATCAAGCTGGAAAACGATCTCGAAGATGGAAAGGTTCCGATATGGCCCCCGGGCTTAGCAGAGCGATGCAATTGCCGCACTGCAGGCTTTTGAGAAGTGGCTGCAGCAACCGTCGCTGCCCATCGCCTGCCGGGTGACGCGCGCCCCTTCCAAAAGAAGTGTCAGAGTGTCGGCAAGAAGTTGAGGCTCCCGAGCCCCGGCGGCGGAACAGAGCTCTTCAAGGCGTTGACGTTGCTCGGCCTTATGGCGCTCGATCACCTCATGGGCAGGGTGTCCCTCTCCCTTTAGTTCGATCGCCGCATTGGCAAGATCGCAGCCGGCCGGCTCTCCGTTCAGACACTCAGCCCGCCCCTGAACCCACGCGTCGAGCTGCGCCCGGGCGTTGCCCGGAGCCGTTGCCTCGAGATCACGCCAGATCGCTTCGGCCTTTTCGCAGGCGCGACGCAGCGTCTCGCAGACGAGCTCGTCCTTCGAGCCGAAATGCCGGTAGAGCGTCATCTTGTTGGTGAGCGCCGCATCTGCAATCGCATCGACGCCAATGCCGCGGATGCCATGTTCGCGGAAAAGCTCAGAAGCCGTCGAGACGATGCGTTCCCTCGGCGGGATTTTCTCGTTTGTCAGCACCTTTGGGATTTCATGCGAAGTTTCGGATTTTTTTACGGACGAAGTCCTTGACATAGATGTGACCGATCGGTAACAAATGCATTGTTACTTACCGGTAACACCGCTGATCGTACAAGTCAATGCCGAGAGGGCTGGCGGCGTCAGCGGAACACGGGCGACCGCCCACGAAAGGAGGACGAACCATGAGAAAGACCAGTGACCTCACGATATCCGAAGCTCTTCGCGACCCGCTGATTGCCATGGTGATGCGCGCCGATGGCGTGAAGCTTGATGATTTCAAGCAACTCCTGGAAACGGCAGCCCGCAAACGCGAACCGAATGCCTCCAAGGTAGATGGCTTCATCAACGCGATCGCCAATCGCGCCGGCGTGAACCCGACGACGGTTTCCTGCTTTTGCTGACTTCCCCGGGGACCTTCCCTGCCCCGTGCGAGAGCTGCCGTCTTCCCCCAACGGCGGCTCTCGCTGTATTTGCGCCACCTGGGGGGCGTCCAATAACTGCGTCCGGGCACATTTTCCCGTAATATGACATCCAGATGGTCAATTCGTGATCACCCGAGTCACTTGGCGAACGTGAAGGCGCATCTGTGTGAACCGGTTCAGCGCATGATGCGGGCGAGACCGTGCAGATATTGAAACGCGGCAAGCCGGTGGCAGAGATTATAACGAATCCGAAAGCCAAAAAGCCGGGTGACGAAGAGCAATTGAAGGCGCTGCGCGCGTCGCCCCGCGGCAGGAGATAAGCGCAGGCGACTTTGTCCGCCAAATGCGTGATACCGATCACTACTGATGTTCTATCTCGACACTTCCCTCATCGTTGCTGTCTTGACGAAACGAGGAAGCCAGCGATCGCGCAAGCGCCGTCTTCGAGCGATGCACACCCGAGCAGGTGTTCCTGATTAGCGATTGGTCTTTGACCAAAGTCGCCTCGGCGATCGCGCTCAAAATCGAATACGCCAACTGGAAGAGGAACACCAACGAGTCTTATATAGGCGTTTGATTTCCTTCGAGAGGCGATCACCGCCACGCCACGGTGCTCACCCTTGATCGCGCAACGGCTGAAGCTGGAGACATTTTGGGGATCGGGAAGGAGCTGATCTAGCTGATCGCCACCAGGTGCCCCGGCGAAACCGTATGGTACTGAAGCGGCACGATCTTGTAGTCCACTGCCCGGATCGGACTTTTGATCTCGTCATTGGCCGCCATCCGCTTCTCGCGCCGGCGATCGGGATCGGGCACGGGAACGGCGGCCATCAGCATCTTCGTATAAGGATGCTGCGGGTTGCCGAAGATAGCAGCGCGCGGGCCGATCTCGACGATCTCACCGAGATACATGACCGCAACACGATGGCTGACGCGTTCGACGACGGCCATGTCATGCGAGATGAACAGGAAGGCGAGGTTGAGGCTCTGCTGCAGGTCCAGCATCAGATTGATGACCTGCGCCTTGATCGAGACGTCGAGGGCCGAGACGCTTTCATCGGCGACGATCACCTTCGGATCGAGCGCCAGCGCCCGGGCAATGCAGATGCGCTGACGCTGGCCCCCGGAGAACTCGTGCGGAAAGCGCGCCATCATATCGGCTGAAAGGCCGACCTTTTCCAGAAGGTCGGCGACCTTCTCTTTGGCCTGCTTTGCCGTTCCCATCTTGTGTTCAAGAAAAGGCTCGGCGATCGCTGCACCGACGCGGATGCGCGGATTGAGGCTGGCGAACGGATCCTGAAAGATCATTTGTACGGTCTTGCGCATCTCGCGCATTCCGTTCTTGTCGAGTGCCAGCACGTCCCTGCCATCGGCCTTCACGGACCCGCTCTGCGGTTCGATCAGCCGCATTATGGCGCGGCCGGTCGTCGATTTTCCGCAGCCGGATTCGCCGACCAAAGACAGCGTCTCACCGGAAAAGAGATCGAAGGAAACGTTTTCAACGGCATGCACGCGTCCGGTCAAACGGCCGAAAAGACCAGAGTGGATATCAAAGCGCTTGGTGAGGTTCCGCACCTCCAAGACCGGCCCTGCAGAAGCAGCAACCGTGTCGCCGACTTCCGCCGGAATGTCGCATTCGCCTGTCGCTGCATTGACGACGGGAAAACGCAGCGGCCTTACGTGCCCCTGCATTGAGCCCAGCACCGGCACGGCGGAAAGCAGCGCACGGGTGTAGGGGTGGCGGCCGCGATGGAAGATGTCGGCCGTTGCCCCCGTTTCAACCTGCTCGCCGCGATACATCACCACAGTTCTGTCGGCTATTTCGGCAACAACGCCCATGTCGTGGGTGATGAAGAGAACGGAGGTTCCTTCCTCCTCCTGCAGCATCTTGATGAGATCGAGGATTTGCCCTTGGATGGTGACGTCGAGCGCGGTCGTCGGTTCGTCGGCAATCAGCAGCTTCGGTTTCGAGGCAAGCGCCATGGCGATCATCACGCGCTGACGCATGCCGCCGGAAAAACGGTGCGGATATTCATCGAAACGCGAGGCAGCGGAGGAAATGCGGACCTTTTCCAGAAGCCGGATCACTTCGGCTCGTGCTTCGGTCTTCGACATGGCCGAATGGCAAAGCAGTGCTTCGGAAATCTGGTCGCCGATCGTAAAGAGCGGGTTGAGGCTCGTCATCGGCTCCTGAAAGATCATCGAGACGTCATTGCCGCGCACCTGCCGCATGCCACTTTCCGGAAGCGCCAGCAGATTGCGGTCGCCAAGCATGATCTTGCCTTCGATCCGGCTCGTATCCGGCTGCAGTAGCCGCATGATCGACAGCGACGTGACGCTCTTGCCAGAACCCGACTCGCCGACAATTGCAACCGTTTCGCCCGGCGCCACGCGGAAGGAAACATCGCGGACGACAGGCTTCCACTCGCCCTCGACCAGAAACGACGTCGTGAGATTCTCGACGGAGAGAACGGCTTCTGCCTGCTGGATCGTCTGCACCTGAAAGCCTGCCATGTTTGGTTCCTCTTGGATGCCTGAAAGCCGGAAAGATCAATCCGGCCAACGCAACACAGCGTCGAACCGGTGCTTGCCGCGGATTTCGATAGGCGTTGCGATGATCTCGTTGGAGGCGTGCGCCTTGTCCAGTTCTTCGGCCAAACGGCTTGCAACGATCTTTTCCTGGCCTGGGTGCAGGTTGCAGGGGTCGAGATAGAAATACTGATGCTCGACCTCGTGGTCGCGGACGATGATCGGCGGCGTCCCGCGCGCCAGCGCGTCGGCCAAATCCCAGGCGGTGATATGGGCTTCCTCCGGTTTGAGGATGACGCGCAGGCGATCAAGCGGATTCTTGGTCGGATCGGGTTCGATCAGCGCGGTTACGCCGGGGCGGTCGTCCAACATCCGCTTCCAGAGATTGAGGTAGCCCGTTTCGCGCTCGCGAATGCCGGTGTGGTCACGCATTTCCCAAGCCTCCAGGGCGGCCATGGCGCCGAAAATGCTTTCCTTGCCGACCTTCATGCCGCGGCCAATGCCCATGTTCTGCAGGAAGGCGTTGCGTACCAGTTCCTTTTTGCCGGCGACGATGCCCGAGGTCGGACCGCCGAGGAATTTGTGACCGGAATAGAGCGCGATATCCGCGCCTTGCTCCAGGAAAACACGCAGGTCGTACTCCGACGCCGCATCGACGATGACCGGCACGCCCTTGGCGTGGGCGATCTCGACGAACTCCTTGAGGTTCAGAAGGCCATAGTCGACGACATGGTGCGACACGACGTAGACGGCCGCAGCCGTCCTTTCGGTGATTGCATTTTCCATGTGAAAACGATGGGTCGATGTCGCCTGACCGATCAGCACCGCCTTGGCCCCAGCAAGGCGGATCGCCTGATCGACGGGTGCGCCATAGCTCACAACGTGGCCCGTCTGCACCAGAACCTCGTTCTTTTCTGGCGTCACGTTCGGCAGTTTCTCGATCGCCAGCAGGTTGTTGCCGGTGATGGCACCTGCGACGGCCAGGGAAATGCCCGCGGAGCAGGATGCCGTCACGAAACCGGCTTCGGCACCCGTCAACCGGGCAATGACGGCACTGGCCTTGCGCTGCAGGTCGTTGATTTCGACAAATTGCGGCAGGATCGACGACATGGCCGCGATTGCCTCGGGGACGACGATCGATGCGCCGAGGCTGGTCATCGTGCCGGAAACGTTGATGACCGGACGAAGGCCGATCGACGCGCGAATGTCATCAGACATGTGTATCTCCAGATTGAATGTCGAGATGGCGAGTGTTGCAGCTTGTATCCTTAGCGGCTATCCCATAGTAATGTAATAGACTCATGCCCGCATACGAGGAGCGTGGAATTGGACGGCAAGACACCATCAGTAATTTACTCCGAAGACGAGCCGCCCATTGAAGAACCCGGGGGTAAGGGCGCACGTCGCTCGCGGGTAAGCGGTATCGACCGCGCGCTGCAGGTCATTGATCACCTTTACGAAACGGGCTCTCCGACGGGAGTCTATGCAATCGCCAAGGCTGTGAAGGCGCCGCTCTCGACCGTCTACGTCATCGTTGATGATCTGGTCGAAAAGAACATGTTGACGCGCAATGGCGACGGCACGATCTGGCTCGGTTCGCGGCTCTACCATTACGGTCTTGCCTATGCCCGCTCGCTCGATTTCATGAGCGTCGCGATGCATGAGATGCACGATCTTTGCCGTCAGGCGGGTGAAACCGTTCAGGTTTGCGGCCGCGACGGCGACTATATGCTCGTGCTTGCCATGGCTGACGGCCCGAGCCATTTCCAGGTCGCTTCGCGTGTCGGCACGCGCATTCCGCTGAACTGGACCGCATCGGGTCGCCTGCTTGTCGGCCACCTGCCGGAAGAGGAGCGCTTCGAACTTTTCAAGCGCTGCGCCAAATCTTCGCCGACCGGCCGTGCCGAAATGGACCCCGGCGTGCTTTCCGCCTCGGCGGGTGCGGCGTTTCAGTCTCGCCTGTCGATCCAGGCCGGCGAGTCCGACTATGCGGTCGCCTGCATCGCTTCGCCGATCTGCGACAGAGATGGCCAATGCGTCGCGACCATTTCCATTGTCCTTCCAGAACAGAAGGCCTTTTCCGACGAGAACCACTATACCGCGCACGTGCGAACATCGGCCGAACGCATCGAAAAGATCATGGGCTGGCGCAACCACTAGGCTTTCCCCTCTTCAATCACGCAAGGCGATGATCGCCTCGATTTCGACAGTGATGTTACCCGGCAGCGAGCCGAAGCCAACCGCCGAACGGGCATGGCTGCCGGTGTCTTTTCCAAAAACGTCGACGAAGAGATCCGAGCATCCGTTGATGACGCTTGGATGGTCTGCAAACTGCGGCACGGCGTTAACCATGCCGAGCAGCTTCACGACGCGCTTTACCCGGGAAAGATCGCCAAGCGCGTCATGCATGACGGCAAGAAGATTGATGCCGGTGAGACGCGCATGTCTATAGGCATCTTCGACGCCGATCTCAGCGCCGACCTTGCCAGAATATAGAAAGCCGTCGGCCTCGCGCGGCCCCTGACCGGAGAGGTAGAGAATATTACCTTCCAGCACATGCGTCACGAAATGGGCGATCGGCGGCGGCGCGGGCGGAAGCTCTATACCGAGCGCAGCAAGCCTTTCATAGGGTGAGCTTGCCGGCTTGGCGTTAGCTGGAGACGTGTTCACGCAAACTCCTGTCATGCGGATTTCTGTTCTGGCTCTTAGCGGTAGGAATAACCGTGGCTGTGACGCACGAGCCTGCGGGCACGCGGAATGTAACGGCTTGCGGCAATTGCCTCGCTGCCGATCACCGCATAGCGAGGCTCGAACAGCTTCATAAGAACGGAAACGTCGCCGTTGGAATCGGTGGCTTCGACATCGGAATCGACGAGATCGAAGACCGTGAAATCGGCGCGCTGTCCGACGGCAAGCCGGTTTTCCATCGAAAGCTTGATGACGGAGGCAGGCGCATGCGTGACCGCTGCCACCACCTTGTCGAAAGGCATGCCGACGCAGAGCAGCTTCGACATGGTCGTCGCCAGATCCCAAACCGGAAAATTCATCGAATGGCCATGCAGGTCCGTCGAGATCGAGAAGGGCAAGAGGCCGCGCTTGATTGCGGCTTCCGCGACCTTGAAGGAGAAGGAGGCGCCGCCATGGCCGATGTCGAGGCGGATGCCCTCGCCCGCGCAACGCTGCGCGAGATCGAAAAGGTCCTCGTCTTCCATGATGCTCGAACCGGCCTTGCCGTTGAAGCAATGGGTGATGACGTCACCGGGACCAAGGATCTCCAGCACTTCATCATAAAGAGCCGGTGGCTCGCCGACGTGCACCATCATCGGAACCTTGAGGATCTTGGAGATCTTCTTGCCGAGCTTTACTGGTGTCGCACCCCACGAGCCGGTGATGACGTGGCTGGCGCGCACCTTGATGCCGACGATGTGCTCGCTGTTTTCAGCATAGCATTCAAGGATGCGGTCAAGATCAATGTCGCGGATGTCCCGCAATTCGGCGACGCGGTTGCAGGCGACGAGACCGATCGAACCGAGGTTCAGGAAGGCTTTGATGCGCTCGCGCGCTGTGTCGATGATATATTCGCGGAAACCGTGGAAATTGGCTTCACCGGCAGAACCCGCATCGACCAGCGTGGTTACGCCGCGCTCGGCACCGCATTCGGATGGGCGGACCGAGATATCGGTGCCGCCATGCCAGATATGGACGTGGAGATCAACCCAGCCCGGTGAAATCCAGGCGCCCTTGCCATCGACGCAGATCATCTCGTGAGAGACTGAAAGCTGCGGACCGACCTGCGCGATTCGGCCGTTGCCGTCGATGAGGATATCGACTGCACTGCCTGGGGTTTCAGCACCGAAGGCCATAGGCTTCACATTGGTGAGGAGGAGCGGCTTGCGCGCTTGTTCCCCGGTCATTCAAAGGTCCTTTCGAAGTTTTGGATCGAGCATGTCGCGCAGCCCGTCGCCGACCATCTGCAGTGAGAGCACGGAAAGAACAATGGCGACGCCCGGAAACAGCGTCATCCAGTCGGCCTGGCCGATATACTGCCGCCCGGCGGCGATCATCGTTCCCCAGGTCGGGATTTCGGGGCTGACGCCTAGGCCCAGGAAGGAAAGGCCGGCTTCAGCCAGCATGGCGCTTGCAAACAGGAAGGTGCCTTGCACCAGGATCGGCGAAAGCAGATTGCGAAGGACATGCCGGGTCATGATATGGAAGGTCGAAATACCGAGTGCTTGCGCGGCCTCGACATAGGGCAGTTCGCGGATGACCAGCGTCGATGCACGGACAATACGGGCAAGACGTGGCGAATACACGATCGACAACGCGATGATGACCGTTGTCAGCGACGGTCCGAGGGCTGCGACCAGCGCGATCGCCAACAGAATGTCCGGGAAGGCCATCATCGCGTCGATCAGCCGGGCGATTGGCGTGTCGAATTGCTTAAAGAAACCGGCAAGCAGACCGAGGCTCACCCCGATCAACGCCGAAAGCACGACAACGGCAGCGCCGACGAGCAGCGACAGGCGCCCGGCAAAGATCGTTCGCGAGAAGACGTCGCGGCCGAATTCATCCGTTCCAAAGAAGAACAGTCCGCTCGGCGGTTTCAGCCGGTTGACGATCGAAAGCTTGGAGGGGGAATAAGGAGTGACCCATGGAGCAAGGATTGCCAGGAGCACGAAGACTGTGAGGATGAGCACGCCGAAGGCAACGGTCTTGCGCTTCAGAAAACGCCGGAGAAACTTGCTGCCCTCGCTTAAGGCAGGCCGTGTTGCAATATCCGTCATCAGTAGCGCACCCTCGGATCGACCAAAAGATAGAGCATGTCGATCGCAAAATTGATCAGCACGTAGAGGGCTGCAATGATGAGCAGCGCTCCTTGGATGACCGGGTAATCGCGGCGAAGGACCGCCGAAACGACCAGATTGCCGACACCTGGAAGGCCGAAGACCGTTTCGGTCACGACAGCGCCTGAAATCAGCACCGCCGCAGTCAACCCGATAACAGTCAGGATCGGGATCAACGCGTTCTTGAGGGCGTGCTTGAGGATCACCCGCCGTTCGATCAGGCCTTTGGCGCGTGCCGTGCGGATATAGTCGTCGCCGAGCACATCAAGCATCGAGGCACGTGTGAAACGCAAGATCAGCGCCGAGGAAACAATACCGAGCGCAAAGGCTGGCAACGTCAGGTGATACATGCGCCCAAAGAAGTTCGCGCCTGGTCCGCCATAGCCGGAAACCGGAAAGAAGTTGAAGCGCACGGCAAAGAACTGCATCAGAATCAGGCCGAGCCAAAAGCTCGGAATGCTTGCCGCAAACATTGCAAGCGTCGTGGCCGCCTGATCGACGAAGGAACCACGGCGATAGGCAGCATAAATGCCGATGGGCAGCGCGATGACGCAGGCGATCGCCAGCGAGAACACCGTCAGGAAAAAGGTCGGCTCGGCGCGGTCTAGGAGGGCTGCGGTGACCGGCATATTCAAGAAGATCGATTGCCCGAGGTCGCCTCTGAGGAGCTGACTGATGTAATAGACATATTGCACCACGAGCGACTGATCGAGCCCGAGGCGACCGCGAAGCTCGGCAATATCCTGAGGCGTTGCATCTGGGCCCAGCATGACGGCTGCCGGATCACCTGGCGTGACGCGCACGATGACAAAGACAATCGTGACGACGAGGAACATCACGACGACCATCCCGAAGAGGCGCTGGAGAATGTAACGGATCATTGAATTGCGGTCCCCTGTGCCCAACCGGGCACCGTCGAAGAGGGATACCGGCCGGCAGGACCGGCATCCCGAGGATCAATCGTCACTTCTTGATCGAAGCGTTCCAGAAGTACGGCCAGGGAGCCGGATCGACACCTTCGAGCTTGTTCGATTCCGCCGAAACGGCGTTGAAGTCGCCGATCTTCATGAAGGGCGCATCTTCATAGATCGCTTTTTGGACATTGGCCCAAAGTTCGATGCGCTTGGCAGAATCGACTTCTGAGGTGAAGGCATCGACGGCAGCCTTGCGGGCAGGCGTATCCCACCACCCCGGCGAGCTGGTCGAGAGCGAGCCGATCAGCGCCGGCTCCGGCAGGAACGGGCTGTGGCTGATATAAATGTCCCAGAGTTTCGGATCGGCACGGCGCTGCGTCAGCGTCGCCCAGTCGACGACCTGCATGTCGACGGTAAAGCCCGCGAGCTTCAGATACTCCGCTGCAACCTGCGCCATCTTGTAGTGGAATTCATACTGCCGGCTGGTGAGGATACGCAGCGGTTCGCCGTTGTAGCCCGTCTTCTTCAAGGCTTCGGCAGCCACTTCGGGCTTTGCAACATTGTAGTTGCCTTCGACGCCGGCATCCGTGTGCCAGGAATAGGCTTCCGGATAGATATCGCCGTCCAACGTGTAGAAATCCGTGCTGCCGAAGGCAGCGGCCAGCATGTCCTCCATGCTGAGGGCCTGGCGGATCGCCTTGCGGACCTCGATGTTCTTCGCAATGCCCTCCTTGGTATTGAAGACGAAGACCGGATAGCCGAAGGGCTTGAGGATGATCGGCTGTGAGGCCGTCGATGCCTTCAGCTTGTCGAAGGATTCGACCGGGATGGAATCAACATAGTCATACTGGCCGGAGACGGCAGCCTCGACGCGGGTGTTCGGATCCGGCACCGGAACGAAGCGGATTTCATCGAGATACTGATGACGCGCGCCGCCATAGCCATCGCTCTCGCCATCGCGTGACTTGTAGCCGCTAAAGCGAACGAGCTGAATATACTGGTCGGCCTTGCGCTCCTTCAGCATGTAGGGGCCGGTTCCGATGAAATCCTTCATCGGCTCGTCCTGCTTGTCGGAAGGAATAATGATTGCGGCGGAATTATTGAAGGCAAGCAGAGAGGTCAGAGGCGCGTAGGGCTGCTTCAGCGTGATCTTGACGGTTGCCGGATCGACTGCGGCGATCGCTTCGATGAAGCCTGCAGCCTGCTTGCCGCGCGAGGCGATCTTTGTCCAGCGGGTGAGCGATGCAACGACATCTTCCGACGTCATGTCGCTGTTGTCGTGGAACTTGATGCCGGTGCGCAGCTTGATCGTGTAGCTTTTACCGTCCGCGCTGATATCGGGCAGGCTCTCGGCCAGAAGCGGTGTGACGTTCCATTTCTTGCCGAAGGTATAGAGTGTCTCGAAGATGTGCTGCGTGACGATCCCCACGAGGTCGGCAGTCGAGGACATCGGATCAAGCGTCGGCGGCTCACCGATCGTCGCGACATTGATGATACCGCCTTTTTCCTGCGCCATCAGTGGGGTCGGCAAGGCGACGAGTGCCGTGCCGAGAAGGAATGCGACTAGAGTCTTCATTTCATGCTCCCGGTTTGTTGTTCCATATTTATGTTATATAAGTCTTTATAATAGAATATCGGCCATAGTGGTCCTGTCAACCGGGAATGTGGACCTGTCCGCAGAAATGCGAAGGCGCGCGCAGGGCTGCGCGCGCCTTCGCAAGCCGGGCTGCACCTATCTGTCGAACAGGCGGTATTCGATCCGCTCAATGTGATCAGGATCAGCGATCGCCTCGATCGTGGCGATCTTCTCGCCATCGAAACCGATTTTGACGACGATGCGCAGTTGATCCTGGATGCGAACGATGAAACCGAAGCCGCCGTCTACGAAAGCCGGCAGCGCGCCCCGCGCCCTCCCGTTGAATGTCGTTGCAACCGCTTGCGCGCCGTGCAGGGCGCCGGCATGGCCGAAACGAGCCGCCGTCGCATCAGGCGCGAAGACAACATCGGGATGAAGAACAGCAAGCAACGCCTGGAAATTACCGTCGCGCGAGGCGGCGAGGAATGCCCGGACGACCTCTTTCTTATGCTCGATGCCGGCCTCGGGCGCCTCGGTCGTCCCCTGCACGCGGCGGCGGGCGCGGCTTGCGAGCTGCCGGGTTGCTTCCGGTGTGCGGCCGATGACGGGCGCAATCTCGTCAAAGGGCAGATCGAACATGTCATGCAGGACAAAGGCGACACGCTCTGCCGGCGCAAGCTGTTCCAGCACGACCAGCAGCGCGACGCCGACGGAGTCCGCCAGCACGATCTCCCGCTCGGGGTCGGCGGACTTCGCGGTATCGGCGATCTTTTCATGCACCGGCGGATCGAGCTGTTCTTCGCGCCGGGATTTCCTAGAGCGCAGCATATCGAGGCAGATGCGCGCCACGACCGTCGTCAGCCAGCCGCCGAGATTGCCGACTTCGCTTGTGTTCGAGCGGCCGAGCCGGAGCCATGCCTCCTGCACCGCATCCTCCGCCTCGGCACGCGAGCCGAGCATGCGGTAGGCGACAGTCTTCAGATGCGCGCGGTTGGCCTCGAATTCGTCCGCCAGAAATTTCTTCTCGTCCATCGGTCACATTCCTTCATCGCGTTACGTCACCACCATGACGAACGAATTCCGGCCGATGTGACAGACAAGCGGCCGGCGACGTCATTCGCTGAAACATAGCAAGGAGACATATCATGCAATCGAGAATGGGAAATCCGGCCGTCGTCATCCCTGAAGCCATGCAGGCGCTGCTCGCTTTCGGGAATATTCCCCAAAAGTGCGGCCTTTCGCCAACGCTGCTCGAGCTCGTCAACCTGCGCGCCAGCCAGATCAATGGCTGCGGTGTCTGCGTCGACGGTCATCCCCGCATTGCCCGTAGGCTCGGAGAGACCGACGAGCGCCTCTTTGCCGTTTCCGCCTGGCGTGAGACGCCTTATTTCAGCCCGGCAGAACGCGCGGCCCTGGCGCTGACCGAAGCCGTCACCCGCGTCAGCGACCGCGCCGATCCGGTGCCGGACGAAATCTGGGACGAGGCGGCACGCCATTACGACGCCAAGAGCCTTGCGGCCCTCGTCATCGCCATCGCCAACATCAATGTCTGGAACCGGCTGAACGTCGCGACGCGCCAGATCGCCGGCGAATGGAAGCCTTGAGGTCCCCTGGCCGCCGCTGTTGAAGCGGCGGCCAGGGCGCCTTGGGAGGCCTAGACGATACCGCCGCCGCCAGCCACGGAGGCCGGACGTTCGGCGGAAACCTTTTTCCTGTAGCCGCTGGCGCGATAAGCCGTGACCGGATCAATAGCGCCGCCGGCGCGCCGACGCGCTTCGGCAAGGATCGGCTCGACATCGGTGCGATACGCGCGCTTCAGCGTTTCCGTCGCCATCAGCGCATCATTGTCATTCTGATGGCCGGCCAGCGCCTCGCGATCGACGATCAGGGCCTGCGCATAGGCGCGGCGGATTTCGTTGGCGCTATTGATCAGGCTTTCGATCGGGTCAGTGACATTATGCGACTGATCGATCATGTGAGCCGGATGAAAGCCCTTCACGCCGCGATACTCGGCATCGACCAGCTCATTGAAGACGAGGAATAGACGGTAAGGCTCGATCGCACCGGCATCGAGGTCATCGTCACCATATTTCGAATCGTTGAAGTGGAAACCACCAAGCTTGCCAAACTGAATCAGCCTGGCGACGATCATCTCGATGTTGGTGTTCGGGGCATGATGACCGAGATCGACGAGGCACTGGGCTTTCGGCCCGAGTGTCTGCGCGATCAGATAGTTCGTGCCCCAATCCTGCACGATGGTCGAATAGAAGGCCGGCTCGTACATCTTGTGCTCGGAAAACAGCCGCCAGTCGTCAGGCAGCCCCTTGTAGATCTCCGCCATCGCCGCAAGATAGCGCTCGAATGCCTTGGTAAAGTTGCTCTGGCCGGGGAAATTCGAGCCGTCGCCGATCCAGACCGTCAGCGCCTTTGAGCCGAGCGCCTTGCCGATCTCGATGCATTCCAGATTGTGCTCGATGGCCTGCTGTCGTGTCGCGGCGTCCGTATGGCTGAGCGAGCCATATTTATAAGAGCGCTTCTGACCTGGCGCGTCCGAGAACGTGTTGGAATTCATTGCATCGAAACTAAGACCGAGCGCATCGCCTTTGGCCCTCAACTCGCCGGCATCAGCCTTATCCCAGGGGATGTGGAGCGAAACTGTCGGCGTTGCTTGCGTCAGCTGATGAATGACGGCGCAGTCGTCCAGCTTGTCAAAGATGCCACGCGGTTCTCCGGTGCCGGGAAAACGGGCAAAGCGCGTGCCACCCGTCCCGACGCCCCAAGAAGGAACAGCCACGAAGAATGCTGCGACCTTTGTCGTAATGGCGTCGATATCAATACCGCGGCGTCCAAGGCTTGCGCCGAGCGCGTCGTAATCGGCTTCGAGAGCCGCCGCCCGCTTGGCATTTTCCTCGGCAATCAGATGCTGCGCAATCTTAAACTCGGCCATCAAATCCTCCCTGAGACACGAACCATAGGCCCTGTTCTGCGTTCTATTGCTTTATTCCTCACCCACCAAAGAGGCGCTAGTGGACGTTATCCGCATCCTTCTCGCGATCATCCTGCCGCCACTCGGTGTCTTCCTGCAGGTCGGGGTCGGCCTGCATTTCTGGCTCAATATCCTACTGACGCTTTGCGGCTACCTGCCCGGGATCATCCATGCAATTTGGGTTATACTGCGGAAGTAGACTCCTAGCGCGGGAAGCTCTGTGCGTTGCCGGCATCCACGTTGATGATGTTGCCGGTGGATTTCGCCGAAAGATCCGACGCGAGGAAATAGATCGCCTCGGCGATATCTTCAGGAAAGACGTTGAGCTTCAGCATCGAGCGCTTCCGGTAGTGTTCCTCCAGGTCGTCCACTTCGATCTTCGAAGAAGCCGCACGCTGTTCGCGCCACTCGCCGTTCCAGATCTTTGATCCGCGCAGCACCGCATCCGGGTTCACGGTATTCACCCGAATGCCTGCTTCTGCCCCCTCCAGCGCCAGGCAGCGGGCCAAATGGATCTCGGCGGCCTTCGCCGTGCAATAGGCAGCCGCATTCGGCGAGGAGGCAAGGCCGTTCTTGGAGGCGACGAAGACCACGTTACCGCCGAGGTTCTGACGACGGAACAGGCGGAAGGCTTCGCGCGATACCAGGAAATAGCCGGTTGTCAGAATATCGATATTCTTGTTCCACATCGAAAGCTCGGTGGTTTCGATGGGCGCTGAGGACGCAATACCGGCGTTCGAAACGAGGATGTCGATGCCGCCAAACTCGACGCAGGATTCGGCAAAGGACGAGACCACGGCATCTTCCTTGGTGACGTCGAGCTTCACGCTGCGCACCGCATCTGCACCGTACCTCTTCACGAAATCGGCTTCCGTCGCCGCCAGTGCCGACTCATCGATATCGGCAAGCACCACGCAGGCGCCCTCGCCTACCAGACGGGCCGCCGTCGCACGGCCGATGCCGCCGGCTCCGCCGGTGACAAAGGCCACCTTGCCGGCAAGGCTCTTCGGCTTCGGCATGCGCTGCAGCTTTGCCTCTTCCAAGAGCCAGTATTCAATGTCGAAGGCTTCCTGTTCAGGCAGACCCTGATATTCGGAGACCGTCGACGCACCGCGCATCACGTTGATGGCGTTGACGTAAAATTCACTCGCGATGCGAGCCGTTGCCTTGTCACGGGCAAAGGACAGCATGCCGACGCCGGGAATGAGGAAAATGACCGGATTGGCATCTCGAATCGCCGGTGAGTTGCCGTGTTTGCAGTCATTGTAATAGCGCGCGTAATCGACACGATAGTCTTCCAGCACCTTGTCGAGACCGGCAACGCTCGACTCTACGTCCGGTCTTGCCGGGTCGAAGTCGAGGATCAGTGGGCGGATCTTGGTACGCAAGAAGTGGTCCGGGCAGCTGGTACCGAGTGCGCCGAGGGTGCGGAGATTCTTCGAGTTGACGAATTCGAGCACGCCGTCCTGATCATCGAAATGGCCAAGCTTGCGTTCCTGCTTGCCGATCCGCCCGCGGATTTCCGGCATCAGGCGGGCAGCGATGGCCCGGCGTTCAGCCACTGGCAGGCTTTGGGTCGCCTGGCCGCCGAAGATCGTCCTGCCTTCAGTCTGCTGGGCGAACCATTCGATTGCCTTGTTGATAATGGCGAGCGTCAGCTCGTAGCAGGCCTTGGCGTCGTTCGCCCAGGTGAAAAGGCCGTGGCTTTCGAGGACGACACCCTTGGCATCCGGGTTCGCCTTGACGAACGCTTCAAGATCGAGACCGAGCTGGAAGCCCGGGCGGCGCCACGGCAGCCAGCCGATCGCGTCGCCAAAGACCTGCTTCGTCAGTTCCCTGGAGTTCTTGGCTGCAGCGATCGCAATAATGGCGTCCGGATGCATGTGGTCGACATGCGTGAAGGGCACAAATCCATGCAGCGGCGTATCGATCGAGGCGGCGCGGGAATTCAGGTTGAAGGTGCAATGCGGCAAAAAGCCGACCATGCGATCTTCGTCTTCGACGCCCTTATAGATGCTCTTAAGCGAATCAAGCTTGTCCTGATAGAGCGTCGCAAAGCCGTCGAGGTTAATGGTTCCGACATCGCCGCCAGATCCCTTGACCCAAAGAACCTTGACCTTCTCGCCGGTCAGTGGATCCGTTTCCATCACCTTTGCCGAAGTATTGCCGCCGCCGTAATTGGTGATGCGCTTATCAGCGCCAAGGAGGTTCGAGCGATAAAGCAGCTTACCGGGTTCATCGAGCCCCGCTGCGTAAGAATCATCCCAACGGTTCTCAAGAAGCCGGACGGTGGCCGCCATGTCATCCTCCCTTGTGTGCCTGATGCGCAGACCAAAACCACGCTGTATCCGGTGACGGTATCGCTCATCAAAATGCATATTGTCAATCGAAAACGATCAAAAACAATTATTGTGCATCGCAATATGAAAATTTGTGATCGTTTTTGATTGACAGCTTTTAACGGATACGAAATAAATACGGACAGGGAGGAGCCAAATGCACGAACGCGAACGCCATCGCATCATCCTGAGCGCGGTCCAGGAAAAGTCGGTCGTCACGATCCAGGATATTGCTGAGCTGACCGAAGCTTCGGAGGCCACCATCCGGCGTGACATCGCGGCTCTCCATGTGCAGGGCAAGATCCGCCGCGTGCGCGGCGGCGCAGAAGCCGTCCATCCGCCGCAGCTCGGCAATCTTGCGGGACGTCCTTTTAGGGTTTCAGAATCGGTCAATATCGATAAAAAGCGCGCAATTGCGCGCGCCGCCGTGGATCTGTGCGACCCGGGCGATGCGATCATCATCAATGGCGGCACGACGACGTTTCAGATGGTGCACTTCATGTCGGCACACCGCATGCAAGTCATGACCAATTCGTTCGCGATCGCCGAACATCTGGTAAAACATTCCAAGAATACGGTGACGGTGCCGGGCGGTGTGATCTACCGTGAACAGAGCCTCATTCTGTCGCCGTTCGACAATGACGCCATCCGCAATTTCTATGCACGCCGCTTTTTCATCGGGGCCCAGGGCGTCGGCCCGCTCGGCATCATGGAATCCGACGCACAGATCATTCAAAGCGAACAGAAGCTGATGCATCAGGCCGACGAACTCGTCGTGATGGTCGATTCCAGCAAATTCCGCCGCCGGTCGAGCCTCATTCTGTGCCCGCTTGACCGTGTTTCGACGATCATCACCGACGACGGCATCCAGGAAGATTCCGCCAAGATGATGGAGGATGCAGGCATCAAGCTCGTCGTCGCGAGCGCTGGCCTGCAATCGGTGAAGGAGGATTCCTCGTCGGTCGCCTGAGAAGCGACGACCAGGTGTAGTTAGTCTCAATCAACGTGGGAGGATGAAAGCATGAAACTCGCAAAGAAACTCGCGGTGGGCGTCGCACTCGCCGTCGCCATGATGGCAGGCACGGCCAGTGCTGCCGACATGAAGATCGGCCTTGTCGTCAAGTCACTCGGCAACGGCTTCTTCGACGCCGCCAACAAGGGCGCCCAGGAAGCCGCCAAGGAGCTCGGCGGCGTCGAAGTGATTTATACCGGCCCGACCTCGACGACGGCCGAGGGCCAGATCGAAGTCATCAATTCGCTGATCGCACAGGGCGTCGATGCCATCGCGATTTCGGCGAACGACCCGGACGCAGTCGTTCCGGCTTTGAAAAAGGCTACCCAGCGCGGCATCAAGGTCATTTCTTGGGATTCCGGCGTTGCTCCTGAAGGCCGCATCCTACAGCTCAACCCATCGTCCAACGAGCTGATCGGCAAGATGTGCCTGACCCTGGCGCAAAATCACCTCGACGGCGGCAAGGGCGATTTCGCGATCCTTTCGGCGACGACCACCTCGACGAACCAGAACATCTGGATCGATCAGATGAAGAAGCAGCTCAAGGACTTCCCCGGTCTGAACCTCGTCACTACGGTTTACGGCGACGACCTTTCCGACAAGTCCTACCGCGAAGCCGAAGGCCTCTTGAAGTCCAACCCGAATGTAAAGGTCATCGTCGCTCCAACGACGGTCGGCGTTCTGGCGGCATCCAAGGTCGTGGAAGACAAGGGCCTCGTCGGCAAGGTCTATGTCACGGGTCTCGGCCTGCCCTCCGAAATGGCCGGCGCGATCAAGTCGGGCGCCACGAAGGAATTCGCCATCTGGAACCCGATCGACCTCGGCTATTCGGCCACGCAGATCGCCTATCGCCTCGTCAAGGGTGAAACCGACGGCAAACCGGGTAGCGAGATCGAAACCGGGCGCATGGGCAAGATCAAGGTTGGCGACAACGGCGAGGCCGCAATGGCAGATCCGTTCGTCTATAACGCTTCGAACATCGACCAGTTCTCCAAGGTCTTCTGATGTGAACCATCACGCATAAAGCCCGGCGGCCTTGGGCCGCCGGGATTTCTCATTCGACACCGGTAAAGCGCTGATGAACACTGCCCTTCAACAATCCGCCACAGACCGCAAGGCCGCAGATGCGCCCGCCATCCTCGAAATGCGGGGCATTTCGCAGATCTTTCCCGGCGTAAAGGCGCTCGACAAGGTCAGCATCGCACTCTATCCCGGCAAGGTGACCGCGCTGATCGGCGAAAACGGCGCAGGCAAATCCACTCTCGTTAAGATCCTGACCGGCATCTACAGGCCGAACGAAGGCGAAATCATCGTCGACGGCCAGCCCGTCGCCTTCGCCAGTGCGCAGGCCGCAATCGATGCGGGCGTCACTGCCATCCATCAGGAAACTGTCCTCTTCGACGAATTGACGGTTGCCGAAAACATCTTCCTCGGCCATGCGCCGCGCACAAAATTCCGCACCATCGACTGGAAGGCGATGAACAGCCGCTCGAAAGAGCTGTTGACGTCACTCGAAAGCAGCATCGATCCGACGATCCGCCTGAGGGACCTCTCGATCGCGCAGCGTCATCTGGTGGCAATTGCCCGCGCTCTTTCGATCGAGGCCCGCATCGTCATCATGGATGAGCCGACGGCTGCCCTTTCGCGCAAGGAGATCGACGATCTCTTCCGCATCGTTCAGGGCCTGAAGGAAAAGGGCAAGGCGATTCTTTTCATAAGCCACAAGTTCGACGAACTCTACGAGATTGCCGACAACTTCGTCGTCTTCCGCGACGGCCGCGCCGTCGGAGACGGCAGGCTGAAGGAGACGCCGCAGGACGCGATCGTGAAGCTCATGGTCGGCCGCGATGTCGAGAACGTGTTTCCGAAGTTCCCGGTAGAGATTGGCGGCCCCGTTCTCGAAGTCCAGGATTACTGTCACCGAACGGAATTCCGCGATATTTCCTTCACGCTTCGCAAGGGTGAAATTCTCGGCGTCTATGGCCTGATCGGCGCTGGTCGTTCGGAACTCTGCCAATCGCTTTTCGGCATCACCAAGCCGCTTTCCGGCAGGCTCATGCTCGACGGCAAGAGAATTTCGATGGCATCGCCGCTCGATGCCATCCGTGCCGGCATCGTCTATGTGCCGGAAGAGCGTGGCCGCCACGGCCTGGCGCTGCCGATGCCCATCTATCAGAACATGACGCTGCCTTCACTGACGCGCACGTCGCGCAAGGGCTTCCTGAAGGCCGCCAACGAATTTGCGCTCGCCCGTAGATACGCCGAGCGGCTGGACCTTCGCGCAGCCGCACTGTCCGTCCCCGTCGGCACGCTGTCTGGCGGCAATCAGCAGAAAGTCGTCATCGGAAAATGGCTGGCGACGCAGCCCAAGGTCATCATCCTCGACGAGCCGACCAAAGGCATCGATATCGGTTCCAAGGCGGCGGTCCACGGCTTCATCAGCGAGCTTGCCGCCGAAGGGCTCTCCATCATCATGATCTCCTCTGAACTGCCGGAAATCATCGGCATGTCCGACCGTGTCCTGGTGATGAAGGAAGGGTTGTCGGCCGGTCTGTTTGAGCGCGCGGAGCTTTCGCCAGAGGCATTGGTGCGCGCAGCGACCGGAAATGCATGAGGTAATGGAATGGCACGACTGATTAGAAAACGCGAAACCCTGCTTTTCCTCATCATCGTCTTGATGATCGCGGTCTTTTCGGCGCGCGCTGCAGATTTTGCGACGCCCTCAAACCTCGCCGGCATCTTCAACGATACCTCGATCCTCATCATACTGGCGCTCGCGCAGATGACCGTTATCCTTACGAAATCGATTGACCTTTCGGTCGCCGCTAATCTCGCCTTCACCGGCATGGCAATCGCGATGATGAATGCCGCCTTTCCCGATCTGCCGCTGGTCGTCCTGATCCTTGCAGCGATTGCGATCGGCGCCTGCCTCGGTGCGATCAACGGCTTTCTTGTCTGGGCCCTTGAAATCCCCCCGATCGTCGTCACGCTCGGGACGCTGACCATCTATCGCGGCATGGCCTTCGTGCTCTCCGGCGGCGCCTGGGTGAACGCCCATCAGATGACACCGACCTTCCTTTCCGTGCCCCGCACGCCGATCCTCGGCCTGCCGGTTCTCAGTTGGGTTGGGATCGCAATCGTGCTCTTGATGTATATTCTGCTGAAATATACCCAGTTCGGCAGATCGGCCTATGCGACTGGCGGCAACCCGACGGCGGCCGTCTACGCGGGAATCGATACCGGGTGGACGAAATTCCTGGCCTTCGTGCTGTCCGGTGCGCTCGCCGGCCTTGCAAGCTACCTGTGGGTCTCGCGTTACGCGGTCGCCTATGTTGATATCGCCAGCGGTTTCGAGCTCGACAGCGTCGCCGCCTGCGTCATCGGCGGCATCTCTATCGCCGGCGGTGTCGGGTCAGTCATCGGCACGGTGCTGGGCGCCCTCTTCCTCGGCGTCATCAAGAATGCGCTTCCCGTCATCGGCATCTCGCCCTTCACACAGATGGCGATCTCAGGCACCGTGATCATCCTTGCCGTCGTCTTCAATGCCCGTCGCGAGCGCAGTCGCGGCCGTATCATCCTGCGCGACAAGGCAGCTGCAGAAACTCCAGCCGAGGTCGTCCCATGAGCACCTTTTCCGCCCCAACCGAAAAGCGCGTCATTCCCGATCGTCTCGGCACCCCGTTCCGCCGCATCATGGCCAGCTGGGAAGTGCTGCTTTTCGGCGTTGCCATCTTGATCTTTGTCTTCAATTCCATGGCATCGCCCTACTTCCTGAATGCATGGAACCTCTCGGACGCAACCTTCAATTTCACCGAAAAAGCGATGATCGCCTTTGCCATGGCGCTGCTTGTGATCGCAGGCGAGATCGATCTATCGGTTGCAGCCATCATCGCGCTTGCATCGACGGCCATGGGGGCGGCCGCACAGGCCGGCATCGCGACACCGGGCCTCGTGCTGATCGGCATCGGCACGGGGTTGGTTTGCGGAGTTTTCAACGGCGTCCTCGTCTCCGTCCTGAAACTGCCGTCGATCGTCGTCACCATCGGCACGATGAGCCTCTTCCGCGGCATCTCCTATATTGTGCTGGGGGACCAGGCCTACGGCAAATATCCCGCCGATTTCGCCTACTTCGGCCAGGGCTATGTCTTCTGGGTCTTTTCCTTCGAATTCGTGCTGTTCTTCGTGCTGGCGATTCTCTTCGCCATCCTGCTGCACGCCACGAACTTTGGCCGCCAGGTCTATACGATCGGCAATAACGATTTTGCCGCCCGCTTCTCCGGGATTCCGGTCGAACGCGTGAAATTCATCCTCTTCATGCTGACCGGTGTCATGAGCGGTATTGCAGCGGTGTGCCTCACCTCGCGCCTTGGCTCCACCCGTCCCTCGATTGCGCAGGGCTGGGAGCTCGAAGTCGTCACCATGGTCGTGCTCGGCGGTGTCTCGATCCTCGGCGGCTCGGGCACGATCGGCGGCGTCGTCATCGCAGCCTTCGTCATGGGCCTCGTTACCTTCGGCCTCGGCCTGCTCAACGTTCCGGGCATCGTCATGTCGATCTTCATCGGCCTGCTGCTCATCATCACCATTGCCATTCCGATTATCGCCCGACGTATCAAAGCCATGAGTTCCAAATGACCGTTGAAAAATACGCCTTCAAGATGAAGCTCAATCCAGGCATGGAAGCCGAGTACAGGAAGCGGCACGACGAGATCTGGCCGGAGCTCGTCGAGCTGCTGCACAAGTCCGGCGCGAGCGACTATTCGATCCATCTCGACCGCGAGACGAACACGCTCTTCGGCGTGCTGACGCGGCCGAAAGATCACACGATGGCGAGCCTGCCGGAACATCCCCTGATGAAAAGGTGGTGGAGCCATATGGCCGACATCATGGAAACAAATCCGGACAATTCACCGCTCCAGAGCGACCTCGTTACCGTCTTCCACATGCCATGAGCAAACCGCCCGGTTACCGCCGTATCGCCGTTCTCGATATCGGCAAGACGAATGCAAAAGTTGTCGTGCTCGACAGCCAAACCGGCACGGAAATCGCAGCCGCAAAGACGGCGAATACAGTCATCCGGTCCGGCATCTATCCGCGCTATGATATCGAGAACCTTTGGGGTTTTGCGGTCGACGCGCTGAAGTCTTTCGCGGCAAAGCCGGGTTTCGATGCAATTTCGATCACGACCCATGGCGCGTCAGCAGCACTGCTCGGCGCAGACGGCAAGCTTGCGATGCCGGTTCTCGATTACGAACATGAATATCCGCAAGAGATCCGAGACGCCTATACGGCGCTGCGCCCTCCCTTCGAGGAGACTTATTCACCGCGCCAGTCGATGGGGCTGAATGTCGGCGCCCAGCTTCATTATCAGAAGACGGCCTTTAGGGAAGAATTCGCGAAGGTGGCAACGATCGTCACCTATCCGCAATATTGGGCGGCACGGCTGACGGGCGTTACAGCTAACGAACTGACCTCGCTCGGCTGCCATACAGATCTGTGGAACCCAAAAACAGGCGAATATTCCTCGCTTGTCGATCGGCTCGGCATTCGCAATCTCATGGCGCCGATCCGCTCGGCTTTCGACGCGCTCGGCCACGTCCTGCCGGACATAGCCGCCGAGATCGGCCTGGCCACAGAAATCCCGGTCTACTGCGGCATCCATGATTCAAACGCCTCGCTGCTGCCGCATCTCGTCGCGCGCACGGCGCCCTTTACGGTTGTCTCGACCGGCACATGGGTTGTAAATTTCGGCGTCGGCGGCGATCTCACCCATCTCGACGCGAAGCGCGATGCGCTCGCCAATGTCGATGCCTATGGTCGGGCCGTGCCGTCCTCCCGCTTCATGGGCGGCCGTGAGTTCGAAATTCTTTCCGCAGAAATCGGCAATGTTCCGCTTAAGGACGTTGCCGCAGCACTCGGCCCGGTCATTGCAGGAAACCTCATGTTGCTGCCGAACGTGGCCCCCGGCTCCGGCCCCTTTCCCGACCGCAAAAGGCACTGGCTGAATGCCGATGGCGCAAGCCCTGCGCAACGCTACGCCGCCATGTGCCTCTACCTCACGTTGATGACCGAGGCCTGCCTCGGCCTCATCGGCGCCGATGGACCTGTCATCGTCGAAGGGCCGTTCGCGCTGAACGAGACGTATCTCAAGGTTCTCGCGGCATTGATGGAACGGGACGTGATCGCGCTGCCGGGCTCGACCGGCACCAGCCAGGGCGCCGCACTGCTTACCGGTATCAGACCCGCGCCCGGTCCGGAAAGATGTTTCACGCCGGCCGCGATTACCGGTCTCAAAAACTATCGCTGCGCCTGGTACGCAGCGATGGAATAGCGGTCTTTCCATCCGTGCGCTTTACCTCATCTTATGCCGGCAGCTAATGTCGGGTCGTTCAAAAACAGGCGGAGGAAATATTATGACGGATTCAAACGCGGTCTTCGATCCGCGTGCCCTTGCCGCGCGACTTTACAGCCTCCACAACGCGGGCAAGCAAGTGCCGACTGCCGATTTCGCACTTCCGACCGACCTGCGCCACGCCATGGACGCGCAGAATTTCCTCGCCGCCGGGCAAGGCATTACCAGCAATGCGTGGAAAGTGGCGACCTCGCCGGATGACCAGGCTGTGGCTGCGCCGCTTCATCCCTATATCGAAGCCCTTTCCGGCGCCGAAATTCCCTGGGCGGAAGGCATGAAATTTGAAGCGGAGATTGCCATTCGGCTCGGCACGGATCTGCCCATCCGCGATAGCGGCTACAGCCGGGCCGAAGTCGCCGATGCAGTTGCGACCGTCCATCTCGGCGCAGAACTCCTGGTTTCCGCCATTCAAGAAGGCGGCAGGGCTTCCTTTTTGCTTTTCCTTGCCGATCGCCTCGGCAATAGCGGCTATGTGCTTGGTCCGCCCGTGCCGAAAACACTCATCGACACAGCGACCGGAACGCCAATGAAAGTCACCTTCAACGGCCAGCCGGTCTACGATGCCCCCGCACAGCATCCGACGGGCGACGTGCTCACCTGGCTTGTCGGCTACGCCAATGACAGGTTGCGGCCGGAAAGCTCGCTGAAAGCAGGCGCGCTGATTACGACAGGTACCCTCTGTGGCGCGATCGAACTTAGTTCGCCGGGCGAGATCGACATCCTTCTCGGCGAGACAAGCAAGCTTCATCTTTCGCTCGTCGCGAAATGATCAGACCTTGCTGCGAAACATCTCGATGATGGCGGAAAAGTCCCTTCCGCCATTGCCCTGCTTTTCGAAGAGCGCGTAAAGCTGCGCGGCTTCGGCACCAAGCGGAGTCGATGCGCCGCTCAACAGTGCCGCCTCCTGCGAAAGGCGCAGATCCTTCAGCATCAAGGCAGCGGCAAAGCCCGGCTTGTAGGCATTGTTGGCCGGCGAGGTCGGAACCGGTCCCGGCACCGGGCAATAGCTATTGATGGACCAGCACTGACCGGACGATGTCGATGCAACATCAAAAAGCGCTTGGTGTGAAAGGCCGAGTTTTTCAGCCAGCACGAAAGCCTCGCAGACGCCGATCATCGAAATCCCGAGGATCATATTGTTGCAGATCTTGGCCGCCTGCCCAGCGCCCGCTTCACCACAGTGAACGATCTTCTTGCCCATGGCTTCAAGGATCGGCTTGGCCTTGGCGAAACTCTCCTGCGAGCCACCCGCCATGAAAGTCAGCGTTCCCGCCGCAGCCCCGCCCGTTCCGCCGGAGACGGGGGCGTCGAGCGAAAGACAACCTGCTGCCTTGGCCATCGCATGGGCCTTGCGCGCGCTTTCGACGTCGATGGTCGAGCAATCGATCACCAGCGTTCCGGCGGGAATGGAAGCGAGAATGTCCGGCCAGGCCGTCAGCACGTGTTTACCTTGCGGCAGCATCGTGACGACGGTCTCGGCACCGGCCACAGCCTGGCTCACGTGGCTCGCAGGTGTCACGCCGCTTTCCTCTGCCGCCTTGAGAACCGGCGCGGCGAGATCGAAGCCCGTCACCTCGTGGCCGGCCTTGACGAGATTGGCCGCCATTGGCCCGCCCATGTTGCCAAGCCCGATAAATGCGATCCGTGTCATCATGGCCTCCTACCTGTTATCTTCGAGGATCATCGCGGCCGCCTTTTCGGCGATCATGATCGTTGGCGAATTCGTATTGCCTGAGGTAATCGACGGCATAATGGAGGCATCCGCGATCCTGAGCTTGGCAAGCGCGCGCAACTTCAGCCGCGGATCAACGACGCTGTCTTTGTCTGCGCCCATCCGGCAGGTTCCGACCGGATGGAAGATTGTCGTGCCGATGTCTCCCGCCGCCCGCTCCAGATCGGCCTCCGTCTGATAGGACGGACCGGGCCTGAACTCCTCCGGCTGAAAGCGCGCAAAGGACGGCTGTGAAACGATCCGCCGCGTCAGCCTTATCGATCGAACAGCTATGTCGCGATCACGCTCCGTCGAGAGGTATTTCGGAGAAATCGTCGGCTGCGTGGCAAAATCCGGGCTCGCAAGATGCACGGAGCCGCGGCTTTCCGGCCGCAGATTGCAGACGCTTGCGGTGATTGCCGGAAAGGCGTGCACTGGATCGCCGAACTTGTCGAGCGAGACCGGCTGTACGTGATACTGCAGGTCGGGTGTTTCCTTGTCTGGCCCCGAGCGCGTGAAGATGCCAAGCTGGCTCGGTGCCATAGCCATCGGCCCGGAACGGCGGATCAGATATTCGAGCCCGATCGCCGCCTTGCCGATCAACTTTGTCGCCTTCTCGTTCAGCGTCGGCACGCCGGTGACCTTATAAGCGAGGCGAAGCTGCAGATGGTCCTGCAGGTTCTCCCCGACGCCCTTGACCTCGGTAACGACGTCGACGCCGGCATTGTTCAGCACATCGCCGCGACCGATACCGGAGAGTTCCAGGATATGCGGCGAGCCGATGGAACCGGCAGAAAGGACCGTCTCTTTGGCCGCATAAGCGCGCTTTGCCGCGCCGTCGTGCTGGAACACGACGCCGGAAATGGCACCCTCCTCCACCAGCAGCCGCCGCACCTGCGCCTTCATCAGAACAGTCAGATTGGTGCGCTTCATAGCCGGCCGGAGGAAGGCCTTTGCGGTGTTCCAGCGAATACCGGAGCGCTGGTTGACGTCGAAATAGCCGGAGCCTTCGTTGCTGCCGCGGTTGAAATCCTCCGTAATCGGAATGCCGGCTTCCCGTGCCGCCTGCTGGAAGGCGTCGAGCACGGCCCAGCGCACCCGCGCTTTTTCCACGCGCCATTCGCCACCCGCACCATGCATCTCGTCCGCGCCGCGGTAATGATCCTCCGATCTGCGGAAGAAGGGCACAACATCGCTCCAGCTCCAGCCGCTGCATCCCATCTGCCGCCAAAGGTCGTAGTCGCGCGCCTGGCCGCGCATGTAGATCATGCCGTTGATCGAAGAGCAGCCACCGAGCACCTTGCCGCGAGGGTAGCCCAGAGCCCTGCCGTTCAGCCCTTCCTCGGGCGCGGTGGTATAGCACCAGTCGGTGCGCGGATTGTTGATGCAGTAGAGATAGCCGACCGGTATGTGTATCCAGTGGTAGTTGTCGCTGCCGCCGGCTTCCAGCAGCAGCACGCGGTTATTGCGGTCTTCGGACAGGCGGTTCGCCAGCACACAGCCCGCACTGCCAGCGCCGATGATGATATAGTCGTAGCGATCCATCTGATGTCACCGGCCGCTCAACGGCGATACACGAAGCCCAGTTTCCGGCCGATCCACGAGGCGTAGAATTCTCCGACGATCCCGCGACGGAAGATCAGCACGCAGATCATGAAAACGACGCCGGTGATGATCGTAACGGGGAATTCCGATGTCGCGAGATAGTTCTGCAGCGTCACGACAAGCCCCGCCCCGAAGATCGGACCAATCAGCGTACCGATGCCGCCGAGAAGCGTCATCAAGATCACCTCGCCCGACATCTGCCAGGCGACGTCCGTCAGCGTTGCGAACTGGAAGACGAGCGACTTCAAGGCTCCCGCCAGCCCGGCCAGGGCGGCCGACATCACGAAGGCGCCGAGCTTGTAACGCGCCACCGAATAGCCGAGCGAGATCGCTCGGTTCTCGTTTTCCCGGATCGATTTCAGGATCATGCCGAAGGGCGAATGGATGAAACGCCAGATCAAAAGCATGCCGATGACGAAGACCGCCAAGACGAAGTAGTACATGCTGGTCGAATTATTCAAATCGATGAGGCCGAAGAGATGCCCCCTAGGAACGGACTGGATGCCGTCCTCACCTTCGGTGAATTCCGCCTGCAGGCAGAAGAAGAAAAACATCTGCGAAAGCGCAAGCGTGATCATCGCGAAATAGATGCCCTGACGGCGAATGGCGAGATAGCCCATGACGAGGCCGAGGAGTGCAGCACCCGCAACGCCGATCAGGATGCCGAGTTCCGGCGGAACCCCCCATGCCTTGACGGTGTAGGCAGTGAAATAGGCGGCCCCGCCAAAGAAGGTCGCATGCCCGAAGGAAAGCAGCCCAGTATAGCCGAGCAGCAGGTTGAACGCGCAGGCAAAGAGCGCAAAGCATAGCAGCTTCATCAGGAAGATCGGGTAGAAGAAAAACGGCGCGAGCAGCAGGAGCAAAAGGCCGATGATGAGGAAGCCGGCCTGTACCGACAGTGCGGTGCGGCTCTTTTCTGCACGAATGGTTTCGGTGATGTCCGTCATCTTACGCATCCCGGCCGAAGAGGCCCGCGGGCCTGACGAGAAGCACGATCGCCATGATCACGAAGATCACGATGTTCGACGCTTCCGGATAAAAAACCTTGGTTAGCCCCTCCGCAACGCCCAGAACGTAACCGGTGACGATCGCCCCCATGATCGAACCCATGCCGCCAACCACGACAACGGCGAAGACGACAATAATGATGTTGGAGCCCATCAACGGCGAGACCTGGTAGATAGGAGCAGCCAGTACGCCGGCAAAGGCTGCAAGACCGGCACCCAACGCATAGGTCAGAGTCAAAAGAACCGGCACGTTGACACCGAAGACCTGCACAAGCACGGCATTTTCCGTCGCCGCCCGAAGATAGGCTCCGAGCTTGGTCTTCTCGATAAGAAGCCAGGTGCCGATGCAGACCACCAGCGACATGACGACCACCCAGCCGCGATAGATCGGCAGGAACATGAAGCCGAGGTTGGTACCACCGGCAAGGGCTGACGGCGTGGCATAGGGCTGGCCGGAAGATCCGTATAAATAGCGAAAGGTCCCTTCGATCGCGAGCGCCATGCCGAACGTGAAGAGCAATCCGTAGAGTGGATCGAGATCATAGAGCCGCCGCAAGAAGAGCCGTTCCACGACGGCGCCGACAAGGCCGACTGCAAGCGGGGCAAGAACAAGCGCGGGCCAGTAGCCGATGCCGCCGTAGGCGAGCATCAGATAGGCAACGAAGGCGCCGAGCATATATTGCGCGCCATGCGCAAAATTGATGACGCGCAACAGGCCGAATATGATGGCCAGGCCAAGGCTCAAAAGCGCGTAGAAAGAGCCGTTGATGAGGCCGATCAGCAACTGGCCGAGTAGTGCCTGAACGGGAATGCCGAATATCATCGTCATGGAATCAGACTCCCAGCACCCTGTGCAGCGTATCCATCCGCTCAGGCAATTCGCCGACCGGGAACTCGGACACCATCTGGCCATGGTCCATCAGATAGAAGCGGTCTGCAATGCGGCTTGCAAAGCGGAAATTCTGTTCGACGAGGAGTATCGTCATGCCGCGCTCCTTCAGCTTCCTCAGAACCTCACCGATACGTTGGACGATGACGGGCGCAAGACCTTCCGTCGGCTCGTCGAGCAGCAGCATCTTGACACCGGTGCGCAAGACACGAGCGATCGCCAACATCTGCTGCTCGCCACCGGAAAGCTTGGTCCCGGCGCTCGCGCGGCGCTCGTAGAGGTTCGGAAAAAGTTCGTAGATCTCGTCGAGGCTCATGCCGCCTTCGGCAACGACCGGCGGCAAGATCAGGTTTTCCGACACGCTCAGTGTCGAAAAGATGCCGCGCTCCTCGGGCACGAAGCCGATGCCCTTGTGTGCGGTCTTGTGCAGCGGCACCTGCATCATATCCGCTCCGTCAAAGCTGATCTTGCCCTTGCGGGCCCGAACGATGCCGGTGATCGTGCGAAGCGTCGTTGTCTTGCCGACGCCGTTGCGGCCGAGGATAGTAATCGTTTCACCTTCGCCAACGCGCATGTCGACGCCGTGCAGGATGTGGCTTTCGCCGTACCAGGCATTGAGGCCCTGAACTTCCAGCAGAGCAACCATCAACCTTCCTCCGTGCCCATATAAGCCTCACGGACGCGCGGATCCTGGCTGACGGAGGCGTAGTCGCCCTCTGCGAGGATCTCGCCACGCTGAAGTACGGTCACCTGCTGGCAGATATTGGCGACGACGGAGAGATTGTGCTCGACCATCAGCACCGCCCGGACGCGGGCAACCTCGCGGATGATGGCGGAAACGACGCTGACGTCCTCCTGCCCCATGCCGGCCATCGGCTCGTCGAGAAGCAGAACCTTCGGATCGAGCGCAAGCGTCGTGGCGATCTCCAGTACGCGCTTGCGGCCATAGGAAAGATCCGCAGCGATATGGTCGCGTTCCTTGGAAAGGCCGACACTTGCCAGCAACTGTTCGGCGCGGTCGTTCAGGCAATCCAGCGCAGACACCGGCCGCCAGAACTGGGTGGAGAGATTGTTCGGTCGCTGCAGGGCGACGCGCACATTGTCGAGCACCGACAGGTGCGGGAAGACCGCCGAAATCTGGAAGGAACGCACCAGCCCCATGCGCGCCACCTTGTCCGGCGGTGTGCTGGTGATATCCGTACCCATCAGCGTGATCGTGCCGTGAGTAGGCTGCAGGAACTTGGTCAGCAGGTTGAAAACCGTCGTCTTGCCCGCGCCATTCGGTCCGATAAGGGCATGGACGCTTGCATCGTGTACATCGAGATCGACATTCTTGACGGCCGTGAAGCCGCCGAAATCCCGGCGAAGGCCGCGGGCGGAGAGTACCACCCGCGGCGTTGGATTCGTCTCTGTTGCGGGAACCGCCATGGGCTTATTTCACCAGATCGCAGCCGCTCTTGGCGGGATCGATATAGGCGTCCTTGCCGGGGATGGTGGCGAGAACGTTGAAGTAGTCCCAGGCCTCCTTGCTCTCGTCCGGCTTTTTTACCTGCAAGAGATACATGTCATGGATCATGCGGCCGTTCGGGCCAACGGTTCCACCGCGGCCAAAAACGTCGTCCACCGGCATTTCATGCAGTTGCTTGGCAACGGCTTCCGTTTCGTCCGTTCCGGCCTTCTGGATTGCCTTCAGATACTGAAGCACGGCGGAATAGGTCCCGGCGTGGATCATGTTCGGCATCTTGCCGGTGCGATCGAAGAATTTCTTTCCGAAAGCGCGGCTCTCGTCGTCACGGTTCCAGTAATAACCTTCGGTGAGCGTCAAGCCTTGAGCGGCTTCGAGACCGAGGCCATGGACGTCAGCGAGCGTGAAAAGCAGTGCCGCGAGACGCTGGCCACCCTGCGTGATACCGAACTCGGCCGCCTGCTTGATTGCGTTCGACGTATCGAGGCCTGCATTGGCAAGACCGACGACCTTGGCGCCGGAGGACTGGGCCTGCAGCAGGAAAGACGAAAAATCCTGGCTGGCGAGCGGATGCCGGACGGAGCCGACGACATTGCCTCCATTGGCCTTTACGAAATCACTCGTCTGCTGTTCCAGAGAATAGCCAAAGGCATAGTCGGCCGTCAGGAAGAACCAGCTGTCGCCACCCTGCTTCACAAGTGCGCCACCGGTGCCGACAGCAAGGGCATGCGTGTCATAAGCCCAGTGGAAGCCGTAGGGCGAACAGGCCTTGCCCGTCAGATCCGTTGTTGCCGCACCCGTGACGATGTCGATCTTCTTCTTCTCTTTGCCAATTGCCTGGACAGCGAGCGCAACCGACGACGTCGTCAGTTCCATGATAGCGTCGACCTGCTCGGTGTCGTACCACTGCCGGGCGATGTTCGATGCGATGTCCGGCTTGTTCTGATGGTCGGCGTCGACGATCTCGACTGGAGCGTCGAGCACTTTGCCGCCGAAATCTTCGACCGCCATCTGGGCGGCTTCAACGGACGATTTACCGCCGAAATCGGCATAGACGCCGGATTGGTCGTTCAGGATGCCGATCTTCACCTTGCCGTCGGAAGCACCATCGGCGAGTACGGCGGTGCCGCTGGCAAGCAGGAATGCCACGGACGCAATGAAATTCTTTCGCATATGTCTCTCCTCCCAGAGATGGTTAGATCGCGCGTCTGTTCAAAATTGGCCAGCCGCTCTCCTCAAGCCAGCCGACGCTTCGCCTACGATCAAGGAAAATCTGCCTTGAGGCAACCGGTGGTTTGCAGTTAATTACAAACAGTATCTGTTCGTTTCTGAACAGAAGGTTGAAACCGGCACTTAGGGCGCTTTCCATTTCTTGGGCAGCGATCGGCGATTAGACCAAAGACGCAGATGGACGCGCGACGCTGCATGAGCAATCCTCCGCAATTTACTTGGGACGATCTTCAGTTTTTTCTAGCCGTGGCGCGCACCGGCCAGCTATCGACGGCTGCAAGGCAGCTGCGCAGCAGCCATGCCACCGTCTCGCGGCGCATCGACCGGCTTGAATTTGCCCTGAAGGTCAAACTCTTCGAGCGCAACGCGCGCGGCTACGTGCTGACGGCGATGGGCACGCGTTTCGTAGACACCGCCGAAAAAATGGAACATGAGACCGAACGCCTGCGAGCCGATCTTGCCGCAGGCTCGATGACGCAGCGCGGCGTCGTGCGGTTGAGTGCGCCGGAGGGTTTTGCGAATTTCTTCTTTGCGAGCGTGCTGCCGAAATTCGCAGCACATCATCCGCATCTGTCGCTTGAGCTTGTGACGATCCAGCAGATCATGTCACTGTCGCGCAAGGAGGCGGACATTACCGTCGTCTTGGACGAACCGAAGGGAGGACCGTATTTTTCCGAGAAGCTGACCGACTACCATCTGCAGGTTTACGGCTCGCGCGATTATCTTGCCAAGAGCCCGCCGGTCACCTGCCGCGACGATCTGCTGAACCATCCCTTCATCAGCTATATCGAGGAGATGATCTTCGCGCCGGGGCTTGATTATCTCGGCGACGTGCATCCGCGCATCAAGCCCCAGTTCCAAAGTTCCAGCATCTTTGCGCAGCTGACGGCGACGCGAAACGGCCTGGGGCTTTGCGTGCTCCCCTACTTCTTCGCAAGCCTTTATCCGGAGCTTGTGCGCGTCCTGCCCGATGAGGTGGACCTCTGCCGCAACTACTGGGTTACTTGCCATCAGGATATGAGACAAGCACCACGCGTGCGCGCCGTCATCGACTTTCTGCGCGAGGCCGTGAAAGACGAAGACGCCCGTTTCATCCCGCCATTTGCGGCTGCAATCCATTCCGGCCGAAAGCCCGGATGACTATTTCAGGAATTCCGCGCGGTGCGGTGTGAAGGTGTCAATCAGCCGTCCCTTCTCCAATGCCTTGACGCCGTGAACGAGGTCCGGCGGCACAATGAAGCTGCCGCCTTTTTTCAGCACCTCGGTCTTCCCGTCGATGGTGACCGCAAAGCTGCCTTCGGCAATATAGCTCGCCTGGATGTGCGGGTGCGAATGCGCAGCACCGACTGCATCCTTTTCGAAGGCGACTTCGACCATCATCATCTCGGGCAGGTAGACCATGATCCGGCGCGTGACGCCCGGCTCCGGACTGATCCAGTCAGCGCCTTCGGCATGCACGAAAAGAGCGCTCGATGTCATGTTCGCCTCCTCACTTCGATTCCCATCGGGCGGCAAGTTGGAACATTGAAGTCTGTTTGAAAAGGGCGCATCCGTATATTCCTTCCAATTGACGCCGAAGCTGCCCGGGTTTATGGCGGGCTTGATCAGGCTTGCCTGAAAAAAGGTGAGGAGACGCCGTCATGCAGCACACCCGCGAAACCTTCGACTGGGCCGATCCCTTCCGGCTGGCAGAACAGCTGACCGACGAGGAGCGCATGGTGCAGGACACGGCACACGCTTATGCGCAGGAAAAGCTCGCTCCCCGGGTGCTCGATGCCTTCCGCAATGAAAAGACCGATCCGACGATCTTCCGCGAAATGGGCGAACTCGGCCTGCTCGGTCCGACGATCGCGCCGGAATACGGCGGAGCAGGCTTGGGTTATGTCGCCTACGGCCTGATTGCCCGCGAAGTCGAGCGCGTCGATAGCGGCTACCGCTCAATGATGAGCGTGCAGTCGTCCCTCGTCATGGTGCCGATCGAGGCCTTCGGCTCGGATGCGCAGAAACAGAAATATCTGCCCAAACTTGCAAGCGGCGAATGGATCGGCTGCTTTGGGCTCACCGAACCGAACCACGGCTCCGATCCGGGCTCGATGGCGACGCGCGCCAAAACAGCCGATGGCGGCTATAACCTCACCGGGTCCAAGACTTGGATCACCAATGCGCCGATCGCCGATGTCTTCATTGTCTGGGCCAAGACGGAGGACGGGGTGATCCGCGGCTTTATTCTGGAAAAGGGCTGGAAGGGCCTTTCCACGCCAGCCATTCACGGCAAGGTGGGTCTGCGCGCCTCGATCACCGGTGAGATCGTGATCGACAACGTTTTCGTGCCGGAGGAAAACATGCTGCCCGATGTGACCGGTCTGAAGGGTCCGTTCACCTGCCTGAATTCCGCCCGTTTCGGCATTGCCTGGGGCGCGCTCGGCGCGGCCGAAGCCTGCTATGCAACAGCCCGGCAATACACCCTCGATCGCAAGCAGTTCAACCGGCCGCTTGCCGCCAATCAATTGATCCAGAAAAAGCTTGCCGATATGGCGACCGAGATCACGCTCGGCCTGCAGGGTTGCCTGAGGCTCGGCCGCATGAAGGAAGAGGGTCACCCGCCGGTGGAACTCACTTCAATCCTCAAACGCAACTCCTGCGGCAAGGCACTCGACATTGCGCGCACTGCCCGCGATATGCTCGGCGGCAATGGCATCTCCGACGAGTTCGGCGTCGCCCGCCACCTCGTCAATCTTGAGGTCGTCAATACCTACGAGGGTACGCATGACATCCACGCCCTCATCCTCGGCCGCGCCATCACGGGAATTCAGGCCTTCGCGAACTAGCGTCCCGCCCGGCGGCGCCAGAGCGTATAGGCAACCGAAACAACAACACCTACCACGATGCCGCGCGCAACGTTGCCGTAGGTGACCGAGCCCTACCCCTAAGGTGATGCCGATCGCGATCGGAAATGCAAGATCCTTATCCATTCTAAGCTTCTCTCCGCATTTCGGAAATGGGCCATGGGGCGTGAATTGCAACCGTTTGGAGATTGTGCAACGCTGCCGTCGCCGATAGAGCGCCAATAGGGGAAGGGGTTTCTCGTATGCTTCTATTCCTTGCATTTTTGATCGGAATTATTGCCGGCCTAAGGGCCATGACTGCGCCCGCCGCCGTTGCCTGGGGCGCCGCACTTGGCGCCTTCAACGTTTCTCAGACGTCTCTCGCCTTTATGGGCTACCGATGGACGCCGTGGATTTTCACGGTGCTTGCCGCCGTCGAAATGATCACCGACCAATTGCCGACAACGCCAAGCCGCAAGGTGCCGATGCAGTTCGGCGCCCGTATCATCATGGGCGCATTGGCAGGGGCCACGATCGGCGCTTCGGGTGGTTTTCTGACAGCCGGGCTTATCGCGGGCATCCTCGGTGCCGTTGTCGGAACGCTCGGCGGTGCCTTTATCCGTGGCAAGCTTGCGAAGGCTTTCGGCAAGGATTTGCCGGCGGCACTTATCGAGGATGCCGTCGCCATCGGCGGCGCGCTGTTGATTGTGGTGGCCGTGCCATGAAAAGTTACGACGCGATCTTTATCGGGGCCGGTCAGTCCGGCCCCTTCCTCGCCGCCCGCATGTCCGAGAAGGGCATGAACGTAGCGCTGATCGAGCGAAAATATCTCGGCGGTACTTGCGTCAATGCCGGCTGCATGCCGACGAAGACGCTGGTCGCCAGTGCCCGGGCCGCCCATGTCGCGCGCCGCGGCGGCGACTACGGCGTGAAGATCACTGGCAACATCGAGATCGACATGATGATCGTGCGCCAGCGCGCCGAAACCGTTACCATGAACGCCCGCAACGGCCTGATCAGTTGGCTTGCCAACATGGAAACAATGGACGTGATCTACGGCCAGGCCAGATTTACCGGTCCGAAGACAGTCATCGTCAATGGCAAGATGCTGTCGGCGCCGCAAATCTTTCTGAATGTCGGTGCCCGCCCGGTCATTCCGGATTTTCCCGGTATCGAAGACATCGACTATCTCACAAGCACGTCGATCATCCACCTCGACACGCTGCCACGCCACCTCGCCGTTATCGGCGGCAGCTATATCGGTCTCGAATTCGCGCAGATGTACCGTCGCTTCGGCGCCGAAGTCACCATCATCGAACGCGGGCCGAGACTTGCCTCCCGCGAAGACGAGGATATCTCCGACGCAATCGCGCAGGTTCTCGGCGCGGAAGGTATTGCGGTTCACACTCAGGCAGATCGTATCGCATTCGTAAAGAATGGCGATGCGGTTGCCGTCAGCACCGGCGCCGGCAAGCCGGCGGTCGAGGCAAGCCATGTGCTGATTGCAACCGGCCGCAGGCCGAACACCGACGATCTCGGCCTCGATGCCGCCGGCGTTCTGACGGACAAGCGCGGCTACATCACGGTGGACGACAGGCTGATGACCAATGTCGAGGGCATCTTCGCGCTCGGCGACTGCAACGGCCGCGGAGCCTTTACGCATACGTCCTATAATGATTTCGAGATCGCCGCGGCTAACCTGATTGATGGTGGCGATCGCAAGGTGAGCAGCCGCATTCCCGCCTATGCACTTTATATCGATCCGCCGCTTGGCCGCGTCGGCATGACGGAAAAGGAAGCGCGCGCTTCCGGCAAAAAGATCATGGTCTCGTCCCGCCCGATGAGCCGCGTCGGTCGTGCCAACGAGCGAGGCGAGACCATGGGTTTCATGAAGATCGTCGCTGAGGCCGAAACAAAGCGAATCCTCGGTGCCGCAATCCTTGGCATCGAAGGCGACGAGGCAATCCACGGCATCATCGATGCCATGAATGCCGGAACGACCTACCCTGCCCTGCAATGGTCGGTGCCGATCCATCCGACCGTCTCGGAACTGATCCCGACGGTGCTGGGAGATTTGAAGGCGATTTGAAAATTACCTCTCTGCGCCGGAAAGACGTTGAGAGGTCCTTATTCCATCACGATCTGCAGCTTGACATCCGTCGGCCGCGCTTCGACGGCGCGATCGAAAGCCTTGATCGAGTCCTCGAACTGAAAAACCCCCGAAATCAGCGGTTTGAGGTCGACGCGGCCGGAGCTGAGGAGTGCGATCGAGCGCTCGTACTGGTGCGCGTAGCGGAAGACCGTTTCGATGCGGATTTCCTTGGTCGAAGCCGTAGAAACGTCGAAGCCGACAGGACTCACCGGCAGGCCGACGGCAACGATGACCCCTCCGGGGCGCGCCAGATCCATGATCGTTTCCCAGGCCTTTGGCGACCCGGAGCACTCGAAGATCACGTCTGCGCCCCAGCCGGCGGTCAGCCGGCTCACCTCTTCGGTGAGATTATTCTCGCGAACGTTGACCGGAATGACGCCCTGATACTGCGCGGCGATATCGAGCTTCGGCTGGGCGAGATCGGCAACAATCGCCCGGGCACAGCCCCCAGCAAGCGCGGCAATCGCCACCATCGTGCCGATCGGGCCGGCGCCGAGGACGACGGCCGTGTCGCCGGGTGCGATCTTTGCTTTGGCCGCGGCCTGCATGCCGACCGCAAATGGTTCAACCATCGCGCCTTCCGCAAAGCTAACATTGTCCGGCAGCTTGTAGGTATAGTTGGCGGGGTGAACCACTTCCGGTGTCAGAACGCCGTGAACCGGGGGCGTCGCCCAGAAGGTTACGGCAGGATCGACATTATACATGCCAAGCCGGCTTGCCTTGGAGTTCGGATCGGGGATGCCCGGTTCCATGCAGACGCGGTCGCCGGCTTTCAGATGCGCCACGCCTTCACCGACTGCGACTACTGTACCGGCCGCTTCGTGCCCAAGCACCATCGGCTCACTGACCACAAAGGGCCCAATCCTGCCGTGCGTGTAATAATGCACGTCCGAGCCGCACACGCCGACGGTATGGATCTTGATCTTCACCTGTCCCGGCCCGGTTTCCAGCGATAGATCGATATCGCGAAGGGCAAGCTCATGCTGACGCTCCAGTACCAGCGCGCGGACTTTGGCCATATGTCGGTTTCCTTCCCTGATGGTTCGTCCGATTCACCCGGACGTTTGACCGACTATACGACCCGCCAGGCCCGCAGTTCAACAGAATTGCGAGGCTTTTGCTCGCAATGTGATGAATTGCTCAGTCAGCCGCGGCCTCCGGCCACTGCGCAAGCTTGGTGCCGATGGCAAGCAGGCCGAGATAGAATCCCGAAGTAGCCGAGCCTGGCCACCAACGCGCCGACCTCCTCCATCCGGTGTCATCGCCCGAATAAAACTCAGTCAATGCGTCCTTCCGTAGTTTCTGCTGGCATCCAGCAGGTGCCGAGAATAGCCATGCTCGACGGCTCCTTTTCGCAGCCGTTCGATATCCACCTCTTCGACGATCTCGCCTGCCTCCATGATGGCGACGCGAGCGCACATGTGGGACACGACGGCCAGATCGTGGCTGACGAGCAGATAGGTCAGACCGCGCTCCTTGCGCAGATCTTCCAGCAGATTAAGAATTTCCGCTTGAACCGATACGTCGAGCGCCGACGTCGGTTCGTCGAGCAACAGCACGGCCGGATTAAGCACGAGGGCTCGGGCGATGGCCACGCGCTGACGCTGCCCTCCGGAGAGCTGGTGCGGGAAGCGGTAGGTGAGCGACGGATCGAGGCCAACCGCCAGCAGCAGGGCATCCACGTCCACCGAGTTGGTGGCAAGGCCCTGGTTGCGGAGCGGCTCCTTAAGCTGCGAGCGGATTGTCTTGCGGGGATGAAGTGAACCGTAAGGGTCCTGAAAAACCATCTGCACACGCCGGAAGAACTGCCGGTCGCGCTGCCGATCCAACGTGTCTCCATCCACCTTGATCCGGCCTTCGTAATTCGGGTTGAGCCCGGATATTGCCCGCAGGACCGTGGACTTTCCGCAGCCGGATTCACCAACCAGACCGAATGCCGTGCCCCTCTTGATGAGAAGGCTGACGTTCCTGACGACCGGCCTCTGACCGGAACCGAAACGAATCGTGAGATTGTTAATTTCGATCAATGCGGCGTCTCCAAAGTGATGTCATCGAACCAGGCCGGATCGCGCTTCAATACCGGCAGTCGGGCGGGCGGATTTTCGATCGACGGCAAGGATGCCAGCAGGCCTTGCGTATAGGGATGCCTTGCATTCTCTAGATCAGACGCCTTGAGAACTTCGACGACCCGCCCGGCATACATGATGAGTACGCGGTCGCAGAAGTTCCGGACGAGGTTCAGGTCGTGACTGATGAAGATCAGCCCGAGGTTGCGGCGGGCGACGAGTTCATCAAGCAGTGCCAGGATTTCGAGCCGCACCGTCACATCGAGGGCAGACGTCGGCTCGTCGGCAATCAGAACCTCTGGTTCTGCAATCAGCATCATCGCGATCATGACCCTCTGACCCATGCCGCCTGAAATTTCGTGTGGATAGAGCCGAGCCACCCTTTCGGCATCACGGATCTGGACCGCTTCAAGCATCTCGATCATTTTCCGGTCAGCCTGTTTTGCAGTCGACTTCGGATAGTGAAAGCGAAAGGTTTCGGCGATCTGCTCGCTGATCCGCATGACAGGGTTCAGAGAATATTTCGGATCCTGCAGGATCAGTCCAATACGCCGTCCCCTTATCATCATCATCATACGCTCGTCAGCCTTGAGCAGATCCACGTCGCGAAACGTCATCCGCTCGGCGCGGACGACTGCCGTTAGCGGCAGCAACTTCATGACGGCGCGCCCGACGGTCGACTTGCCCGACCCGGATTCGCCGACGATGCCTAGTTTTTCGTGTCCTAGCGAGAAGCTGACGCCGCGCACGGCGCGCACGGTTCCGCCGCCGAAGGCAATCTCGAGATTGCGGATGTCGATGAGGGAAGACGTCATTCCGAACCTCTCGGGTCAAGAACGTCGCGAAGGGCATCGCCGACAAGATTAAACGCAAGGCTGACCAGCGCGATGGCAATGCCGGGCGCTGCGATGACCCATGGACTGTCGAGCATGAATTCACGTCCGGTCGCGGCCATTGCTCCCCATTCCGGCCAAGGCGGCTGCGCGCCAAGACCGAGGAACCCGAGGCCTGCCGCCGTGATGATGATGCCGGCCATATTCAGGGTCACGCGAACGATCACCGAGGGAATGCACATCGGCAGGATGTGGCGGGTGATGATCGCCATTGGCGTCGCCCCTTGAAGACGCACGGCAGCGATGAAATCGGCCTTGCGCAGACTGAGCGTCTCGGCGCGCGCAAGCCGGGCGATTGGCGGCCATGCCGTCAACGAAATTGCGATGATCGCGTTGGTGATGCCGGGACCGAGTGCCGCTGCAAATCCCAACGCCAGCACCAGGCCTGGAAAGGAAAGGAAGATGTCGGTGATGCGCATCAGGACTTCATCGACGATACCACCGAAATAACCCGAACAGGTGCCGATCAGAAGACCCATCGGAGCGACGATGACGGAAACCAGCATGATGATGTAAAGCGTCGTACGCGCACCGTAGATTACCCTTGAAAAGACATCGCGGCCAAAATTGTCGGTGCCGAGCCAATGTTCTGCCGAAGGGGGTGCGAGCCGCCCTGCCATATCCTGGACGATCGGATCGTAACGCGTCAGCAATGGCGCAGCGAGCGCGACCAGGACCAGCAGGCCGATGATGGCGAGCCCCGCCAGACCGAGGGGATGAAGGCGGAACTTCAGCCAGCCCTGATGGAATTGCTGCGCTGAAGACTGAAACCGGCCCTGTGGCTCGGGCGCAAGCAGCCATCTGCGAAGGCTGCTTGCGTGATCTGCATGTTCGGCGGACAGTGTCATCGGCATCACCGTGTTCTCGGATCAAGAATGCGATAAAGGACATCCGAAAGGATGTTGATGGTTAAGAAGACGGCGCCGATCGTCAGCACAGCGCCCATCACGACGTTCATGTCGTTCATCTGAAGTCCGCGGGTGAGATACTGGCCGAGTCCGGGCCAGCCGAAAACGGTCTCGATGAGCACTGCCCCTTCAAGGAGGCCCCCGAAGGTGAGCGCCATGATGGTCAGAAGTTGCACGCGAATATTTCTGAAGGCATGACGCCAGACGACCTTCCGCAGCCCAAGCCCCTTCGCTCTCGCCGTTATAATGTATTCCTGGCCGAGCTGCTCCAGCATGAAGCTGCGTGACATGCGGCTGATATAGGCCACGGAATAGTAGCCAAGGATCGTGCCCGGGAGGATGATGTGTCCGAGCGCGCTTCGAAATACGTCCCACTGTCTCTCGATTGCCGAATCGATCAGGAGAAAGCCGGTCACCGGCGTGACGAGCCCCTCGTAAAATACGTCAACCCGGCCAGATGCGCCGACGAGCTTCAACTTCGCATAGAAGACGAAAAGCGCCATAAGCCCGGTCCAAAAGATCGGAATGGAGTGGCCGGCAAGCGCGATGATGCGTGCGATGTGATCAATGATCGTGCCACGCCTGACAGCAGCGGTGATACCGAGTGGGACGCCGACGAGAGCGCCGACAATCATGGCGATGACGGCAAGCTCAATGGTTGCGGGGAAGATGGTCAGCAGATCGGTGAGGATCGGCTGACCGGTCGTTGCGGATGTGCCGAGGTCGCCCGTTGCAACCTTCTGCACATAGTTTAGGAATTGCACCCAGATCGGGCGTCCCAGTCCCAGCTCGTTGTAGACGCGATCATAGACCTCCTTGCTGACCTCCGCTCCGGTGATGGCAAGCACCGGGTCGGCAGGAAGCAGACGTCCCATCGAAAAGGTGAGGAAGAGCAGGCCAAGGAGTGTGGTTACCACCGCCACGACGCGCCCTGCCAAACGTCGCAGGAGCATCACAAGCGGATGGGGCGGCGCATGAGCTAAGCCCCCCTCATCCAGATTGCGCTCCGCATCCTGTTTCGATGTCAGATCGGCGCTCGCCACGGCCCCTTACTCCTTCGTCACGCCATGCCAACGCGTCGACCAGGTCGTATGCCCATGATAGCCTTTGACATTGGAACGCATGACATAGGGGTCCGTGCGCTGGAAGAAGATGACGAGCGGGGCGTCCATGCCGCTGTAGATGCCGTCCATCTTCTGGAAGATTTCCGTGCGCTTGCCCGTATCAGGTTCTTTCATGGACTGATCGACGAGAGTATTGAGTTCGTCCACCTTCATCCCCGCTCGCCAGAGATAATAGCTGCCGAGACGCGCCTCGTCGCTGTTGTCGGGATTATAGGCGTACTGGGTGGCAACCGCGAAAGGATCCGGCAGCCGGGCACCCGAATTGCCGAGGAGGATTTCATATTTCCGTTCGCGAAATGCGGGCGTGAATTCGCCCGGCACGAGATTGAGATCAAGACCGGCGGCACGGGCGCTCGCCTGCAGCGCTTCGGCGAAGGGCAAGGTCGCGGCTCCCGACGGATTGAGCACTTTCTTCAAGCCATTCGGGTATCCGGCCTCGGCCAGCAATTGCTTGGCCTTGGCGGGATCATACTCGTGGCGGGACGTCGCGTCCTCTGGTGCTCCAATCATGCCGCGAGGGATCATCGACTGCCATGGAAAGCCGGTATAACGCATTATATTGCCGGAGATCGCCTTCCAGTCGAAAGCATGCTGAAACGCTTCGCGGACCTTGGGCTTCTGCAGGTCCGGATCCTTTTGATTGAGAGCGATATAGTAGAAGCCGAGGCCCGGAACGCTATCGATCACCATCTCTTTGTTATTGGCCAAGGCGTCAAGGTCGCCGCTTGCGAGGTATTGCCCGACATCGACGTCGCCGGCTTCGAGCTGGAGCCGGAGATTGCCGGATTCCGGAATGTGGCGTGCGACGACCCGTGCCATGGCCGGCGGGCCAGCCCAATAGTTCTTCTGCGCATTGAAGATTGCCACGTCGTTTGGCCGCCATTGCGCAAGGGTGAACGGTCCACTTCCTGCCGAGTGGGCCGACAGCCACGCTGCCCCGAGATCGCCGTTCGCCTCATGCGACAACGCCGTCTTCTTGTCGATGATGCCGATCGAAGAGCCAGCGAGAGAATAAAGCACAAGATCGGTATTGACGGCGTGTGGCAGTTCGATCTCCAGCGTGTGCCCGTCCTTGGCCCGGACGAGCTTGTCCACGTTTTCGGGCGTGAAACCCCAAAGCGCGACATCAGTGGAGCCGACTTGCCCCATCTTGATGACGCGCTGGATGGACCATGCGGCGTCGTCGGCCGTGACCGCATTGCCGCTTTGGAAGACCGCATCGTCACGCAAGGTTAGCGTAATGAGCCTGCCGTCTTCCGAGACAGTCCATTTTGTGGCAAGCATCGGCTTCAGCGTCTTAAGATCATCCGGCGACAACTGGACGAGATTGTCATAAAGGTTGGAGATCAGCTCGGATACCGTGCGCGCATTGTTCTGCGCCGGATCGAGCGTACGAATACCGGTGAGATTAGTACCGATCACCAGCATGTTCGGCGGTGACGCCGCAAAAGACGGCTGGGCCGTGACCAAAGCACCGGCCAGTGCGATCGTCGTCAGTAAGTTCTTCAGCATCTCAAGACCTCCCAATCTCGTGGCGCAGTGGATCAGCGCCTCTTGCCTGCCTGAATTAGTGTCGAACTCGGCCCGCCGCCTTAGCGGGAAGGCCGCAGATCTCCATGCCCGTGGATGTCGCCTGCAGCCTCCCACCCTTGAAGCAAGCGAAACAATTCTTCGCGATCCGTTTGATCGAGGAGTGGCAGTCCCGGCACGCGCACGGGCCCGACGTCGAGGCCGGAATGGGTCACAGCCTCCTTCACGACCGTCACATTCGCGCCATTGCGGAATTTCGTGCGCATGCGTTCGAACGGTTCGAGGCGGTTGATGATGGCGCGTGCAGCAGCGAAATCGCCCTTGGAGAGCGCATCGTGGACGGCGAGGGACAATTGCGGGGCAACATTGACAAGGCCGGATGTGAAGCCACGTGCGCCAGCGGCAGTGAACGACAGCGCCCAGCTCTCCGCAAGACCGCAGACGAACAGCGCCCCCGCCGGATCGGACGCCGCAATGGCCCTCGAAAGCAGCATCAGATCCGGCGTCGCGAACTTAATGCCGGCAATGTTGCCGTGACCGGCAAGACGGACCATGTCATCGACATTGAAGCCATCCGCCCGCACATAGGCAACCAGCGGCAAAGGCGAAGCGTCCGCAAGATTGCAGAAATAGTCGATCTGAGCCGACGGTGCGGCAAAGGGATCGACAGGCTGGTGCGACATCACCGCGGATGCGCCGATCCTGGCGGCATCCTTCGCCATCCCGATTGCTTCGCGCAGCGACCTGCCGATCGCCGCAGTCACCGGCGCCTTGTTCTCAACGCCGGAAACCGCCGCTTCATGGACGCGGCGGATCTCTTGCGGCGTCAGAGCATAGAATTCGCCGGTGTTTCCGGCAGCAACAATATTGTGGATGCCAGCAGCTGCCACCCTGCGGTAGACCATTGCCGTGATTTGCGGCTCGACTTCGCCATTTTCGTCGTAGGCCGTGACCGGTACACCCGACACGCCCGTCAGCGCCTGACGCATGGTTGCAATGCCCATCTTCTTCCCCTTTCTATCAATTACCGAAGCGGAAGGGCGGCAAGCCCTCGGCGTCCACGTCGAAAGCAACGACCGCGCCTGCTTCGAAATGGCCGCTGCGGTTGGTCGACAGGCTCGTGACGAAGAGCGTCCGCATGTCAGGACCGCCAAAACAGGGCATCGTCGGCGCGGCGACCGGCAGAATGTAGATCTCGAGGATTTCCCCGGCGGGAGAAATCCGGTTAAGCCGGCCCGCGGAAACGCCCGCACTCCAATAGTAGCCGTCCCGGTCGGTTGCGCCGCCATCGGGCCGGCCTTCCTCCTCCGAGAAGACACGAAGCCGGCTGGCGTTTGCGAGCTCGCCTTTTTCCGGATCGAAATCAAAAGCCTGCAGGAAACATTGGCGGCTGTCGGAGTGATACATGCGCCGCCCGTCTGGTGACCAGGCAAGCCCGTTGGAGCTGGTCAGCCCTGTCGCGACGGTCCGTGCGCTGCCGTCCGGTCCCAGGCGGTAGAGCGCAGCGTCATTGGTCTGCGGCTTGGTCTCGCTCATGGACCCGACCCAGAAATGGCCGTCGGGGCCGACCTTCCCATCGTTGAGACGACAGTTGACGCGCCCCACTGGATCGCACAAAAGCTCGAAGCCTCCCGAAACGGGATCGAAAAGATGCAGGCCCGTTCGAAGTGCGACCACTACACGCCGGTCGCGGCAAAGCCCAAGGCTGCCGACCGCCGACGGCATGTCAAAGCGATCGACCTTTCCTTGCGGCGAGATCCGGATGACGGCTGGCGCTTGTATGTCGACAAGCCAGAGCGTACTGCTCCTTTCGTCCCATACCGGCGATTCACCCACTCCCAGCGGCTGCTGCAGCACCGGACGGACTTGCGGACGGACGATCCGCGGCGTCGTCATGGAACCGTCTCCGGGCTCCTGGCCAAACCCTCGGCATTGCGCATGCGTATGTTGCCGTCGTGATTGGTCTCGCAGAACGCTCCGCCCTGGAACGCAAGGGCGACCGGCCCTTCCGACGGTTCCTCGATGCGAGCATGATCACGAGGCCGATCTTGCGGCTGGTAGCCAAGTCTGGTTGCCAACCCGTTGTTCCACCAACTCTCCTCGGCGTCGGAAACGCCATAGACGACGGTTGCGGCGATGAGGGGGTGGGTAAGGCCGATTCTAACCAGTTGCGCCAGGTCACGTGCACTGATCCAGATTGCCACGGATCGCTCGCTGGCCGGATAGGTGCCCGCGTTGCCGATGCGGATGGAAAGCGTGCGAATGCCGCAGGTGTCGTAATATAACCCTGCCACCAGTTCGCCCCAGCACTTGGAAAGCCCGTAGGGGCTGTCCGGACGCATCGGATCCAGCGGCGAGACAAGCTGGCCGCGCGGATAAAAACCGGTCACATGGTTGCTTGAGGCGTAAACCACCCGTTCAATCTTATTGATCCGCGCCGCTTCATAGAGATTGTAAGTGCCGAGGACATTCGCATCCAAAATAGCGCGCATGTCGACGCCGCTTGCTATTCCGGCCAGATGAACTACGCCGTCAACCTCCTGCAGGGCAGCATTTGCCTCATCGCGCTTTGCAAGATCGGCTCTCACGAAGCTTTCGTTCCTGTCCAACGCTGCTGGCTCGTCGATGTCGATCAGGCGCAGGTGCTCGGCATGCGGCCGAAGAAGCGGCCTCAGCAATGTGCCTACCCGCCCGGCAGCGCCTGTGAGGGCAAGCCGCTTCATCTTTCTTCCTCCCATTGTCGCTCAAACGCCCTGGAACATGCGGGCGCGCGCATTCAATATGTGTCTCTTCATAGCGTCGTGGGCCTCGGCTTCGTTTCGCGCAAAGATCGCCGCCACGATGACCGCGTGTTCATCCTGGACGCTGCGTATCTGTTCGGGCGTACGTTTGAGGCTCAAGCTTCGCGTCACGGAATGTCCGATTGCGAAGTGCGGCCCGAACCATTCGCGTACCGTGATGTGGAACTGGTTCCCAGTCGCCATGGCAATTGCATCGTGAAGCGCCTGATCCTCCTCGGCGCCAAGCTTGCCGTCTCTCAGACATTGTTCAATCGCAGAAAGGGCAGCCGTTATCCGCTCCTTGTCGGCTGGTTGCCAATTGCGTGCGGCAAGTTCGGCAGCCTCGGCCTCCAAGCCGGCGCGGAACTCGAAGAAGCGCTGAACGTCTGCAAGCGAGCCGACCGGGACCATTTTCAGCATGGACGAGTCTGGTCGCTGCCGCACATAGGAGCCCGACCCCTTGCGCGAGACGACCAGTCCATCGACCCTTAAACGCTCGAGCGCTTCACGCACGACCGGCCTCGATGCGCCAAACATGATGGCAAGCTTCGATTCCGGCGGCAGCCGTTCATTCACCGGAAAGTTTCCGTCCGCGATCATCCCCACGATCTTCTCGTAGATGATGTCGCTGAAACGTGTTGCGCCCCTGCTGGGATCGGCAACGGCCGACAGTTTCATCATCGTCCTTCTTTCTGTCGCCAGGCAGCAATTTCCGCAGAGGCCCCATCACCGGGAGCGTGAGGGCCGGATATGCTCTGCCCGGCCCCCTTCCGCGCTTCGAAATCTTCGAGGGCCGCTTGCACGAGGGCCACGTTCGCGATCTCCTGCGATATTGCCGCGGGAATGGCGACCACATCGTTGTCGCCGACCATAGCATCACCCGCGCAGACGGCCACAGCAGGGCCGACCGGGCGCGGCGCCTGCGCATTGATCTTTTCAACGCCGCGAATGACGACATTTCGCAAGCCGCGCTTCAACAGCACTGCCGTCAGCGCCGCTGCTGGCACAGGCTTCAGTTTTTCGCACGCAGTACCCGGCAGATCCACGTCTTCGCACTCCCCCGCGACCGTCTTTTGCGGTGACTACAATCACTCTCGATGTCGAAGGGCTACTAAATCTGTCATTATCTGTCAACTCTTGTAATTATTTGAGAACATGTCTATGGTCGGCTCATGGCGCTGATTAGGGCGTCTTGCGCCGAGTTGGAGCTCGTCGCGCCGGTTCACACCAGCGTCGTTCCGGCACAAAAGGGGAGGAACTTCGATGCGCGATGAAATATTGTCTCGCGGCGTGACCAGGCGCGCCGTGCTCGGGGGCATGGCCGGTGTGGCAGCTCTATCCATTGCTGGACGCGTCGTTGCGGCAGGCGGCGAGGCGCCCGCATGGGCGCAGCTTACCAGGGACGGAGAGTTGCCGCCGCTTGCCGAACGGCTACCAAAGAAGCCGATGATCGTGACACCTTTCGAAAAGGTCGGCACCTATGGCGGAACGCTCCGCCGCGGTCTCAGGGGCTCATCCGACCATAACGGCATCCTGCGTATGGTCGGCAACCAAAGCCTCGTGCGCTGGAACCTGGAATTTACGCAAGTTATGCCCAACCTCGCTGAACGTTGGGAGATCAACGACGACGCCTCGCAATTCACCTTCCACCTGATCGAAGGGGTGCGCTGGTCCGACGGTCATCCTTTTACCGCCGACGACATCGTCTTCGCCATTGAAGATTGCGTCAAGAACAGCGAGCTCTACAGCTCGACACCTGCGCAGCTGTCTGTTGCCGGCAAGGCGGTCAAGGTCGAGAAGATCGATGATTTTACGGTGAAGTTCACCTTTGCAGCGGCAAACGCGCTCTATCTGGAAAATCTCGCGACACCTCTTGGCCAGCATCCGACACTCTTTCCGAAGCACTACTGCAGCCAGTTCCTGCCGAAGTACAATCCCAATATCGCCGAAGAAGTGAAAAAGGCAGATGTGGGAAGCTGGACCGATCTCTTCCGCGCGCGTTGCGGCGATATCGAGATCCCGTCGCGGTGGGGCAATCCCGACAAGCCGACGCTCGATCCGTGGATTGTGAAGGAGCCTTACAGCGGTGGCGCGACGCGCGTCGTCATGACCCGGAACCCCTATTTCTGGCAGGTCGACACCCAGGGCAACCAGCTTCCTTATATCGACGAGATCAATTTCAGCATCTCGCAGGACGTGGAATCACTGATGTTGAATGTCATCTCGGGAAAGATCGACATCCAGGAACGCCATATCAGCGTTCTTTCAAACAAGCCGACGCTCTCCCAGAACATGGAAAAAGGCGGCTATCGCCTGCTGTCGCTGGTGCCTTCCGCCTCCCAGCAGTGCCAGATCTATTTCAATATGACTCACAAGGATCCTGCACTGCGCAAGATGTTTGCCGACAAGTCGTTCAGGCAGGCGCTTTCGCTTGCAATCAACCGGCAGGAATTGATCGACATCGTCTATTTCGGCCAGAGCGAAGCCTATCAGGCCGGGCCTCGCCCAGAACACCCCTGGTACCATGAAAAGCTCGCGCGGCAGTTTAGCGAATATGATCCTGATAAGGCCGGCGCGATGCTGGATCAGGCCGGCTACAAGATGGATGGGAGCGGGTCGCGTCTCCGGCCCGACGGCCAAAAAGTGTTTTTTGCAGTCGACGTCATTCCGACGCTCTATCCAGATCTCGTCGACGCCCTGGAGCTGGTCAAGGCGCATTGGGCGCAGATCGGTATCGAGATGAAGGTCAACACGATCGAGCGCGCCCTCTACTACACACGCGGCGACGACAACGCGCATGATGCGGCAGTCTGGCCGGGTCCCGGTGGTCTTGATCCGATGCTTGACCCGCGCGACTTCTTCGCCTTCCACCCGCAAGGTTCGCGCTACGCCATTCCGTGGTCGCTCTGGTATACGTCGAACGGCGCACGCGGCGAAGAACCGCCGGAAAGTCAGAAGAAACGCATGAAGCTTTTCGACGAGGCCCGTTCCACCGCCGATCTTTCCAAGCGCGGCGCAATCATGACGCAGATCTTCGACATTGCAGCTGACGAATTCGAGACAGTCGGTCTCTGCCTTGCCGTCGGCGGTTTCGGCATCATCCGCAACAACCTGCACAACGTTCCAGGCAAGCAGCCCGACAGCTGGTCCTGGCCAAATCCAGGCCCTGCACTGCCCCAGCAATTTAGCTTCACGAGCTGACTTTGCCGCTCCAGCGCCGTCCCTTTGCGGGGCAGCGCTCCTTTCAAGCGCGCTGCCCGCAGCTCGGGAGCGGTGTTTAATGCAAGAGACGTCTCATGCTGGTCTTCATCGCTAAACGCCTTCTATGGATGGTCCCATCCCTTTTCGCCGTCAGCTTCCTTGCCTTTGTGCTTATCCAGCTGCCGCCGGGAGATTACGTCACGACATATATAGCGACGCTTGCGGCATCGAACGAAGTCATCGATCAAAACACCGCGGCGCAATTGCGTGAGCGCTTCGGCCTCGAGGACCCGATGCTCGTGCAGTATTTTAAATGGATATGGGGCATCCTTTCCCGCGGCGACTTCGGCATCTCCTTTGAATGGCAGCAACCCGTCTCTGGCCTCATTTGGGAGCGTATGGCGCTGACGCTGGTGCTCGCTCTTTCGACACTCATCGCCACCTGGGGGATCGCATTGCCGATCGGCGTCTTTTCTGCCGTTCGCAAATATTCGATCGGCGACTATTTCTTCACCGCCTTCACCTTCCTCGGGCTGGCTATTCCGTCGTTCCTGCTGGCGCTGGTGCTCATGTATATCGCGGCTGTCGAGTTCGGCCAGGATGTCGGAGGCCTCTTTTCATCCGAGTTCGAGACTGCGCCCTGGAGCATCGCCAAGGTTCTCGACCTTCTTTCGCATATATGGCTTCCGGTCATCATTCTGGCCGTGTCTTCTACCGCAAGCCTGATCCGCGTGATGCGCGCGAACATGCTCGATGAACTGCCGAAGCCTTACGTCACCACGGCACGGGCAAAAGGTCTTTCCGAGTTCAGGCTGCTGGTGAAATACCCCTTAAGAATCGCGCTGAACCCGTTCATCTCGACGATTGCCTGGCTCCTTCCAAACCTGATTTCCGGCTCCGTCGTCGTGGCCATTGTCCTCAATCTGCCGACGGCAGCGCCCTTGTTGCTGCAAGCGCTGATGGCACAGGACATGTACCTGGCTGGCGCCTTCGTGCTGCTGATCTGCGCGCTCACGCTGATCGGCTCATTGATCAGCGACGTCCTGCTTGCGCTCGTCGATCCCCGCATCCGCTTGGAATAGGGAGCCCTTATGGCCGACATTGCCGTCACAAATCTTGCACCGGATCGCGCCGCGGTCGCCTCGCAGTGGCAGCTCGTCTGGTGGGCTTTTCGTCGGCACCGGCTTGCCATGGTGGCCCTTGTCGTCACCCTCTTGATGTACATCGTTGCCGTCATTCCGGGCTTCTTCGCCATCAACGATCCGAACCTTCAGAACGCTCGGGCGACCTTCCATCCACCGCAGAGATTGCACCTCATCGATACCGGCGATGGAATTTCCATTGGCCTTCACTACTATCCGCTGAAGCTTACCCGTGATCCGCAAACTCTTGCCGCGATCTATAGGGAGGACCGGACGAAGCGTGTCGACGTCCGGCTGTTCGGGCGCGGCTATGAATATTCCGTGCTCGGCCTTTTCAGCACCAACATCCATCTGCTCGCATCATCCGAGAAGACCTCGCCCCTTCTTCTGTTCGGAGCGGACAGGCTCGGGCGCGACGTCTTCAGCCGGACGGTTCAAGGATCTCAGATCTCGCTGTCGATCGGCCTTGTGGGCGTCTTCTTCTCGCTGATGCTCGGCATCGTCCTCGGCGGCATTTCCGGATATTACGGCGGCCGCATCGATTTCTTCACGCAGCGGCTGATCGATTTCGTACTGTCCCTGCCGACGATCCCGATCTGGCTTGCGATGGCGGCCGCCCTGCCGCAGGGCTGGCCAGCTGCGCTTCAGTACATGATGATTACCATCATTCTGTCGCTGACCGGCTGGGCGCAGCTTGCCCGTGTCGTGCGCGGTCGCTTTTTGTCCTTGCGCACCGAGGAATTTGTAGCCGCCGCAAGACTCGATGGTGTTCGCGAAAGGCGCATCATCTTTCGTCACATGCTGCCGAGTTTCGCAAGCCACATCATAGCGTCGATCACGCTTGCCGTGCCGGCGATGATCCTTGCGGAAACCTCCCTCTCCTTCCTGGGCCTTGGCCTGCAGCCGCCGACCATTTCCTGGGGTGTGCTTTTGCGCGAGGCTCAAAACATACGTTCAATCGCTACGGCGCCGTGGCTCTTCATGCCGGGGGCGGCCGTCGTCGTCGCCGTCATGGCGCTCAATCTTCTCGGCGACGGCCTGCGTGATGCAGCCGACCCCTATAACAAATGAGGCCGGCATGACTGACATGGTTCCCATCACCGGCGGCAGACCGCTCCTGCAGGTGAACAACCTGACCGTCGACTTTGCCTTGCGCAACGGCGTCCTTCGCGCGGTTGACGATCTTTCCTTTTCGATCGATCCGGGAAAAACCCTCTGCGTCGTCGGCGAGAGCGGTTCCGGCAAGTCGGTGACGGCGCGTTCCATTCTGCAGATTGTAGACGCGCCCGGCCGCATCTGCGCAGGCTCTATCGTCCTGAACGGCAAAGACGGCCGTCCCGTTGATCTCGTCGGTCTCAGCCCGCGTGGGCGCCAAATCCGCGCCATACGTGGTCGCGATATCGCGATGATCTTCCAGGAACCTATGTCGTCACTGTCGCCGGTGCACACGGTAGGCGACCAGATCATCGAAGCCCTCCGCCTTCACACCAGAATGAGCAAGGCGCAAGCACGCGCCGAAGCGATATCCCTCCTACAGCAGGTGGAAATTCCATTCCCGGAAAAAGCGGTCGATCGATATACCTTCCAGTATTCGGGTGGCATGCGCCAGCGCGCAATGATCGCGATGGCACTCGCATGCAAGCCCCAACTGCTCATCGCCGACGAGCCGACTACGGCCCTGGACGTGACCACGCAAGCCGAAATCCTCGACCTCATTGCCCGGCTGCAGAAGGCCTATGGCATGGCGGTGCTCTTCATAACGCACGACATGGGCGTCGTGGCGCAAATCGCCGACGACGTGCTTGTCATGCACAACGGCGTTGCGAAGGAATATGCGCCGGTCGAGCAGATCTTTCATGCCCCGAAAGACAGCTACACCCAAATGCTGATCGGCTCCGTTCTGAAGCTGGAAGCCAAGGCCGAAATCAGGCTGGCGAGGACGCCGCTCGACAAGACGGCAGCGCCAATCCTCGAACTCCGCAACGTCTCAGTGGATTTCGGCGAGGTCAAAGCGCTCGACGACATTTCCATTTCGCTCCTGCCACGCGAGACGCTTGGCATCGTCGGCGAAAGCGGCTCAGGAAAGACAACGATGGGTCGCTCGATCATGCGCCTCATTGATCCGACGGCCGGCGAGATCGTCTATCGCCGCGCCGATGGTGGCATGATCGATCTGGCGACGGCGAAAGGACAGACGCTTGCCACGGCCCGACGCGAACTGCGCATGGTGTTCCAGGATCCTTTCGGCTCTCTCAATCCCCGCATGACTGTGTCTCAAATCATCGGCGAGCCGCTGCTTGTCAACGGCGTCGCGAGCGGGCGGGCGCTCGACGAGCGCGTCTGCCACCTGATGGAACAGGTGGGTCTCGATCCTGCGAGCCGCGAACGCTATCCGCATGCCTTTTCGGGGGGCCAGCGTCAGCGCATCGGAATTGCCCGCGCCATCACGCTCAACCCGCGCGTCATCGTTGCAGACGAAGCGACTTCGGCGCTCGACGTATCCGTCCGCTCCCAGGTGCTCGACCTTTTGATGCGCCTGCAGGATGAACTCGGCCTTGCTTACATCTTCATCAGCCACGACATCGGCGTCATTCGCTACATGTGCGACCGTGTCGGCGTCATGTACAAGGGCCGGCTTGTCGAGGTCGGGGATGCGGATAGGGTCTGCAACACGCCCGAGCACGCCTACACGCAAGCGCTCATCTCCGCCATTCCGCGCCCCGACCCCCGCGATCGCGATCGCACGCGGCGTTTCCGCTACGTCGAACCAGGCAACTTGAAGAACGGGAGTTCTGTGCGATGAAGATCACCGGAATTAGAACCTTTCTGATGCATGCGGGCCAACCTGCCCCCTCGAAACGGGCCTTGGACACGCGCTCGCAAGACGACGCGTCCAAAATGCTACCGGGCAGCAGAAACTGGCTGTTCTTGAAGCTCGATACCGACGAGGGCGTCACCGGCATCGGTGAATGCTCGGGCTGGCCGCGGGTCATCGAGACGGCAATACACGATCTCGCACCACTGCTTATCGGCGAGGATCCCGCCAATATCGAACGGCTCTGGCAGAAGATGCATATCGCCATGATGGGCCACGGCATGCTGGGAACAGTTGGCGGCGGCGCCATGACCGGCATCGACATGGCGCTTTGGGACATTAAGGGAAAAGCGCTCGGCGTGCCGGTCTGGATGCTGCTCGGCGGCAAGATGCGCGACCGGATCCCGATCTACTCCCATGCAAACACCCCCGAGCGGGCGCTTGCAGCCAAGGAGCGCGGTATCAAGGCGATCAAGTGTGGCGGGGTGACCGATCCGGTCCGCAAGGTCGCTGCTTTGCGCGAGGCGGTCGGCAACGATATCGACATTGCGATCGATCTGCACGGACCGCCCTGGCTGACGCCTGCCGATGCTTGCCGGCTGGTGAGGGCATTGGAGCCATACGAACTCTTCTGGGTCGAAGATCCGATTGCCCCTGACAACACCGATGGCTATCGGCGTATTCGCGATGCGGCGCACGTGCCTTTGGCGGCCGGCGAGCGTTCGGCGACCATCTTCGGCGAACGCGAACTTATCGAAGAAGAACTGGTCGACGTGATCCAGCCCGATACCGGCCGGGCTGGCGGCATTACGCAGATGAAGAAGATTGCGGCAATGGCCGAGGCGCACCATATCCAGGTGGCACCGCATTCCGGCTCGCTTGGCCCGGTGGCCGAATATGCGGCCCTGCACGTGCTTGCTGCGATACCCAACGCCCTCATCCTCGAGCGCATCGATGACGACTGGGATGGCCGCCGGCAGACGATCGTGCCTCATCCCGAGCAGGTCGACGGATTGATTGCAGTTCCTGATGCGCCGGGGCTCGGCTGCGACATCGATGAGACGTTCGTGGCCCGCTTCCCAAGTGGCGGCAACGTCTCGATACCCGTGCCGGAGGATGCCGGCTCGTACAATCCCGGAACCTACAACGAACATCTCTATGTGCAGACACGTCTGTCGCGCCGCGCCTATTTCAATCGATAGAAGGACAACAAGATGAAGATCGACCGCATGCGGGCTTTCATGACCCGCGACAAGGACCGTCCCCGCGTCATCGTCGCCCTCGACACGGATGACGGCCTGACAGGATGGGGCGAATGCTATAACCATGGTCCGGACAAGGCGCTTCCGCCGCTCTTGGATTATCTCTACGCCTTCCTGTCCGGCCAGGATCCGACACGTGTCGACTATCTCGTGAATCTGCTCATCCAGCAAAGCAGATTTCCGCCAGGCGCATTGGGGCTGGCTGCAATCTCCGCCCTCGATCACTGCTTGTGGGATCTTGCCGCCAAAGCCGCAAACGTTCCCGTCTACAAGCTTCTGGGTGGCGAGGTGCGCGATCGCATCAAGGTCTATGCGGGCGTCTATACGGCACCGGATGCGCCGGCGGCCCGCGACGAGTTCGACCGTCTGAACGCTGAATGGGGTTTTACCGCTTTCAAGCTCAGCCCGTGGCGCATCGACATGCACGCCCATCGCTGGGGCAACGTCGTCAAAGCCTCGGCGGACTATTTTCGCACACTGCGGGAAACGGTGCGCGACGACTATGAAATTGCGTTTGATGCGCACGCCAAGATCTTCGAGCCGATCGCAGCCCGCCAGCTCGGCAATGCGCTCGCACCTTATGATCCGCTGTTTTACGAGGAACCGCTTCGTCCGGAAAACATCGAAGCCTGGGGCGACCTCAAGCAGGGGCTCAACTGTGTGCTCGCAACCGGGGAATCGCTTTACAATCGAAATGAGTTCCTGCGCCTGCTGCAGGTTAAGGGCGCAGATCTGATACAACCCGACATCTGCGTGGTTGGCGGCATCAGCGAAATGCGGCGGATTGCGTTTCTCGCCGAGGCTTTCTTCGTCGGCGTGGCACCCCACAACCCCATGGGTCCGCTGGCGACCGCGGTCAACGTTCACTTTTCGGCTGCCGCCCAGAACTTCCGCATTCTCGAATACCGATTGCCGAAGGGCCAGGCCTATGTCTATGGCGGCAACGACATAGAAAGACGGCAGGGTGAGACACGATATGTCGTCGATCCCTATCTGCCGAAGGACGGCTATCTGGAACTGCGGCCCGACCGGCCCGGCTGGGGCGTGGAGATGGACGAAGAGGCAATGACTGAAGAAGGTTACGTTCATTGGCAACGGCGCGTCCCGAAACGGCCAGACGGCTCCTATGCCTTTGCTTGAGAGCGAGACGCGCTCCAAGCGCGGCCCGCTGATCGCCACCGCTCGGCGGCCGGCGGGCGCCTCCAACGTGCTTCTCACCGCGATCGCAGCCAAATAGTTATGCCCTTCGCGCTGAGCCTTCGATTGACCTTATGCGCAGGCGGCAAGGACAGCCGGGAGTAGGCTAAGGTAGCCAGGGCATTTATAAGATTTTTATATTGGCGCTCGCCGCCCCGTCTCGAACCTTTATGCGGTTCGGCCGCATATAGATGCTCGAGAGATCAGCAAGATCATCTCCACGCCAGAAAGCACGAAAGGCGCCATCTTTCAAAGACGGTGCCCTTTGTCTTGTCTGACTCCAAAGAACAACAACAGGAGTCAAGATCGATGATGGACATCATCCTGCTCGGCATCGCGGTGGCGTTCTTCGCACTGTGCTTTGCCTATACCAGTGCCTGCGACAGGCTCTGAACGGAGAAACATCATGACGCTCGATTACATCCTAAGCGGTGCGGTAACGGTGTTTCTGACCGTTTACCTCATCTACGCTCTCATTCGCCCCGAGCGCTTCTGACTAAGAAGCAGCCGGGTACTGAAAGTTATCTCCCATGACCCTCAACGGATGGCTTCAAATCCTGCTTTACTGCGGGATCCTCATTACGCTCGTCAAACCGCTCGGCGGCTACATGACGCGTGTCTTCAATGGCGAGCGCACATTCCTTTCACCCGTCCTCGTTCCGATCGAACGGGGGCTTTACGGCATTGCCGGCACTGGCGAGCGTGAAGAACAGCATTGGACCTCCTATGCCTTCGCCATGCTTCTCTTCAATTTTATGGGCGTGCTGGTTCTTTATGCACTGATGCGCCTGCAGGCGGGCCTTCCCTACAATCCGGCTGGCATGGCTGCCGTTCCGCCAGAGCTCTCTTTCAATACTGCCGTCAGCTTTGTCACCAACACAAACTGGCAGAATTACGGCGGCGAGAGCACGATGTCGTATCTCACTCAGATGGCTGGTCTGACGGTTCAGAATTTCGTTTCCGCAGCAACCGGTATCGCCATAGCCGTTGGCCTGATCCGCGCCTTTGCGCGCGCATCCGGTAAGGCGATCGGCAACTTCTGGGTCGACATGGTCCGCAGCACGCTCTACGTGTTGCTGCCGCTCTGCATCGTCTTGACACTTGTTTATGTCTATCTCGGCGTGCCGCAGACGCTCGGTCCTTATGTCGAAGCGACGACGCTTGAAGGAGCCAAGCAGACGATCGCCGTTGGCCCCGTCGCCTCGCAGCTCGCAATCAAGATGCTCGGTACCAATGGCGGCGGTTTTTTCAATGCCAATTCCGCGCATCCCTTCGAAAATCCCGATGCCATCTCAAACCTCGTGCAGATGCTCTCGATATTTGCGATCGGAGCCGCATTGACCAACGTCTTCGGCCGCATGGTCGGCAACCAGCGCCAGGGCTGGGCGATCCTTGCCACCATGGGCATCCTGTTCGTCGTTGGCGTCGGCGTCACCTACTGGGCTGAAGCTGCCGGTAATCCGCTGATGCATGCCTTTGGTCTCAATGGCGGTAATATGGAAGGCAAGGAAGTCCGCTTCGGCGTCGCCCTGTCCTCGCTCTTTGCAGTTATCACCACCGCCGCCTCCTGCGGTGCGGTCAATGCCATGCATGGCAGCTTCACCGCACTCGGCGGCCTCATTCCGCTGATCAACATGCAGCTCGGTGAAGTCATCGTCGGCGGCGTCGGTGCAGGCTTCTACGGTATCCTTTTGTTTGTCATCATCGCGATCTTCGTCGCGGGTTTGATGGTCGGCCGTACACCGGAATATCTCGGCAAGAAAATCGAGGCCAAAGAGATGAAGATGGCCGTTCTTGCCATTCTCTGCCTGCCTCTGGCGATGCTGGTCTTCACCGCGATTGCCAGCGTGATTCCGTCGGCCGTCGCCTCGATCGGCACGGCCGGCCCGCACGGCTTTTCCGAAATCCTCTATGCCTATACGTCGGCTGCGGCCAACAACGGCTCGGCTTTCGGTGGCCTGACGGGCAACACGCCCTGGTACAACATCACCCTCGGCATCGGCATGCTGATGGGCCGCTTCCTGGTCATCATTCCGGCTCTTGCGATCGCAGGCTCCCTGGTCACCAAAAAGACGGTGCCTGCCTCGGCAGGCACCTTCCCGACCGACGGCCCGCTCTTCGTCGGCCTTCTGAGCGGCACGATACTGATCGTCGGCGGCCTAACATTCTTCCCGACGCTGGCGCTTGGCCCGGTCATCGAGCACCTGATGATGATCGCCGGCCAAACCTTCTGAGATGAAGACAAGACATGACCCTTCGTCACAGACTTCGCAAATCCTCTCACGTCCCGGTTTGCCTGGACGTGAGCGTGAGCGGCTGACGCGCGCCTCCGACATCATTCTCGTCATGATGGCCGATCTCCTCGTCATCCTCGCCGCCCTTAGAATTTTCCATGGCTGACCGGAAAGCCGGTCGCCTCACCTCGTCTCAAGCTGGAGTCTCTTATGAGCCAGGCAAAATCCGCGAGCATCATGGATTCTCGCATCGTCATTCCGGCCGTGGGCGCCGCCTTCAAGAAGCTTAACCCGCGCACGCTTGCCAGAAACCCGGTCATGTTTGTTGTGGCCACGGTCTCGGTGCTCACCACCGTCCTCTTCCTGCGCGATCTTGTGGCGGGCAATGGCAATCTCGGCTTCTCTTTCCAGATCAATCTCTGGCTCTGGTTCACGGTGCTTTTTGCCAACTTCGCCGAGGCCGTCGCCGAAGGCCGTGGCAAGGCGCAGGCGGACTCACTCCGCAAGGCACGCACCGAAACACAGGCCAAGCTGCTGACCGCCAATAACGGCACCGGTTACCGCATGGTCCCCGGCACGAGCCTGAAGGTCGGCGACCTTGTTCTTGTCGAAGCCGGGGACATCATTCCATCGGACGGCGAAGTCGTCGAAGGTGTCGCCTCGGTCAATGAAGCCGCAATTACCGGTGAATCCGCTCCGGTCATCCGCGAATCGGGCGGTGATCGTTCGGCGGTCACCGGTGGCACGCAGGTGTTGTCCGACTGGATCCGCGTGCGTATCACGGCGGCTGCCGGATCGACCTTCCTTGATCGCATGATCTCGCTCGTCGAAGGTGCGGAACGCCAGAAGACACCGAACGAGATCGCGCTCAATATCCTGCTTGCAGGCATGACGCTGATCTTCGTGCTCGCGACCGCGACGATCCCGAGCTTTGCGATCTATGCCGGCGGCTCGATCCCGATCATCATTCTTGTCGCGCTCTTCGTGACATTGATCCCGACGACGATCGGCGCCCTGCTCTCGGCAATCGGTATTGCCGGCATGGATCGTCTCGTCCGCTTCAACGTGCTTTCCATGTCCGGCCGCGCCGTCGAAGCCGCCGGCGACGTGGATACGCTGCTGCTCGACAAGACCGGTACGATCACTCTCGGCAACCGTCAGGCAACAGCCATCCATCCGGTCCATGGCGTCTCCGAACAGGAGCTTGCCGACGCGGCCCAGCTCGCTTCGCTCGCCGATGAAACGCCCGAAGGCCGTTCCATCGTCGTGCTTGCCAAGGAGAAATACGCAATTCGCGGCCGTGAGATGGCAGGCCTGAAGGCGCATTTCGTACCCTTCACCGCCCAGACCCGCATGAGCGGGGTCGATGTCGAGGGCTCGTCGATCCGCAAGGGCGCTGTCGATGCCGTGCTCGCCTATGTCAGCTCCGGTTCCACGTCGGTTTCGGGCAACGCCGCCGTCGCCCTGCGAACCAACAGCAACATAATCAGGGAACTGCAGACAATTGCCGACCAAATTGCCAAGGCCGGCGGCACGCCTCTTGCCGTTGCCCGTGACGGCCGTCTGCTTGGCGTCATCCAGCTCAAGGATATCGTCAAGGGTGGCATCCGCGAGCGCTTCGCAGAATTGCGTCGTATGGGTATCCGCACCGTGATGATCACCGGCGACAATCCGATGACTGCGGCTGCGATCGCCGCAGAAGCCGGTGTCGACGATTTCCTGGCTCAGGCAACGCCGGAGAACAAGCTGACACTGATCCGCGAGGAGCAGGCGAAAGGCAAGCTCGTCGCCATGTGCGGCGATGGCACCAACGACGCACCAGCCCTTGCCCAGGCCGATGTCGGTGTCGCGATGAACACCGGCACGGTCGCCGCCCGTGAGGCGGGCAACATGGTCGACCTCGACAGCGATCCGACGAAGCTCATCGAGATCGTCGAAATCGGCAAGCAGCTGCTGATGACCCGCGGCGCGCTGACGACCTTTTCGATCGCCAACGATATCGCCAAGTACTTCGCCATCATCCCGGCGATGTTCCTCACCTTCTATCCGCAGCTCTCTGCTCTCAACGTCATGGGTCTGTCAACGCCGCAAAGCGCCATTCTTTCGGCAATCATCTTCAACGCGCTGATCATCATCGCGTTGGTCCCCTTGTCGCTCAAAGGCGTGCGCTACCGTCCGATTGGTGCCGGCGCCCTGCTTTCCCGCAACCTTTTGATCTATGGTCTTGGCGGCATCGTCGTCCCATTCATCGGCATCAAGGCGATCGACATGCTGATCACCGCTGCCGGCCTCGCATAAGGAGTACGAGCAATGTTGAAACAACTTCGTCCGGCAATCGTCATGATCGTTGCCACTACGGCCATCACCGGCCTTGTCTATCCGCTTGCCATGACCGGCGCCGCCCAGGCGCTCTTCCCCGCACAGGCAAACGGCAGCCTGATCGCGAAGGACGGCCAGGTGATCGGCTCGGCGCTGATCGGCCAGGCCTTTACCAGCGACAAGTATTTCCACGGCCGTCCTTCGGCGGCAGGTGACGGCTACAATGCCGCAAGCTCCAGCGGTTCAAACCTCGGCCCGACCAGCCAAAAGCTGATCGACCGCGTGAAGGCCGACTACGAAGCGGCCAAGGCCATCAACCCTGGCGCAGAGGTTCCGATCGATCTCGTGACCGCCTCCGGAAGCGGGCTTGACCCGCATATCTCGCCGGACGCCGCCTACTTCCAGGTACCGCGCGTCGCCAAGGCCCGAAACCTGGACGAGGCCGCGGTAAAGGCTCTGGTCGACGGCGCCATACAGCACCCTGAACTCGGTATCCTCGGCGAACCCACGGTCAATGTGCTGGCATTGAACCAGTCTCTCGATGCTTCTATGACTCAGTAAAGGTTGAAAGGCCCGGACGATCATAGGCACTCCAGGGCCCGCGGACAAAGAAAGATTACGTGAATGCCGGACGATAGAAGCGATCAGGCCGCCAGGCCCTCGCCGGACGCGCTTCTAGTAAAAGCGCGCGCCGAGACGCGCGGCCGGTTGAAGATATTTCTCGGCGCCGCCCCTGGCGTCGGCAAGACTTATGAAATGCTGGTTTCCGGACGGGCAAAACTTGCGGACGGCGTTGACGTTGTCGTCGGGGTGGTTGAGACGCATGGCCGCAAGGAAACGCAGGCGCTGCTCGACGGCTTCAGTACCATTCCTCGGGCGAAGGTCCAGTATAAGGGGCACACCCTGGAGGAGATGGATCTCGACGCCATCCTCGCCCGCAAGCCGGATCTCGTCCTCGTCGATGAACTCGCCCACACGAACGCCGAAGGCAGCCGTCACCCGAAACGTTATCTCGATGTCAAGGAGCTGCTGGACCGCGGCATCGATGTCTATACGACGCTGAATATCCAGCACGTGGAGAGCCTAAACGACGTCGTTTCGCAGATCACCCGTATCCGCGTTCGCGAGACCGTACCGGACTCGGTGATCGACTTGGCCGACGATATCGAGATCATCGATTTGACGCCCGACGACCTGATCAAACGCCTGCACGACGGCAAGGTCTATGTGCCGAAAACGGCCGAACGCGCGCTGAGCAACTATTTCACGCCCGGAAATCTGACGGCGCTCCGGGAGCTCGCGCTGCGCAAGACCGCACAGCGCGTCGATGACCAGCTTGTCAGCCATATGCAGGCGCACGCCATCTCCGGTCCCTGGGCTGCCGGCGAGCGTGTGCTGGTTTCGATCGATCAGCATCCGCGCTCAGCCTCGCTGGTGCGTTATGCTACGCGCATGGCTTCGCGGCTGCGCGCGCCATGGTCAGCGGTCTATATCGAAACCAATCAGTCGGTCAGTCTGACAGAAGAACAGCGCGATACGATCGCTGCGACGCTGCGCCTTGCCGAGCGGCTCGGCGGCGAGGCTCTGACCCTTCCCGGCGCCGGGGTTGCCGAGGAATTGCTTCGCCACGCAAGCGCCAACAACGTAACACATATCGTGGTTGGATCACCGGTGAAGGCACCATGGCGCCAATGGTTTCAGCACTCGCCGGTCGACGAGCTGATCCGGCGCGCCGGTGGTATCAGCGTTCACGTCATCTCCGGCAACGAGAAGGGCGGCAATGCAGGCCGCGGCGTCAAGCCGGCACCCGCATTGCCGGCCTTCAACATCAAGGCCTATGTGCTTGCAACGATCTACGTTGCGGCAGCACTCGCCTTCAGCACGGTGCTCGATCAGGTTCTGGACGTGCGCAACCTTGCTCTCGTCTTCCTGATGGCCGTGCTCACCTCCGCCGTCCTCCACGGATTGCGGCCGGCGCTGTACAGCTGCATTCTGGGCGCACTTGCCTTCAACTTCTTCTTCCTGCCGCCGCGTTTCACCCTGACGATCAGGGACCCCGAAAGCGTGGTCGCCTTTTTCTTCTTCATCGGCGTTGCCGTGATTGCGAGCAATCTCACAGCGACCGTTCAGCGCCAGGCAGCGGCCGCCCGCCAGCGTGCGCGCACCACCGAGGACCTTTATCTTTTTTCCCGCAAGCTTGCGAGCACCGGCACGCTCGACGATGTACTCTGGGCAACGGCCTTTCAGATCGCCTCGATGCTTAAGGTGCGGGTCGTCCTGCTCCTGCCCGAAGGGGGTACGATCGCCGTCAAGGCTGGATATCCGCCCGACGATACGCTCGACGATGCCGATATCGCCGCGGCACGCTGGGCCTGGGAACACAATCACGCCGCCGGGCGCGGTGCGGACACCCTGCCCGGTGCGAAGCGCCTCTATGTGCCGCTTAGAACCGGGCGCACCGCCGTCGGCGTCATCGGTCTCGACAGCGATCGCCGCGACGGCCCGCTCTTTACACCCGAACAGCAACGGCTCCTGGATGCGCTTGCCGATCAGGCAGCACTTGCCATCGAGCGCATACAGCTTGTCGCCGATGTCGATCGCGCCAAGCTTGCCGCCGAAGCCGATCGCCTGCGCTCCGCCCTGCTGACATCGATCTCGCACGATTTGAAGACCCCGCTCGCTGCAATCCTCGGTGCCGCCGGCACGCTGCGCGACTATTTCGGCTCCATGCCGGTGGAAGACCGAAACGACCTTCTGGCGACGATCATCGATGAATCCGAACGCTTGAACCGGTTCATCGCCAACCTGCTCGACATGACGAAGATCGAATCCGGAGCCATGGAACCGAACGACGGCCTTCACTATCCCGGCGACATCGCCGGCAGCGCGCTCAGGCGGGCCGCCAAGATTCTTGAGGGTCACGAGGCCCAGATGATCATGCCGGCCGACCTGCCGATGGTGCGTGTCGATCCGGTGCTTTTCGAACAGGCGCTCTTCAACCTGCTCGACAATGCCGCTAAATATGCGCCCGAGGGCTCGGCAATCCGCATCGAGGGCTTTGTCGACGCTGGCAATGTCGTCATTCAGATTGCCGATGAAGGACCGGGCATTCCCCCACCTGACCTGACACGCGTTTTCGACACTTTTTACCGCGTCCGCAAGAGAGATCAGGTGCGCGCCGGAACGGGCCTCGGCCTTTCCATTTGCCGCGGCTTCATCGAAGCGATGGGCGGAACCATCGATGCCGGAAACCGCAAGGATCGCTGCGGCGCCGTCTTTACCATCCGTTTGCCTGAAGCCGATGACATTCCAAAGCTGGATGAGCTCAAATGACCAATTCCGCCGTGAAGATCCTCGTCGTCGACGACGAGCCGCCGATCCGCAAGCTGCTTCGCGTCGGGCTCAGCGCGCAGGGCTACGAGGTTCAAGAGGCACCGAATGCCGCCAGCGCCCGCCAAGCGGTAAAAGATGGTGAGCCGGACCTCGTGGTTTTGGACTTGGGTCTTCCCGACAAGCCAGGTCACGACCTGCTGCGCGAATGGCGCGAGGATGGCCTTTCCATGCCTGTCGTCATCCTCTCCAGCCGCACCGACGAGACAGGCATCGTCAAGGCGCTTGAAACCGGCGCCGACGACTACGTGACGAAACCCTTCGGAATCAACGAGCTCGGGGCCCGCATTCGCGTGGCGCTCCGCCACCGGCTGCAGCAGCAGGGAGAAAAGGCAATCTTCCAGACAGGCGGTCTTTCGATCGATCTCGTCAAGCGGATCGTCAAGGTGGACGACAGAGAAATCAAGCTGTCGCCGAAGGAATACGATATCCTGCGCGTCCTTGCCCAGCATGCCGGCAAGGTGCTGACCCATCAGTTCCTCCTGAAACAGGTTTGGGGACCGGCCGCCGACGTTCAGTATCTGCGCGTTTACGTCCGTCAACTGCGGCAAAAGGTGGAGCAGATTCCGGACCAGCCGCAATATATCACCACGGAAACCGGGGTCGGCTATCGCCTCAGGGAGCGGGATTGAACTTCCCCAATCACCGTGCCAGCAAGACAACGAGAACGACATGAAGCTCGCAGATATTTTCCGGCCGGAGCATACCTTCATCGGCGTTTCCGTGTCGACGAAGTGGCGGGCGCTGCAGAGCCTCGCGGAAAAGGCCGGCAAGGCCTTCGGCGTGGAGGAAAAGACGATTGTCCAGGCACTGGAAAGGCGTGAAAATCTCGGCTCGACCGGCATCGGCAACGGCATTGCCGTACCGCATGCGGCGATCGCCGGCATGACAAGCCCGCGTGGGCTTCTGGTGCGTTTCGCCCAGCCGCTGGATTTTCAGGCGATCGACGATCTGCCGACGGATATCGCCTTCATGCTGCTTTTCGCAGAAAGCAACAGGGGCGAATATCTCAATGTGCTTGCCGCCATCGCTCGGCGCCTGCAATCGGACGGCGTCGTCGTGTCGATGCGCGAGGCGAAAAACGTCGATGAATTCTATTCGAGTTTCATTGAAGATTCGCGACCGTGACAATGCGTCAGAGCCTTGCTTCTGACGTCCATGTTTCGATTTAGAAATCGTTTTGCATACGGCGTGGGCCTGTCATCGATTGTACGGATCGCGATGTTTTCACCGGTGTCATGGCGAGCGCGGCTGTGCTTTTCTGTTCCGGCACACGATCGGTGACGGTCGGGACGTCCGTTTCGTTTTCGCCAGCGGAATGGGATGGGTTTCTAAAAGCACATCAGGAACCGGAAGAACTTTCGTTTCGTTATACGACCAAGTTGATAGAGTTTAAGTAGAACGAAGGAGGTTCCCCATGCCGTCAATACGGATCACCCGGCTCCTCGCGGCCGCTGTCTTTGCAGGCAGCGTCGCAATCGGCGCCACTGCCCCGGCTTTAGCCGATCAGACGCTTCTCAACGTGTCTTACGATCCAACGCGTGAATTGTATAAGGATTTCAACGCCGCCTTTGCCGCAAAATGGGAGAAGGACACCGGCGAGACGGTCACGATCCAGACCTCGCACGGCGGCTCGGGCGCCCAGGCGCGGTCCGTCATCGATGGTCTTGAGGCCGATGTCGTGACCCTCGCACTCGAAGGCGATATCGATGCGATCGCCAGCAAGACCGGCAAGATCCCAGCCGACTGGAAATCCAGATTCCCGAATAATTCGGCGCCCTATACCTCCACCATCGTTTTCCTGGTCCGCAAGGGCAATCCGAAGGGTATCAAGGATTGGGGCGACCTGATCAAGGATGACGTTCAGGTCATTACGCCGAACCCGAAGACTTCGGGCGGCGCGCGCTGGAATTTCCTCGCCGCCTGGGCATGGGCCAAGCAGGCAAACGGCGGTGACGACACCAAAGCGCAGGATTTCGTGACGAAGCTCCTGCAGCACGTTCCAGTTCTCGATACCGGGGCTCGCGGCGCAACGACGACCTTCGTCCAGCGCGGCCTGGGCGATGTTCTGCTTGCCTGGGAAAACGAAGCCTATCTCTCCTTGGAGGAGCTCGGGCCGGACCAGTTCGAGATCGTCACGCCGACCTTGTCCATCCGCGCCGATCCGCCGATTGCGGTCGTCGACGGCAATGTCGATAAGAAGGGCACGCGCAAGGTTGCCGAAGCCTATCTCAACTATCTCTACTCCGACGAAGGCCAGAAGATCGCTGCAAAGCACTTCTACCGCCCGAGCAAGCCGGAGGTCGCCGACAAGGCGGACATTGACCGCTTCCAGAACCTGAAGCTCGCCACCATCGACGACTTCGGCGGCTGGAAGGAAGCACAGCCGAAATTCTTCGGTGATGGCGGCGTATTTGACCAAATCTACAAGCCGGCCCAATAATACCTCGCATGAAAGCACATAGCCCCACGCGGTGGCGGTTCAAACGGCCGAGCGTCATTCCAGGATTTGGAATGGCGCTCGGCCTTACCTTGACCTGGCTCACCCTTTTGATCCTCATCCCCCTCTCGGGCCTTGCCTGGCGTTCGAGCGAGCTTGGCTGGGACAAGTTCTCGTCAATTGCACTCGATCCGCGCACGCTGAGCGCGCTTCGCATCAGCTTCGGCGCGGCTTTTGCCGCGGCCTGTGTCAACGCCGTCTTCGGCGTCGTCCTTGCGTGGGTGTTGGTGCGGTACCGTTTTCCCGGCAAGCGGGTGATCGATGCCATGGTCGATCTGCCTTTTGCACTGCCGACCGCGGTTGCCGGCATCGCCCTGACGACACTCTATGCACCGAACGGCTGGATCGGCCAGTTCCTGACGCCGCTTGGCATCAGGATCGCCTTCACACCGGTCGGCATCGTCGTTGCCCTCGTCTTTGTCGGCCTGCCTTTCGTCGTGCGTACCGTGCAGCCGGTGATGGAAGAGATCGACAAGGAGGTGGAAGAAGCTGCAGCAACACTTGGTGCCAATCGCTTCCAGACGATCTTCCGTGTCCTTCTTCCAGCCCTCGCGCCTGCCGTGTTGACAGGCTTTGCATTGGCCTTTGCACGCGGGGTCGGCGAATACGGTTCGGTCATCTTCATCGCCGGCAACTTGCCGTTCAAGTCAGAGATTGCGCCGCTTTTGATCGTCATCAAGCTGGAAGAATACAACTACGCGGCCGCGACAGGCATTGCGGCAGTCATGCTGATCATCTCGTTCATCATGCTGCTCGTGATCAATCTCATCCAGAGCTGGAGCAGGCGGAGGTACGGGAATGGCATCTGACACGATCACTCGCCCAACCAAGGTCCGATCGGTCGTCACCGAGACGAGGTTCGCCCGCTGGACGCTCATCATCCTGTCGCTGATCTTCCTGCTCCTTATTCTGCTTTTGCCGCTTGCGGCTGTCTTCGTCGAGGCCTTCCGCAAGGGAGGGAGTGCTTTCTTCGAGGCGCTGCAGGACGCCGAGACTTTCTCGGCGATAAGCCTGACGCTTATCGTCGCCGGCATCAGCGTGCCGTTGAACCTATTTTTCGGCGTCGCGGCCGCATGGGCGATCGCCAAGTTCGAATTCAAGGGCAAGGCCATCCTGACGACCCTGATTGACCTGCCCTTCTCCGTCTCGCCGGTTATTTCCGGCCTCGTATTCGTGCTGCTTTTCGGTGCCAATACCTATCTCGGAAAATGGCTCGACGCGCACGACATCAAGATCCTCTTCGCAGCGCCCGGACTGATCCTTGCCACAATGTTCGTCACCTTTCCCTTCGTCGCGCGCGAACTGATCCCGTTGATGCAGGAACAGGGAACGGCGGATGAAGAAGCGGCCCTGTCACTGGGTGCCAGCGGCTGGCAGACCTTCTGGCATGTGACGCTTCCCAACATCAAATGGGGCCTGCTTTATGGCGTGCTTCTTTGTAACGCCCGCGCCATGGGCGAGTTCGGCGCCGTCTCGGTCGTCTCCGGTCACATCCGCGGCCAGACGAACACCATGCCGTTGCAGGTGGAAATTCTCTACAACGAGTATAATTTCACCGGCGCTTTTGCCGTTGCAACATTGCTTGCCTTGCTTGCGCTTGTGACCCTTGTTTTGAAGACGCTGCTCGAAATGCGATACAGCGAAGAAATCGCTGCCAGCCGGCGGCACTGAAGGAATTAGAATGGAAGTACGCGTTCAAAACTTGCGCAAGGAATTCGACCGCTTCCCGGCGCTCCATGACATCTCGCTCGATATCCGTTCAGGAGAGCTGATCGCGTTGCTCGGTCCATCCGGCTCCGGCAAGACGACGCTGTTGCGCTTGATTGCCGGCCTCGAAAGCCCGACCGAAGGTCTGATCTACTTCGGCGATGAAGATGCTTCGAAAAAGACCGTGCAACAGCGCAATATCGGCTTCGTGTTTCAGCACTATGCTCTTTTCCGCTACATGACGGTGCTCGACAATATCGCCTTCGGGCTGAAGGTGCGCGATGCAGCGCGCCGTCCCACAAAGTCCGAGATCCGCAGCCGCGCGCTGGAACTGCTGGATCTCGTGCAGCTTTCCGGTCTGGAAAAGCGCTATCCGGCCCAGCTCTCGGGCGGCCAGCGCCAGCGCGTCGCGCTCGCGCGCGCTCTTGCGGTAGAGCCGAACGTACTGCTTCTCGACGAGCCTTTTGGCGCGCTCGACGCCCAAGTGCGAAAGGACCTGCGCAAATGGCTCCGTGAGATTCATGACCGCACCGGTCACACCACGGTTTTTGTCACGCACGACCAGGACGAAGCCATGGAACTTGCCGACCGCGTCGTCGTCATGAGCCAAGGCGCGATCGAGCAGGTCGGCACACCGGACCAGGTCTACGACAATCCGAATTCGCCCTTCGTCTTCGGTTTCGTGGGTCAGTCGAATTGTCTGGATGTGCGTGTTGCCGGGGGCGAACTTTGGTTCGAAGACCGTCCCCTTGGCTTGAAGGCGGACAATGAGAGGGACGGCAGCGCGCAGCTCTATTTCCGACCGCACGACATCGAACTGCGCGACGGCTGCGGTGGATGCATCGCCGGTCTGCTCGTCTCCAGCCGCCGCGTTGCCGGCACGCGTCACATCGAGGTCAACATCGGCAAGGATCACCCGTCGATCGAGCTCGAATTGCCGCCCGAGCAAGCTGACAGCCTTGACCGCAACCGCATCGCCTTCCGCCCCAAACGCTGGAAGCTGTTCAGGAACGCCTGACGATCCTTGCCCACTCCAAAAGGGGTAGAATGGCCAAAACCCGAAAGTTCAACTGTATTGCCCTGCCCCTCTCCAATACATTGCCGGCGGCTTCTACAAGAGCCGCCGCACTTAAATATTGCGCATTTCCTAATTTAGCAGAATATAGATCAACCATACGCGGCGAAACGTTTCGGCAACCATGTGTCAGATGGAGGGGTTCATGTCTCTCGCGATCAACGATACCGCACCGGATTTCCAGGCAGAAACGACTGAAGGCAAGATTGGGTTTCACGACTGGATCGGCAATTCCTGGGCTGTCCTGTTTTCGCATCCCAAGGATTTCACGCCCGTTTGCACCACTGAACTGGGCTACATGGCCAGGATCAAACCCGAATTCGACAAGCGTGGCGTAAAGATCATCGGCCTATCGGTCGATCCTGTCGATCGCCATGCCGGTTGGGCAAGCGACATCCAGGAAACGCAGGGCGCTGCACCGAATTTCCCGATGATTGCCGATACCGACTACAACGTATCGAAGCTTTATGGCATGCTCCCCGCAGCAGTCTCCGGCGATCCGACAAAGCGAACGCCGGCCGACAACCAGACCGTGCGCAACGTCTTCGTCATTGGCCCCGACAAAAAGATCAAGCTGATCCTTGTCTATCCGATGACGACCGGCCGCAATTTCGATGAAGTGCTGCGGGTGATCGACTCGCTCCAGCTAACCGCCAAGCACAAGGTTGCCACGCCGGCGAATTGGAAACAGGGTGAGGATGTCATCATCGCCGGCTCGGTGAGCGACGACGAGGCCAGGACGATCTATCCGAACGGATGGACCGCACCAAAGCCCTACATCCGGATCGTCCCGCAGCCAGAGGCATAGGTGCGGTGCGACATCCGGTGGAGCAATCTGCAAAAGGGAGGTGCCGATGATCTTCCGCCAGCTCTTCGACAGTGTCTCCGGCACCTACACCTATCTCGTCGCCAGCCGAAAGGGAGGCGAGGCGCTCATCATCGATCCAGTGCTCGAAAAGGTCGACCGCTATCTCAAGCTGGTCGAGGAGCTCGACCTCAAGCTGGTCAAGGCCGTGGATACTCATCTGCACGCTGACCACATTACCGGGCTCGGTGCGCTGCGCGACCGGACCCATTGCGTAACAGTGATGGGCGAGCAGACGCTTGCCGATGTCGTCTCCATGCGCGTCACGGAAGGCGACCGTGTGGCGATTGAGGGACTGAGCCTCGACGTCCTCTACACACCGGGCCATACGGACGATTCCTATTCATTCCTCATGAATGGCCGCGTTTTTACGGGCGACACGCTGCTCATCCGCGGCACCGGGCGTACCGATTTCCAGAACGGCAATCCGCTCCAGCAATATGACTCCATCTTCAACAAGCTCCTCAAACTGCCTGACGAGACCCTGGTCTATCCGGCGCACGATTATAAGGGCGACACCGTTTCTACCATCGGCGAGGAAAAGCGCTTCAATCCACGCCTGAAGGTCAGATCAGCCGACGAGTACGCCGATCTCATGAATAACCTGAAGCTTCCAAATCCGAAGATGATGGATGTGGCCGTGCCTGCAAATATCCATATCGGCCTGCATCAGGACGAGATTGCACGCAAGGGCTGGGCCGTCTCGGCGGCAGAGGTCTTGGCGCTGAGCGGGCGTCCCGACATTGCAATCGTCGATCTGCGTGAGAAGGGAGAACGGGAAAAACATGGAACAATTCCCGGCTCCCTTCATGCGCCCTATCCGGACTTGCAGGAGAACATCAGCACCGGCGGCATGTTGCATGAACTGGCAGAGGCGACCGGCAAGCGCATCGTGTTCTACTGCGCTTTCGGCGAGCGATCAGCAATGGCCGTCCAGGCCGCGCAGGATGCCGGCTTGGCCAGCGCCTGCCACATCGAAGGCGGCATCGATGCCTGGAAGAAGGCGAACGGGCCGGTGATCCGATAACCTACCTGAGGTATTCGTGGGCCGCCACGGCGATTGTCGTCAGTCGGTCGAGGCGGAAAAAATACGTCAGCCAGCCCTATTTCCCTCGCCGTCGAATAGATGCAGATGCTGCGCCGGAAAGGATACGCTAACTTCGGGCCCGGCCGTCAGCGCTTCGCGATCCAGCGTGAAGACCTTGAAAGGCAGGCCATGCAGCGACAGATGCAGGATGATGCCGAAGCCGGTCGGTTCGACGAGCTCGACCTCGGCACGCATTCCGCCTTGGTCCGACATGACCACATGCTCCGGGCGGATGCCGAGCGTGACTTTCGCGCCGCTCGAAAGCGCAAGCGGCGCCGACAGCGGAACAAGCGTCCCGTCCTTCAGCCTGACCCCGCCCGCCTCGCATGTCGCTTCCAGGAAATTCATGCCGGGAGAACCGATGAAGCCCGCGACGAAAAGATTGGCGGGCCGATCGTAAAGTTCGAGGGGGCTGCCGACTTGCTGCACCACGCCGCCATGCATGGCGACGATCCGGTCGGCGAGCGTCATTGCCTCGATCTGGTCATGCGTCACATAGATCGAGGTCGCCTTCAGGTCGCCATGCAGTTTCTTGATCTCAGCACGCATCTGTTCGCGAAGACGTGCGTCGAGGTTCGAGAGCGGTTCGTCGAAAAGGAAGGCCTTGGGCTGGCGAACGATGGCCCGACCCATGGCGACACGCTGCCGCTGCCCGCCCGAAAGTGCCTTTGGCCGCCGTTCAAGCAGCGGATCGAGGCCGAGCTTGGAGGCGGCATTTGCAACCGCGCTCGCAATCTTTTCCTTCGCCGTCTTCCTGAGCCTTAGGCTGTAACTCATGTTGCCGGCGACGTTCATATGGGGATAAAGCGCGTAGGACTGGAACACCATTGCGATGTCCCGGTCTTTCGGATGCAACTCATTGACCCGGTTCCCGGCAATGCGGATTTCGCCGCCAGTGACATCTTCGAGGCCCGCGATCATGCGCAGCAGGGTCGACTTGCCGCAGCCCGACGGGCCTACCAGGACGACGAATTCGCCATCCTTGATCTTGAGATCAATGTCATGCAGCACCTGGACGTGGCCGTAGGCCTTCTTGATGTTCTGGATATCGATCGATGCCATGTGACTAACCCTTGACCGCGCCGGCCGTCAGGCCTTGGACGAGATAACGCTGAATGAGCAGGAAGAAGAGGCCGGCTGGAATGAGTGCCATGACACCCGCCGCCATCATCTGCCCGAAATCTACGGAGAATTTCGAGACGAATGTAAGGAGGCCGACCGGAAAGGTTGCCGCGTCATTGCCGTTGATAAGCATCAGCGCAAACAGCAGTTCGCTCCAGGCCGCGGTGAAGACGAAGCCGAGGGTTGCCGCAATCCCCGGCAACGTCAGCGGCAAGATGATCTGCCGGAAGGCCGTGAACTGCGTCGCTCCATCGATCATCGCAGCCTCCTCGAGATCCTTCGGGATGCCATCGAAAAAAGACTGCATCAGGAAGGTCGCGAAGGGCACGTTGAAGGCGGTATAGACGACGACGAGGCCCGTCAGACTGTTCGTCAAGTGCAACGGCGAGAGTATCTTGAAGATCGGTGCGACGAGCATGACCAGCGGGAACATCTGCGTCAAAAGCATCAGCGCAACGATCCAGTATTTTGCGCGGAAATTGAAGCGCGACAGCGCATAACCGGAAAGCGACGCGCAGATCGTCACCGCCACCGCCGTCGAGGCCGACACGATAAGGCTGTTCTTGAAGAAGGTTGGAAAGGCACTGTGCTGAAGCACAAAGGAATAATGTTCCCATGTCGAACGCGACGGCCACATGCGCACGCCCTCGCTATAAAGCAGGTCGTTCGGGGTGACCGAGACCTTCAGCAGCCAGAAAAGCGGAAAGAGCGCGAAACCGATATAGCAGAGGATTGCCAGTCGATGAGCGATGGTCGCAATTGTGGATCGTCTCATCAATTCAATCCTTCAGCAGGGTCTGCCGCAGCAGGATGATCAGCATGGAATAGGCAAGCAGCAGTGCGAGCAGAACCAGTGCGATCGCCGAGGCATAACCGAAATCGAGCCGCCTGAACGCCTGGGTGAAGATATAGCTGGCGACGATCTGCGTCCGGTCCGCCGGCCCGCCGCCAGTCATGACGACAATGAGATCAGCAAAGTTCGATACCCAGACGGTGCGGAGCAAGACCGTGATGGCAATCGTCGGCGCAAGGAAGGGAAGCGTGATCGAACGGAAGCGCTGGAGCCAGCCAGCGCCATCGATCGATGCGGCTTCGTAAAGATCGCGAGGAATTGCCTGAAGCGCTGCGAGCAGCGTGATCGCGAAGAACGGGATGCCCCACCAGACATTGGCGATGATCGGTCCCCACATCGCAAATTGCGGATCAGAAAGAATGTTGCCAGGGGCGCCGGTCAGCCCGAGGCCGAAGAGCCAGTGCGGAATGGGCCCGATCACCGGATTGAAAAGCCAGGCCCAATTGAGGCCCGCAAGGAAGGACGGAACCGCCCAGGGCAGAAAGACGAGTGCCTGCACGATGCCCCTGCCCCAGAACGGCTTATCGAGCAAAAGCGCCAGGATGAGACCGAAGATGAACTGCAAGATCACCGAAGCGCCGGTCCACCACAGCGTATTGCGAAGCGCGCCGTAAAAGGCCGCATCTTTCGAAAGGGCTCGGAAGTGCTCAAGCCCGATGAAACCGCCGGAAAATGGGTTCAGAAGCTGGATATCGCGAAAGGCGTAGGAAATGCCCACTGTCAGCGGCGCCAACATAACCGCGATGATGAGGATCAGCGACGGTGCGCTGTAGAGATAGGGCTCCGAGGCATCTGCAAGACGCTTCAGCCACGGCCTGCGATCGTGGCGCCTGTTCAACGTGTCGGCGATCATAGTCATCGGCCAAATTCCGGTTCGCGGGCCTGATGGCGCCGTCTGTCTCGTCGGGAAGGTTCGGCGGCGGATCGCTCCGCCGCCCTGGCTCCTATTTTTTGGCCAGGAACTTCTGCTGCGCCTTGGTCAAGTAGTCGGCCCACTGATCGGCCAGTTCCTTCGGCGTAATGTCGCCAAGAAGTGCCTGCTGCGAGGTCTTGATCGCCAGCGAATCCTTGAAGAAGGCGAATTCTTCGAGGTAGGTCGGCATGACGGTCGGAACCGTGTTGGGGTCAGCCAGTTCCTCGAACCAGCCCCTGAACTGGTCGCCTGCATAGAAGGGATCCTTCTCGGCCGCAGTATAGGCCGGCAGAGCGCCGATCTTCTTGTTCCACTCGATGTTGCCTTCCGGGCCTTCAAGCGTTGCAATCAGCTTCCAGGAAAGGTCCTTGTTCTGGCTCGTCGTGAACATCGACCATCCCGCATAGCCGATCGTTGGGAAGGATTTGCCGTCCGGCCCCTTGGGCAGCGGGATGACGCCGAAGTCTTCCTTCTTCATGCGCTCGGCAATGGCAATCAAAGCATCCGGATCCTGGTCGAGAAAGGCGCAGGTGCCGGAATAAAAGCCGGCAACGACCTCATTAAAGCCCCAGTTCACACTGTCCTTCGGCGCATAGCCCTTCTTGTAGAGGTCGACCATCCACTCGATGCCCTTTGTCCAGCCGGGGCTGTTCATCGTTGAAGTGCCGTCTTCGTTAAAGTACTTGTTGTCGCCTGCCATGGAGGCTGCAAAGATCATCCAGCCATTCAAGCCGCCCGGGCCGCCGCGCATGCAGTAGCCATATTTTCCGGAGATCTTGGAGACCGCTTCGGAGGCCTTGGAAAATTCGTCCATCGTCTTCGGCGGTTCGGCAACGCCTGCTTCCTGTAGCAACTTCTTATTGTAGAACATGGCACGTAGATAGAAGCCGTAAGGCAGCATATAGGCCGTATCCTTGACATCGCGCCCGAGTTCAAGCGCGCGCGGCGTCAGCTCCTTGGTGTGCTCCCACTTTTCCAGATAGGGTTCAAGGCTTTCAAGCATGCCGTTGTTGCCGTAGAGCGAAAGCCAGGTGTCCGGCATTTCCATCACGTCCGGCGTATCGCCCGCCGACACCATTGTCGCGAACTTCTGGAAGGCTTCGTTCCACGGTAGCGAAATGATCTCGACCTTGGTGCCCGGGTTTTCGGCCTCGAACTTACCGACGATCGATTTGAGGGTCTCGGTGCGCTCCGGGCTGGTGATGACTTCAACGAGTTTCAGCGTCGTATCGGCAAAAGCCGTGCCTGCCATCATCGCTGCGAAGAGCGTTGCAGTTATCAGTCTCTTCATGCTCATTCCCCCTTTTCGGTGTTCTTTCAGTTGACGGGTTATGAAGCGGCGGCTATCGCCTCTTCGATATCCCTCCACAGTGCCTCGGTTCCTTCAAGGCCGACATGGAGGCGTACGGACCGCGGATGAATGCCAAAGGCATGCGCGGAATTCGGCTGCGCTTTCTGCTGGAGCACAACCTCGCCCGGTACGATCAGGCTTTCATGCCCACCCCAGCTTACACCCAGTTTGAAAAGCTTGAGGTGGTCGGCAAAGGCGCGGATATCGACACCTTCGCGGAAAATGAACGAAAAGAGCCCTGATGTGCCGTTGAGGCCAGTGGGCAGACGATTGGAAAGTCCCGGATGACAGACCTGCTCGACGACATCGAATTTCTGCAGGCGCTGGGCGATGGTCATCGCCGCAGCCTCGTGGGCCTTCATGCGAAGCGGCAGCGTCCGCAGACCGCGGATGAGAAGCCAGGCGTCGAAGGGCGAAAGCTTGGCGCCGAGATAGGGATAGGCCTCGGCCTTGATGCGCGCGATCATCTCCTTGGAACCGGCAATAACGCCGGCGACGACGTCGCTGTGGCCGCCGAGATATTTTGAAGCCGAATGGATAACGAGATCGACCCCTGATGTCAGCGGCCGTTGGAAGAAGGGGCTCGCCCAGCTGTTGTCGATCATGGTAACGGCGTCATGCCGCTTGGCGAGTGCCACAAGCGAGCCAACGTCATGGGCCTCCATGACCCAGCTCGTCGGGCTTTCCATGTAGAAGAGCCTCGCACCGGGCAGCGCCTTGGCGACTGCCTCCTCGTCGCGCCCGTCGACATAGCTGACCTCGATCCTCATCCGCTTCAGGATCGTGCCAAACAGGCGGAAAGCGTCTGGATAGACGTGTTTGACCGCTACGATCCGGTCACCGGGCTCTACAAAGCTCAGGACCGCCGATGAGATCGCCGCCATGCCGCTCGCAAAGCCGAGGGCATCTTCCGCGCCCTCGAGCTTGGCAAGCATCTCCTCGAACATCCGCACAGTCGGATTAAGCCCACGCGTATAGATCGGCCGCACCTTCTCGCCGCGATAGGAAGCGATCATGTCATCGTAGTCGGAGAAGGTGAAAAGCGACGTCTGAAAAATCGGCGGAACGACCGCATCCGCGAAGTTGCCCTCGTCATGGGCGGTGATCAGCGAAGCAAGCTCGAAGGGTTCCAAGCCGTTGCTCATTTGGACATTTCCTTGATGTCTTCCTCGACAACCTCGAGGATTTTCAATGTTTCTTCGCGGGCAGCCTCGGCGTCCTGGGCAACGATGGCGTTGAAAAGCGTGCGGTGGAACGGAAAGGACCGGCGCGCAAAGTCTTCCCGGTCGAATGGATGAGTCCAAAAGCGCTCGAAGGTCTCGCGCATCTGCTCAAGAAGCTGGCCGAACAGCGGATTATGGGTTGCGTCATAAACAGCCATGTGAAAGGCGAGGTCTTCGGGACCGGACGTGCCCTTCGCTTGGTGCACGCGCTCCATTTCATCGAGCTTCTCTTCGATGACGGCGAGGTCGCCGGCCGTTCTGCGCCGCGCAGCCACCATGCCTGCTTCGCATTCGATGCCGCGGCGAACCTCCAGCGTCTGCAGAAGGACGTCACGAAGATGCGCCGTGTCAAGCGACAGCGGCATGTGGATGGTCGCCTTGGAAACCGGTTTCAACAGGTAGGTGCCGCTTCCCATGCGCGTCTCAATCACTCCCAGCGCCTGAAAGTGCCGGATCGCCTCGCGAATAGTCGAACGACCCACAGCAAGGGCTGCCATAAGTTCACGTTCGGCAGGCAGCCTGTCGCCTGCCTTAAGCTTCGCCGCCTCAACATAGTGAGCCAGCGCCTCGGTCACCTGACGCGCACGATCCATGGCGGGAAGCGGCCGGATCAAGGGGGTATCGCCGACATGTGCCTTCATGGTTCACCGATTGATTCTTAAAGCACCAGCTTTTCAAATTGGTCTGACGTCTTAGCATTTCGCAAAGAATCTGCTCCGTCAAGGTGGAGCAAGCTGATGAAGAGCAGATTCCAATTTTTCGAAAAACCCTGCCTTTCGGAAAACTGCCGATTAGACTCTCCTAAAGTGCCGATCTAGGTCAATTATAGGAATTTCTTCCTGCTTCCGATGTTTCGTATGCTGCGGAGTAGGAATGGCGAATTTCCGTTCTGAGTTGGGTCTTCAAGCGATCAGGTGAAATTTCGCGACAGGGGCTGCAGGCGTTCCCAGGCCTCCCCCTTGCGACTGTGGAGCTGGGGTGGTCTCACTGAGGCGGAGCGGCTAGTGAACAATGTCCTCGCAGCCAAGAACCTAAGTCCGCAGGTAACGAGACACGATAGCCTCATCTGGCTACAGGACGCTCTTTCAGCGCCGTTCTCGTGACCATGTCGACGCGAGCTGGGGAGTGATACGATGACGGCTTTGGAACTCTACGCACGCATGATGTTCGCCCATTATCTGGGCGACTTTCGCCCTGCAGTCGCAGTTCATCGCGGACGGCAAGAACTGTAGGAATCCAATCCCCGGAGTGCCGTCGCGGCAGGTGCTGATGGCCCATGCGGGAATCCATGGCGGCTTTGTCGCGGTGGCGATCGCCGTCGCCGGCCTCTCGAATCCCGAGCTTCTCCATTGGGCGGTGGTCTTCGGCGTCGCCGAGACGGCGATCCACTTCCGTATCGATGCGGCGAAATGCGGCAAGAAGTTCGGATGGGACGTAGACCAGGCGCTGCACTTCCTCTGCAAGCTCGCATGGACGGGCGCCGCCTGCCTCATCGCTGGGATGCCGGTACTAGACCGCATGACCTCCCCTTAAAAGCGCCTGAGTGACGTCGTCCGCCGCGAGGCCGAGCATTTTCTCGGCATTATGCAGGGGAGACATGTTCGCGATAACTGTCTTTCGGGCGGTGACCGGCTGGAATGGAGCACGAGCACAACACCACTCGCCCCGACACCTTCGGGCGAACTATCTTTCTGAAACGTTGATTTGACAACCCGCCCTTAGCGCGCCGAGGTTGTTTTAGGCTTCTCTTATATTTTGTGTTATTTTCACTAGAAACATCCAAGGTGGAGTCATGGGCCGGCTGCTTGCATCGGTAGCGTTGTTTTTTGCGGCGACAATGGCCGCCGCAGGTGATCCCTTGTTCGATGCCGTTGCAGCGGGAGACACCGTCGCCGTCGAGCGGACTCTGGCTGCGGGTGCCGATGTCGACAGTCGGGCACGAGACCAGGGGACGCCTCTCATCAACGCCGCCCTCGCAGACAAGCTCGCCATAGCCGAACTGCTGATCCGCAAAGATGCCGACGTCATGGCTCGCAATTCTGGCGGCTTTACGCCCCTTCATGCCGCGGCCTTTTCCGGCAGCTTGCCGATCAGCAAGCTGCTGCTCGACCACGGTGCGACGCTTGACGACGCGGCCAACAAGGCGGGGGTGACGCCGCTGATGGTGGCCGGTGAGGAAAACCACGCAGCCCTCGCCGAGTTTCTGCTCGCCAAGGGCGCTGATGTCGGTCACGCGGAGGTTCACGGCTACACGCCGATCGCGCGGGCATTCTGGAAGGGCAACACAGACATCGTCCGGCTGTTCAAGCGGCACGGCGCGACCTGCCCTCCGGCCAGCCTCCTCGGCGACCAGGGTTACGCGAAATGCATGGAAATCCACGATTGAACAGGAGGCTCAGATGGAAGTAATGACCAGAAGCCGCGCACGAGGCATTGGACGCTCTGTGGCGGGGACCGTCTTGGTAGTGGCAGCGGTTGTCGGTGGGTCGCCTGCCTTCGCCGATGACTCGGTGAACACGGGCTACTTCGGCGGTGTGGCGATCATGGGGTACGACACGGTCGCCTACTTCACCGCAGGCAAGGCGACGAAGGGATCAGAGAAATTCTCCTACGAATGGCTGGGGACGCCGTGGCATTTCGCCAACACCGAACACCGCGACATGTTCATAAGTGAGCCTCTCAAATACGCGCCTCAGTATGGCGGCTACTGCGCGGGCGAGGTGATCAATGGGTCGGTCACGGTCAACATCGATCCGGAAGCCTTCAAGATCATCGACGGCAAGCTTTACCTGATCTACGACAAGAAGCATGCGGAGGGGTTCGCCGCCCACGCGGAAGACGCCGTGGCGAAGGCAGACGACAATTGGCCGAAGGTCGCGGCCGATCTCGAAATGGATCAGTATCACTGACAAAAGATCGACCAGGTCTTCTATTTCACGGGCGAGAAATAGAAGACCTTGGTCGAGTTCACATAGGCATAGATGGTCTCGTCGTCCGAGTTGGCACGTCTGTAGACCGGACCGCAATCTGCTTGACCGAATGCATTCTCGCTTTGCTCGCAGAGCATGTCTCCATTGATGGAAACCGTTTCGGTCATCAACTGCGTCGACGAGCGGAATGCCGCGCTGCCATCGAGGCCGATTTGCATGAGTGCCTGGCTTCCTGAGGGCTCGGTCTTGCCCCGCAGCAGTTTGCCTATGACGGTGCTTGCGATTTCGTCCCCGTTCAGCCGGTTACGCTCGTCGCCTTTGAAACCGAACGGCCACTCCGGCAGGCCGGCCTCGCGCAAGCCATCGAGGATAAACGCAAGATCCTGCTTGCGGAAGTGGGCGTAGCTGAGCCGCCAGCCTGCCAGGCAATCGCGCCCGGCCTGAAGGCGGATTCCCTCGGCGACAGCCGCGCGGGCGTCATCAAGGCGGCCGCCACGGACATAGGCCATGGCAAGAGGGGTAACGAACTCGCCGTTTCCCGGCGAACCATCTCGGGCGCGTTCGAAATTGTCGATGGCCTTCGCGTAGTCGCGCAGCAGATAAAAAACCAGACCAGCAGTGTATCGGTCGATGGCGGAGAGGTTCGGATCATGCTGGAGCGCCGTCTCGACGGCCGCAGCGGCTCCGTCATGCTTACCGGAGACCAGTTGAACGTATGCGAGCGCCATATAAGCTTCGGCATCGGCGGATCCAAGGGACACCGCCTTCTGCGCCGAAATGATTGCCTGTTCGTAACGGCGGTCCACGACCTGCATGACGGCAAGGACAGCGTACGGTGATGGAAGTTCGGGGTCGAGCGCCAGCGCGCGACTTGCCTTGTCGTAGGCCCTTTTTCGCGCCGGCGCGCTCTGTAGAACGTCGTCGTAGGCGCTCCGCCAGACATAGGCGGTAGCGTGCGCGTCCGCCGCGAAGGCCGCCGCAAAACCGGGGTCGAGGGCCTGCGCCTTGTCGAAGAGCGCCAGCGCCTCGAGCAGCCGGGAACGGCGGCCGGTCCGCGTCGCCTGCTCGGCCCGCAGGTAGTAGTCGTATGCCTCGAGATTTGCTGTCGGCGGCCGGGCAATCCGCTCGGCCTCGGACGGAGTGAGTTTCAGGCCGAGCGCTTCGGCGATCTGCCGGCTCATCTCGTCCTGCACGGCAAACACGTCCGCCCCGCCGCGGGCAAATCGGTTGGCCCACAGATTGTCGCCGCTTGCCGCATCGATCAGTTGCGCGTTGACGCGGATCTGACCGTCGGTCCGCCGCACGCTGCCCTCAACGACAAACTGGACACCGAGATCGCGTTTGATGTCTGCCAGAACGCGGGGCTTGCCTTTGTAGGCAAACACCGAATTCTGGGAGATGACGTCGAGGTCCGAAAGCTTGGCAAGATCGGTGATCAGATCGTCGGTGATTCCATCGGTGAAATAATCCTGGCGGGGGTCGCCGCTCAAGTTGGCGAACGGAAGTACCGCGATCGTTGCACGTTGCGGCGCAAATTGCCATTGCCATGCCACCACAATCGCGGTGATCGCGATCAACAGCGCTGCGAGCGTTGCCAAGACGATAGCCCGCCGTCCGGCCCGGCGGGCGGGTGCGGCGACAATCTTGCCCGCCTCGGAGGGATCGAGCAGGACGCGATACACGCGAACCGGATCGGCTATGTTCTTCAGGTGCTGCTCACCGAGGGCTGAAAACCCGACGTCGGCCTTGTGCGCGGCGTGATCGAACGCAGTGCCTGATATGCAGATTCCCCCTGGCGGGGCGATACCCTGGAGGCGCGCGGCGATGTTGACGCCATCGCCGTAGATATCATCTCCTTCGACAATGATGTCGCCGAGATTGACGCCGACCCGGAACTGAATTCGCTTTGTCTCGGATACGCCTTGGTCGCGGCCTGCCATTTCCCGCTGGATCACTGCGGCACACCGGACGGCGTCTACGACGCTCGCGAACTCAACCAGCGTACCATCGCCCATGAGCTTGATGATACGGCCGTGGAACTCCTTTATGGCGGGATCGACCAACTCCCGGCGGCAGGCTTTCAAGCGATCCAATGTGCCGCCCTCATCCTCCCCCATGAGGAGACTATAGCCGACCACATCGGCAGAAAGTATCGCGGTGAGCCGCCTCTCCATATCTCCGCCCCCCTTTCGAGGTCGTAAGAGAGCTGTTTATTCTACCACGTCGAAGGCGCGCAGGCGTTGCCAATCTCGTACGGCTTGCAGCCCGCGGCTGCATCATAGGCAGGCAGCCGAACCGCCAGCCCCTCAGAAAGGAGACGTGCAACAAGAGGAGAAAAAACGTCGATTTCCGGCTCCGCGACCAACACACTGGATTTCCTGGTGTTGGATGCCGAGGACGCGACGCGTGGGGGGCAAAGTATGGGTATACCATCATGACCGCTCCCTGTTCAGAATCGCTTCGAGTGTAAGACAAGGCGGCTGCAGAGGACATTATACGCTTGGATAGTTTTCATGGCCGATGGTTGTTGAGAGTGCCTGCTTCAACTGGCTAACGCGCATGGAGCGACGGTGGTGGTATTGCCGATCCATGAATAGTGAAATGTGTTTGCCAGGCATCGAGCCCGGACACTTATGGGTCGGCGTACTGGGCGCGCTCGGTTTTTTTGCTTCGCTTTTAGGCTTAGTCTTCCTGCCTGTTTCGTTCGTCCTGCTAGCCGCGAACGCTTTCGGATGGCTTTATTGGTTGGCGAGTGGCCGGAAATCGGGTCGTTGACAATTATCCAGCAACGAACATGAGGCATCGCCGAGCACTTCCAGAACGCGTGCGTGGATCGAACAGACGCTGCAGTTCCTGCTCGAGCAGCGCCAGTCGGTCGTAGACGAGCCTGCCTCCACTCGGATGCAGAACTCTCAAACAAGGCCGGCGTGCTGATGTCGCTCAAGGGCATCGGTTTGCGCACCGCATGCTTCCTCATGGCCGGCCGGCCGAAACATCGCGAATATGGAAACAGCGGGCGCCGCCCGAATGCGGACGCGCATGCGCTCCTTATGTTCGTGATACGGCACAATTCTCTGCCAGGTCACGCCCTGCGGACGCCTGCCGCCCGTGTGATTCCACGACGCGCAGCACCGCAACCGGCTGCCGTTGCCCAGCCCAAGATGCATCCCGCTGCCCCCCAGATCAGCCCTGCCAGATCGACTGGAACCGCTGGCACGAAGTCATTCCAGGTTTTCGTGGCAAGTGTCAGGTCGGGGCGGCGCAGCAGCACCAATGGTCTAGTGACTGGAGGCTCCAGTACCAATTCCCGCTGCTGTGCCGAGAGCCTGTCGTAACGCTCGAATATCCGGCGCATCGCGTCGCCCTGATTACGGAGGAAGACTTCAGGAGAGGCTGCATATACGCTCAGGGCCTCCTGACGGTCGAGGCCGTTTTGGACGGCCTGGGAATCAAATGCTTCAACGATTTTCCGCAATTCGTCCAGGGCCCCACCGATGCGCTGGCGGTACTGTTGGGCAAATTCAGGTCCTTGCGAGAAAACGACGCCACCCAGTAGCGCCATGACTATTGTCAACATTCGTGCCAGAAGTCCCATCCGAAGCCTCGCGTCGTTCAATGTCGAAACGGCGCGATCCACGGATGGTTGCGTGGTGAGAGATGAAATTTGTCAGATCCTGGCGGGAGCGCCTTCTTGGAACCAGGTTGCCACCATCGGTGTTCTTGGTACAAGGGAGATTGCCATGAGCACCAAGGACATGAACGCCACTCGGGAACAGCGCCGTCCAAAAGATGTCAAGCCGGTGCCTGGGAAGCCTGATCCCGCTGAAAAGGAGGCGATAGTACCCGCGGTTCCGCCAGCCGGTGCGCGGGACGAGAGAGAGCGTCCGATTGTCGACCCGGTGACCGGTGTCGCCCTTTGATCCGTCATGAAATCGGTAGTTCCGTGCATACCCGAATATCGGCCTTGTAGTCGCATTGGGCGCGGCGGCGCATAAATCTTTCTGTGCGCGCTGATCTACGAGAAGGCGGCTGTCATCGCTCGATCCTTCTCGACGAACGCACGGGTAGGCTGAAGTGAGAAAACTGGCTCAGCGTCTTGTGAGTTCAGTCGCAAAATTATGGCGATTGTTGTGCTGGTCTCGCCGTTCAGTACGCGCTTCAATGAAAGCTGGCAAAGCGGTCCTCCGGGTTACGACCAACCAGCGACGCGCACCCGCTGTACGGAATGCTGCTGCGACTTCGAGGAGAGCGAGGCGATCACGCTCTGGTTTTGCCGGAAGCATTGGCTGCTGACCTATCGCGGCCCGCGACCACTTGGCCGTCTGGAAAGGCCAGCTAAATCGGCATTGTTGCTCTCGTAAAGTCCTTTTGTTCTCGACGCCGTTGCCCCCGCACCAGCAACTCAGCACTTTAACTATCAGCGCTATTTCTTTTCCGCGCGATAGCGCTCATCAGCCACTTATTCGGCGGCCGCTAGAAAGAAGTTATTTTGTGAGGAAGCGGCAAGATCATGGACCCTGGCTTCAGCTTTGGCAATCAGCTGGTAGAATTCGTCCTGCGCTTCAACGTCCAGCTGGATAACAGCGTTGACATCGTCTGCCGTGTCACAGACGCAGGCGACTGCCGAGATAGGACACACGCCGCCTGGATAACGCTTACCAGTGCCGGTATAGGCGCGGCGACCCCAGCGTTCCGAATAGACAGTCTCTTCACGGTCGAGGTGCAGAATGGTCCCCTTGCACGCGGTGACAATGGCGGCCTTGCCGTAGGCGAACCAGTGGTAGTTCAACTTTCGCAGTATATATTTGCCTGTGATGTCCTCGCCCGCCAGCTCTGCCGGGTCATTAATCATTCTGATCATCGTGGCTACCTCTCATCGCTCGCTAATATCCGTCAGGACCGCTAGGACGACAAGATAGAAAAACGTAGCATTCGGAGTAACTTAGTCACAAAGTGTTTCCGATTCTTACACTGCTTCGAGCACCCTTCAGGTGGTTGGCAGCGTTGGGAAACGCAGGTTGGCCTCTGCCAAAAACAAGGATGCACATGTCAAGGCTGTTCAATGGCGAGCTGTATCCAGATCGATCTATCCGGAAACGTCCAAGGAATATTGCTTGAACCTGATCGGCGGACGGAAGGGGAACCCTTGTTCTCGCCGGATCGAGCGGGCGTGTCGATGTTCCACGTGCTCCGCTCTTCGCCAGCATCGGCGCAACGTCGCTTGCCCTGCGCTGGTTCGGCGGCGAGGGCCAAGCCCCAGGAATCTGTGAAGTCCCGCTGGAGACGTTCGTCCAAGCAATCGACGAACTTGAGAAACGCGGCTGCAGGCAGATCGCCATAGCCGGAACATCAAAAGGTGCGGAAGCTGCTCTGCTTGTTGCTGCACGCGATGAGCGCGTCGACGCAGTCTTTGCCATGAGCCCAACGTCCGTTGTCTGGGGGAACATCGGACCGGGCCGTGACGGCATCGCCTGGCCGGAGCGCTCATCGTGGACATGGAAGAGCGAGCCCTGCCCTTCGTACCCACCGATCCTTTATGGACAAAGGAATACACGAACGGGCTGGTTTCCTATCGAAGCTTGTTCGAGCACTGTCTTCAACGCTACGCCAAATCGATTCCGGCTGCCACCATTCCCGTCGAACAAAGCCGGGCAAAAATAATTCTGATCGCTGGCGGCAGTGACGCTCTGGCGCTCGGAGAGCTTTGCGAGATCGGTTCTTCATCGCCGCCAAATGTTCGCGAAAGAAGCCGAGCTGATTTGCGATCCAGAGGCTGGTCATCGTATCCTCCTTCCAGCGGAAACAACGCCAAGATCGTCGCTGCATGCGCACGGGGGCAGCGATAAATCTGAGAGGCGACTGGGAAGGGCTGCTTGGGTTGCTTTTGCCAATATTATACACCTCGCATAACCGTGTTGGACGCCATGGTGGTCAGCGCAGCCGGTCTGCAGTCTCGCCGAGAGTGTCCGCCACATAGGCTCCGCGTGATCCCATCGGCAATGGTGCGCCCGTGGTAGTGTCCTTCGCCGTCTGGTGTTCCAGCTCGGCATTCAGCTCGCCTCCCACGATCAGGATGACGATCGACAGCCAAATCCAGACCAGGAAGCCGATCAGCGCGCCGAGGGTGCCATAGGTCGCGTCGTAGTTGGCGAAGTGGTTGAGGTAGAACGAAAATCCGATCGACATCGCAAACCATGAAAAGCTCACAAGAAAGGCACCCCACGTCATCCATCGGAGCTTGGCGGGCTCGCGGCTCGGACCGAAGCGGTATACGGCGGTGGTGGCTGCGGCTGCGATCAAAAGCAACAGCGGCCACCTCAGGAGCAGGGCCATGTGCTCTTTGAATAGGTCGAGCCAAAGATAGGAAAGCACCACAGGCATGACAGCGACCAATCCTATTATTGTGGCGGCAGAGAGCATCGCGCCGAAAGTGAAGCACAGCCCTACGAGGTTAAGCTTGACCAGTCCCCGCTTTTCCTTTTCTTCATAGGCCACGTTCATCGCATCGAAGACCGCCAGCGTCCCGCTGTGCGTGCTCCACAGGGCGATGGCAAGGCCAACGAAGAAAGTGATGCCAAGCGTCGAGTCGCGGCTTTCCGCGAGGCTCTTGATGCGATCGGCGATGAGATCGAACGCGCCCGGCGGAAGCAGTCCTGACAGTTCCCGGAGGTGGCCAGCCATGGTGGCCGGATCTGCAATCAGCCCGTAAAGCGCGACGAGTGCCGACAGCGAGGGGAAAAGACCCAACAAGAGGTAGAACGTCACTCCGGCTGCTATGAGTGTCACACGATCATCGATGACCTCGTGAACCACCCGCCAAAAGACATCGCGCAGGCCTTTTACAGGTATCGCCTCGGGAACGCTTGCGTCCCTTCCTCGACCAGCCTCGAACTCAGTCTCCACTGATCCGGCTGGCGTGTCTCCATGGGTGCCCCTCAGTGCGACGAGTACACCGCCCACCAAGACAAGGAGGGTGGCGACGCTCGACAGCTTAATGTGCGGACGACTGAGCATAGGTAGTTCCATTCAGCAGGGTAATTGCGGTGGGCCACGCTTCTTGTTGGGATCGCGGTTCCCCTTGCTCATCCTAAGATTTGTCCGCCTCCTCGACCATCCTACCTTGGAAGCATCATGAACGTCGGACGCGACTGAAACAGCCTCGTTAGAGACGTCGGATGCAATCTTCGGTCTTAATCCATCATCGAATACAGCTGGGCCGCAACCGTGTTTTTCTCCGCGTCGGCGGCTTGGCCAAGGTGTTCGTGTTTCGGTTTCTGTATGCGGCATGGCGGACGGCGCCTGCCGCATCTCATGAACCATCAATTGGAAGGTTTGTTCCTCTGAGCACAGCAGCGTGCGTCTCGGGGGGCGTGACGGTCCTACTGCAGGGTCACGTGAGCAGGATACACACGAGCCATCTCTGGACGTTGCTCGAACGTCCGGCGGAGCAACCGCGCTGCGTCATCCATGATGAAGACGAGGTCCGTAAGGCGCTCGATCTCCTCGTGAATTCGATATGCCTCGACGTCGTCGAGACTGCCACTTCCGATCAGCCTTCTCGCCTTTTCGACCAAGCGTTCCGTCCGGTCAACGATGTCCAGGCTGCGGCGTATAATGACTTCGAGCATGCGTGTCCCTCGCTTGCATGACGCAGCGTGGGGGAGAATCGATCAACAGGCAATCACTAAATGTGACTAAAGACGGTCGCGGATACGGTCGTAAAGATCGCGGACTTCATCGAGCGCCCGGTCGTAGCGTGAGCGAGGCGTAGATGATCGAAGACCGGCGATCGCAAAGGCAAACGCACCGGCGACCGCCGCGGCGGTCAGGAGTGATGAAACAGGATAGAGCTTAACCGTTGCTTCAGTCTGACGTGCGGCTTGCCTTGCGCCACCCTTTACGGATTGCGCGGCGTCGGAAATCTGCTGCCGCAACGCCTCCATCTGCTTGCGCAGGGCGCTGATTTCTTCGCGAGGATCATAGTCCGGCTGAGGCGGAATGCCTACCGCGGCGGTGTTGGTGTCGACAATCGCCTTGGGAACGGGCTCGCCGATCTTGGCACCCTTGGCAACCAAGGGCGCGGTGTCGGTTCGTTTGCGAGGCGGCATGGGCGGTCTCCCTGAAATGGTCTTTCCACGTTAACTGGAGCAGACGGTCCTGCGTTCAAGCGCACAAGCCACGCAGTCGAATTGCTGCTGACCGATTGGATGACGGAGCGTTTAGTCGCGCAGTCCAGATGGACCATGAAGCTTCGATCCGCTTCGCGGCGACGTCTTCGAGAGTGCGATAGCCTTCGTCGTCGAGTCCAATGGCTGCGCTGGGGAACGTATCGTCGGGCAAATCCTCGTAGAAGCGGACCTGCGATGTACCGCTTCGGTAAGGGCTGCGACATCGGCCCTGTCCGACATAAACAGCAGCTGCGGCTTTCCAGGTCCTCAACCTGTCGAGGTCCTCGCTGGTTAGTCTGCGGACCAGCTCCGGTTCAATCAGGTTCGTTTGGTGCTGGTCCTTCATAAGAGGCGAGCGAAACACCTGCGCAATCCACGCCCAAAGGAGTGGCCCCTGACAGCTCTCTTATGCGTGGGCTTAAGAACGTGGCTGACGCTATCTGAATGCCACTTCCACGTGTGCCGATCCTGGGCAATCACCTGGCAACCCGTCTCGAAACCTTCCCCTTTAATAGCCAGAACGAACTCGGGAGGAATACCGGCCGAGTTTGAAACGGAAAGCGCGGCACTGTCGCTACCGAGGGACTTGATGGTGCAGTCGATGGTTGAACGTCGATCGTTAGATATAATGGAACCAGCCTTCAGCACCCGACGACGGTTGCCCATCGTCTGATCCGCTTGAATGGAACTCCACGAGACGCAACGATTTCGTCCTTTATGCTTGGCATGATAAATCGCGGCGTCCGCCTGGGCCAGAAGTGTCTCGATGTCTTTGCTAACGATCGAGAGTGCCGAGACTCCCAAGCTGGCTGTCGCCCTCAGCGTGCCGTAGTCGCCGCGGATTTCCTGCGACGAGATCGCAGTCCTCAGTTTTTCCGCCACTGCAATTGCACCTTCCCGGTCAATATGGGGAAGGATAATGGCGAACTCTTCGCCCCCGAGGCGGCCAAACAGATCGCCGGCCCTCAGTGCTGCCCTGCATGTTGACGCGACCGTCTTGAGAACCTCGTCTCCGGCAGCATGACCATAGGTGTCGTTGACTCGCTTGAAATGATCGATGTCGAAGACGACGCAGGAAAGACTGTGCTGGTGCCGCAAAGCCAAGGAGATGAGCTGCTCGGCTTCCTGCTTGAAGGCGCGCCGCGTTAGGGCTTCGGTCAGGCTGTCGGTGGCTGCCGATTGCAGTAATTCGATTCGATCCATGGCGGCACCCGCAAGTTCGGTGAGGATCGCCAGATCTCTGCTGCCGAATGATCTTGGCCTGCGATCTATCGCGCACACCGTGCCAATTGCGTGTCCGTCATTCGTTTTCAATGGGACGCCTGCATAAAAACGGATGTGGGTCTTGCCCGTCACCGCCGGATGGTTTGAAAACCGCAGATCCTTGGTTGCATCCTCCACGATGATTGGTTCTTCGCAGTCCACGACGTAGCGGCAGAACGTATCTTCGCGCGGCACCTCATCGGTTAAAAAGGCCGGAGCAGGCCTTATACCATTGACGATGCGCATCGATCAGCGAGACGATACCGATATCGATTGCGAAGATTTCCTTGATCAGCCGCACCACCCGATCGAAGCCTTCGTCTCTTGGCGTGTCGAGCAGGTCGAAGCGTTCCAGTGCAGCCAGGCGGGCTGCTTCCCGCTCGGCGGCCACTGCAGATGACTTCCCGAATGGTCTTGCCCCTGCCATTTCCGCGTCTCTCCTCAAAGGTCCGTGGGTTGATGATCGATTCGAAAAATTAACAAAGGAATTCGGCGATAGCGAAAAGTTAACGCTTCAGGGATTCGGATGCCGCGCACTGAGTGCTGAAAAGCCGGTCGAGGCCGCAGTCGGTTCCTCTTCGCCAGCCCTTCTTGGTGGCGCCTGCTCAGACTTGTCAACCATTTCCAGGGTCGATCGCGTCCCTGCCGCAGTTTCGCGGCCTAGTTTCTGCGCGCTCAGCGTCGACCTCACGGCTGGGCGCGTAAAAGTTTTAGAGCGCTTCGGAGCGCACTACGCGCAAGAGCGTTGGAGAAGGAACTGTTGTCATCGTGAGTCCGCTTTCCCAGAAGCGCGTTTTCGTTCTGTGCCAGTGCGAAGCTGATTGTCCTGCCGCCTTTGCTCTTTTGCAACGAATTCGTCTGGTACGCGATTGTCGCTTTCGCTTTCTCGTCCAGAAAACCGCGTTCCGTTTACCTGCTTTCCAAGCAATGGATCGACCGGGCAGCAGGGGCCGTCGCAGGGGCGCTCGGCGTGAAGCTCGTGATAGAAGGCGTGGGGGCTGCGCGATAGACAATGAAGCGTCGGAGACGGGTGTTCGTTCAATAAATATCCGGCGTTCAGCAAGTTGCCGAAAGCGCATTTTTGGTGAGCATCGCCGTCAGGGACTCGTTGTCGCCGAACGAAGAACCGGTCACCCGGTAGAGCAGCGGACTGAGAGACGCAGTTGTAAGAACCGAACGGAAACGGATGGTAGGACAGTGAAACTCAGCGGTTGAACAGGTCCTGCCACTGCTTCTCGCCAATCATGCAGTCGGTAGCCGGTATGCCGTCGGCGATTTTTTGAATCTCCGCCGGCGGGGTAAGGCCACTGATCTCCATGACCAGCTTACGGCGCACAGCAACGGCGAAATCCTCTATCTTGCGAACCGGCAGCACGAAGGATCCGGGGCCGCCGATGACGCAATCCGCATAATATTTGTCGAGCCCGCTCGGAGCCTCGGCAGGTCTCAGCATAATGGCGAGACCGTTAATGACGATGCCTACCCCTAACGCCTTGTCCCGGGTAGACATGACCGGATCGCCGGAATTGTTTGGCCCATCCCCGGAAACATCGATCACCTTCCTTATGCCGTCATAGGGGCTGGAGACTATCATTGTGGCGCCCTGGGCTATCGCAGCGGAGATCGATGTACGACGCTGCGTGCTGATCGGTCGCGCTTCCAGCTTATTGGCGAAATCGAGCGCATCCTGCTGCGTCTCGATTGCCTGCCACTCGATCACGGAACCGGGCACAACATAGCCTGCCCATTCAAAATAGCTGATGACAATGCGACCGGTGAGACCGCCCTTCACCGCGTCGATGAATTCCTTGTGCTTGAGCGCTTCGATATAGCCCTCGCGCTGGATGCGAACTTCCTCGTAATCCATGGACCGTGAGGTATCGACAGCAAGGACAAGTTCGACATCGACCTCGACTTCCGAAGCTTGCGCCACTGTCGAGGGGAGACCGGAGAGGCCGATGAGCACCGCGAGCGTCGTAAACATCGTCAACCAATCACTGCGTTATTCACGCAAAGGACTGTAACACAGCTTGGTCGGAGAATGACCCTCGAGCGCCTGCGGCCCTTCAACTTTCGGTGAGAGATGGAAATCCGGCTCTGTCGACAGCATCCGACGTTTATCCGTCCCGATCTCGACGACCGCGATCGACACGAGCCGAAAAGTTGTCGGTGTACAGCGGCGCCGATTGCACGAATTTGCGGCTGAACACGATAATGGTTGCGGTCATGGCAATCCATCTTCAGGGCGCCCTGCCATGCTTGCCTGCGGCAGATATTCCGCTAGTTGGGTTCAAATGGATGTCCAGGAGAATGCAGTTCCGATCGGTTCGTTGAATACGTCCAAACAGGTGCCGCTTCACGTGCAGGACCCAGCTGCGATGGCGGAAATTGAACGGCTTCTCACCCGCCGTACGCGTGACATCCGTCTCAAAGGCGAGCTTCGTCGCCTGTTTCGGGAGCGCTCCTGGTCGCGAACGGCCAAGATCGTTCGCGCCTGGATGGTATGGGTAGCTTTGTTGGATGTGCTGACGCTGTCGCTCAACATGTTGATGCTTCCAAGAGCCGTCACCGTGCCGATGCTCCCGCCGAGCAGCATCCTCCCGGCAGTCGCTATGGCCATCGCCGTTGTTTGGCAAAAGCCGCGCGCACCCTGGCTCCAAGGGCTATCGCTGATTGCCGGCATGTTCCTCATTCTCTTGTCGATCGCATTGGTGGGCGTGAGCGCGGGTGGCGAGTTCTACGAGCGGCACTTGAACATCATGCTGTTCGTGGCGATTACAGCCATCATTATCTTTGGTATACCATTGGCTTGGACGGTGACGATCGCCGTTTTGGCGCTCGGCCTTTATCTCGTTTTTCAGTTGCTGAACCCAAGCCTTGAAATCGGCAGCGCCGTGGCTGCGACGCTGTTTTTTGCCAGCGGTATCATTGCAACGGTCGTTGCCAGACGGACCATGACGATCCTTGCCCAGAAGACTTTCCTACTTGAGCTTCGAGACCGCTGCCGTGTCGCTGAACTGGCAGACGCAAATGGCAGACTTGAGCATCTCGCAAGAACCGATCCCCTAACCGGGCTCGCAAACCGGCGCTGGATGATGGAAACACTCGATCGGCTCTGGGGCGGCGGCACCAAATGCCCTGCAGGCGCAGCCATGCTGATGTGCGATATTGATGAGTTCAAGAACCTGAATGATCGTCTCGGCCATGCCGAGGGTGATCGCTGTCTCGTCGAAGTTGCCGATATTATCCAGGACTGCGTGAGGCGCGATCGGGACCATGTGGCGCGCTACGGCGGCGAAGAGTTCCTTGTTCTGCTTCCAGGGTTGGACGCGCGCGGAGCCATCGCTGTGGCTGAACAAATTCGCAAGAGCGTCGAAGCCGGCACGTTTCCCAATCCTGGATCGCGCGTCTCCCCCTACGTCACCTTGAGCATTGGAGTGGCGGTACAGGCCCCAGCCGCAGAGGCTGCATCGCCCGAGCAGCTTCAGCGTCAGGCCGATGCAGCGCTTTACCTTGCGAAACAGGCCGGTCGCAATCGCGTGGTCCTCCACGGATCGGTTTCATCGAGCATCTAAGCTCGCTTGTCCCGATACGGAGTGGAGTCTCGGTCAGGACGCTCATTCATGGTCTCGTCTTCGCCGGTCACGCTTGTTTTAGAAGACAGCCACGGCCGCTCCACCGCGAACCGAGCCCGATTCCGCGCGTCGAAATTAAGCCGCCGCTGTCGCCGCGTCACGAAATGAAACGAGTTTCTGGCGTCGATCATCCCACAGCACAAGCCCGACGCATTGCAGGCTTTGCCAAAGTGTAATGCGCCCGATTCCGGCAAGTTGCGGATGATCGCGCAGCACTTCGGGCAGCCGGTAATAGGGTATGCGGCTCGACAGGTGATGGATGTGGTGGATGCCGATGTTGCCGGTCATCCATCGCAGCACCAGCGGCAAGTCGTAGTGGGACGCACCGTGAAGGGCAGCTTCCGGAAACCGCCAGTCGTCGCCCGTTGACCAGTGCGTATCCTCGAACTGATGCTGGACGTAGAAGAGCCATATGCCGGCCGCACCCGACACAAGCACGATCGGCAGGTGGATCAGCAGGAACGGCCAGACCCCCGCAATCCACATCATCAAGCCTGCGAGTGTGACGAGAGCTAGGTTTGTGCCCATTGTCGATACCCAGGGAAGCGCTCCGGAATTCATCATTCCGATTGGCAGGCGTTGCTTGAAGAGGAAGAGCCAGGCCGGGCCGATGCCGAACATCACGAGTGGGTGACGGTAGAGGCGATAGCCGAGCCGTCTCATGGGCGAAAGGGCACGGTATTCTGCAACCGTCAGAGTCGTGATGTCGCCAACACCCCGCTCATCCAGATTGCCAGCCGATGCATGATGGGCGGCGTGCGCCCGACGCCAATAATCGTAAGGGGTCAGCGTAAGCACGCCAATCACACGCCCTGTCCAATCGTCGATGCCGCGACGGGCGAAGAACGAGCCATGGCCGCAATCGTGCTGGATCATAAACAGGCGTAGCAGGAAGGCTGCGGCCGGAATGACCGCGGCCAGCCCGTACCAGAATCCGTCAACGAAAGAAAAATAGGCGACAGCCCAGCACGCTGCGAACGGGATGACGGTGACAATCAGCTCGAAGGCGCTGCGACCAACCCGCGGCTGACGGTATTTCGCCAGGGTTTTCAACCAAGCTGCGACATTGTCTTCAGCAAGTGAGGCAGGTGTATAGACATTTGCATTCATCAAAAGCTTTTCCTGTTCGCGCATCTTGCACCATCTGTGCGCGCATGACCTGTTTGCGCCCATAAACGCCGTGGTTTGCGCGTCAGGATTTACGAGCCTTGCGTGCGGCATAACGGCGATCGCGTTCGGCCTTGCGTGCGGCTTCGGCGGCCGCGGCGCGTGAAACCTGATCGGCAATCTCTGCCTGACGAGATTCGGCCTCTGCCTTTTCCTGTGCCGCCTTCAATGCTTCCCGTTCGGCACGACGGAGCTCACGGGCCTGGGTCACCGCATCACGCGCGGCAAGTCTCTCCTGCATGGCGGGATCAGCCGATTTCGGGGCGGAGGCAAACTTTGCCAGAAGCTCTCGTTTGGCCTCAGCCGCAGCATTGCGGCGCTCGGTAAAGCCGTTGTCGGTGGGACGTTTCAACAGATATTCCTTTGGATCTCGTAAAGTAGCATGCGTGGGATGAATGCGCAGCCAATGAAGGCCGGTGGTGACGGTATCGTGCACTCCTGGAGGAGCTTCAGAACGGAAAGGGCCAGACACGAAGCCTGGCCCCTGAAGCTTCGTGCCGCCGTACCGATACATCTGCGGTCATCGGCGGCTGAGGCTCAGGCGGCCTTGAGCTGGCTGGCAGACATCTTGCCCGACTTGCTGTCGCGCTCAAGCTCGAAACCGAGCTTCTGGCCTTCGACGATCGAATTCATGCCTGCACGTTCGACAGCCGAAATATGAACGAACACATCGGCGCTGCCGTCATCAGGCTGGATGAAGCCGAAACCTTTGGTCGAATTGAACCATTTAACCGTACCAGTCGTCATAACGAACCTTTCTTTAGCAACATTGTTTACCGCCGGGCGATGCACAGCGGTTTTTCGACTTTTGAGAGAGGGAAGTTCGTCACGAAGCGCGAGGCGCAGCAAAAACAAATATCGGCAAACAAAGTATCGATGGCGCGAGTATAGACGCTTTGATCGTCACGTCAACTTCTTGTTTTGGCATCTAAAGTTATACTACTTTTGGTAGAATACAAGGAGACAGGTCGCGCCAGCCAGATTGAGGCATCATACGCGCTTCAGTTCTTCCGCCGCCTGGGCAGAGGATATCCATCGGCTTCGTAAAACGTCTGCATCTGCTGACCATCGAAGCGGGCTTCCTCAACTTCCAGAACGGCACCGCGAAGCATCGAGGCGGGCATGTCCTCGATCGCAAAGCGGAGCGCTTCAGCAGCTGATTCAAACCTTTTGTATCGAAGGTGGCTCGTTCTCCTTACCGTCTTGCAGGGATAAAGTCCTGCAGCAGCACTATAATCAAACGGCGCCATGCGTAAGCTCCTTACGGGCAGAGAGCGTCACGATGTTGGCGCTCCTTGTACGATTTTCGAGCCGCTGCTGCCGTTCGACGGGCCTTCGTTCTCTCATTTTGAGGATCTGCCTGGCGCGGATGTCCTGCAGCTTGGCAGCATTCGAACCCTCCGGCGCTGCGCGCCGGAACAGGCTTTCCGCCGTGTGGCGGGTCGTGTCTATCATAAAGGTATCCTAAACGTGGATGCGCGAGGCAATAGCGTTCAGCGCAATTCTCTTCCGCCAGGGCGGAATTCGGGACTTTCGCGGTTCTCAGTTAGCCAATCAGCCGGCCGGGCCAGCGGAATCAGCAACCCGAACGTCTGAAAGCGTAACAATGACATGGTGACGCCGGCCGCCCCTTTCAAGGCGCCGCCACAGCCCATCTTCGCAACAAGCACCTCCGACGTCAACCACTGCGACCCATTATAAAATCATCGGCCGGAGTTCACGAAAGGCAGTCATTCGGGCTTTCGCGTCCGGCGTCGTTTTCGCACGCTTTGCAGAACTGGCTCGTTCCCGGCTCCCACTTCTCCCGTCGAGGGCTTTGCCTCTTCTTCGGGCACTGCAGGATCCGGGCGGACAGATAGTCCTCGCTCGTGACGGGACTTTTCCCGCTCTTTCAGCAGTGCGAGATACCGCTCGCGAGCTTGAGGCATGGTCAATTCACCCGCGACCCAGCATTCGATCAAGGCATGAAAGGCTGGATCGGCATCAATTTCGAGACCGAGCCTGCGCGCGCGCCCAAACGCTTTTGTGACAGCCACCCGACGGCCTTCAATGCTCATGCAGAACTCCGATTCGTATCGAGCCAACCATGCCACGATCCTTTATAACGGCTATATATCGACTCACCAACATGAAGGAGTCCGGGCTAGCCGCAGGGAATTGGCAGATGGCCGCACCCAGTCCCGACGATGTCTGATGCAGCCGGGAATCTTTCGCTGAGGTGTGCCGCCGCCGGCGAAACGGGTAGGTCGATGGTACCGGCAGCCGATCTCAGCAGAAAGGCACTTCGACGACCGGACGGACTGAAGTTGCCACTTGTCAACGCATGAGTGTTCTTCCAATGTATTTGAATGAGTTTCCAAGATGAGGATCGGAAAATGCCGACGGGGACAGTGAAGTTCTTCAACCAAACCAAGGGCTTTGGCTTTATCCAGCCCGATGATGGCTCAACCGACACGTTCGTTCATATTTCCGCCGTCCAGCGGTCGGGTCTTACCAACTTGAGCGAAGGGCAGAAGATCAGCTACGAGATCGTCGAGGATCGCCGGTCAGGCAAATCGTCCGCCGAGAACCTGAAGGTCCTATAGATAGGGAAGACAGGTACTCCAGGAGAAAGCGTTTTGGCTCGAACGGTGCCCCGTACGCCGCCGTCGCCTGCGGCCGAAGCGAGGCGTGCACGCCAAAGCAAATCGCCCGATCGTATTGCTTGCTTCAGGGGCGGCTCTTTTCTTCCTCGTCGTCCGACCAGGTGAATCTCGACCGGGGCAAGCTATCCGATGGCTGGCGCAAGACGTCGTCTCACAAGAACTGGTCCTGCTTCACTTTAAGAATGAGTACACCAGCATATTCTACACCTATGAGAACCTTCTCGGAGCCATCAGGGCAGCGGCACCGCGCAACGACGAACGAGCAAACACTTTCGGCCTCCGCCGATGCAGGGCAGCCCCCGCGACCTTGAGCGATCAGCCGATGGCATTTCGATCGCGGATCAATTCTAACCGCCTAGCGCGGGGCATCGTTTTCATCTGTAGCCTCGCTTGCATACACGTTGTGAGCGACGGCGGCCAAAATCAGAAGGGTAACCGAGGCCAGGGCGCAGCAGGCAGCAAAACCGAGCGCGAAGCCGCGTTTCGCCGTCTCGAGCCAAGGAAGCTCCGCCGAACCGCCCAATGTCCTTGCGATCTCCACCGCTCCGGCGAGCGTCGCGGAGATCGCTACGACCTGTGCCTCGTTGAACCCGCTTAAGTTCACTTGGTCCATCGTCATGCGATAGACCAGCGTTCCAAGACTGCCGAGTAAGGCGACACCGAGCGCGCCGCCGAATTCCGCACTGGTTTCCGAAATGGCAGAGGCAGATCCAGCACGTTCGGGCGGCGCGGTGCTGACGATCAGCCCCGTCGTCGTGAGGATAACCGGGACGAAGCCGAGTCCAATAAGCATGCTTGCCATCAAGATTCCAACGAGACTTTCAGCGTATGCCGCAACCGCCATGGCAGTTGTTCCGACAGCATTGACGATCAGACCCCCGATCACGGTACTGACCGGACCAAAGCGGTTGGTGAAGCGATAGGCCTGAAAAGACATAACGGTAAAGACCAGCGCCGATGGCACCGACCACAACGCCGCTCCCAGCGGCGAAAGCCCGAGCACCAGCTGCAGAAACAGGTTCTGGAACAGGAAAATACCGAAGACGAAAAATACACCGGCGAGATTAACCATCAATGAAGCCGTGAAGGACGGAACGCCAAAGAGACCAAGATCGATCAAGGGGTGAACAAGATGCTTCTGGCGGCGCACGAACACGATGCCGACCAAAGCGCCAACAACGATTGGAAGCAGCTGGCCCGGTTTGAAACCATCGGCGGCCATATGCTTGAAGCCGTAGATAATCGGCAGAACGGTTGCAAGGGACAACAAGACACTCGGAAGATCGAGTTTGCCGCCCTCGTCATTTCTATACTCCGGCAGGAGAAAGGGAGCTGCGATCAGCAAGGCCATCATAACCGGAATATTGATCAGGAAGACCGACCCCCAATGGAAATATTCCAGTAACGCGCCTCCTAAGAGCGGGCCAACCAGGCCACCAAGGGCGAAGGCCGTGCCCCATATACTGATCGCCCGGTTGCGCTCGGCCTCGTCCTGGAAAAGGTTGACCACAAGTGACAACGTGGAAGGAGCGATGGTGGCACCGGCGACACCGAGCAGCGCACGTGCGATGATCAATTGCTGAGGGGTGCTGGCTGCCGCCGTAAGCGAGGAGGCCACGGCGAAGGCGAAAGCACCGACGAGCAGCACCCGCCTTCGTCCTATCCGATCTCCAAGTGTGCCCATGGTCACCAAAAATCCCGAAACCATGAAGCCGTAGATATCGTTTATCCAGAGCAGTTCCGATGCGGATGGATCGAGATCTGAGACAATCGCCGGCATCGCGAGAAACAGGACGGACAAATCCATCGAATAGATAAGGCAGGCGATCGACAGAACATAGAGGCCGATCCATTCGCGGCTGCCGGCGGTGGGCTGGGGTTTTTCTGCAAGATGTTCCTGCAAAGGCTGCCTCCCGAGTTATGATTTTGCAAATCTCGCCTCCCCTCAAGATTTTGGCAACCAGCGCCGAACGCCCATAAGTCTAACGAACCGCAATAAACGTCCCGCGCAGACCGGAATGCAGGGTTAAGCCAGACTTTCAACGGCCGTTGGTTTGACGGGTTTCACCCCAGAAATGCTGAAGCGCGCAGGACCGACGGAGGACTGGACAAGACAATACCACGGCAGCGGCGCACGCTCTCCTCTGCCGACGGTGACGTTCGCCGTCAACTCTATTCGGTCATTCAGGCCTGGTACTCCGGTCACAACCTTGCCACCCCAAAGGCGCCAAGGGCTAAGGCTATTCTCGGCCGTGGTTTAAAAACTGCCATCGCTTCGAATAGTCCCGCCAGATATTTCCCGCCGTCTCGATGTCATGGGGAACGGCAGTCGCGGCTAACGTCTCGTTCATAGGCACGTTCACCGTGAATGTGAGCAGCAGTCCGAAAACCAGATAGACGACCGCGGCAGTAGCAAACCAGAGCGCGGGCGCTTTGCACGACCAACTTGTCGGGTACGTGCACGTGCGAGGTCTCGTTAATGCATCGAATGCATGTCTTCCTGGCGCAACTGGTCGATGGCATCCAACGCCTCTTCGGCAGACCAGCCCGCTCGAAGGGCGGCCGCGATCAGACGCACTTCAGCTTCCTGCTCAAGCTTCAGATAGAGCCCCTCAAGAGCTTCTCTTGCAGTGACGACATGTTCGTCGTGGGGCACGACATGGGGAATTCTTTCAAGCTGTGGCATGTTGATCTCCGCTAATAGCTGCTCCTCTTGAAGCCTTGCCGTCCGGCCGCACGGGGCGTTCGATCCTTTTCATCGCGAAGAGCGGCAGCCTCCTTGAGGACGAGCTTGACGCCAGAGCGATTGTTTGCGCGTTGAAACTGATCCTTCGAAGGGCTTGCGATCTTCTTCACTTTGATGCCCTCAACCGTCAGCTAGGGCGTAGGCTGAAGGGGTCAACTGAAAAATGTTAGCGGGATAACAACTTCGAATGGCCGGAGCAGGCGGCGCATCACAGCCGAGCGGCGGTTTTGACCCGCTGCGTTCGACAGGCTGGAGCAGATCACCGTTTACCCGTTAAGCAACCCGGACATAGTCAGGGCATCGATATCGGAAAGCACCGTGCCTGCGGCGAAGGCAGAGCGAAAACGACTGACAATCATGCGCAATCAAGGGCCGAGGCATTCCTGTCCTTAGGAAGAGAGCGTTGCGTGCTCGTAGAGTTGGTCCATGCTTAAAGTCGCGATTTCGGCAAACGGGGTCTGGTTCGTGACACGGCCGCCGTCCAGGATCACGACGTCGTCGCAAAATGAGATCGTGCTGCGGTGATGGCTGATGACGATCGTCGCACGACGACCAGCTCTTGATTTCAAGGTCTCCACGATCGCTGCTTCAGACAATCCGTCGATGGCGTTCGTGGCCTCGTCCAGGATGAGGATTTCCGGATCGCGCACGAGGGCCCTTGCCAGGGCGATCCGCTGCCGTTGACCAGCCGAAAGGCTGGCTCCCCTATAGCCGACGATCGTCTCATATCCATCAGGAAGCTTTTCGATGAACTCATGCGCCTCGGCAAGCTTGGCTGCGCTCTCCGCCTCGGCCAACGTGGCGTTGTGACCATAGGTGATATTCTGGAGAATAGTGCCGTCGATCAGCTCAAGGTCCTGGCTGGCGAGTGCAATTTGCCTTCGCCACAGGACGGGATCGATTTGATTAAGAGGGGTGCCATCGACCAGAATATCTCCTTCATCGGGCTCCACAAATCGACACAGAAGATTGACAATTGTCGTTTTTCCAGCCCCCGACCGTCCGATAATGGCCGTCGAACGGCCTTGGCGAATTTCGAAAGTCGCGGCGCGCAGCACGACGGGTCGCGAGCCAGACCCCGGATATTTGAAAGTCACACGATCAAATTTGATCCGCTGAACAGGCGCATGAAGCTGGCCGTCGCCTCCAGGCGGCGGCGGCTTGTCAGACGAGTCCAGAAGCCATCTGACCTCTTCCAAGGAGCCGCTCCAGCTCTGCACTTGGCTCCATGCCATTTGCAGTGAACGGACGTGTGGCTGCAGACGATAGAGTAGGACCACGAAGGCCACGATAATCGGAAAACTTACTCCCCAAAGCCAGGCGCCGACGACGACTGCTAGAAACAGACCCGAATGAAGCGTCTCGGTCAGCGGCGGCAGTGCAGCCTGGCGGGATTGGAGGACGAAACCCGCTTTTCGTACGGCATCTGAAGCGAAATCAAAGACTGCTTTTTCTCGCTGCTCCTGTCCGAATGCACGAATCAGCCGTCCGGCATGTACGAGATGAAGCATCCTGGCGGCGAGCTCACCGTTGAACGAAGTGACATTGCGGCTCGGGTCTTTCAGACTGGCCGACAAGATCGCATGAATGGCCTGGATCAGAACAAGCCCCAATGCAACACACAGCGTCATCTGCCATGAAAGAAGCAGGAGAAAGGCGAGCAAAATGACGACCGCCGAGGCGGACACGATCGAAGCGAGCATAGTTTGTATCGCGTCCGAAGCCCGCCAGGATTCGTTGGAGATGATATTGAGCAGCCGCCCGGGGCTTTGCTGCAGAAAAAACGGGTATCCGATCGTCAAAAGCTGCCTGGCAAGAGAGCTGCGGATCGCATGGCCGGCCTTGCCGTAGATGAAATTGGCAAGCACGGCGTTGGCGAACGCCAGCACATTCTTCAGGGTGATCAATCCAAGGATGGCGGCAGCGATCGCGATCAGCCTTACGCGGTCATCCAGGCCGGCACCCACTTGCTGGAAGACGGCTGAGAACCCGGCCATTCCTGAGGGATCCTTATCGCCGGCAATGATGCCGAGCATGGGAATAATAAGTCCAATGCCAGTGCCTTCAAGGACAGCGCTGCTGAGCCCAAGAACGACGACAACCGCAATGAGGCCGATCTTTTTGCCCAGCGCCTGACGCAATAGCCGAAAGCTCGACATAATGAATTCTAGCATGGCGGTCGTGACCTCAGCAGACGAGTTATCTGGTCGATCGGGGTTACCTCTGACAGCTCCCATCGTACGATGGTGACAGGAGGTGTAAGCGCGACAGCACCCCCCGCCACTATGCGAGCCCCTGAAGCGGCGGGACCATTTTGACCGGCACCGACTGGCAGTAACGCGCCAGCGCATCCGCTCGCCGGGTGGCCCCATCTGAAAAGCGGCACAACCACGGGGCATGAAAGGCTGAGCGAAGTCCATATCGCTCCCGCCGTCGAATGACCTGCCACTTTCCGGTTCGCGTGAGAAACTCGTGTGTTAGTTCGGGACGCTGCTCATCGGCAATGAGCTGATAGAGGAAATAGAAGAAACACAAGGCTCCGTCGGCATAGCTGGAGGACGCCGGCGCGGCTTGCTTGGCAATTTTTCTTTCCAGCGTGAGAATGCAATCTGCCACACGGCGTACCGTGTCCAGTGTGACGCCTGCGCCGATGTCATGAAGAGCGTCGGGGTCATCGTTAAGAGATTGCCGCTCGAGGTTCTCTGCAACGATCTTCAGATGGGTTCGACGCATTTGGTGCTTATGTCTGCTCGTGACACTGTCGGAGTGAATACGATAGGCGACCAGGCTGTCATCGATCATTGCCGCCGGAAACTCTCGGGCGATTCGCCTGAAAAGATCGAAATCCTCCGCATGCACATAACCGGCGTCATATACCAGCATGTCTTCGGGAACGACCCTTCGGTTAAACATTACGGTCGAGTGCAAGAAGATCGTAAAGAACAGCGACAGTATGTGCCAATCCCCGGACTGATAGATCGGATTTGGCTTGCCGCGGATCACGCGATTGCCGAGAAGCTGATCGATGCCCGTTCCACTCATGGCGAGCTCCGGCTGCTGGGCAAAAAGTGCCACCTGGCGTGAAAAGCGGGACGGATAGGAAATGTCGTCTGCATCCATCCTGGCGATCAGATCGCCCCTCGCCAGGGCGATGCCCTCATTCAAGGTCGCAACGAGCCCGCGATTCTCCCGCGAAACGATGCGCACACGATCGTCGACGTTTCGATACCGTTGGAGAATACTCAACGATCGATCGGTCGAGCCGTCGTCAAGTGCAATCACTTCAAAGCGCCCATAGTCCTGGCGCAGAATGCTTTCCAGCGCTGCAGCAACATAAGGTTCGCCGTTATAGACAGGCAGCACAACAGAGATCAATGGGACAGACATCGTTCAGCTCGCATGTTCATCGGAAATGCCGCGATTGGCATAGCTGCGGCCATAGGCTGAAGCATCATATTCCTGTCCCCCGGCCTCACTCCGCTTGGTAGACGACGGAAGGCGGGCGGAGCTTCCGGAGCGGACGTATGGAAAATAGCGTTTGAGCTGGTTGAGCGGTCTTTCGAAAGCCAGCCAAGAGATTGAAGCGACCATCAAGGTGGCTGTTGTTCCAACCACAAAACGTGAAGGACCCTGTTCTGAGACATTCACCGGAATCCAGGGTTGAGCCTTGACGATCAGCGAAAGGACAATTGGATGGAAAAGATAAATGCCGTAGCTTACGCGCCCGATGGCGACAATCAGCGGGAGCTCCAACAGGCGGCCGAAGGCGCCTCGCAGGCCTGACGAACAACATCCAACCAACAATACGAACGGTGCGAGGGGAGAAAGCTCGCGACCGATCCATGCCAGCCATTCAAGCGCCGGCGGCATGGCGGCTGATTTCAGCCAGAGGAAAATGACGGCGGCGCCAGTCAAGGGAACCCAGCTTAGCCGTATCCATTGTGGCCAGACGTCGGTTCTGCTTCGATGGACTGCGAGGAGCGCGCCTGCGACGAGCGCATCCATCGACGCTGGAGGAAGAAGGTCACGCGCGAGAGATGGTGTGCCTGTCAGTGGCCAGTAGAAACGATACGCAAGCGAAAATGTGACGACGGCGATGCAAATCGGTGCGATAAACCGGCGCGGCGCGAACAGGATGACCAGCGGCCAAGCGACGTAAAACTGCTCCTCGATGCTTAGGCTCCAGGTATGACACAACACCCACGGCGTCCATTCATCACGAAGGGCATACCAGAAATTTGAGAGATAGAGCGCGTGCCATTTGAGGTTGCCCCGAGCGCCTTCAAGGTCGACAAGCCAGACGAAGCCTAGGACTGCGAAGTACGGGGGAAATATCCGAAGTGCGCGGCGAAGATAGAACGATTTCAGCGCATTTACTGGCTCATACTGGATTGCCGAGCGCGCTTCCAAGAGAAGCCGCGTTATCAAAAAGCCGCTGAGTACAAAGAACAGTCGTACGCCCAGATGGCCCAAAACTGATCCTTCGGCTGCCAAGAAATGGTCGTACAGCACCATTGAAATGGCAAAAGTCCGAAGACCATCCAGTTGCCGATCGCGTGCATGAAACATCTATCCCCCTCAGTCTCGTGGGCCCCTCGTCGCCGAAGCAACGCCCGGCTGCAGTCCTGCAGCCTGCTGCTATTATTCCGTTCCCGATGAGGCGGATCGAAGTATCAAAGCGCTTCCTAAAAATTCGTGGGAATCGGGCCAAACTGTGACGCCAACGCAATATCAGACTTTAGTCCGATATGGCTCCCTGGCGCCTGCCTCGACTTCACCTGTGTTCTGCGCACCCATGCTCTCGGGCAAACAAACCGGTGCGACGCCACCTGCAAGGAACTCGGCGCAACCGGTCGCGGCTATGCTGTGGCCGCCTTTAAACCCGTCAACTAAGAGCTCCAAGCATTTCACGTGGTGGCCCGCTTCACGCTCCTCGAAGAGAGCGGAAGGCTCTTCCCGAGCACGTTCCAAGACTGCCTGGAAGGACGGCAGGTTTCGTGAAGGTGACAAACCCACTGGCCGGCAACCAGCAGATCGCCGGAACAACCGGTCGTCACTCGCCAACACAGCCGGTTTTGCATCACATTTGCGAGCGCCTGTACCAATCCACTCATCACGGTGCGATCGTCCGGGCCAGCAAGCCGCAAGCGGGTTTCGGCCTGAAATTCCTCAGTCGCGCGCGCGTATGAACGGCTCTCGGCGCGGTGAACGGAATTGCACGTTTCGTCATTTAAGTTTCACGGAAGTTAACGCTGACTGTCACATTGGACTGCTAGCTGAAGCAGCGAACGAACCATGGCCACCAAGGCGCCAGCGGTCATCTTTATCCGTTCAAGGAGCATTTTCGATGAGACTCACTGTTCTTCAATCAGCTCTGGCGTCCCTCCTGGCCGCCACCGCATTTGGTGCTGGTCCGGCCCATGCAGAGAAGACCAAGTTCGAATTCTGGTACGGCCTGTCGGGCGACCTCGGAGAGCGCGTGCAAGACGCCTGCAAAAAGTTTAACGACATGCAGGCTGACTACGAAATCGTCTGCACTTCGCAAAACAGCTATGACACGACGCTTCAGAACACGATTGCCGCCTATCGTGCCAAGAAGCAGCCGGCGGTCACCCAGATCTACGACGCCGGAACGCTCGACATGATGCTCTCCGGAGCGTTCGTACCGGCCAAGAAACTGATGGCCGACAACGGCTACACGATCGACTGGACCAACTATTTCAGCGGCATCGCCAATTATTACGCAACAGCTGGAGGAGAGTTGAATTCCTTCCCGTTCAACTCTTCAACCGCCATGTTCTATTACAATGTCGACGCTTTCCAGAAGGCGGGCATCGACTTCAAGCCGGAAACCTGGGAGGAGGTCGAGGAAGCCGCCCGCAAGCTGAAGGCGGCGGGTTTCGACTGCCCGCTCGGCTTTAACTTCGATACATGGCAGATGATGGAGCAATTTTCCGCCATCCACAACCAGCCGATCGCAACAAAGGGTAACGGCTACCAGGGCCTGGACGCCGAACTGATCTTCAACAAGACCAAATTCGTCGACCATGTGAAATTCTTCAAGAAAATGGTCGACGAGAAGCTGTTCGTCGTCAAAACGAAACAGCTCGGGATGGACATCGTCCCCGCGTTTGCCTCGCAGACATGCCAGATGATTCAGACCTCGATCGCCGACCACGGCACGATTGGCAAGACGCTGCCGGAAGGTGTCAAATGGGAGGTTGCGATGCTGCCGGTCTGGAAAGGCACGCAACGACAGAACTCGCTGGTCGGCGGCGCCTCGCTATGGGTCATGGCCGGCCGTCCGGAAGGCGAGTACAAGGGCGCAGCCGCCTTCCTTAACTTCCTCGCCACGCCGGAAATGGCACAATGGTGGTCGACGGTCACTGGGTACATTCCGGTCACCAAGACCGGCTTTGAAGCCATGAAGGCCAACGGTTTCTACGACAAAGCTCCTTACAAGGGCCGCGAGCTCGCAATTGCCAGCCTGACCTACACGCCGACCTCGCAGAATACCCGCGGTATCCGCCTCGGTGGTTTCACCCAGGTCCGCAAGGAGGTCTCTACGGCGCTGGAGGCGATTTTCATGCAGAATGCCGACGTGCAGGCTGAACTCGACCAGGCCGCCGATCGAAGCAACGCCGTGCTGCGCCGATTTGAGAAAACCTATGCCGGTCAGAAGCTGAACTGAGTCTCGTCAGCAAGAGCCTGCCCGTCGCTTATGGCAGGCTCTTGTCCCTGAAGTACTATTGGTTTGATTGATCCATGGAAAAGCGGGCCGTTTTCAAAAGCTGGTGGCTGCCGATTCTTTTTGCCCTGCCGCAGATTCTTCTGATCCTTCTCTTCTTCTACTGGCCGGCAATCGCGGTGATGAAGTGGGCTTTCACACTTGAGCCTCCTTTTGGCGGGGTAGCGGAATTTGTCGGACTGACGAATTTTGACGAGGTGTTCGCCGATCCATTCTATTGGAACTCCGTCGCCGTCAGCCTCATCTTCGCACTTTGCGGGACTTGCTTCACCATGCTGGTCGGTCTCGTGCTGGCGATTGCAGTGGATCGGCGGCTGCCCGGTTCTGGGCTATTCCGGTTCCTATATATCCTTCCATATGCAATCGCCGGACCGGCCGCCGGCATGGCCTTCCGGTTCATTCTGTCGCCAGAACGCGGGCTGATGGCCTCGGTCAATGCCGCGTTCCCTGATTTCTGGAACCCGGCAAAATACGGTGCCCACGCTCTCATCCTCGTCATCGTCATCTTTGCCTGGAAATGGACCGGTTACACGTTCATCTTCCTGTTGGCCGGCCTGCAATCCGTGCCGCGCTCTCTGACGGAGGCCGCCGCCATGGACGGCGCCGGACCGATCCGTCGCGCGATCGATATCCAGGTTCCGCTGCTGGCGCCGACGCTGTTTTTTCTGCTCGTCATCATGATGACCGAGGGGTTCGTCGGTTCGGACACCTTCGGTATCGTACACAGCACGACTGGCGGCGGACCAAATCACGGCACGGAGGTGATGGTTTTTCGCATCGTGGACGAAGCGTTCAAGGGGCTCAACTACTCTGGCGCTTCCGCGCAGAGCATCGTCCTGATCGGCCTGATCATGGTCTTCACGTTCATCCAATTTCGCTTCATCGAGAAGCGTGTGCACTATAAGTGAGCCCGTCATGATCCAGCGCACGCCGATTGCTGATGCACTGACCTATCTGTTGATGGTCTTGGGTTTTATCCTGCTGATTGGCCCCTTCCTCGTCATTCTGGCTGGTGCCAGTCAAACGCTCCAACAGATCAACAGCGTGCCGTTCCATTTCCTTCCCCAGGACCGCTTCCTCGAAAACGCCTCCGCTGCCTGGTCGCGCGCCAATCTCGGATCGGCCATGATCAACAGCTTCATCATGGCCTGTTTCGTCACCGTCGGCAAAGTGGCTCTTTCGGCTTGCACGGCCTTCGCCATCGTGTTCTTCCGCACGCCACTCAAGCATTTTTTCTTCTGGATCGTGTTCATCACGCTGATGCTACCGCTCGAAGTTCGCGTGGTGCCGACCTATGCCGTAGCCGCCGACCTTTTCCAGCCGTTTCGATTACTGATTTCGGCACTGACCGGCATCGAAGTATCGGTCGAATGGAACCTGCTGAATTCCTATGCGGGCCTCACGCTGCCGCTGATTGCCACCGCAACAGGCACATTCCTTTACCGGCAATTCTTCATGACTCTGCCAAATGAGCTCGCCGAAGCCGCCCGCATGGACGGGTCCGGACCAGTGCGCTTTTTCGTCGACATGCTGATACCTCTTTCGCGCACCAACATGTTGGCGCTCACCACGATCATGTTCGTCTACGGCTGGAACCAATATCTTTGGCCGCTGCTGATGATCACAGACCCGGCCTACAAGACGACCATGATGTCGCTGAGCGCGCTGCTTCCTTCGGAAAACAGCCTGCCCGACTGGAATGTCACGCTGGCCGGTTCACTCATCATCATGGCGCCGCCGCTCGTCGTCGTTGCGGTGCTGCAACGCTGGTTCGTCCGTGGCCTGGTCGCCACCGAAAAGTGACCTGGCGATTTTAAGAAACGAGGTTCAAATATGGCTGACATCGATATCCGCGCCGTGCGCAAGTCCTATGGTAAGACCCAGACGCTGCACGGCGTCGACCTGTCCTTTGCCTCGGGCGAATTTGTCGTCATTCTCGGTCCCTCTGGCTGCGGAAAGTCGACGCTTCTACGCATGATCGCTGGACTTGAGGAGATTACCGCCGGCGAAATCGCAATCAATGGTCGCGTGGTCAACAGGCTCGAGCCGCGCGAGCGCGGCTGCGCCATGGTGTTCCAGAACTATGCGCTTTATCCGCATATGACCGTGGCCCAAAATATCGGTTACGCGCTGAAGGTAGCCGGTGTGTCAAAAGCGGAGCGCGAAACGCGCATCGAGGAGACGGCGAAGATCGTCGGGCTTTCGGAGTATCTTGCGCGCAAACCAGCAGCATTGTCCGGCGGCCAGCGTCAGCGCGTGGCGATGGCGCGCGCCATTGTTCGTGAGCCACAGGTGTTTCTCTTCGACGAGCCACTGTCGAATCTCGACGCCAAGCTGCGGGTGACCATGCGGGCGGAAATCCGCAAACTGCACCAACGTCTTTCGGCAACATCCGTCTTCGTCACCCATGATCAGATCGAGGCGATGACGCTTGCCGACAAGCTCGTGGTAATGAATAAGGGGCATGTCGAGCAGGTCGGTCAGCCGCTCGACATCTATCATCGACCGGCAAGTATATTCGTCGCATCCTTCATCGGCTCTCCGGCGATGAACCTCTTCAATACACGCGTCGAGGTCGAGACTGGGTCGGTGCGTTTCGGCGGCGTGCAGGTTCCCATCGACCCTGCGCTTGCGGCCAGCTTGCGCGGAAGAGATGTCACGATCGGCATTCGACCGGAGCAATGTGCCGTTTCGCTGGACGGCAGCGGCGTGCGGGCGACAATAGACTTCGTCGAGGAACTTGGCTCCGGTCGGGTCGCCCATGCCGAGGTCGATGGCGAGCCATTTGCAGCCGTCATCAGCGACCGCATGGGCGTGCGTCCAGGCGATCAAGTAGGCCTGGAGTTACCCTCGTCCCAACTGCATGTCTTCGAGCGCGAAAGCGGGCGGCGGATAGATATGAAGATCAATTCCAGCTCCCCGCATCAGGCGGCCGCCACCTCGACGCTGGCGATTGTTCATTGATTTTCGAGAGTCCCCAGAAGGAACACCCGCATGAACGACATCATTTGCGCCGTCGGATTTTGCAACCGGACCGGCAAGGGCGACCTCAGTGCGCTTGACGCTTCGCTGCGGGAAATCGCCGAAACGGGGGCCGACGCCTGCGAAATCGGCATCTATGCCGAGGAAATCATCAGCGGCGGCCGCATCATCGAGGATCGGACGCGCCGCGTCGCCGACATCGTTCGCCAGCATCCTTTCAAGAAATTGTCGCTGCACGGACAGATCCTATCCAACTTCATGGACCGCGAGCATTTGCAGCTGCAAAAGAAGGTCGTGCGGTCGATGCTCGAACTCTGCAACCGGCTTGGTGCAGGCATACTCGTCCATCATTCAGGCGCCGGACAGCTTGCCGATGGCGAAGATGGCGCCGATCTCGACCGAATGGAGCGCGAGACACTGGCCGAGATGGGCGATATCGCGAAGGGCTACGGCGTACGCATCGCACTTGAAAACATATTCACCACAGAAAGCGGCCAATACCGCCAGACGCCGAGCGAAGTGGCCGCGACTGTCAGGGCTATCGGCTCGGACAACGTTGTTGCGCTTATCGACTTCTCGCATGCCTATATCGAATCGACCTACCGCAATCTCGATTTCCTCGAAGAATTGCGCGCAATGGCGCCGGTAACCGGTCACCTGCATGTCCATGACAGTTTTGGCCTTCCCTATTCCATGACGCGCTTTTACCATCCCGCCGAAGCAACGGCCCTCGGCATCGGCGATCTCCACTTGCCGATCGGCTGGGGTGACATTCCTTGGGAGGGTATTTTCCGCGAGCTCACGTTCCTTCCGGATACGACGCTGATCATGGAAATTAACGCGGAGCGATTTGGTGACCAGCAGCCGGCCTGCCTGGAAAGGGCACGACGATTGGCGACATTGATGGGGATGGCGGGGGAAAGCGGAAAAGCGGCAGCTGTCGTAGCTGCCGCCCTGACCTGAGCGGTCATTAGAAGCGGTGACCTATCCCACCAAAACAGCGAACGGCTGAGTGCCCTCCTTGACGATTGCCATCCTTGGCATCGCCGAGCAGCAAGCCGGCACCAGGAATTCCTTTGCCGTCCCAGTTCCGGGGCATCATGTAGGTGATCGATCCATTCAGATCGACGCGCTTGATGCCTCTTCGCTTATCTCTTATCGCCGGCCGCCTTGGAAGAACCACTGGAACATATTCAGGGGCTCGTCTTGGGTTATATGACCGCCACGTAAGAGTGTTGCCTATACCGAAATTCGGTTATCATCTAATCGAGCGAAGTCGTATAGTATCGTGTGCCGTGTCTAGAGTCCTCATCATAGTCGGGCTTGTTTTCGTCGTGGTCGGTATTCTCTGGCCGTGGCTTGCACGCATCGGCTTGGGGAGGCTGCCGGGCGACATTCTTATCGAGCGCGAGAATTTCTCCATTTATATCCCTATTACCACCGGCCTGCTTTTCAGCATTTTGCTGTCGGTGATGCTCTGGCTCCTCAGTCGTTAAAAAAGCGATGCCCGTAAGGATCGCTCACGCTGTCCGAGAAGAGGTGGATTCATTGTGCGGCTTGATACGCGCCGGCGTTCGAAGAATCTCAGTGAGGTTTGCGCTTCGATGCGCCCATTGCGGCTTCAGCGACGCCGTCGCAATAGCGTCACACTTGTTACTCCCCCTGTTCACTCTCCGGTGCCAAACTATCTCACGAACACCAACGAGCGAACCGAACGTCAGCAAGCAGGCGCGGAAATTCGCCCTGATCAGGAGATTTGAAGCCATGACGAGATCAACTGAAAATGGTCAGAAAGGCAGACAGCCTGGCATGCACACTCCACCGGTCGTGTTGCCGCAGGCGTGGGAGGCGGCCCGCCAGCAGCTGCTTGTGAAAGAAAAGGCACTGGCACGCGCCCGTGACGCTCTGGCCGCCGAGCGCCGGCGAATGCCGCGGATGGCCGTGGAGACAGCGTATGCGTTCGAGGGACCTAAGGGCACGGCAAGCCTGCTGGACCTGTTCGATGGTCGGCGACAGTTGATCGTCTACCGCGCCTTCTTCGAGCCGGGCGTGTTCGGTTGGCCCGACCACGCGTGCCGGGGCTGCTCCCTGGTGGCCGACCAAGTCGCCCATGTCGCGCATCTGAACGCGCGTGACACCACGCTCGTCTTCGCCTCGCGTGCACCTCAGTCCGACATCGCGCGCCTGAAGGCGCGGATGGGCTGGGAGATGCCGTGGTTCACTCTCACCGACAGCTTCGACGCCGACTTCGGCGTGGACGAGTGGCATGGCACGAACGTGTTCTACCGTGACGGCGACCGCGTATTCCGCACCTACTTCGTCAATAATCGCGGCGACGAGCAAATGGGAAGCACGTGGAACTACCTGGACGTCACGCCATTGGGCCGGCAGGAGGTCTGGGAGGACTCGCCCGAAGGCTATCCTCAAACCCCGACGTACAAGTGGTGGAACTGGCATGACAGCTACGTTGCAGACGTAATACCCGACAAGAAATGGGTCGAGGTGTCGGACGCTGGAGAGGCAGCGTTTCGAAGCCAACACGCGAGCACGAAGCCTGAGCCATGACCTGTCAGGTGCTGGAGAGGTGAGGAAGGTCGCGGAGAGTACGGCCTCCGCACGAAGCGGCTCTTTAAGGGCTCTCCAAAATATGGCGCCAACGGACCCGCACAGGCATCCGATCTTTTCTGACCTGCTCCGGATCGTCGGCGAGGAGCATTTTGCCTGCCCTCGTCGAAGGCGCATTCGATGCGACAACAATGTGGCGGGCCTTACGACCCGCACAATGTGGCCCCATTACAGCTCGGCTTTAGGCTCGATCGGGTTCCAGATGCTTATTTTGCGGGTCTCAGGCATCAAGAAAAGGGCGAGCAGGAAGCATACGGCAGGAACGGCGATTGGGTAGATAAGCGCGTAACCAATGCTGCCAGTGGCCGCGAACGCCGCCGAGGTGATGAACGGCACCAATCCGCCACCCCAACCATTGCCAATGTGATATGGCACTGACACTGACGTGTACCGGATCCTGCCGGGGAAGTATTCAGCAAGGAACGCACCAACCGGGCCATATACCATCCCGACGTAGCAAACCAGGATGAAGATGATGAAGATCGCGGTTGGGTAATTGATGTTGCCGGGCTGCGTGGCTGATCCCAGCCACAAGTACAGCGGATAATACGTTACCGCGGCGAGCAACATGCCTCCCAGGATCACTGGCTTGCGGCCGATAATGTCTGACAGCCATCCAAAAAAGATCAAGCTCGGCGTTGCAATGAGCAGCGCGGCTCCCACGATATAGGACGAGGTCAACGAGTCTACCTTGGAAACCTGCTGCAGGAAGTACAATGCCCAGAACTGACCGCTATACCAGACCACGCCCTGCCCGATCAGCACGATGGTGGCGATCCCGACATATTGGATGTTGGAGCTGAGGAAGGCTTCCTTCCATGGATTTCGAGTCGTCTGCCCCTTAGCTTTGATCTCCTCGAAGATCGGTGTCTCCTGAAGCTGAAGCCGGATATAGATTGCAATGGCTACCAGCAGGAAGGAGACCAAAAACGGAATGCGCCACGCCCATTCGTCGAAGACCTCGTTGCCGAAATAGGTGCGCGTCGCGATGATCACGGCCAGCGATACGACGATTCCGAGCGTCGGAGAGGTCTGAAGCCACCCGGTGTAATAGCCACGGCGTTCGTCGGGAACATGCTCGGCGACATAGGTGATGGCACCGCCATACTCACCGCCCAAGCACAAGCCTTGGATCATCCGCAGGCCGAAAAGAAGGAACGCAGCGGTCAGCCCGATCGACGCGTAGGTCGGCATCAAACCGATCGCACCCGTGCCCAACCCCATGCCGCTGAGCGTAATGAGAAACGTGTATTTGCGGCCGACCCGGTCACCCATCCAGCCAAAAAGGAACGCCCCCAGTGGACGGATCAGGAATCCTGCGGTGAACAGCGCGATCGTACTCAGCAGCGCTGCGACTGGATGGGATTGCTCAAAGAACTTCACCGAAAGAACCGCGGCCAAGCTTCCGAAGATATAGAAGTCATACCATTCGATGATGTTTCCTACCGACGCGGCAATGATCACACGGCGGAAATCCTTTGGAACTTGAGTGGGCATGTTTCTTCCTCCCGTTTAACATCACCCTCCAACGTCTTGTATTTTAGCATGAAAAGTAGCTTGATCCAAACCGGGCACCCATTCTTCAGCTCGGCGCAGCGCGCCACGATCAGCCGGTCGCCAGTGAAGGAAAGCGGCGCGAGACCAAGACCGACAGCATGCTCGCCTCGCGATGCCGATGAGACCTTAACAGGCCAGTTCCGCATGAAGCACGCGCATGTTGATGTCGTCTTAAATGAGCCCGAAGGAGAAGGTCAGCGCCCTTGTTCAGAACGCTGAGAGGTTTCATCAACTCCGTCTGCGATCAACTTGCAATAGCACCGGATTTCTTTGCGACCCAGGTGGCGACATAGTCCATCAGGGCTGGCGATAGGCAGTCATATGGCTCCAATCCAAGCTCCCGCAAGCGGGCCCGTATGTCGTCCATTCGACCGGGATCGACGCCCGATTCGATAATGGAGGAAACAAAGGCTGCAAATTCCGGTGGAGCCCAGCCAGATTCCTGGAAACGCTCGGGGTGAACGAAGTCCAGCCCCTGGAACGCATGCTCCCGCTCGACCGGTCCATACATGTGCACGCCGCATTGCCTGCAGGCGTGACGCTGGATCAGTGCACTCGGATCGACCACCTGCAGCTTGTCGCCGTTCTCCAGCACAGTCACCTTGTCATGTGGGACGACCGCGACAATGGAGAACGAACTACCTCTGGGCTTCCAGCATTTGGTGCAGCCGCAAACGTGATTGTGGGCGACCTGCCCCTCGATCCTTAACTTGACCGGCCGGTCCGTGCAGGCACAAACAAGCGTGCCACCGGAAAAGCCGGGGTTGGCGGGTTTTAAACCATCGTCGACCGCCGGATGAATACGAACTGCACTTTCCATCGCATGTTTCCTCCCCTGTTGCACCGAAGTCCGTCCGGCTCTACGGATATTGGCCTACTTCGGCGTTTCGTCCGAACGCCCGGCGGACACGTTTAGTAGATGACAACGCTCCTGATGCTTTGACCGGAATGCATGAGTTCGAAGCCCTTGTTGATGTCTTCGAGCGGCATCGTATGGGTGATCATCGGATCGATCTGGATCTTGCCTTGCATGTACCAGTCGACGATCTTCGGCACGTCGGTGCGGCCGCGCGCGCCGCCAAAGGCGGTGCCCATCCAGCTGCGGCCGGTGACCAGCTGGAACGGGCGGGTGGAGATTTCCTGGCCGGCACCGGCCACCCCGATGACGACCGACTTGCCCCAGCCGCGATGGCTGGCTTCCAGCGCCTGGCGCATCACCTTGGTGTTGCCGGTGCAGTCGAAGGTGTAGTCGGCGCCGCCGATCTGGTCGGCGCCACGCTTCGTCATGTTGACGAGATAGGGCACGATGTCGTCGCCGACCTCCTTGGGATTGACGAAATGCGTCATGCCAAACTTTTCGCCCCACACCTTGCGGTCATTGTTGATGTCGACACCGATGATCATGTCGGCACCGGCAAGACGCAGGCCCTGCAGAACGTTGAGGCCGATACCGCCGAGGCCGAAGACGATCGCCGTTGCGCCGATCTCCACCTTGGCGGTGTTGATGACGGCGCCGATGCCGGTGGTGACGCCGCAGCCGATGTAGCAGATCTTGTCGAAGGGAGCGTCCGCATTGACCTTGGCAACGGCGATCTCGGGCAGCACCGTGTAATTGGCAAAGGTCGAGCAGCCCATGTAGTGATGGATCTTGTCCTTGCCGATCGAAAAGCGGCTCGTGCCGTCCGGCATCAGCCCCTGGCCCTGGGTGGCGCGGATCGCCGTGCACAGATTGGTCTTGCGCGACAGGCAGGACGGGCATTCACGGCATTCCGGCGTGTAGAGCGGAATGACGTGGTCGCCCTTCTTGACCGAAGTGACGCCCGGGCCGACATCGACGACGATGCCGGCACCCTCATGACCGAGGATTGCCGGAAACAGGCCCTCCGGATCGGCCCCAGACAGCGTGAAATCGTCCGTGTGGCAGATGCCGGTCGCCTTGACCTCGACCAGAACCTCGCCGGCCCGCGGGCCTTCGAGATCGACCTCCGTGATTTTCAACGGTTTTCCCGCCTGAACGGCAATGGCGGCGCGGGTTTTCATCCTTTATCCCCTTCTAACGCTCATTCCTCATCGTATTGGCTGCCGCGCACGCCATGTCACCCACCTATGCAGTTGGCCTCGTGGTCTTTCGCCGCTTGGAGCCTGTCAGCCTTCTTGGGCGGACAACCGCGTGGCGCGTCGCCGACGGCCCGGGCGCACAAATAGGCGCTAAGGTCGTCGAGGTTGCGGTAGACGTTCTTGTTTTCGCCGAAGGCCGGCATGACGTTTTCCTTGCCTTCGTTGAGATCGAGGGCATAAACCGTATTTGGGAACGGCGTGTGGACATACATCACGTCGCCGATTACGCGACCTCGGGAGACCACAAGGGCCGACCAAGCGCTCAACTTGTTGTCTATGATGGGACGTCGCTTCCGTCAGCGTGTCACGGTTCGCCAGGTGGGCAGGAGGCACCATTGTTGCCCGTCCTCGTACCTACGGGACCCTGCCGCTCCCATTCGGCAAAGCCTTGAAGCCGGAAACCAACAAATACGATAAGCCTTTCAAAAGACGTAAGCAATAATAAATAGGTTGCTTGGTTCCGAGCAATAGAGGAAATGTCGCTCTGAAACATGACCCCTATTTGTTGCGAAGCCGCAGGCCTGGTAAGAATAGATGCGTAGCGTTTCGGATCCACCTCAGCAAAGGTTGCGGTGTTTACCGTCCGACAAGCCGCGGAATCGTCCACGGCACTCATAGATCGTTGCTTGGCTTGCTGCCACCTGCCCTGCGGTCGCGATCGTGAATCGCGGCTATGCCTGCAAGCGGGTTGCTCTATTCTCGCAGAATCCGAAGGCGAAGTCTGCAACCACGGAACCAAGGCGCGCTCAAAGCGGCGGCAAATATCCGCTGGTTTTGACAGTGCAACATGCGGGCCGCCCCACCGTGACTGCTATCGGCAGGGTGATGGCGGGCCTGCAAAGTCAGCCGGCGTCCGGAAACTTCGTCCGGAAATCCGAAACCAGATCGTCCAGTGCCTGGACGTGGCGAGCCTGGCGCGGGACGTCGACATCGAAGATGCCTCGCACATGGGCCGGCCGCGGTGACAGCACGATGACACGATCTGCCAACAGAAGCGCTTCCCGCAGATTATGCGTCACCATCAGGGCAGTGGTGGGCCTCGTCGACCACACCGTCATCAGAAGACGCCGCAATTTGTCAGCCGTCCGTTCGTCGAGCGAGGCGAAAGGCTCGTCCAGCAAAAGGATCGCAGGTTCCGTGGCAAAGGCACGCGCGAGGGCAGCGCGACGCGCAAGGCCCAGCGAAAGTTCTGAAGGATAGAGCGACCGCATTGAGGACAAGCCCAGGATGTCGAACAGCCCGTCCAAGTCCATGTCCCGCGTGCCTGAAGGCAACGCAAGGCGGACATTCTGCTCCACCGTTCGCCAAGGCAGAAGCACGGGCTCCTGGAATACCGCAGCAATGCGATTGGAGCCGCCCTTGGGCAATTGGTAGCTGCCGTAAAACGCCTGATCAAGCCCCAGCAGAATGCGCAAGGTCGTGGTTTTGCCGCAGCCGGACGGCCCAAACAAACAGGCAAATTCCCCCTGCCGCACCTCGAATGAAAGTCCACGCAGGGCATCAATGGTCACGCCCTCGGCCGACCGGAAGGTCTTCTCTGCAATGTCGACCTTAAGCGGGGCGGCGGCGCCAGCGTGTTGCATGTCGTTCAAATGGCTGCACCAGGAGGAGTTCGATCAATAGCATAATGGCAACGAAAGCCAGCGAATAGGCAAGGATGGCAGCGACATCGAATATCTGGAAGTGAAGATAGATCTGGAAGCCCACACCATTTGAACGGCCTAACAACTCGACAACGAGCACGATCTTCCAGATCAGCGCAATACCCGATCGCGATGCGGCCGCAAAATAAGGCTGCAACTGCGGCATCAGAATATGGCGGATCCTGTCGAGCGGGCTGAGGCGATAGACTTTTGCCATTTCGGCGTAACGTGGATCGAGCGCCCGCGCGCCCTCGCGCATGGTGACGACAACATTGGGTATCTTGTTGATCGCCACTGCGCTGATCGCTGCTGCTTCTGTCAGGCCGAACCAGATGTAGGCAAGAACGATGACGACCAGTGCCGGGAGATTGAGAAAAAGAACAAGCCACGGATTGAAGAAAGAATCCGCTCGCCTGTGCACGCCGAGCAAGACGCCGACGACCGATCCGACCAGCATCGCGACAACATAGGCGGCGGCGACCCGGGACAGGGTCATGGCGAGATGATAGGCAAGATCGCCGGTTGCCGCCTCCTTGACCAGCACACGCCAGACGTCGATCGGCGGCGGAAACGCCCGGCTCGGCCAGATTCCCGCCACGAGGTTCCAGAGCAGGCACAATCCGAGAAGGGATGCCAAAGCCGTTGCCGCCGGCAGAAGACCACGAGAAATGGCAGTCGCTCGTCGGCCCTCAACAGCCGCTTTTTCCCGTCCGCGTCCTGCCGTCATATCTTTAAGGCCCAGAACGTTCCCGGAGCCATCTGGCGCGCCTCACCGACAAGCTTCGCCCCACCCAGTTCGGCCAGGATTCCGTACAGCTTGGCGGCATCTTTCTCCTCCTCTGCGAGCGGCCTGTTCGGAATGCCTTCGCGGTAGCGATCGCGAAGCACCTCGAGTTCCCTGCCGTCGGCTCGCACGATCGGCGCCAGCCGCTGCCATTCTGCGTCGGACTGTGCCAGGAGCTTCTTGGCCCCGCCACTTGCCCGCAGGAAGTTCATGGCGACGTCCGGGTTTTCGTTTGCCCATTTATCATGGAAAACATAGCCGAGCGCCGAAACCGGCCCCGATGCCCCGAGTGCCTTGGCCGCATCGTCGGCACCCACGAGACGGCGGAAACCTTTTGCCTCCAGCCGGGCACAGAAATGCCAGAAATTCAGCACAGCATCGAGTTCGCCGGAAACGGCCTTTTCCGACAGCAGGGGCGGTGCGCCGAAAACGATCTCGCTTTCTCTGGTCAGGTCCATCTTGTGATCACGCCGGGCAAGGCCCTGGATTAGGAGCCAGCTCTTGTCGAGCGAGCCACCGGTCACGCCGATTTTCTTGCCGGCGAGATCGGGAATGGCACGAATGGGCGCATCCTCCTTGACCATGATGGCGCCAACCGCGGTCGAGTAAGGTGCGAGCGTCAGATCCGCACCCTGCGAACGCTGGCGCGACACCCACAGCCAATCGGAAACGATGATGTCGAGGTCGCCCGCCAACATGGCGACATTGCTGGCGTCTTCCCCCGCGAAGTAGACGATCTCCACGTCGATCCCGTTGGCCGCGTCAAACTTGTGGTACTTTATGGTGTCAAGTTCCCAATTCACTGTCCCGAACTTCAAGATGCCGACCCGGATCTTCGGCGCGGACGGTTTGGCCAATGCATGGAAGCTGAGGAGACTTGTCGCAGCAAGAACGGCTGCTCCGCAAAGCGCGCGCCTCGATATGTTCATGATGCCACCTCCCAGCCAAATGTTTGCAGCGGCGTCATATTTCCCGGCTCCCGCCGGGGAAGACGCATGTCCAACGGATGAACTTCTGTGACGGATGGCTTCCCGACCAATTTGCGATAGGTCAGGACGAGATCGACGAGGTTCAATTGAGCACCTTTCACTGCACGAAATGCGCACGCAAAAACGTCAACCGACATGCTCTGCATGCCGTCCGGTTGCCGGCTTTCACAAGGTGCCCGATGGAGAGCCGACCTAAAGGATACGCGTGCCACAGAGAAGCGTCAATCATTCCGCGAGGAACCGCGCCTGCCTGTTCGTTGAATGTGCGGCCCATGTTGATGTGCCTCCGACATGATCGCCGCCCACCGACGGCGCCGACACGGGCGGTCCCCGGAAACTTGCCGATACAGCTGCGTCACGGCATGCAGGAGCCGACTATACACAGACATTTATGGAGTAGGCTCACGCGATTTGAACCGGGGCCACCTTTAGAACAGCAACGGGAGCTCAACATTGAGCACCGGCTTTCCCGCGCACCATTGAAACTCCAACCATTTGACTACAATGCGGAAAATCACGCGGTCGCCGTCAGTTCTTCTACTCGCTTGAGGTTGAGAACCGCCTTGATCGGCAGGTGGTCGGAGGCGACGCGGGCGAGCGGTGTATCATGCGCCTCGACATTCGTCAGCACACCCTTGCGGTTCGACATGATGCGATCGAGCGCCAAGATCGGCAGGCGCGCCGGAAAGCTTGCGACGGCCGGGGGCTGGGCCTCAAAAGCGGATTGAAGCGTGTTGAGTGAGGACCGGTCGCCGAGCCGCCATTCGTTGAGGTCGCCAAGCAGAACGGTCGTCGCTTCGCTTCGATCGGCCATGAGCTCGACCAGCATCTGTGCCTGGCGCGCCCGCGAGTGGCGCAGAAGCCCGAAATGGGCAGCGATGATGCGGAGCTCTCCGCCATTTTCCAGTTCGAGTTCCGCTACAAGCGCCCCGCGCGGTTCAAGGCCCGGCAATTTAATCTGGTGCACGTCGCGCACCAGCCCTTTCTTGAAGAGCACGACATTGCCGTGCCAGCCGTGTGCCTTCGACATGCCCGAAACCGGAACCGGAATAAGCCCCGTCTCGCGCTCCAGGCGCGTCAAATCAAGAATCCCGGTTCGCTCCCCGAAGCGCGTATCGGCCTCCTGCAGGGCAATCACGTCAGCGCCGATTTCGTGGATAACCCGGCTCGTCCGCTCGGGATCGCAGCGCCTGTCGGCTCCGACGCATTTATGGACGTTGTATGAAGCAATCAGCGTGCCTTCGGCCCGCGGCTTTGCCGCAGCCAGCACGGCTTCCAGCCGTTTTTTCCGGTTGCGGATCGAGGCGAGAATGCTGGCGGGGAGGTTGTCTTTCCTGGCATGCATCGAAGTCAACACGCGCTCCGTTGATCGAAAACGGCTCCGGTTCGGAGTATAGGCCCACGGGTAAAACTTGCCATGCTTCTATCCAAGAAAATCAAAGATAAGGCGAACCCAGCCACAGGATCTTTTCAACAAGCCGCACCGGGAAAGGCCGCGACCGCAGGCTCTCCAATGTCACCGGGGCTGCAGATTTCAGCATCTCGTCGATATGCTCGTCGATCTCCGCCGCAAACCCCTCGTTCAGAACTTCGAGATCCACCTCGAAATTCAGCCTGAGCGAACGCGGATCAAGATTGGACGAACCGACATAGGTCCAGACGCCATCAACTGTCAGCAGCTTCGAGTGGCTGAAGCTGCCGGTCGAACGCCAGATGCGGCAGTAATTTTTGAGGATTTGGTCGAACTGTGCCGTCATCGCCCGATCGACGAGGACAAGGTTGTTGACGGCCGGGACGATGATATCGACCTCGACGCCACGCCGTGCGGCTGTCGTCAGCGCGCTAATCAGCTCGCGATCCGGCAGGAAATAGGGCGACATGACGCGGATCGATTGCCGGGCAACGGAAAAGGCGCCCATCAGCATCTTGTGATTCGTCTCGATGCTGCGGTCCGGTCCGGACGCGACGACGCGCATGAGAACCGGATCGCCGGGCTGGCGTTCAGGCGCTTCGATCCGCCACGCCTCTGCGTTCAGAACCTCGCCTGTCGTGAAGCGCCAGTCCTCGGCTGCGACATCAAAGAGATCGGCAACGACCGAACCCGTTACCGAGAAATGGGTATCGCGCGCAAAATCATCCCCCGTCATCGCCTGGCTGAAACCCTGGCGTATATTCATGCCGCCCGTCAGTGCCATACGCCCGTCGACGATGATGATTTTGCGGTGCGTGCGGAGATTTGCATAAGGTAACCGCAGGCCCATGATGACATTGCCGTTGAAGACTGAAACCGTCACCCCACCGTCGGCGAGATATCCAAGGATACTGGGCACCGAGTATCGAGCCCCGACGGCATCGATCAGCACGCGCACCTCGACGCCGCGTTTTGCCGCCGCAATCAGCGCATCGGCGATGCGCAGGCCGATCTCGTCGCGATCGAAAATATAAGTCTCAAGCAGAACGCTCTGCTCAGCCCCGTCGATCGCGGCCTTCATGGCTGCGTAGGCATCATCACCCGTTTCCAGCATGTCGATCGAATTGCCGGTCGTCAGCGGATAGCGGGCGACGCGATCGCCGAGCGTTTGCAAAGCTGCAAAGCGCCGCCCATAATTGCTGATGATCGCCTCCGGCTCCGCATCGAAACTTTCAAGCTCATCAAGGTCGGCCGCCGGCAGCAAGGCATCGCGGCGCAGGCTCAGGGATTTGCGGCGAATGCGGTTGATCCCGGCGATCGCGTAAAGTACTGCGCCGATAATCGGAGACAGGATGATAACGCCGACCCAGCCAATTGCGGCGCGTACCTCTTCCTTCGTCATGGCCGCATGGATTGCCGCGGCGGTCCCCATGCCAAGGGATATGACGAAAAGGATATGCGGCCAATAGGTCGATATGAGATAAAACATTGGAGGAAGATATAGCTGGAAAGCGGCGGCGTTCAATTCGCCACCGCTCCCTCAAAACGCGAAAATCTCCGCGCTGCTATTTTACCAGCCGAGGATCGATCGCAAACACCACAGAACCGGATGCAAGCTTGCCATCTCCCGGCTGATCAACGTTGCGGCCGAGGCGATTAAAGATTGCCGCACCGTCGAAAGCCGGCACGGCGAGCGGAGTATCGGCCAGGTTGGCACGAAGCTCCAGCTTGCTGGTGCCAAAGGTCCAGTCGATTGCCAGCGCCCCATCGACGCTTTCCAACGCCGTGCTTGCGACGCGTCCCGGCTTCTTCAACAACGGCACGACATAGCTGTGCCGCAGGCCGATGAGCTCGCGTACATAAGTCTTCCAGCGTATGCCTTCGTCACTGTCGAGCCGCTGCCATTGAAGCTTTGAATGCGCAAAGGTCGAGACTGCGTTCGGATCCGGCAAATCGTCCGGTGTCTTGCCTTCCTTCAGACCACCGAAACCTACCGCTTCCGCCGCCCGCCCTTTGCGGACAATCTCGCCAAGTTCGCCGTCGTAGTCGCTGAAGAAGTGAAACGGCTGCGTCTCGCCGTACTCCTCCCCCATGAAGAGGAAGGGGACCTGGGGCGAGAGAATCAAGATCGCGGCCATCATCTCGACGATGTCGGGACGTGCAAGGCTGACCAAGCGCTCGCCGAAGGCACGGTTGCCAACTTGGTCGTGGTTCTGGAGAAAGTTGATGAAGGCCTGCGGCGGGAGATAGACCCGCTCACCCTTCGGCACTTCAGGCGGATTGCCACGGTCTGGAAACACAAAGCCGTGCTGCATCGCGAGTCTCGTCTTTTCCCAAAGATCGGATGCAAAGGGCCGATAGTGGCCGTCGGTTTCGCCGGTCGCGATGATGTGAGTGACGTGATGGAAGTCATCGTTCCATTCCGCTGTAAAGGTCTTGACCCTTCCGCCGCCGTCCCGCTCGAGCAAGCTCACGAGATTGCGCTGATCCTCGACGACGAGATGGACCGCTCGATCGGCAAAGGCGTTGCCGACTTCCGCCGACAGCTGCTTGAGGATATGCTGCTTCGACGTATCGTAAATCTGCTCCACCGCATCGAGCCGCAGGCCATCGAGCCGGAATTCGCCGATCCAATAGAGTGCATTATCGACGAAGTAACGGCGCACCGGCTCCTGTCCGAAATCGATCGCCGCACCCCACGGCGTATCGCGATCGAAGCGGAAGAACTCGGGCGCATACCCGTGCAAGTAGTTTCCATCCGGGCCGAAATGGTTATAGACAACGTCGAGCAGCACCATGAGGCCGTGGCCATGTGCTGCGTCGATGAATGCCTTGAAGTCGGCCGGCGTTCCGTAAGCTGAATGCGGGCCATAGTGCAGGACGCCGTCATAGCCCCATCCGCGCGTTCCTGAAAATTGCGCGACGGGCATGACTTCGATTGCCGTACAGCCCATCTCGGCGAGATGGCCGAGTTTTTCAGCGGCCGCCTTGAAGGTGCCCTCCCCTGTGAAGGCGCCGACATGGATTTCGCTGATCACCGCCTCTTCCCAGGGCCTTCCCTTCCAGGCGTCATTCACCCACTGATAGGAAGGCTCCACGATCAGCGACGGACCGTGCACATCACCGGCCTGCGCCCGAGAAGCAGGGTCGGGCACGGCGCTGCCATCTCCAAGAACGAAGGCATATGCGTCGCCCACCTTTGCCTCTGCAACCGTCAGTTCAAACCAGCCGTCGGCGGACCGGTTCATAAGCCTGTCTTTCCCGCACGAACGGAGTGTCATGTTCTTTTGCCCCGGCGCCCAGATGCGAAAATCGACGCCGTTCGCCCCGATCTTAGGACCCCAGCTTTTTTGGCCTTGCGCCGCAGAGCCTGCTTTCGAAACCTGATGCATAAATTGCCCCTGACCGACATGAGTGCTTAAAACTCCTCTTCAAAGGCATGAAGGGCGCTACTTGTTCCCAGGCTGGAACAAACACCGCGTGGATCGGTTGCAGATGAAGGCGAAAGAAGGAAGTCTCCATGACCATCGTGCCCAAATTCGGTCCGGCCTTCACACTTGAGAATGCAGAGGCAAAAGGCCTCGATCAATTGAAGCGGCAGGCCGAACACTGCACGCGTTGTGACCTTTACAAGAACGCCACTCAGCTCGTCTTCGGCGAAGGCCCGCCCACGGCCGAGATCGTGCTGGTTGGCGAGCAGCCCGGAGACAGGGAAGACCTGGCGGGCAAGCCCTTTGTCGGCCCGGCTGGACGCCTGCTCGATCAGTGTCTGAAAGAGGCGGGCCTCGACCGCTCCCGCTGCTACGTCACCAATGCCGTCAAGCACTTCAAATTCGAGCTGCGCGGCAAGCGCCGAATGCATTCCAAGCCAAATGCCGGAGAGATCCAGCGCTGCGCGTGGTGGCTTGGTGCCGAGCTCGATATTCTGCAGCCGAAACTCGTCGTTGCGCTGGGTGCCACAGCACTTTATTCGCTGCTCGGCGCTAAAGTGAAGGTCACCGCCGAGCGGGGCCATGTTCTTCAGCCGGCCAACCATCCTCCGGTTCTGGTGACCATTCATCCTTCTTACCTTCTGCGCATTCGTGACGAGGAAGATGCCCGCGCAAACCGCGAGCATTTCGTGCAGGATCTGGCCAAGGCCGTAGCATTTCAGGTCGGTTGACCGGCATTTTATGCTGCATTGCAGAATTTATTTTGCATCGTGTCAAAATTCTTCTTGAATATCCCCGCTTCCTCTGGAACCATCGGCCCAGTCTAGCGTTTGACTGCGGGATGATGTGACTGGAGATCAGCGATGACAGAAACTCGGGAAGAGTGGATTAAAAAACGTGCATACGCCCTCTGGGAAGAAGAGGGACATCCTACCGGACGAGATTCCATACATTGGGAGCAGGCAAAGAAAGAGCGTGAAAAGCTCGAAGGCTCTGCTGCGTCGAAGGACGGCAAGGAAGTCAAGACCAGGGGCAAACGCACCGCACCCCCCGGGACGAAAAGCAACGGCGCTGCAAAGCCGGCTCCGAAGCGTGCCGTCAGCCGCAAGTCTGCCTGACCGCATTCGATATTTGAGTTTCAAGATGCGGACGCTGCGCCAGCTGCGCCCGCAGCTGTTGTCATATGACTGAATTAATTGCGCTTTAGGGTGTCTGTAAAGCGTGGAACGTTCTGACGTGAGGGACAGATCGGCCGAAGACCCTAAAAGCGGTGTCCGCTTCAAAAAAGGCTGCAAAACGGCCAGCAATGGCGGAACCAATTTTCTCGTCGGCTGTTAATGGCGAAAATGGGAGGCCTGCCATGAATAGGGGTTACTTCGACACTATTCTCGTTTCGCTTATCGTGGCGGGTTGCTACATTTTGATCGCGCCGTTGTGAGGGCGGAGATGCTGATTTTATCACTCGCCGCGTTTCTCTACCTCGTCCTTGCGCTCGGTCTCGTCGTCGCAATCGACAACATGGTTGGCCTTGTCTTCCGCGAAACCCGCTCGCAGTCCTTCCGCCTGTTTAATTTCGGCAAGGCATTGTCCGGTTTCCAACGGCTTTCTCGCAAATAGCACAGCCGAAAGTCCAGATCGGTAGCCTTGCTTCTTCAACGTTAAGGTTATTTCGAAAATCCTCTTTCCGAACGCCCAAAGGCCTCTATTTTGCCTTTGGCAGATGGCCTGAATTCCCGAGCGAATTCGCCTCGTTGCGGCCCGATTATGAAGGCGGTTTGAATGACCCGACGCGAAGACGGCGTTTGGCCGAAGGGTGGCGGAAATATCGGCGAAATACTACGCAATGCCGACTTCAGCGTTTCAGGCCTTGGGCCTGTGAAGGGCTGGCCTGTTTGTCTCAGGTATATTGTCGAAGTTGTATTGAATTCGCGCCAGCCGAAATTCGTCGCCTGGGGGCCCGACCTTGCCTTCATCTACAACGACGCCTACGTGCCCATATTCCCGGATCGTCATCCAGGCGCGCTGGGCAAACCCTTCACTGAAGTCTGGAGCGATATCTGGCCGCAATTCGAACCGATCGTCCATGCCACGCTCCAAGGCGAATCTCATACTTTCGAGGAATTACTCATTCCGATGCGGCGGGACGGACGCACGGAGGACACCTGGTTCACCTTTTCCTACACGCCGCTTCGCGACGAAAAAGGCGCAATTGGCGGTCTGCTTTGTGCGACCATGGAAGTTTCGGCGCAAGTCATCGCCAAGCGGCGCGAGCGTCACGCGCTTGAAGAGCTGCGGTCGAAGTCCGACGCACTTTCGATCGTCAATGCAGCCGGTGCTGCAATCACGGCCGAACTCAATATCGATCGTCTGACACAGATTGCCGTTGATGCCGGCGTGGCATTGACGGGAGCGGAATTTGGCGCCTTCTTTTATAACGTCGATGACGGAGAAGGCGGAAGCTACATGCTCTACGCGCTTTCGGGCGTCGAGCGGAAGAACTTCGAAAAATTTCCGATGCCGCGCAATACGAAGGTCTTCGCGCCGACCTTCACCGGCGAAGGTGTCGTGCGTTCCGACGATATCCTACTTGACCCCCGTTACGGGCAGAACGCTCCTTATGCCGGCATGCCAAACGGCCACCTGCCGGTACGAAGTTATCTCGCAGTGCCGGTAAAATCCCGCAGCGGGGCAGTCATCGGCGGCCTCTTTTTCGGCCACGCGCAGCCCGGCCGCTTCACCGGTGCGGCGGAGGCGAGCCTTGTCAGCCTTGCCGGTCAGGCGGCCGTCGCAATCGACAATGCCCGGCTGCTGCACGCTGCCGACGTGGAGATCGCCCGGCGCAGCAGCATTGAAAGCCAACTGCGTAGACTCAACGAAACGCTGGAACTGCGCGTTGCCAATGAGATCGCCGAGCGCCAACAGGCCGAGGCTGCCCTGCAGCAATCACAGAAAATGGAGTCGATTGGCAAGCTCACGGGCGGTGTCGCCCATGATTTCAACAATCTGCTGCAGGTCATCTCCGGCAATCTCCAACTCCTGGGAAAGGACGTCCCGAACGATGGTCGCGCCAAGGAGCGGATTTCAAACGCACTTGCCGCCGTAGAGCGCGGCTCACGGCTGGCAAACCATTTGCTCGCCTTCGGCCGTCGTCAGGCGCTGGAGCCGAAGGTCATCAATATGGGTCGTCTCGTGACCGGCATGGATGATATGCTTCGCCGCGCGCTGGGCGAGGAGGTCGAAATCGAAACCATGGTTTCCGGGGGCCTCTGGAACACCTTTGCCGATCCGGTCCAGATTGAGAATGCGGTTCTTAACCTCACCATCAATTCGCGCGACGCGATGGAAGGATCCGGTAAGCTGACAATCGAGGTGGGTAATGCATTTCTCGACGATTCCTATTGCCGGATCCATCCGGAAGTGACTGCTGGTCAGTATGTCGTGCTCGCCGTTACCGATAGCGGGTGCGGGATGCCGCCGGAGGTCATGGTGCAGGCCTTCGAGCCCTTCTTCACCACCAAACCCGAAGGCAGGGGCACTGGCCTCGGGCTTTCGATGGTCTACGGCTTCGTCAAGCAATCCGGCGGACATGTGAAGATCTACAGCGAGGTTGGAGAAGGAACGACGATCAAGCTCTATCTGCCTCGTTCGTTCCAGACCGAGGACCGCGTGGCCAGCAACGAGGCACCACCATCGGTCGGCGGCACGGAAACCATCCTCGTCGCGGAGGACGACGACGGCGTGCGGGCCACCGTCGTCGAGATGCTGACCGATCTCGGCTATTACGTCTTGAAGGCCCGCGATGCGCAGAGCGCACTCACCGTTATCGAAAGCGGTGCGCATATCGATGTGCTCTTTACGGACGTCGTCATGCCCGGTGCGTTGAAGAGCCCCGAGCTCGCGCGCATGGCGCGCCAACGCCTGCCGAACATCGCAGTTCTCTATACCTCCGGCTACACGGAAAACTCGATCGTCCATGGCGGCCGCCTCGACCCCGGCCTTGAACTTCTCTCCAAGCCCTATACGCGGGAGGCGCTTGCGCGAAAGATCCGCCTGGTGCTTGCTCACAATGCCCACCGCCTCCATGCTACGGCCGGACCGGCCGACATCCCAGGTACCACACCCCCGGAGATCACGCATGCCAAACTCAAGCTGTTGCTGGTGGAGGACGATGCATTCATCCGCATGGACACGGCAGAAATACTTCACGACCTGGGTTATGAGGTGATCGATGTCGAAAGCGGGGAACAGGGTGTCGAGATCCTGGTGCATACAAAGATCGATATCATCGTCGCCGATGTCGGCTTGCCGGGCATGTCAGGACCCGCCTTCGCTGCCAAGGCAAGAGAAGTACTGCCATCCGTTGGGTTGGTATTTGCCACAGGAAACAGCGAGCTTCCGGACGCCAGCCGTTTCTCCGGCTCGGTCCTGCTGTCGAAACCCTTCAGCAGCAGAGCCCTCGACCTGGCTGTGAAGACCGCGACCCAGCAAAGGCCAATCGCTTAGCTGCACCAAGCATGCTCCTCCTGCGTCTAAATCCAGGCATGACTCCGGAACTTTTTGCAGGGCCTCGCGGTTCAATCTCTTTCCAAACAAGAGGAGGCAAATATGCCAAGAGGTGACAAGTCCACGTATACGGACAAGCAGAAACGCAAGGCAGAGCACATCGAGGAAGGATACGAGGGACGTGGCGTTTCCGAGAAAGAGGCGGAACGCCGGGCCTGGGCTACCGTCAACAAGGAAAGCGGCGGCGGCAACAAGTCCGGTTCGGGTCGCGGAAAGAAAGACACGCACGCAGCCTCTGAAAAAGGCGGTCGCAAAGGCGGCGCGGCATCGGCATCCCGCTCCGCAACCGAGCGTTCGGCATCCGCCAAGAAGGCAGCCGCGACGCGCAAGCGCCACGAAAATCAAGCCCATCACTGATATTGGAATGGCGCGCCTCCAAAGTGCGCCGTTCTGATCGAGCAGGTTCCGATGACCAAGGCGAAAAGGAGATGGTCGCAAGCGGTGAGCGAGCACAGCGACGCCATGGACCTCAAGGAAGGCGTTTTCAAATCCGACGATCCTAGGAAGATCGCCGCTTCGATCAAACACTCCACGGAGGCGAGCCGCCGCCGAAAATCTGGCCCCTTTCGCTCGGCCATGTCGATGCTGAGCTTCTATATCTACCGCGCCGGCGACCAGTTGACGAAGAAGAAAAAGAACACACTTGAACAGGCAAAGGAAGAACTGCGGAACGATTTCGGCCGCGAAACCAAGCGCTGAGGGAATGGATGGCATACGAGCTATATTACTGGGACGGCATCCAGGGACGGGGGGAATTCGTCCGCCTGTCGCTGGAGGAGGCGCGCACCGAGTATGTGGACGTCGCACGCGCATCCGGCAGCAGCCGGGGAACCAGCGCAATGATGAGCATCATGCGGAGCGGCTCAGAACCGCATATCCCGTTTGCGCCTCCCTTTTTGAAAGATGGCGACCTCATCATCCCGCACGTTGCCAATATCCTGCTTTATCTCGGGCCGAAGCTTGGTCTGGCGCCTAAGGAGGACGGCTTGCGCTACGTGTTGAACGGCTTGCAACTGACGATTACCGATTTCGTCGCCGAGGTGCATGACACGCACCATCCGATCGCCACCTCGCTCTACTATGAAGATCAGAAGGACGAGGCAAAGGCGCGCTCGGCCGAATTTATCAAGGAGCGCATCCCGAAATTCCTCGGTTATTTCGAACGGGTGCTGCAGCAGAACCCTCAAGGCCCGCAACATATCCTCGGCGATGCGCTGACCTATGTCGACCTCTCGCTCTTTCAGATCATTGAGGGCCTGAACTATGCCTTCCCCAAGGGCATGGCAGGTCATCAGACGAAATACCCGGCGCTATCGGCCCTTCATGATGCAGTGGCCAGGCGCCCGAACATCGCCGCCTACCTGAAATCGAAGCGGCGCATCGCTTTCAACGAGGATGGCATTTTCCGGCACTATCCGGAACTCGACAAGGCGGCTTAAGGAGACGGCCATGGCGCGGCAGACTTTCTGGAAAGGTTATCTCAAGCTGTCGCTCGTCACGGCGTCAGTCTCGCTGACGCCGGCCACGACCGAGAGCAATAAGGTCCGCTTCCATGTTCTCAATCGCAAGACCAGCAACCGGGTCGAAAGCCGCTATGTCGACAGCGTCACCCATAAGGCCGTGTCCGGAAAGGAACAGGTCAAGGGTTATCCGAAGGGCGAGGACGATTACGTCATTCTCGAAGACGACGAGATCGAGGAGGTCGGGCTCGAAAGCACCCGTACCATCGACGTCGATACTTTCGTGCCGCGCGGGTCGATCGATTGGATCTGGTACGACAAGCCGCATTTTCTGGCGCCGGAGGACAAGGTCGGTACAGAGGCCTTCTGCGTCATTCGCGAAGCAATGAGGGCAAACAACGTGGTTGGCATCGCAAGGCTGGTGCTCTATCGCCGTGAAAGGGCGGTGCTTCTCGAGCCTCAAGGCAAGGGCATCATTCTTTGGACGTTGCATTACGGCAACGAGGTCCGAGAGCCGGTCGCGCACCTCGATTTCGATACCAAAGTCGACAATCAGGTGCTCACCATGATGAAGCGCCTTATCAAGGAAGAGACGAAAGAGTGGAATGTCTCTATGGTGCAGGATCCGATTCAGAAGCGGCTGAAGACAATGATCCGCAACAAGACGAAGAGCCTCAAGCAGGCTGCGCCCGCAAAGAAACGGCCCGCTGTCAAATCGACCGGCAATGTCATCAATATCATGGACGCCCTGAAGAAGAGCTTGGCCGCCGAAGGCGAAAAACCGAGATCGCCGAGATCTCACTGAGGGCAGCGGCCATTTCCGGCCCCAAATCGTCGTAAACGGAACGGCGCGCCCGCCATTCTTCACTAATCTGTTCGAAGCAGCCGGCATGGAGAGGAGCCATGTTCGGTTGGTCACATTTTCAACGGAGGAGATGAAAATGAGCAAGAACCGAGGCGTCGTCTATTTGCGGCCCGGCAAGGTCGAGGTCCGCGACATCGACGATCCGAAACTGGAAGCGCCCGATGGCCGCCGCATCGAACACGGCGTCATCCTGAAGGTAATCTCCACCAATATCTGCGGCTCCGACCAGCATATGGTCCGCGGCCGCACCACAGCCATGCCCGGTCTCGTTCTCGGCCACGAAATTACCGGTGAGATCATCGAAAAGGGCGTCGATGTCGAAATGCTAAGCGTCGGCGATATCGTTTCCGTGCCCTTCAACGTTGCCTGCGGCCGCTGCCGCTGCTGCAAAGCCCAGGACACCGGCGTCTGCCTGACGGTCAACCCTTCGCGCGCTGGCGGGGCTTATGGCTATGTCGACATGGGCGGGTGGATTGGCGGCCAAGCCCGCTACGTCATGATCCCCTACGCCGATTTCAATCTGCTGAAACTTCCCGATCGCGACAAGGCAATGGCGAAGATCCGCGATCTCACCATGCTTTCCGATATCCTTCCGACGGGCTTCCATGGCGCAGTGCGCGCCGGCGTCGGCGTCGGGTCGACGGTCTATGTCGCAGGCGCGGGTCCCGTCGGCATGGCCGCTGCCGCTTCTGCCCGCATCCTTGGCGCGGCCGTTGTCATGATCGGCGATTTCAACAAGGATCGGTTGGCCCACGCCGCCAAGGTTGGCTTTGAACCGATCGACCTTTCCAAGAGCGACCGCCTCGGCGACATGATCGCTCAGGTCGTCGGCACCAATGAGGTGGACAGCGCCATCGACGCCGTCGGCTTCGAAGCCCGCGGTCATTCGGGCGGCGAGCAGCCGGCAATCGTGCTCAACCAGATGATGGAGATTACCCGTGCGGCCGGTTCGATCGGCATTCCGGGCCTCTACGTCACCGAAGATCCAGGCGCCGTCGACAATGCCGCAAAGCACGGCAACCTCTCGCTCCGTTTCGGCCTCGGCTGGGCAAAGGCCCAATCCTTCCACACCGGCCAGACGCCTGTCCTAAAATACAACCGCCAGCTGATGCAGGCGATCCTCCACGACCGCCTTCCGATTGCCGACATCGTCAATGCCAAGGTGATCTCACTGGAAGATGCTGCGCAAGGCTATGAGAGCTTCGACCAGGGAGCCGCCACCAAGTTCGTTCTCGACCCGCACGGTGAGGTTGCGAAGGCAGCCTAGTTGATGGAACCAACGCGTTGTCAGTCTCTCCTCAACAGGAGAGGCTGACGGCCAGGCGCTAACGCTTCATCTTTTTCTCAAGCGGCTTTGCTGCCGCAAAGAACCCGCCCCATGGGTCGTTCGGCAGCGCGTCGAGCCGCGGCGGCGTGTTGTCGATGGTGAAATGGGCCGGGCCGATGTCGGCGGTGAGTTCGGTCCATTCCAGCGGCATCGACACGGCCGCTCCCGGCCGAGCACGCGTCGAATAGGCGGCGACTGCGGTATTGCCGCGGCCATTGCGCAGGTAGTCGATGAAGATCTTGCCGGTGCGTTCGGCTTTCGTCGCCTTTGCGATGTAGCGGTCCGGGCTTTCTGCGGCCATGGAGTCCGCCAGCCGTTTCGCAAAGGCCTTCACCTCCGCCCAACCTGCTTTTGGCTTCAGTGGCGTGACCACATGCAGACCCTTGCCGCCGGAGGTCTTGACGAAGCCGGCAAGTCCTTCGTCCTCCAGGCGCTCTTTGATCTCGCGGGCAGCAGCGATGACATTATCCCACGCAACCTCGCCGCCCGGATCGAGGTCCATGGTTATCATGTCCGGTTTCTCCCAACTGTCCGTCGTCGCGCCCCAGGGATGAATTTCGAGCACAGCCGATTGAACGAGGGCCACCAAACCATCGAAATCGGCAATGCGCAGCAACTTTTCTCCGCCCCTGTCCTTCGGATCCGTGATCTGTTCGATATTCTCGTTCATGCCCTTCCAGGCGTGTTTCTGAAAGAAACGCTGATGTCCTTCAATGCCGTCTGGCAGACGCAGCAGAGCCAAAGGACGATTGACCACGTACGGCTCCATGAAGCGCCAGACCTGCGCGTAATAATTGGCAAGTCCTTCCTTGGTAACGCCTTCGTCCGGCCAGTAAACGCGATCCGGATGGGTCAGCGTCACTTGCGATTTCGGCAGGCTTTTTGCGGTCGTCTTTTCCATCTCGCGCACCACGTCCTTCGCCAGTTCCTCGCGCAACCGCGGAAAGCGGCGCGCGGCAGGTTACCATCGGCAGACCACGCGCGAAACTCCACCTCCGCGCCAAGCGCCAGTCATAATGCGGCCGCGTGGCATCGTGCTTTTGAATGACGAAACTGTTTCTCCGACTGCGGCCTTTGGCGCCGCGCGGTTCAGGGGTGATCCTGAAGTTGCGTTTTGCCTGACAGGTCTCGTGCGCCATGGTCAGCCAGCTTTCTTGCCGCGGCTATCGGAGGCAGGGCGCTGCGCCGTGCCTTTCGCAGGCGCTTTCTTTTCACTCAACTTGGCACTCTGGCGCAGCGCCTCCATCAGATCGACAACCTTGCCCTCCGGCTTCGGCTTCCTCTTCGGCAGTGCCCTTCCCTCGACCTTGGCCTTCACCAATTCCGTCAGCGCCGCCTCGTAGCGATCCTCGTATTCGCTCGGCTCGAACACGCCCTTCTTCGTAGCGATGATATGACCGGCAAGCTCAAGCATCTCCTTGTCGAATTTGATGTCCGGAATGTCCTTGAAGATCGGATCGGCAGAACGAACCTCGTAGTCGAAGTTCAACATCGTCGCGATGACGAAATCCTCACGCGGGCGGATCAGCAGGGTCCGGTTGCGCCGGAAGAGTACGGCCTCGGCAAGCGCTGCCACCTTGTTTTCACGCATGCTCCTCGCAATCAGGCGCAGCGCCTCTTCGTCATTCTCATCGACAGGTGCAAGATAGTAAGGACGGTCGAAATAGAGCTTGTCGATTTCATCGAGAGAAATGAAGCTCTGGACGTCCATGACCTTGTCGCTCTCGGGCATGACATTGGCAATCTCGTCGCCTTCGATGACAATGTATTCGCCATTGTCCATCCGGTAACCCTTGACCTGATCCTCGCGCTCCACAGGCCTGCCGGTCTCGCTGTCCACGAACTGACGCTCGACGCGATGGCCGGTCTTCCGGTTGATGATATTGAAGGAGAGCCGGTCCGATGCGGAAATTGCCGTATAAAGCCCGACGGCGCAGACAAGGTCGCTGATCTTCAGATGACCTTTCCAGCTTGCCCGCGCTGCCATCCCCGTCTCCTGCGTATCGATCAGAGCCTGCTTCCGCTCTTGTCCGTTTCAAGCGGCACGAATCGCCAGCCGCCGCCCGGAGCCGGAAAAGCCAGCGTAGCGTCGCCGTCGCCGATCTTCTGGCGGGACGCTGCGCGTTTGGCGTGATTGATCGCTTCTTCGACGGTCGCATAGGTTTCGGAAAGCGTGCCACCGAGCTTGTATGCCCAGCCTTCGTCATGCGGCACAATCTGATAGGTAATGTCGACCATGATCCTGTCCTCTCTTCAGTCGTCATCGCGTGGCGCTGCTTTGCGGCGCTCATCCAAGGCGATAATTTTTTCGACGGATGCGATATCGTCGCTGGTAACGGGCCGCACGGGGTCCGCGGCGATCGCTTCGAGCACTTCGTCTGAAAGCGCGCCGTTGCGAATTGCCCATTCCAATGTTTCCCGCGTTTCCCGCTCTGCCCTCAGCTGAGCATAGAGTGCCACGATCAGCCGGTCGCGGGGATCGAACTCGCTCTTCGGCGCCATGTTCCGGATGTTCGGCATGCAGGTGGCCCTTCAAGATTTCTCCTGATCAAAGCTTTTCAACTGATTACAGCCCGAAAAGTTCCGATATTTCAGCACCAAAGCGCGACTGGGCGATGCTTGGCTACGAATGACCTGTCCTTGGAGGGGCAGGTGCCCTGAACAAAGTCCATGATGGAATCGAGTTTTCCGGCAAAAAGTCACAAGATGCAGCATGCTCGGAAACGAATGGAGGCGGGATGCGGTCTGGCTCGCCTTCAGATCCGAGTCCCTGCCATCCTTCGGCGCCTGCCGACACGCAACCGCTTCCTGAGCGGCACTGAAGCCGAGGCGCCGCAGTCCAGGATCTCGAAGTCGTGAGGCGCTCGTGGCAACAGTCGACGTTCTTCGTGAACACAGCCCCCCAATGAGTTCAATTCGAGGGGCTGCACGATCTGGCAAGCCCAAGCCAGAAAATGGAGCCGTTATTCGCGTTGGAAAAACTGGCCGTCCTCGGATGGCCCCGCAGCTCCGGTTCAACGAGCCTAAGCATCCGTCTGTTAGGAATTTGTTGACCATAAAGTGGTTCTACTGAGCGCGACGGATGCGGACCTTCCGCACGTCGACGAGTGTTTTTGTGTGAGACGGGATTGTTCGTGTCGAAATATCCAGTGAAAGGGCTCTGGGGTGGAGCATCGGACGGCGCGGTCGCCGCACTCCTTTCGCGTGCAGGACGGCTCGTCACGCATGCCATCCTGCGAGCTCTGCTCGCGCTCTCCGCGCTTATCGGTTCTGCATCTTTTGCCACCGCGGAAGATCGTACGCTGAAGCTGTTCTTTACTCATACGGGCGAGAGGGCGACGATTACCTACAAGCGCGACGGAAGGTTCGATCCAAAGGGCCTGTCCCAGATAAACCGGTTTCTGCGCGACTGGCGAAGGAACGAGCCGACCCGGATGGATCCCCGGCTCCTTGACCTGGTCTGGGAAGTGTACAAGCGCAGCGGCGCGAAGGACTACATCCACATCGTCTCCGCCTACCGTTCTCCGGCCACCAATAACATGCTCCGCAACCGTTCGCGCAGTACGGGCGTCGCCAAGAAGAGCCAGCACATGCTTGGCAAGGCGATGGACTTCTACGTTCCAGGTGTGAAGCTCTCGACGCTGCGTGCACTTGCAATGCAGATGCAGGCCGGTGGTGTCGGATATTATCCGACATCGGGATCGCCGTTCGTGCATCTCGACGTCGGCAACGTCCGGGCTTGGCCCCGCATGTCTCGGCAAGAACTTGCTCGAATATTTCCGAACGGGCAGACGATGCATCTGCCAGCCGATGGCCGGCCGCTGCCGGGATATATCCAGGCGGTTGCGAACTATAGGAAGCGCGCCGGCGCCGCCTCGGCCCAGATCGCCAGCACCCCTGGAGAAGACGATGACGCAGGAACCTCGGGCCGCGATACGATAGACAATAGCCTCGTGACGGCGCTCCTGCCCACGCCGCGAAGCCGCGCATTGAATGCGCTGGCCTTGCAGACCGACGCGGTCGATCGTGACGACGAACGGTCCTCCCTGGATCTTTCATCGTTCCCGATCCCGATACCGGCAGTGCGGCCAGCCGACTTGGGGGCCGACGCCAAGCGGGAGATTGCTTCGATTGGCCCAATCGGCGTGCTTCCGGATAAACGGACACCTGCATTGCCGACCTATAGCGGCTTCAAACCGTTCGCCGCCGCTCATCGCGCCTCACAAGAGGACGCGAACATGATCGCCTCCCTGCCATTGACCGCCTCCTGGGAGGAGGCAGATCTATTCGGATCGATTTCAGACGCGGCGCTGATGAATTGGGCGTTGCATCCCCCGGGCGCGGTGATTGGAATGAGAGCGCCTCGCGTTTCCCGCCGCACGGTTCATCATGATCCGGATGCCGCATCCGGTACGAACATCATTCCGGTCGCCGCCACCGGCCGGTTCGACGCCGACCGGTTTGCCTCACCCCCCGAGGGCTAAGCCCATTCGTCATCGCGGCGGCTTTGATCCTCCGAAGGTCTTCCCCGTCGGCCCCTTGCTTCGGAGATCGGCCCGCCCTCTGAAACTGCAGGAAGGCCGATATCCATATCCTTCTTCCACCTTCCCCGTCGAATTCCGGAAAAGACTGGGATAAGAAGTGACTGCCGCTGTCTCTGACTTCCCGGCAAAGAGCCACCTCGATGCACCGCGCGATGCCGCCCCGGAAGACAAGACATGTATGATACCAAACCTGTCCCAGTCCTCTTGACCGCCTGCCACGCCTGCGAGGCGTCGTGCTGGCTGCCGTGATGATCCTGATCGCGATCGATCAGCGGCTGCGTGCAGACGGCGCTGGACGATCTCGGCGACGCTGCTCCTCGGATCTCGACCAAGACAATGGCGGAGATGCGCAAGAAGAAAATGTCGCCTCAAAGCCCGGTGCTCGTTCGGACCTTCAAGGAGGAGAGCGAGCTCGAGGTGTGGAAGCAGGACGCCACGGGGCGTTATCGCCTGCTGAATCCTTCCCATATGTCGGTGGTCGGGCAAGCTCGGACCGAAGAAGACCGACGGCGACCGCCAAGCTCCCGAAGGCTTCTATTCGGTCAGCAAGAGCATGCTGAACCCTAGGTTACAGTACTACCTTTCCTTCAACCTGGGCTATCCCAACAGGCTCGAATCCGCCCTTGGATATGGCGGCACGGCGCTCATGGTACATGGTGCGTGCTCCTCCCCCGGCTGCTATGCGATGACTGACCAGGGCGTCGGCGAGATCTATGCCATCGTCAGTGCCTCGCTGGGCGGCGGCCAAACGTCAGTCCAGGTTCAGGCGCTCCCCTTCCGTATGACCGCGAAAAACATGGCCGAACACAGGAGCGACCCCAATTTCGCATTCTGGAAGACATTGAAGTCGGGATATGACGCCTTCGAGGCGACGAGGACAGAACCCAGGATTTCCGCATGTGGGGAAAATACGTCGCTAACGCCGAGTTTCAGGGAGGCGATCCAGACGATCCGCTGGCCGCGTGCCCTGCGCGCATCGACACCCCCGATCCTGCAGTCGCCGCCAGGATAAAGACGGAAGATGCCAAGCTTGCCGCGCTGCTAGAAAAGGACGGCCCTTCTCATTTGACAGCCTATGTCGACGGCGGCATGCACCCAAGCTTTCGAGCGCTTCTCAAGCAGAGCGGCCCTAAAAAGCTGGCAGAGAAGATCTCCAACATCGACTATCCCGTAAGCCGGCCGGATGCAGCACTGGCTGACCTTACGAAAAGGACTGATTTCAGCCGTAGTCTCGCTTGTCATACCCCCGAAAGTATTGCGCAACGGCGAACGGCCTATTTCGTCGCCACCTCCGAGGCTCGTCTCGTTTTGGACGAGATGGGTCCGCGGCCTTTAGGAAAGCGGTAACGCTAGCAGGCATTCTCTAACTCTTGTGGCAATCGGTCATTGAAGGCGCTGTTGACGCCGCAATCACGGCTGGTTATAGCGGCCATAATCTTGAGTCACAGACTCAAGATATAAATGCGATGAAGCATGAGGCCGGACCGCATGGAATATTGCCTTCTCTCCCCAGCACGATTGATCCCGACCGAAGAGGTGAATTTCGACAGAGTCGATGCATTACAAGCCCAAATCCTGAAAGTAGGTGCATGGACCGCACCAATAACGGCAGAAAAAGATGCCCTGTTCGTCATGGACGGCCATCACCGACTGACGGTTGCACATCGCCTCCAGCTCGCCAAGATACCGGTGGTCCTTCTCGACTACAATTCAGTGCGGTTGGAGAGTTGGCGCCCGGGTGAGGAGATCACCCCTGCGGAAATCTTCGAAATGGCGCGCAGCGGCCGCAAGTTTCCCTACAAAACAACACGGCACATCTTTGCCAAGAGCGTTCCGACATGTGATGTCCCCCTTGAGCTTTTGTGCAAGCCCGCTTCGTCAGAAATGGCGCCTCGATGCGCTTCCAGGGCGCTGTCATGAGCTTGCATTGCCACAAGGTCGGCTCTGACCTGCCGCCGATTTTACGATCGGCGACTGCGGACCTTCTCACCCGGCACGATCCACTTCTTCTGGACTGGGTTGCCCGTTTCGGCTCACCGCTCAATTTGGTCTGGCCGGACGCGTTACAGGACAACATGGCGGCGTTAAAAACCGCGCTGACGGAGGGCGGCGTCGAGCATGCGATCTATTATGGAGTGAAAGTCAACAAGTCGCCCGGCCTCATGCAGGCGGCGCTCAGCTCAGGCGCTGGGCTCGACGTCTCCAGTCTTTATGAACTTCGCGACGCAAGGCGTCTTGGGGCCAATGGTGCCAGGCTCGTGGCGACCGGGCCGGCGAAGACGGGCGCATTCCATCAAGAGCTCATTGATTGCAATGCGCTGATATCGGTGGACTCGCCCGAGGAGCTGGAAGAACTCGTCGTTCGCTTGCCGGCACATGCCAGTCCGCACCCGGTTCTCCTGCGGCTTCGGCCGCGGGATCAGAGCAAGAGCCGTTTCGGCATGCCGGCGGAGACCATCATTCCTTGCCTTGCCCGTATTGCACGGGAAAGCAGATTGCGCTTCGACGGGCTGCATTTCCATCTCAGCGGATATGGCTGGGAGACCCGCTTGGCAGCCCTGAACGAGGCCGCTGAACTCATTGCCGAAGCCCGAGCCATGAGACTTTCTCCGCGCATGATCGACATCGGTGGGGGTTTGCCGGTTCAATACGTCGATCAGTTGAAATATCAGGCGCATATCGCAGCTCAGACGCCGGAGGATTATCGTACCGGAAAAATACCGGGCTCGTTCTATCCCTACGGCAGCGCGCTCGCAGCGCCGGACTGGCTGCGCCGCCTCTTGCAGGCTGAGATGGGCGAAGGCCGCAGCGTCGCGACCTATTTTAGGCAGGAGCAGCTCGCTCTGGCAATGGAGCCGGGCCGCGCCTTGGCGGACCAGGCGGCCATTACGGTCGTTCGGGTAACCCGCGTGAAGTCCCTCGATGCGGGAACGTATGTCATCTTCGTTGAAGGCAGCAGCTTCAGCGCCTGCGAAACCTGGTTTGCCTCCGAGTTTCTGCTCGATCCGATTCTCGTGCCAGCCGCCAGACCGCTCTCCGTGTCTTCCCCAATCCGGGCCTATCTTGCCGGACATAGTTGTCTCGACGAGGACGTTCTCAGCAACAGGTGGCTGACCTTCCCCGTCACCCCGCAAGCCGGAGACCTCTTGGTCTTCGCCAATACTGGCGCTTACCAGATGGATCTTCTCGAAAACGAATTCCACCGCCACCCGATGCCCGTCCGCCTATGCGTCGTCGGGGACGCTAAAGGGCATCCCATCCTCATTCCCGACGCAATCGAAGAGGTTTAAATGCTGCACACGACCGTAACGCAATTGATCGGCCAGACTCCGGTAATGTCGATTGACGTGCCGAACCGCGAAGCCATCTTGGTACTGAAGATAGAGAAGAACAATCCCGGCGGCTCGATGAAGGACCGCATGGCACGCAGCATGGTTGTCGCCGCTCTCGACGATGGGCGCCTCGCGCCGGGAGGCACCATCGTCGAATCATCCTCCGGCAATACTGGCACCGGCCTTGCGCTCGCTGCACTGGAGTTCGGGCTGCGCTTTATCGCAGTGGTGGACCATCATGCGGCACCCGACAAGGTCCGCATGATGCGGGCGCTCGGCGCCGAGATCCGCTGCGTCGAAGGCGATTTTCGCGAGGACGAAGTCGCCGTCGTCGAGCGACAAAGGCTGGCCGCACAGCTAGGAGCCCAGCTTCCAGGCGCGTTGTTCATGAACCAATCCGACAATCCGGCAAATCCGGAAGGCTATGCCGGTCTCGTCGACGAGTTGCTGACCCAACTTCCGGACGGCATTGATGCCTTTGTCGGTTGCGTCGGGACAGGCGGCTCTATGACTGGGATCTCCCAGCGCCTCAAGCGCCACAACCCGGCCGTGCGCACGATCGCGGTCGAGCCGGCCGGATCGATTGTCTTCGGCAAGCCTGGGCATCCCTACTATCAATCCGGAACGGGAACGCCGGCAGGTGACGAGGTCGGTAAGGTGCTGGACTATGGCTGCATTGACGAGGGCGTCCAGGTCACAGACACCCAAGCCTTCGAGACTGCGCGCTACATCGCACGCAGCAAAGGACTGCTGGTGGGCGGTTCAACGGGCGGCGCCATCTACAAGGCGCTGGAGCTGATCGCCGCCGGCCAGCTGACAGGCACGGTCGTGACGACGGTGGCGGATGGCGGAGAGAAATATCTGGGTTCGATTTTCGACGACGAATGGATGGCGAAGCGCCGCCTTCTCGACCCGGCAATCGCCATCCAGCTGGATGGCTGGCTCTCCGGACGGGCGCGCGCAGCATGAAGGTGACCATTTGTGGCGCTGGCCGTACGGGCCACTTGAATGCGGTTCTGTTCAAGCAGGTTCCAGGCATTGAGGTTTCTGTCCTGACCACCTCCAGCACGGTCGCCGGGCGATGGGCAAGTGGCGACGATATCTGGCAAGCACAGACCCGGGACGATCGCATCGTGAGGGCCAGACCCGACCATGTCGGAACCGACCCTGCCAAGACGCTTGAGAATGCCGATATGGTCGTCATAACGCAGCCAGCCCAGGCGAGACCGGCACTCTTGCACCGAATCGCGCCGCATTTGCCTCGGGAAAAGAGCGTCTATGTCGGAGCAATTCCCGGCTTCTGTGGTTTCGATTGGCTCGCGGCAAAAGCGTTTTCAGAATGCGAGAATGTAGTGATCTGGGGCATGAAGGACGTGCCCCACATCGCCTTCGACCTGGTCGCGGGGCAGAAGGTGCGAATGGGTGGGGCCAAAGCAGAACTCTTTGTCGCTCTTCATCGTCGCGAAAGCGCTGCCAGCGGCTCAAGACTCACGGCAATGTTGAATCGCCTCTACGAAGCGCCCGTCACCCTCTTGCAAGACTACCTTGAGATCACTTTGACGCCAGGCAACGCATTGATGCATCCCGCAATCCTTTACACCCTCATCGGCCCTGGTGCACCCTTCGAGAACAGGCCATTCAACGAACCCCTGTGCTGGTGGAGCGATTGCCCCCAAGCAGGCGCCGAGCTCCTGGAAGCTTGCGACGCGGAGAATCAGGCGATCCGGCGGGCGAGTGAGGCGCGTCTCGGCATTGATTTGAGTTCCGTAAAGCCGCTTCAGCAGGAACTCTTGGAGGCCTATGGGAACCAGATCGCGGACGATCGGACTCTCTACACGCTTCTGCGCACAAATCGCGCCTACGCGGGCATCCGTGCTCCCCTCGTTGCCAACCCATATGGTCCGGGACTGATCGTCGATCGCGAAAGCCGCGCCTTCCATGAGGATATCGCATTCGGACAGGCCTTGCTCGTCACAATGGCGGAACGGCTCAATGTGGCGGTTCCCGCCATTGCCAAAACCTATCAATGGGCGCGCGAATACCATGGTGGATTGGCCGACGGAGCGCTCGACTATGTACCATCCGACTGGCCGGAGGCAGCTTAATGGACGAGAACATTTCTTCCGCAACAGATCAAATTGCGACAGGTGAGACAGAGCTTCTGGAGAAGGCGGCGTGCAATGCGATCAGCCGCCTGGTCCGCTGCCTGTTTGCGGAACGTCTGTTGGATCCGAATGCATTGTTGTGGGCTCATGACGGCAGGCAGGCTTGGTTTCCCCTTTGGGTTTCGCGGCGTGTGCTGCACTTTACCGACCTGTACCTTGCACCGGCCGGAACATTGCAAAATCGCGGGCAAGTCGAAGTACTGGACGGAACAGGCATCCGATACAGGATCGATGGTCCCGCCGCCCTGATGAGGGAGGTTGCGCCGTCTCTCGCCCTTACTCCTGCGCCCGACGGACTAGAGCACCTGCTCCGCGATGTGGACGATAGCATGCGCAACGACGTTCTCGCACGGCGCCATCGGGAACGCTGGAGCGCCGAGCTGCGCCAGAAAATCGCTAAGGCCGGAGCATCAGGTTTCCTTGCCTATCTCGAAGGAAACATGCCGCCGCACTTGGCGGCCATGACCCTCGACCAATGGGGTGCGCTTGAGGGCCACCCCTTCTATCCGACCTGGAAGGCAAAGCCCGGCCTGCCGCCCGAAGAGGTTATTGCATTATCACCGGAGTTCGGCGCCCGTGTGCGGCTTCGCATCGCTGCGTTGCGCACCGACTGGACCTATGTGGAGAAGATGCCGCATGTGGAAAGCTATTCGGGATGGTTTTCGAAGAACTTTCCCGACCTCTGGCAAGACTGGACCGACGGCCTGAGAGAACGCGGGAAACTACCCGAAGACTGGATTCCTTTCCCTGTCCACGCATGGCACCTGAAGAATTTTGTTGATCGCGAGTTCGCGCCCGAGATCGCGGCGGGTGTTTTCGACCCGCAAGGCCCGGAGATCGTCACGCTGCCATCCATGTCGTTTCGCACGATGCTGCCGGAGACAGAGGCGCCGAGACCTTTCATCAAGCTGCCGGTAGCCATCTGGATGACGAGCGAGCAGCGCACGCTGCAGGCCAAATCCATCCATATGGGCCCCCGCCTCAGCGCGCTGATTTCCGACATTCTCGCGAAGGAGGATGATCTCAAAAATGAGCTGGAGATTTTCACCGAAGAGCTGGGCGCCATTCTGCATCATCCGGACACGGGCGACGAGCATCCTGGCCGTTTCCTCTCGGTGGTGTATCGCCACACCGGTGCCCTGGCCCGCGGCGACGGCATGCTGCCCGTAACCGTCGCGGCGCTGCTAACGGCAAGCCCGCTGGACGGCCACCCTCTCATCTGCGAGCTCATCGCCAGAAATGGCAGCGAGAGCGAGGCGGCGGTTGCCGCATTCTTCCGCTGCTATGCGCGCACCGTCGTCCGCCCGGCGCTCGCCATGTATCTTCTCTACGGAATTGCTTTCGAGGCGCATCAGCAAAACAGCACGATTCTCTTCGACGATCACGGCCAGCCGCGGAAACTGCTGATCCGCGACTTCGGCGACGGGCGCAGTTTCGCGCCGCTCTTCAAGGAGCGCGGTTACGCGCTGAAGCCGTTCAGCCGCAAGGGGATTCTGCCGACGACATTTGACGACGACATCAGTCCCGTCCGCTCCTTCGTCCTCGATGCCTGCTTTGTCTGCCACCTTCATGAGATCGCCCTTTGCCTTACCGAGCACTACAAGCTTTCCGGCGACCTTCTATGGCGCATCCTGCGGGAGGAGACAGAAGAGGCGTTTCAGACGCTGCGGCCCCGGATGCTGTCTGATGCGTTCTGGCTCGCGGAGCGCGACGCTTTTCTTGAACAGTCTTGGCCGACCCGTTCGGTCCTGCGGATGCATCTGGAACGCTATCGCGATTATCGGCTCGAACACCAATTGCCCAACCCGCTGGCGGGGGCGCGATGACCAGTGCAGTCGCCGTCCTGCGCGGCTTCGGACCTGTCTTCGCGCTGCTGTTCGGCCTGCAATTCATTTCCATGGGCGCCATGGAAATGAGCGGCCCCTTCTGGCCGATCCAGATCAAGGCATTGAGCACTTCCGGAAGCATCTTCAGTCTCGCCGGAATCGGCGTCTATGTATGTCCGATGCTCGGCGTATCGCTGACGAGCGCCTTTTGGGGGCGCATGGGCGACCGCTACGGCAATCGGCTGATGATGGTCCGCGCCTTGGCGGGCCTGGCGGTCACGCAACTACTTGTCGCCTTCGCGAACGATGTGTGGACCATTCTGGCTCTGCGCTTCCTGCAGGGGGCGTGCGCCGGCTATATCGCCCCGGCCCAGGCCTATAGCGTGCAGATCACAGGCGGGCGCGATCGCGCGCGTCTCTTTGCCTGGCTCCAGGTGGCAACCAATGTCGGCTCTCTTGGTGGCGCCTTCCTGGGTGGCCTTATCCTTGATGCCTTGCCGTTCGCAGCCGTCAATCTCACCGCGGGCGTGATCTGTGCGCTCTGCGCCATTGTTGCCTGGGGTAGCTTGCCGGTACCGCCAGGAGGGGCGGGCTTCAAGGGCCCGGCAAAGCGGAGCACGGCGGGTCTTGCGCCATCGGCCGGCTTATCCGTGCCCGGACTCCTGGCACTGATGGGGATACTGCTGACAAGCAGGATGGTCCTGCAGGTGCCGTTTTCGCTCTTCATGTCGGAGGTCTACAGCGCTCATCATTGGGTCACCGGCTTAAGCTACGGGCTCATGGCGCTCGGTTTCGTGGTCACCGCGCCCTTGTGGGCACGGCTCTTCGAGGATCGCCCGCCGTCCTTTGTACTCGGATGGAGCGTGTTGATCACAGCCGGCTGCCTCGCGGTCACCAGTCTTGCCGGCTCGACCCGTGCCATCGGCCTATTCGCTACGCTCTATTTCGCTTGGGGCGCGCTGCTTGGAGGAACGACGCCGGTGCTGCTGTCCCTCGTTTCGGCAGCCACGCAAAGCGACCGGCAGGGATCGGTCCTGGGGCTCGCACAGAGCTGCCAGCAGATTGCTTCGGTCGTCGGGATCGTCGCCGGCGTTGTTGCCACGCAACGATACGGTCTCGAAATCGCATTCCCGCTCGTTGCGAGCCTTTATGGCCTATCTTTTTTAGTGGCGCTCTGCCTATGGCTCAAATCGCGCCCGCCATTCGACAAAGGAGAATTATCGTGAGGAAAGATCGTTCGCCCTTGCGTGCCGTGATCGCGGCTTTTGTGTTGATTGCACTAAGCCCGGCGATCATATTCGCCGGCGAACAGGCAACGCAAGCCCCGATCACTGTCACCGACATCGCCGGCCGTGAGGTGACAGTGAACGCGCCGGTCAAGCGGATTCTCCTTGGAGAGGGGCGGCAGCTTTATCTCATCGCCTCGCTCGACAAGGAAGACCCGTTGGCCCGCGTCGTCGGATGGCGCAATGATCTGGTCGAGGCCGATCCCGCCACCTACGCCCAGTATCTCGACGCCTTTCCCCAACTGGCGAAGCTTCCGGCCTTCGCAGGAAAGGAGAATGGGCTGATCGACATCGAATCGACGATCGTCCAGAAGCCCGATGTGGTGCTGCTTAATCTCGAAGCGATGAGGGCCAATCAGGACGTCAACTATATCGAGAGGCTGGCGGAGCTGAAGATTCCCGTCCTCTATATCGACTTCCGTCACGCCCCGCTGAAGAACACCGAACCGACCATTCGCCTCCTTGGCAAGATCATGGCGCGCGATACGCGCGCGGAAGAGATTATCGCTTTCCGGCATCAGGCCATGTCCCGCGTGAGCGATGTGCTCGCCCGTGCAAAGCCGCAACGCCCGAGCGTGTTCGTCGAACGGATCGGCGGGTATGCCGATGATTGCTGCCTGTCATTTGGGGCGGAAAACTTCGGCAAATATGTCGAGCTTGCTGGCGGCCACAATATCGGCAGCGACTTGCTTCCCTCCACCTTCGGGCAGCTCAACCCCGAGCAGGTAATCGCCGCCGATCCTGAGCAGGTGGTGGTTACCAGCGCCGACTGGGAAGCCTATGTCCCAGGTGGCAAGTGGATCCCGCTCGGCCCGGGCGCCGATCCCGAGGTGACCCGCAAGAAGCTCGAATGGTTCACCACCCGTAGCGCCTATACCGGCATCACCGCGCAGAAAACGCAAAATTTCCACGGTATCTGGCACCAGTTCTACAACAGCCCCTATGAGTTCTTTGCGGTCCAGCAACTGGCGAAATGGTTCCATCCGGACCTGTTCGCCGATCTTGACCCGGACGTGACATTTGCGGAATACCACCGCCGCTTCCTGCCTATCCCCTATCGGCCGGGCTATGCCGTCAGCCTTTCTGACAGGGCGAATTAGACAGGAACCAGCCGCGCAAACGGCTTTCCGCGGGCGAGGCTCTTGATATTAGGAGAGCCTCTCCTTGTCTCTTCATTGTCCACAACGCAAGCTGAAGCGAAGATTGCTTCCCCATAGCCGCAAGTGGCTGATCGGCAATAAGCTCTTACGTGTTTGGGTCCGGTCAGTCGAGCTCCAAACGGCCGAAGCGCCGGCATTTGGCCAGCGCTTCGGTGCGTATCACTAAGATGGTTCGTCCGTCGGCGGCGGCACTCACCGCGCCGTTAAAAATCCGTCGTCATCGAAACCTTCACCGTCAGCGGTGCTCCCTGCGAGATCGTGCCGAAGCTCGCAACGCCGGACCAATAATCGAGGTCGAAGACATTCTCGACTTCGGCGCGGAAGGTAACAGGCTTTTCGTTGATTTCGGTGTGATATCTGGCGCCGAGGTCAAGGCGCGTCCATGAGGGGATCGTCTGTGTATTCGCCGCGTTGACGAACTGCTCGTCCGTGTGGATGACATTGCCGGCAAGCGTCAGGCCGGGCATGAAGGGCGTATCCCATTCCGCTCCCACATTGACCTGCACCGACGGCACGCCAATAGGGGTATTGCCTTGGGTTGTTGCGCTGTTCGTTTTCGTCAACTCGCCATGAATGAAGGTCACACCGCCAAGCACCCGGACCTCAGGCGTTACTTCGCCGAAGATGCTGAGCTCCACGCCGCGGTTGCGCTGCTCGCCGCCTTCGATGAAGACGAGGTCACCGCCGCGCGTCTCAAGCTGACCGAAGGGCTTTTCGATCTGGAACGCGCTGACGGTTACCGCCACCCGTCCGAGGTCGACTTTCGTGCCGATTTCGTATTGTTTGGACCGATAGGGAGCGAGCGTCTCGCCGGCGTTGATGGCTGTCGTGGGAGCGGTGTCGCCGACGCTCAGGCCTTCGACATAGTTGGCGTAGAGGGCGACGTTCTCCCACGGCTTGACGACAATACCAGCAAGTGGGGTCACTGCGGCCTCATCGGAAGAGCTGGTGACGTCGCCTGTCACCGGACTAAAGTTTTCGGTATCGACATTTTGCCAGCGCCCACCCAGCGTCAACTGCACACGCTCGTCCAGCATTGACATCGTGTCGGAGAGAGCAAAACCGTAGAACGTGTTCTCGGACACTTTCGGCACGTGGCTCGGTTGCGGCACCTCCTGTTCGGGGCGGGGAAGCGGATCAAAGAGGTTGGTGAGTTGCGCGGTTCCCGAGTTCGAGCCCCGGTTGAGCGTCTGCTGGAGACCGCTGACCTGGAACGTGACGGCATGTTGCACGGCCTCCGTCTCGAACGCAGCCCTTATGCCTGTCTCGGCCGTGAGCCGGTCGACATCGAAAATGAAATTCTGCGGCGTAATGCTGACGTCGCCGGCGGAGTTCAGAATGGTTGGCGTGCCGAAAAGACGCTCGACGCGCGAATTGCCGCCGCCAACGGCACCGAACACTGTCACGGTGTCACTGAGATCATATTCGATGCGCCCCAGCCAGGACAGGTCCTTGCTCTTCGACCACTCCCAAGGTTCCTGAACATTTGACCGGCCATCTGGCGCGTCTGGAATTTCTATGCCGGCCATCGGAAAGAACGGGCGCAGCGGAGCGTCGAAGTCTTCGCGCTGGCCAATGAAGTCGAGCGTCGCCCTTAGATCTTCGCCCTCGTAGTCGAGAGCGAGAGCGCCCACCGCAATGTCGCGCGACTGATTGTCGATCGGCGTATCGCCACCATGAAAACTGCCGTTGAAGCGCGCACCAAACTGGCGTTCCTCGCCGAAACGGCGGCTCAGGTCCAGATGGCTGCCGCCGTAAAGATCCGAAGCATAATCGGTCGTCACCCGCGTCAAGTCGACGTCTGAAGCGCGCTTCGGCACAATGTTGATGGTGCCGCCGACACTGCTGTTCGGCGATATGCCGTAAAGAAGCGCCGTCGGCCCCTTAAGAACCTCCACGCGCTCTGCATAGTCCGTGAACAGGCGGTAGGTCGGAGCGACACCGAATACGCCGTCGAAGGCGACTTCGCCGAAGTTCCCCTCGTTGAGCGGGAATCCCCTGACATAGAAGGAATCGAGCATACCGCCGGACGCATGGGTGCTTCTCACCGATGGATCATTGGCCACGACATCGGCTACCGTCTGAGCGCCCTGATTTTCGATCGTCTGCGCTGTGTAGCTGGTAATGTTGAACGGCGTATCGATGAAGTCTCGGTTGCCGACCAATCCAATGCGACCGCCGCGCGCCACCTGTCCGCCCGGATATCCGTCCGGAGCGGTGCCCATCGTCGATGTCGAAGACCCCGCCTTGATCTCGATGCGCTCCAGCGCCGTGGCATCTTGCGCCAGTGCGGCGCGACTTACCGTCGCCAGCAAAACAGTCAGCAGTCCTACACGCAGTTCCATACACAGCCCCTCTCATGCGCGGACCAATCAAACACTCCGCCTGCCTCGACAGGTGCAAGATGCCGTTGGTTTGAGGGGTGTTAGATAACATGACTATGATTGTCAACATATTCGAAGGATCAGGCAATTTCGCTCCAAAGATTGGCGCGGCACAAGCGCTTTTCACTGCCGCTGGTCTTTGACTTCGGTCCGCGTCAGACCTTCACGATCTACCGAGTCTTTCACCTCGCGACCTTTTGGCGCCACCATGATCCGGCAAAGAGCCTCGTTCTGATGGCCGTTGCGGTAACATGCTTGACTATCTCGCCGTCTGGAAGCAGGTGCGGATCGAGGCAAACCGCCAGTTTGTGACGACCCTTGCGGTGCTTCCCGCTCATCTTTATCCCGCGCGTTCGATTGACGGTAATGGAGGAGCCGCTCGGTTACGCTGACTGCTGCTTATGCCTTCCCTCTAGTGTACTGCGTCGTGCCGGAACTAGGGCTCCCTTGGCAGCGCTACCCCTTCCGTCCCTTCATTGCTGGCTATTCGGGCGGCATTATCGTCGAGAATTGATACCAGTGACAGGCTGGCGCCGCTTCACCGCCGGCTTTCCCCAACTGCAATAGGGCGTGAGCCGGAACTGATGTCCGGGCTGTCTCAATGACATGACTCACGGCTTTGTGGCGCTATGAATGCCTGCGATGCGGCCTGACCGTACGATTTTCTATCCGGCCTGCCACCGAGAAGATCAGGAAATCGCTGTCCGTGTCGATCCTTTCTCCGTCCATCAATCTCACGACGTCGTCGACGCCCGAAACCGGATGGCGGTCGATTGACAGGAGATAATCGCCCTCCTGCAGCCCCGCCTTCTCGGCTGGGCCGCCCGGCTCGACGCGGCGAAGTCGGACGGCCGTCTTTTGCACGATGCCCGCTTCCAAAGCTATCCTTCGATGGAGCTCGACGGTGTCCGCAGCAATGCCGACATAGGCTCTGCGAACATGACCGAAGCGTAGAAGCTCGGAGACCACATGCTTTGCCGTATTGGACGCGACCGCGAACGCGATGCTTTGCGCGCCTTGGATGATCGCGGTGTTAACGCCGATCACCTCACCCGCAGACGACACCAGTGGACCGCCGGAATTGCCTGGGTTGAGTGCGGCATCGGTCTGGATGATGTCCTCCATCAAACGACCACTGGCCGCCCGCATCGACCGACCCAATGCGGATACTATTCCTGCCGTGACCGTCCATTCAAAGCCCAGAGGATTACCGATTGCTATGGCGATATGGCCGCGCTTAAGGCTTTTTGAGTCCCCCAGTTTCGCCCAAGCACCCGTCCAGTCGTTCGCGCGGATCAAAGCGAGGTCGGTATCAGCATCGCGTCCTAGCACCCTGCCCTCGACGACCGCTCCTTCCGGCGTGGTGATCCGGATATTCTTGGCGTCATCCACGACATGATTGTTGGTGACGACAAGGCCATCCGGCGAGATTGCAAAGCCCGATCCATGAGCGGCACGCCCACCGGCTCTTTCGATCCGACCGACCGCAGGGCCGACACGATCGACCGACGAAGACACTGCTAAAGAATAGGCATCCAGCAATCCGGTGTCCGAAGACGGCTGGATGTCGCGATCAATGATGCCCATTGAGAAACTCCTCGGACGCAGGATGCGTCACGTTGATGACCGGCAGCGTCTACAAAAGAGCAAGAAGCTGTCAGCTATAGGTTAATCGCAATCAAATGATGCTCGCGGCCATGTTAATCAAGCCACTGCCCAGCCCCACACATTCCGCCCTTCCGCCTCCAATTCAATCCCGGCGAGCGGCCACCGGCATTTCAGCGCCACAGCGCAATAAGCCCGCCGCTTCCGCCGGTAACGGGATCGGTGATTGGCGCGGCGAGGTTTTGAATCCGTTTCATTTGTTCCGGCGTTGGCTCGTCACGGCAGAGGTCATAATCGGCTCCAGCCGGATAGGCACCGACCACCAGGAAATCACTGCTTGCCGAAATCCGGCAATGGCCGGTTCCAGCAGGCAATACCGCCGCATCGCCGGCATGGACCTCGACCTTGAGGCCCGTCGGCCCCCCGAGCATCAACGTCGCCGAACCGATTGCAAAGCCCAGCGCCTCATGGGTTTTCGAATGATAATGATGGAACGGATAGACGCCATTTCGCCACATATTGCCCCAGCCGTTTCGTCCAAACAACGCTTCAAAGCCGGCTGCCCGGTCGTCACCATTCAGCACGCCGCGATAAAGCAGCAAGGGAAATGCCGGATTGTTCGGAATGACATTGCCGGGTTCAAGCCGGATTGCTTCGGGTTTCATATGTGCGCCTCCTCGTCCACTGAACGATAGTCGCCATTGCCGCCAGGGGTCCCGAAAATCTGGGGAACCAACCGCGCTTCGGGTAGTTGTGCATATGCATCTCGAATTCAACAGAAGCAGGAAAGGACACGTCCATGCCTTCCATCAGTTCTGCAAAAATTCTTGTTCTTGCAACTGACGGTTACGAGCGCTCCGAATTACGGGTACCGCAGGAGGAGCTGAAAAGGCGTGGCGCAACTGTCAAGATTGCCTCTATCAGGGAGGGCAGCATCAAAAGCTGGAGCAAAGGCGACTGGGGCGATAGCATCAGTGTCGACCTTCTGGCAAAGGAGGTAAAGGTTGCCGATTTCGATGCCCTCGTCCTGCCAGGAGGCCAGATTAACCCCGACAAGCTGCGCGCCGACGAGAATGCAATGCGCGTCGTCCGCGAATTCGTAAAATCCGGTAAGGTCGTCGCCGCCATATGCCATCCACCGTGGCTGCTTATCGAAGCCGATGCGTTGCGAGGCCGGCAGGCAACCTCCTACTGGTCGATCAAGACCGACGTGAAGAACGCCGGCGCCACCTGGAAAGATGAAAAGGTCGTGACCGACCAAGGCATCATCACCTCCCGTTCACCGGACGATCTGGACGCATTCGTAGCAAAGATCGTCGAAGAGATCGAGGAAGGCCGCCACGAGAAGCGAGCCGCTTGATAGGACCTCCTGTTCGCTGAGCCCGCGCACCCCTGCGCGGGCTCTTTTTTATGAGGCTTTGCGAACAGGCGTCTCCGCCGACTGCCGATCGCGAGACAGGAAATCGAGCAGTCGGTTCTCCGCCGCCCGTAGCCCCCACAATGGCTTAGCGGAACGCTGAATCCCCTCGCCTCCGGAATAGTCCTTGTCGGCGAGCGCGATGATGGAAGGGTGAATGTAACTTGAGCGCGAGATGGCCGCCGTGTTGTGCAAGACGGCGGCTGAAGCCTCCGCCATGTCCTTCACCGTCGGCCGCTTGCCCCTTTCGAGCGCATTGCGCGCAACGGCGAAGGCGGCGAGCGAGCCTGCCCACGTCCGAAAGGTCTTGGCGGTGATCGCAATACCTGAAATTTCTGCCAGGTAGCTATTCAGACGCCCGGAGTCGATCGGTTTCAACGTACCCGTCTCGTCCTTCCAAATAAAAAGCTGGCGACCGGGGAGGTCGGCGATTTCTTCCAGCATCCTTTGCAATCTGGGATGCCTGAGACTGCGCCGGACACGCTTTCCGCCCTTGGAACGAAATTTCAGTTCGATTCGGCCCTCCGTCAGCGTGATGTGCCGCTTCAACAGCGTCGTTGCACCATAAGTGCCGTTTTCCTTAAGATAGGCTTGGCTGCCGACGCGAAGATGTGCCTCATCGAGCAATGTCGTCAACGCCGCGAGGACACCGCGGACATTGTCCGCACCAACCTCAAGATCGCGCTGCACCTGCCGCCGTATCCTAGGCAAGGCGTGGCCAAAAGCGATCAGCTGATCGAATTTTGCGGTGCTGCGGAAGGACTGCCAATCCTTGTGATAGCGATATTGCTTTCGGCCCCGTGCATCAAATCCGGTCGCCTGCAAATGGCCGTTTTCCTTCAGACATATCCAGACGTTTTCGTATGCGGGAGGCAGCCCGAGTGCGGCGATACGGTGCTTCTGCTGCGGCTCGCAAACCAGCGAGCCGTCCGGTAGCCGATAACAGAAGCCTCGGCCCTTTCTCTGCCTGCTAATACCGGGTTCGGTGTCGCTCACATAAACCAGGCCAATGTCACTTAGGGCTTCAGCACTCATCGCTTTGTTCGATTGCTAACTGTTCCGCCGACCGAAGTGAAACCAACGCTGACGCTCAGTCTTTGTGGCATTCTTCGGCGGCACCGAGGCACCCTTCGGCGCAAAGACGGCAATGCTTTCACGGTAGACCATCACCGGGCTTTCCGGATCGAATACCGTGAAGGGATCGTCGGCACCAGTGTCGACCACCCGCTCCCACGTCTTGATGCCGTTCACTCCCGGAAGCGTGACTTCGCAATCACCGCCAGCATTGAACACCATGAAAAGACCATCCATCTTTTCCGCATCCGATGCGAGGACACTGCGTGACACGTAAACGCTCAGGACCCGCAAGTCGTTGTCGTTCCAGGCACCATCGTCCATGAAGTCGCCATCCGGTTTGTACCAGGCGATTTCGATCCGTCCGTCCTCTGCGGTTTCACCCGTCAGGAAGCGCTCCTGCCGAAGCTCCGGCTGCGCCTTACGGAAAGCAATCATCTTCTGACAGAAGGTCAGAAATGGATCGTCAAGCCCGCTCCAGTCGATCCAACCGATTTCGTTGTCCTGGCAATAGGCATTGTTGTTACCGCCCTGGCTGTTGCCGACCTCATCACCTGCAAGGATCATCGGCACGCCCTGGCTGAGCAGCAGCGTTGCCATCATGTTGCGCCGCCGCCTGCGGCGCGCGTTAGAGATATCGGCGTCGTCGGTCGCGCCCTCCACACCCATATTGTCCGAATGATTGTCGGAATGGCCGTCGCGGTTGTCCTCGCCGTTGGCCTCATTATGCTTGCCGTTGAAGGAGACCGTATCCATCAGAGTGAAGCCGTCATGAGCCGAAAGCAGATTGATGGACGATGTCGAGCCACGGTCCGAATGATTGAACTGCAACGCCGAGCCGGTAACGCGCTCTGCCATCTCCGACACCTGGCCACCGTCGCCTTTCCAGAAACGTCGAACGTCATCGCGGAATTTGTCGTTCCATTCGCGAAAGGGGTGGGGAAATCCGCCGACCTGATAGCCGCCTTCGCCGACATCCCAAGGCTCGGCGATCAGCTTCACGCCGGCAAGCATCGGATCTTGCCGAATCGCGCTGAAAAAGATGCCCTGCCGGTCGAATTCCATATCCTGCCGGCCGAGAGTGCTCGCCAGATCGAAGCGGAAACCGTCGATGTGCATGGCGCCAACCCAATAGCGCAAGCTGTCGAGCACCATGCGCATCACCATGGGATTGGCAACGTTCAGCGTGTTGCCGGTACCTGTCGTATCGAAGGTGTGGCGGGGATCGTCAGGCGAGAGAATATAGTAGCTTGCATTGTCGAGGCCGCGAAAGGAAAGCGTCGGACCTTTCTCGCTGCCTTCGGCCGTGTGGTTATAGACCACGTCCATGATCACTTCGATGCCGGAGGCATGGAACTTTCTCACCATCGTCTTGAACTCGGTGATCTTGTCGCTCGACATGTAGCGCGACTGCGGCGCGAAGAAGCCGAGCGTCTGGTAGCCCCAGTAATTGGTGAGATGCTTCTCTTCCAGATAGCGGTCGTTCGGAAAAAACTGGATCGGCAGCAATTCGACGGCCGAGACACCGAGTTTCGTCAGATGATCGATGATCGGGTCGCTGCACATGCCAAGAAAGGTACCGCGCAATCTGTCCGGTACCTTCGGATGCGTCATCGTCATACCGCGCACATGCGTTTCATAGATGACCGTTTCCGTCCACGGGCGCCGGATTGCCTCATCACCGTCCCAGTCGAAATCGGGATCCTGCACCACGCCCTTCACCATGAAGGGCGCGCTGTCGCGCTCGTCGAAGGAGAGATCGTCCTTTCCGATCGTATAACCGTAGAGCGCATCGTTCCATTTGAGATCGCCAATCACCTGCTTGGCGTAGGGATCAAGCAGAAGCTTGTTGGGATTGAAACGGTGGCCGTTTTCTGGATCATAGGGTCCGCTTACGCGATAGCCATAAACGGTGCCCGGCTTCACACCGGCGATATAGCCCGACCAGATATCGCCCTCGCGCTTGGGCAACGGCATGCGTGCCGTTTCCTTTTTGCCGTCGTCGGAAAAGAGACAAAGATCGATCTGCTCGGCGTGAGCGGAATAGACAGCAAAATGAGTCCCGGTCCCGGTATATTCGGCGCCCAGTTCCGGCTTCATGAAGTCGAGTTCGGAAAAAGAAAAACTCATAATCACTCCGCTCGGTGGATCGCCAAGCGGGAAACGTTACCGCAGTGCGAAAGTTCCCTGCGTCGGCGCCAAGGGCGCTACGGCATGAGCTGGCCGCCATTCACCTCGATGATCTGGCCGGTGATGTAGCCTGAGAGCGTCGGCGACGCGAGGAACAGATAAGCACCGACGCAGTCTTCCGATGTACCGACAAAGCCCATCGGAATGGTTTTGCGCTGCATCTCCATCTGTTCGTCGTTGGTATAGCGCTCGTGGAACGGCGTTGCGATGACGCCCGGTGCGACGGCGTTGACGCGGATGCGGTCGCCGACGAACTCCTTGGCATGCCCCCGCGTGATCGTCGAGACGAAGCCTTTGGAGGCCGCATAAAGAATCGCACCGTTGCCGCCGCCATTTCGTGCAGCGATCGAGGTGGTATTGATGATGAAGCCGCCCTGCTTCTTAAGCCAGGGATGCGCGGCGCGCGTTGCGGCAAGAACAGAACGGGCATTCAGATCCATTACCTTGGCATAATGCTCGTCGGTATATTCCGCAGTCGGCTTACGGCCAAGCATGCCGCCAGCATTGTTGATGAGGCCATCGAGATGTCCGAAGGTCTTAGCGGTCTCCCCTACAACGCGTTCGGTCTCGCCTTCCTTTGAAACGTCGCCCTGCACCAGATGCACAACGGTACCAGTCGCTCTGATCTCCTCGGCAAGCTTTTCGGCCGGCTCGCGGCTTGCATTGTAGTGGATGCCAACCTTCATGCCCTGCGCCGCGAACGCCCGGGCAAGAGCCGCACCGATACCGGTCGATGCACCGGTGATCAGCACCGCTTTGCCGTTCAGGTCAGGTATTTTTATGGACGCGAGTGATTGAGCAAGATTAGCCATGGCAGCAGAAGCCTCCCGAAAAGACATGAAATAGATAGTGAAATGGATTTGACGAGCGTCTTAGCAGGCGAAATTGCGGATGGACAACGCACGAAAGCGAGAACCGCTGTGCGCCGTCAAACTCTTTCGAGAGCTATCGCAATCCCTTGGCCGACGCCGATGCACATCGTCGAGAGCGAATAGCGCCCGCCCGATTCGACAAGCTCCAGCGCAGCCGTTCCGGCAATGCGCGCCCCCGACATGCCAAGCGGATGGCCGAGCGCGATGGCGCCCCCATTGCGGTTGACGCGGGGATCGTCATCGACAATCCCAAGTTCGCGCAGCACGGCCAGCCCCTGCGAAGCAAAGGCTTCGTTCAGCTCGATGACATCGAACTGATCCTCCGTCATGCCGAGTCGCGCCATCAGCTTGCGCGATGCCGGAACCGGTCCGATCCCCATGACCCGCGGCGGCACGGCGGCGGCAGCACCGCCCAGGATACGCGCGATCGGCCTCAGGCCATGCTTCCGCGCCGCTGCTTCGGAGGCCAAGACCAATGCCGCGGCGCCGTCGTTGACGCCAGATGCATTGCCCGCCGTGACTGTGCCGCCTTCCTTCTTGAATGGCGTGCCAAGCTTTCTTAGGGCCTCCATCGTCGTTGCGCGCGGATGTTCATCCTTCTCGATGACCATGGGGGCGCCCTTGCGCTGTGGGATCACGACTGTCGTGATCTCCTTCGCCAGCCGGCCGTTTGCCTGAGCGGCGGCGGCCTTAGCCTGCGAACGCAGTGCGAAGGTATCCTGATCCTCGCGGCTGACATTGTAATCCTCGGCGACGTTCTCGCCCGTTTCCGGCATGGAATCGACGCCATACTGATTCTTCATTAGCGGGTTGATAAAGCGCCAGCCGATCGTCGTGTCGTAGATTTCGGCATTGCGTGAAAAGGCCGTGTCCGCCTTCGGCATCACGAATGGTGCGCGCGACATGCTCTCCACGCCGCCTGCAATCATCAGTTCCGCCTCGCCGGCGCGAATGGCGCGCGCCGCGGCGATGACGGCATCCATGCCCGAGCCGCAGAGCCGGTTGATCGTCGTCCCCGGGACTGCAATCGGAAGGCCCGCAAGTAGCAGCGACATCCGCGCCACGTTACGATTGTCCTCGCCGGCCTGGTTCGCGCAGCCGAAAATGACGTCGTCGGCGGCCTCCCAGTCGATCGATGGGTTACGCTGCATTAGTGCTTTGAGAGGCACAGCCCCGAGATCGTCCGCGCGCACTGATGACAGAGAGCCGCCGAAACGGCCGATCGGCGTGCGGATATAGTCGCAGATATAGGCGTCGCTCATGGTCTCTTCCTCAAAGTTCCGGCACGACAAGGTCGGCAATTGGCCCCTCGACGTGGAGCGGCGCGCCGGTCATGGCCTGCAGTTCCTCGATCGAGATCGCCGCCAGCTTCTCACGCAGCACGAAATGTCCCTTCACAATGTCGACGATGGCGTGGCTCGTATAAACGCGCGTGATGCAGCCGACGCCGGTCAGCGGGAAAGTGCATCTTTCGACGAGCTTCGGCTCGCCGTTCTTGGTGACGTGTTCTGTAATCACGAAGACCTGTCTCGCCCCATGGACGAGATCCATTGCGCCGCCGACGGCCGGCACGCCCTTGCTGCCGACGCGCCAGTTGGCCAGATCGCCGTTCTGGGCAACCTGATAGGCACCGAGGATGGCGACGTCGAGATGGCCGCCGCGCACCATGGCAAAACTGTCGGCGTGGTGGAAGAAGGACGCACCAAGCTTCAGCGTCACCGGCCTCTTGCCGGCATTGATCAGATCCCAGTCTTCTTCGCCGACAGGTGGCGCTTCACCGAAGTTCAAGATACCGTTCTCGGTATGGAAGATCGCCTGCCGACCGGGCGGCTGGTAGCGGGCCACCATTTCGGGAAAGCCGATGCCGAGGTTCACATAGGCCCCGTCGGCAATATCCTGAGCGGCACGCCAGGCGATCTGAGCATTGGAAAGCTTGATGTCTTCGCGAGTCGTCGCGGGTCGGGTATCGCCGGTCATAGGTAAGCCACTCCGGCTCGAACGAGCTCTTCTTCCTGCTGCGGATTGGATATCTCGACGAGACGGTCGACGAAGATGCCGGGTGTGACGACATGTTCGGGATCGATCCCGCCCGCAGGCACGATCTTCGAGACCTGTGCGATCGTCTTTGCAGCCGCCATGCACATCAGCGGGTTAAAGTTCCGGCCGGCTTTGTTGTAGGTGAGATTGCCGTGCAAGTCGCCGATATGCGCCTTCACGATCGCAAAATCGGCCTTCAACCAGCGCTCCTGGACATAGTGCCTGCCATCGAATTCGGCGACTATCTTGCCTTCGGAAAGCTCGGTGCCGTAGGCCGTCGGCGTGTAGAAAGCCGGGATGCCGGCACCGGCCGCACGGATGCGTTCGGCAAGCGTCCCCTGCGGCACAAGTTCCAGCTCGATCTCCCCGGCGAGGTATCTTTGCGTGAAGGCACGCGGATCCGAGGAACGCGGGAAGGAGCAGATCATTTTCCGCACCATGCCGGCGTCGATCATCGCGGCGATGCCGATGCGGCCGTTGCCGGCATTGTTGTTGATGACGCTCAGGTTCTTCGGCCCCTTGTCGATGAGCGCGTGGATAAGCTCGATCGGCGCCCCTGAGCCGCCAAAACCACCGATCATGATGCTGGCGCCATCACTGATTTCGCAGACGGCTTCCGCCGCGCTCCTGATTGTCTTGTCCATACGGGATCTCTCCTTGCCGAATAGGCGGGGACACGCTCCTCCCATGCCCGTGATAACGAATAAGCCGAGACGAAATCGGCGGCAAGACAATTTGTGCGCTATTTGACTTTTGTTCATATATCGCACAGACTTAAAATTCTGATCGGAGGGCAGCAAAATGCGGGAAACGGATTTCGTCAGCGGCTTTGCCCGCGGCTTGAAAGTCATCGAAGCCTTCGGTGAGACGCACCAGCGTCTGTCGATCACAGAAGCTTCCAAGCTCGCCGGCCTTGACCGTGCCACCGTCCGCCGCTCGCTTCTGACACTCGCAGAGCTCGGTTATGCGGATTACGACGGAAAGTTCTTCACATTGACGCCGAAGATCCTGCGCCTCGGCCATGCCTATCTCTCGGCAACGCCCTTGCCCCTGCAGATCCAACCGCATCTCGACCAATTGTCCGAAAAGGCTGGACAGAGCGCCTCGGCCTCGGTTCTCGATGGCAGCGAGATCGTCTATATCGCCCGCGCCTCGCAACGCCGCGTCATGTCGATCAATCTGACGCCTGGCAGCCGCCTGCCTGCCTATTGCGCCTCGATGGGCCGCGTGCTGCTCGCAGCACTGCCGGAAAGCGAAGCGCGTGCTATTCTTGGCCGGACGGAATTGAAGCAGAACACGCCGAACACCAAGACAGACCCGGAAGACCTGATTGCCGAATTCCGCCGCATCCGCTCAAAAGGCTATGCCATCATCGATCAAGAGCTTGAAATCGGCCTTTGCTCCATCGCCGTTCCGGTCGAAAACGATCGAGGTCAGACGGTTGCGGCAATCAACATCGGAGCGCCGGCAGCCCACGCCCCTGCATCGGAAATGGCCGAGCGCTATCTGCCTCTTTTGCACGAGACGCAAAAGGCCTTGCGGCTGGTTTTGAAATAGCGGTGCAAAAGCCCTCCCCCGCAAGCCGAAGCGAAGTCATACTCCGAGCTTCGTCCGCTCGGCCATACGCCACATGCGCGGCGTCTCGCCCGTCCGTTTCAGAAAGAAGCGCGAGAAGTAGGCCGGATCGGCAAAGCCCAACCGGTAGCCGATCTCCTGGACGCTGCCGAAGGTGAAGACCAGTTCGCGTTTTGCCTCGTCCGTCAGCTTGCGGGCGATGAGTTCGTGCATGCTATGTCCCATTGAAGCCTTGACAATGCGGTTCAGATGCGTTGGCGAGATGCCGAGCGCGCGAGCGTAGAAGACGGCCGGCTTATGTCCTCTTAGATGCTGCTGCATCAGGCCGCTTAGAACCTCCATGCGTCGGCTATTCTCATCGGCCATCTCACTTTCGGCACCTTCGCAAATCCGCGCCGTCAGTTGCAGTGCGGAAGTCAGATAGGCATCCAGCAGATCATTCCGGCCGCTCCGTCGCCCCGAAAATTCTTCTCCCAACCGCGTGAGCGTCCGCGCCACGTAAGCTGCATCCTCGTTTTGCATATCGAGCTCCGTCAGGTGCGGTTTCGCCAGCCACTCCCCGAACCAGCTGCGATCGCCAGGTATGGCCTTCAGATGCGAGGCGAGCACCGTGATAACAAAGCCATCGATATCTTTCGAAAAGCGGAAGCCGTGCCTCAGGCCGGGCGGTACGGTGATCACCGAGCGCGGACGGATTGTATACCGCTCCTGGCCGAAGATCGCATCGCCCGACCCGGCATCGATGTACAATATCTGAAGGAAGTTTTCATGCCGATGCAGCCGGATTTCCCAGTGATGAAGGCTGCTGCGCGATGGAATAGTCTCGCAATGCACCCAGAAATCCGGCTTCTTACCGGCACTCTCGCCATAGAGCTCATAGGTCGGAACGAATTTCGTCATCGCACGCACATTCTTGATGTTCGATTTGTGCAATTTCTCGGATGAAAAGTCCATTGCCGGGACTGTTGCCTGAGAGGAGAATTTGACGAAAGACAAGCGCGGGGAGGAAGCATGCGCACACAGGTTGCGATTATCGGCTCCGGGCCATCCGGACTTCTGCTCGGCCAGCTTTTGACGGAGGCGGGTATTGAAAACGTCATTCTGGACCGGGTCGGCAAGGACTACATTCTCGGACGCGTTCGTGCCGGGGTCTTGGAGGAAGGCACAGTTAACCTTATGGATCAGGCAAAGGCCGGCGTCCGCATGCATGCCGAAGGCCTGCCGCATGACGGCTTCTCGCTTGCCTTCGACGGTCGCGATCACCGCATCGATCTCTTTGGGCTTACCGGAGGCAAGCGCGTCATGGTCTATGGCCAGACGGAACTCACACGCGACCTGATGGACCATCGCGAAAAGACTGGCGCTTTGACGATCTACGACGCGGCTGACGTCCAGCCGCATGATTTCAATGGCCGGCACCCCTGCCTCACCTATAACAAGGACGGCACCACGCATCGTATCAATTGCGATTTCATCGCCGGCTGTGACGGCTTTCATGGTGCAAGCCGCAAAGCCGTGCCGGAAAGTTCGCTCCGCGTCTTCGAGAAGGTCTACCCCTTCGGCTGGCTCGGCATCTTGGCTGACGTGCCGCCAGTCAGCCACGAGTTGATCTATGCCAACCATCCCCGCGGCTTCGCCCTCTGTTCGATGCGCTCGCAGACCCGCAGCCGCTATTACATCCAGTGCCCGCTCGATGAAAAAATCGATAACTGGGGCGACGACCGTTTCTGGGCGGAACTCCGCCGCCGCCTTCCAACTCATCACGCAGACGCAGTGATCACCGCACCGTCGTTCGAAAAGTCGATCGCACCTCTGCGATCCTTCGTCTCCGAGCCGATGCGTTTCGGCCGGCTGTTCTTAGTCGGGGATGCCGCCCATATCGTGCCGCCAACGGGCGCCAAGGGCCTCAACCTCGCCGCCAGCGACGTGCACTACCTTTTCAACGGCCTTATCGAACACTACCAGGATCGCTCGAATGCCGGTATCGATGCCTATTCCGAACGCGCGCTCTCCCGCGTCTGGAAAGCCGTCCGCTTCTCCTGGTCAATGACGAGGATGATGCACCGGTTCCCCGATGCGAGCGACTTCGACCAGAAGATCCAGGAAGCCGAACTCGACTATTTGACGCATTCCCAGGCAGCCGCAACAGCGCTTGCGGAAAACTATGTTGGACTTCCCTACTAGCCGAAGCGTTTCGCTTTCCGCGATGAGTTTGTCAGATCCGTCGAACGTCAAGAAGACTTGACACTTTTGGTTCCATCGGACTGTGTTCGAGGATCGGGCGACATCTGGCCGATATGGTCAATCTGTTCGATCCGGAGATCATCGTCGTGGACAATGGAGGAATTCGCGTTCTTCACCAACCGAAACCCGTCGCCGATTGGGTTCCGAGTTCATGGGCAAGGGGCGCTGCCGCACTCGCGGCGCAGAATTCTTTCGACTTCGAAGGCTCGCCGAGAGGTTGGTGAGTTGAGAAGTCCCGGGATTTGGCGGGATCGCTCGTTGAGCAGGGTCGCTGCGCAGCCGACGCTCCCCGAGCAACCGTCTAGCAGCATTAAGCGCCAGGAGTGCCTGTCTTCATGCTAGATGCCAAACAACAACGATCCGCGGGTGCCAGGTGGCCAAAATCGATTTCCAAGCGGCTAACTCCTATGTCTTTCATCAGGTGATCATTTAGAGCCGAAAGCGCACAACTGGTGGCTGGCGGTTCCTCATTGCCGCCAAAAGTTCCAGTGACGGCCCGCAAGATTTTGAGCAGCATCCGCTCCACCGTTCGGAGCGGCCGTTTCGTGGCTGATGTCATTTGCAATGCTCTCCAATCTGGCGGCTGCAACTTGCGAAATCTGCAGAGGTGGACGGCGTGAGGCTACGCAGTCACCGGTCCTTTGGGCCGGCAAGTGGTCTCCGCCGGATGTTTTCACGGAAGAGGCACTGCGTCCCAATGCAGACCACTCCTGCTGAGTGTACGATCGCCAGATTAGAGCCGTGCTTCGAGGATCAGGTTGAACGGCGTTTCCATAGCGCGGCGGAAACGGGTGAAGCCCGCTTTGCGGAAGACTCCAGCCAGGCGGGCTTCGCCAGCCTGCGCACCAAGTACCATACGGCCGCCATCTGCAATTGCGTGGGCGCAGCAGATCGTCGTAGAAGCCGCATAATACATTCTAGCAACCGGCGAGATATTGTCTTCCACCCGATCGTTGGCGAAGGGTTCCACGAGCACGACCGTACCATCTGGTGCAATTGCCTTAGCGGCATGTGCGGCCGCGGCAACGGGATCTCCCATATCGTGCAGGCAATCGAAGAAGCAGATCAGGTCGTAGCCGCTTCCTGGATAGTTGTCGGCCGGAGCTGCCGCGAAGGTTGCCTGCTCCGAAATGCCTGTCATTGTGGCAACCTTGCGGGCTTCGATCAGGGAGCCCTGATGAGTGTCGAAGCCACAAAATCTCGAAGCCGGAAATGCCTTGGCCATGAGGGCGGTGGAATGTCCATGTCCACAGCCGACATCGGCCACAAATGCCCCGGTCTTCAGTTTTTCGACGACTCCATCGAGAGCCGGCAGCCATTCGGCGACCAGGCTTGCCTTGTACGCATTGCGGTAGAAGGCTGCAACTCCGCAATAGAGACGTCCGTCATGGTCGCCCCACGGTACGCCGTTGCCAGTGCGGAAGGCCTCCACCGCCTTGTCCTCGTCCGCCCACATTGAAGCAGGGACTGCCCAGGCGTTAGGAATGAAGACAGGGCTATCCTCGTCGGCAAGGACAAGCGCTTGCTCCGGCGTGAGCTCATACGTACCGCTGATCGCGTGGTAAGCGACATAGCCGCCAGCGACCTGCGAATTGAGCCATTCGCGAACGTAGCGTTCGGCGCATCCGGCGCGGCGGGCAAGCTCGTGCGATGTAAGCGGGCCTGCTTCGGCCATTGTCTTATAAAGGCCGAGCCGGTTTCCAAGACTCACCATCACGCCGCCATAGCCGGCCGAAAGATCTCCGACCACGCGCGAAAGAAGCGTATCTAGCTTTGCAGAATCGATCGTGCTGATTTGGACATGTCCCATTTCAATTCCCCTGTTCAAGAGCCTTCGGAAGCGGAGGGCGGGAGAGAGCATCGCAGTTTTAGGGAGTGCCCGGCAGAGCGGAACTGTCCAGAAACGGGTCGATCGTGCCACACCACCGGTACGTGGCGCGGTTGCTCCATCCGCGTTATCGTGTCGTCCTTGCGTCAAAGGAAATCTAACATGCTGCGAAACGCCGAGCAGACGGTGCAGACGGGTCCAGAGCCGCTTCATGTCAGCCTCATCGCCATTCCCGAGGCCGTGGTGTCGACGCTGAGTGGCATCTTCGACGTGATGAACGCCTTTGTTATTATGCCTCCGCTAGGCGACGCACAGCGCCGCGCACCACCGTTCCAGGTCGAGATTGTTGGGCTCGAATCCGGGTCGCTGTCGCTTGCCAGTCGCATCCCCGTCATGGTCCAACGCAGCATTACCGCGCTTGATACAACCGACATCATTATCGTCCCTTCCATCCTGCTTGGCCCTGAGGGCTGGCGAAAAGGTCGACACCCGGAGCTCGTAGAATGGCTTCGAGCCATGCACCGGCGCGGTGCGCTTCTATGCTCGGCTTGCTCCGGTGTCTTCCTGCTCGCCGAAACAGGGCTCTTCGATGGCGCAGAGGCGACGGTACATTTCGGTTACGCCAACGCATTCGCGGCAGGTTTTCCGCAGGTCCACATCCACCCTGAGCGGGTTCTGGTCGTCTCGGGCGAGCGCGAAGAACTTGTAAGTTCCGGAGCCTCCATGACCTGGCATGATTTAGTCCTCTACCTGATTGCTAGACATGCGGGTGCAACCGCCGCACAGGAAGTTGCGCGCTGCTTTGCCCTCCAATGGCATCAGGACGGACTTACGCCCTACATGGTATTCGAGGGCCGTAATGATCATGGAGACGTCGCTGTCCAGGCGGCTCAGGAATGGGTGGCAACGCATTTCCCCGTGGCGAGCCCGCTTGAGGAAATGATCCGCCGCTCCGGACTTGCCGAGCGCACCTTCAAACGCCGTTTCACAGCCGCGACCGGATTGAGCCCGATCGCCTACGTGCAGCGCCTAAGGATCGAGGATGCGAAACGCCGGTTGGAGCGGACGGAGTCATCGGTCGACGAGATAGGCTGGCAGGTCGGTTACGAGGAACCGGCTTTCTTCCGCCGTCTCTTCAAGCGAGTCACCGGCTTGACGCCAGGGGGCTATCGACGGCGTTTCAAAATCCCTGAGTATGCACAGACCCGTGTAAGGGATTAAGCCACTCGACTAGGCCGTGCAGCCGTTACACTTGTTTCCGCCAAAATTCTTCGCTCAGCGCTCAGGCTGTCGGAACTCCCAGCCTGACTATCGGTAACACGTTTCGATCTTCGCGGCAGGTGTCGATGCCGTTGTGCCGGTAGCTCTAAGCGCACCGGCCGATCACTGCTTGTATCTCCCTGGTGCGCCACTGGCATCGCGGGACCAGGGTTGGGCGGGCGCGGCACTTTACCCCGCGCCGTTCCTGGGTAAAAGGCCACAACCCAATAAATGAGCCGCACGCCTGCCAAGGAGCCAACTCCATTCTCTATGCGATTCCGCCGTCTTACTAGCAGCGCGCCTCGTAGGTCCGTCCATAGCGGTCTCGATACACGCAGTAGCCCCGACGTTCGGTCGAGCGGCCAATCAGGGCGCCAGCGACACCGCCAGCAACGGCTCCGACCGCAGCACCCTCCCAGCTATTGCTTACGGCCCCGCCGATAACTGCTCCGGTGCCGGCCCCAATGGCCGTTCCCTTCTCCGTTGCTGTGCAAGATGCCAGGGCGCCAACGAAGGCACTGGCAAGGACAATTTTTCTCATCATTTTGAACGCCTCCTTATTTACTGCTGCGCGGGAGAGGTCGGCGGGGTCGCCGGTGCCGGCGTCGCGCTGCTGTTATCAGCTGGCGCCATCGGCTTTGCCGGACCAGGGGTCGGCTCAGAATTCGTCGTGGATGCCGTGGGCTGCGGATCGGTATCCGGAGCACCGCTCCACAGGGTGTAGGCAACCGCGATCACGGCGATCGCTGCAATGGCGGCGGCCCAGCCCACCCATGCGCTGGATCGGGTGTGCTCCACCGGTGTCGTGCGGAGGTCTAGATCGGGCTTCGGGGTCGTTGTGCGATTAGGATCGTTCGGATTGCTAGGGTCGTACGTCATCTTCATGCTCCGCTTTTTGATGAATGAGGAAGCACTGGATGGCTTGTTTGTTCCGCTAGCGATCCGGCCCGATCTCCTGTGTCGGACTTCGGTCCCAGATCGATCGGACTTTGGCCTCATGAAAAACCAAGTCGAAAGTCCTCCTGTACTTCAGACCGTGGTCCCGGATCGGGAACGTCATTGACTGCCAGGCATTGGGGTGGCGTGACGGAAGAGCGGTCAAAGGAGGTTTGCAATGAAGGACGATGGATCCACCCGTGGCAAAAGTGGCTGGAGCGTGGCGGCCGTCGTCATTGTCATCGTCCTTGCCGGCTTGCTCCACGTCTATGGTCAACTCCTGTCGGGCGACAGCGAGCAATTGACGAGGAGTCTTCGCGAAACAGCGGCCACCGCCGATGGAGGCTAACGGGATCGAGAAGCACACGAGTTGACCCGAACGGGCTGTTCAATCTCATCCATCTCCGGTCTCTTCGATTGTTTGGCGACGAAGCGCGATAACTCGTTTTCGTCGCTGCAGCCCAAGACGGATGTTGCTATGAAGGATCTCGCGTTCATTCAAGCATAGTTCGGGACCAATGTCTGAGGCCGTCGGCATGAAGAGGCCGCACGCGCTGAGAGGACCGAGACGCAGGTGGTGATCGAGGCACAGTGAAGCCTAGTCTCCGGCACCTCAGATCCTAACGACGGTCCGATCCGTAGTCGCAATAACTGCCTCACGGAATGCAATTCTTTTCAATGTCATTTGCCACAAATCTCGCAGCACGGTCCCAGGCTTCGCCTGTATCGCCTCGATACGTTATAAACCGGTCGCAGGTGGGTTTGTTGGTGCGGATGTCCAACAGGACATACTTCGCCCAGCCCACCAAGGTGCTCATCTTGTGAATCTCGCCTATGAGCAAGTAATTCGCGCCAGCAGTTTTCGCCTCTCTCGAAAGCTCCGCGATCCCGGTTCGCGCGCCGTGCACCGCCCATTCTGGCAAGCCAACGAAGTGATGATGATCTTGCTACGTTTCGAGAGACTGTCGCGTAGGGTTGAGGCAAACGCCGTCAACCGAGCATCGTGGTCACCGAGCTGGTGACCCGCTTCGCCGGACGTGTCCTTAAAGTCAAAATTGGCAACGGCTACCGTAATCGGTTCAATCGTGTCGGCAACGGCGACTGATGCAAGGGCGCTGGCACACGCCAACGCTGTGACGACCCACCAACCTGGGATGCACGATCTCCTTGCAACGTTAAAGCTCGCTTCTACCTCGTCCTCCTCCCAACTTAAAATTGACGCCAAGCCGGGCAGCGTCCTATGTTGCCTCACGCGAGATGAACGCCGCTGCTATGCCAACGCGTTCATTAACCAGACGTCTGGTGCAAAGATCGATAGCCGCCCGTGACCAGCGCCACCCTCCTCGAAATAGCCCTTGCGCTCACGGCGCGCCGAAGGTTCATTAGCCCGGCATTTGGCGAAATCGATTTGGCCCGGCTCACATCATTTTGCGCCGATGACAGTCCACAGAAGGCTGCCGCTCTCCAAGCGGCTGAAGACGTTCTAAGACAAGACCACGAAGCAGAACCGGCGGATGCCATGCTTGACAATGCTGCTATGAAGGACCTTTTGGGAAAGATTGTATGGTCCGTATAAGTCCGGCACAACCGCACTTCACTGCATTGACGCGAGATCTTCGTTTAGGGTCTTCTCATCGCTCATATTGGTGTCGGTCTGCCTTTCGACGCAGCGTTGAACAAAACTCAATGTGTCTCATCAGCCTTGATCTCATCCAGCGGTGGTCACCGCCTGGCCGCTAGCGAGACGGTGTTATCTGGGACTGCGTCACTCCTACGACGGCGTCGGGTAAGTCGGCATGAACAAAACCTCAGTTCAGTCGCTGGCCGCCACTTGCGAAGAGGTGGATATTGGCGAGTTCCGGCCGGACGCGGATCGTTGCGCAGGTTGAGAGCGATATGCGCTCGCGAAAGACGCCTTTAACCTGCGTTTCGCCGAGCTTCATCGTTACCTGTGTCTCCGAACCCATCGGCTCGACGAGCGCGATCTCCGCCGGCACGCCGTTATCGTCGAGAACAAAATGCTCGGGCCGGATGCCGTAAACCGCCTTGCGGTCACTGAACTCGTGGGCGGCTTGCGGAAGCGGCAGCAGTATGCCGGGTGCGGCGAAACCCGTCGAGGTGATCGTGCCGGATAGAAAATTCATGGCCGGCGAGCCGATGAAACCTGCCACGAACTGGTTGGCGGGCCGGTCGTAAAGTTCGAGCGGGGCTCCGATCTGCTCCACCCGCCCGCCATTCAGCAAGACGATCTTGTCGGCCATGGTCATGGCCTCCACCTGGTCATGGGTGACATAAATGGTCGTGGTCTTGAGCTTCTGGTGCAGGCTCTTGATCTCGCCGCGCATGACGACCCGGAGCTTCGCATCAAGGTTCGACAGCGGTTCGTCGAACAAGAAGACCTGGGGGTTTCGGACAATCGCCCGGCCCATGGCGACGCGCTGGCGCTGGCCGCCGGAAAGCTGGCGCGGATAGCGATCGAGCAGATGCGACAGGCCGAGAATGTCCGCCGCCCACTTCACCCGCTCCGCGATCTCGGCCTTGCCTGTGCCGCGATGTTCCAGCGAAAAGCCCATATTGGTTGCGACGGTCATATGCGGATAAAGCGCATAGTTCTGGAAGACCATGGCGATGTCGCGATCCTTCGGGTCGAGGTCGTTGACCACACGCCCGCCGATTTTGATATCTCCGCCGGTGATCGCTTCCAGTCCGGCGATCATGCGCAGAAGCGTGGATTTGCCGCAGCCGGACGGACCGACCAGCACGACGAATTCGCCATCGCTGATGCCGAGATCGACACCGTGGATGATGTCGACGGCGCCATAACTCTTGCGGACACGGGAAAGGGTAACTTCAGCCATCAATCAGGTTTCCGGTTCTTCAGCCCTTGAGGCCGGTATGCGCGAGCCCTTCGACGAATTGCTTCTGCGCGATGATGAAGACGATGAGAACGGGGAGCGCGGTGAGCGTGGCGGCGGCGAGCTGGATGTTCCACATCGGTCCGCCATAGGCGTCGGTATATTGGGTCAGCGCCTGCGGCAGGGTGAATTTGTCCGCGCTCGACAGGAACACGATCGGTTCGAGGAACAGGTTCCACGAATGGAGGAAAGTGAAGATCGCCACTGACGCGAGCGCCGGTTTCGCCAGCGGCAGGGCGATTTTCCGAAAGATCTTGAAGCGCCCGAGGCCGTCGACGCGTGCCGCCTCTTCCAGCTCAGCCGGCAGCGTCACGAAGAACTGCCGCATTACGAACGTGGCAAAGACGCTCGGCGCCCCGAAGATCGGCACAAGGACCAGCGGCCAGTGGGTATTCACCATGCCGGCTTTCAGGAACATCTGGAAAAGCGGCACGATCGTCACCTCAGACGGGATAAGCAACCCGAGCAGCACGATCATGAAGATCGTGTTAGCGAAAGGAAATTTAATGCGCGCAAAGGCGTAGCCAGCCATGGAGGAGACGATCATCGTGCCGACCGTCACCACAGCGGCAATATAGGCCGAGTTCCAGTATTGCTGCACGAAAGGCTGCAGCTCGAAAACCTTTCGGTAGGTCGTCCAGTCATAGCTTGCCGGAACGAGTTGCGGCGGAAAGGCAAAGATGTCGCTGATCGGTTTCACCGAAGACGTCACCATCCACCAGGTCGGAAAGACAAAGGGGATGAGCAGCACGCACATCAACCCGTAGAGAAAAACCTTCATGCGCGGAGACAACTCAGCTTTCATAGAAGACGATCCTCTTGCGCATCTGCCACTGGGCAAAGGTCAGCACGGCGACGATCGCGAAGAGCAGGATCGAGAGCGTCGAGCCATAGCCGAAGAAATGGAACTGGAAGGCCTGCTGGTAGAGGTAATAGACGAGCACCGTCGTCGAAAGCCCTGGGCCGCCTTGGGTCAGCACCGCGATCTGCGCGAAAACCTGCAGCGATCCGACGATGGTGATGATCGAGGTCAAGAGCATGGTCGGGCTGATCAGCGGCAGGGTGATGCGGCGGAACTGCTTGAAGCGCGGCGCGCCGTCGATCCGCGCAGCCTCGTAGAGCTCGTTCGGCACGCCCTGCAGCGCCGCCAGGAACAGGATCATGTTGAGGCCGACATTCTTGAAAACCTGCACGACGATGACGGAGATCATCGCGGTCGTTTCCTCGCGAAGCCAGTTCGGTCCTTCGATACCGAAGACCTGCAGTATGCCGTTGATTCCGCCATTCTTCTGAAGCAGGAACCCCCAGACAATTGTCCAGGCGACCAACGAGACGACGACCGGCGAAAAGAACAGCGTGCGGAAGATGGCGATGCCTGCGAGCTTCTGGTTGAGGAGAACCGCAAGCAGGAGCGCCAGGGAGAGATTGAAAACGACGAGCCCGGCGGAAAAGATCGCGGTCGCTCCCAGGACTTCGAAGAGGTTCGTATCCTCGATCAGCATCCAGTAGTTCTGTGCGCCCGTATAGGTGAAGGTATTGGCAAGCACGTTCCACTCGTGCAGCGAATACCAGAAGACGAGTCCAAGCGGGATCAGCACGAAGACGACGATGCCGATCAGCTGCGGTGCGATGAAGAGGAAACCGGCGAGACTGTCGCGCCGCGCAACCGTCCAGAACGGCGATGAGGAGCGGCCTTCCGCAATTGCGCGATCTTGCGCGACAGCCATTTTACGCTCCCTTAGCGCTTCAAGAGTGGGCCGATCTGGCCGCAGATCTTCTGGAGCGTGCCGGGGATATCCGCATCCGGACGCCAGACGGCATCGAGGCCGGAACGAACGGCCTGCTGGATCTGCGCAAAGCCGGTGTGTCCGGGGATGACCTTGCCCGTTACAATCCCGGAGATGACGACCTTGTCGATCTGCTCCTGGCTCAGAAGCGGATTGGTCGTCTTCAGCACTTCAGCATTGAGCAGCGACTTGCGGGCCGACGGGAAGAACTGGCTGAGCTTGGCCGAGTTTTCCGGGCTCGTCATGTAAGCGACGAATTCGGCGGCCGTCTTGGCGTTTTTCCCGGTCTGCATGACGCCGATACCGGCCTGGCCGATCAGCGCATAGTCACCGGCAGGTCCCTTCGGCAATGGCACCAGATCCCAGGAAAAGGGCTTGTCCTTCGGCAGCAGCGAGGCGCGGCTGATCTGCGTGATCGTCATCGCCGCATTGCCGGCGAAGAAATCGACGTTTTCGCCGGGACCTGGGATCGCCTTCTTCTTGAAGATCGCCTCGTGGATGAAGGTCAGCGCGTCGACCATCGGCTTTTCCGTCATCGTGCAGGTCTTACCGTCGTCGCTCCAGGGGGAAGCGCCCCAGCCGTTCCAGATGGAGGCGAGATTCTGCCAGATCTGGTAGTTGAAGTCTCGGACGATCAGGCCGCCCTTGCCATTCTGGCCCACCGCTGAAGCTGTCGCGATCGCGTTGTCCCAGGTCCATTGGCCAGCGACGATGAGCTCGGCAGGCGTCTTTGCGCCGGCAGCCTTGATGACGTCGTTGTTGACGAACATCGCGAACGGCGAGGTGGAGAAGGGATAGGCGTAGAACTTGCCGTCCTTCGTCCAGCGTTCGGTCGCAGTGGCGCTCACTTCGTCGAGATTGTAGCCCTGCGTCGCCTTGAGTGTATCGGTGAGCGGATAGAGCGCGCCCGAATTGACGAAGTCGTAAGCCGAAGTCTCGAAGATCCAGGCCATGTCCGGCGCATTGCCGCCGGCGATCTGGGTGGTCAGCGCCGTGGTGTAGGTGTCGAACGGCAGCGACTCAAAGGTCACCGTGACGTTCGGATGGTCCTTCTTAAACCCTGCAGCGATCTCGTTGAAGAGTTTGAGATGCGCCTCGTTGGCGCTCCAGATGGTCATTCGCAGGTTGACCGCATCCTGTGCATTGGCGATGCCGCCCCAAGGGAGCACAATGGCGAGCGGCACGGCAACGGCAAGCGCCACCACCGCCGATTTCAGTGTCCTGTGATAATTCATTCCCGTTCCTCCTCCTAAGATCGGTTTGCTTGGTCAATAGGCCGCGATGTCCGGCCAGCGGATTTCAATGCCCTCACGGGTGAGCTCTCGCTGGAAGTCGCGGAGATGCTCGTCGTTTTCCTGGATCTGGTGAGGTTTCAGTCCTTTCTCCAGGCAATAGGCCGCGAGCATGCCGGCCACTTCGCCGATATTCCATTCGACTGGATGAAGGCGGTAGCAGCCGTTGGTGATGTGGGTGGTGCCGATGTTCTTGCCGGCCGGAATGAGGTTCTTCATCCGCTCGGGCAGGAGCGCGCCGAGCGGGATCTCGAACGGACAGGACGCCACATCGATATAGTTGTCGCCGCCGGTCGATGGATGAAGGTCGATGCGATACATGCCGATGCCGACGCTGTCGCGATAGTTCACGGCACCTTTTCCTCCGCGTACAGCATAAGAAAGATCCTGTTCGACGACGCGCGTTACCGGTTTGATGCGGCGGCTTTCGCGGACATAAGGCGCCATGGCGAGGCCATGTTCGGTGCCCGTGATGTCGCCGCGGAGCCGTAGGCCGCGATAGCCCTGCCCGCCGTCGATGCGCGGCGCTTGCGTCTGCAGCCAGTAGAAGACCGCGTAAGAAAGATCGGCGGCCGACTTCAGGTGCTTCGCCTTCTCCTCCTCGGAAACGTCGATGATCGTGCCGTCCATGTAGTCGATCATCGGCCAGTTCACGAAGCAGATGTCGGATTCGTAGAAGCCGGGCACGAAATTGCGGCGTGCCGCGATGCGGCGGAAAAGCCAAAGGTTTTCGTCGCCACCGCCCTTGCGCTGGTCGGCATCGACCAGCAGCGGATCGTCGTCAACATTCGGCGTGAACGAGCGGGTCGTGAATTCCAGCGTGCGCGGATGCGGCGCAGTGAAGCCAAGCAGCGGGCCGCCCCAGAAATGCGGCTGATACGTGGACCAGTAGTCATAGTGCTCCGGCTTGTCGATCGTCTGGTCGCCATCCACGCAATCGACGGCGAAGCAGACCGACACCGCCTGAACGTTGTCCGGCTGGGCTTTGGGCGGTGCATTAGGCTCGCCCGTATCGGACTGGGCCTCGAAACCCTTCACATACTCGGTGCCGGTCATCGGCAGCAGATCGCCAAGTTCGGTCGCATCGAGGATGTAATTGGCAGCGATGACGATCTCCCTGCCCGTATCGCGATGGCGGACGGTGATGGAGCGAACCCTATCGCCATCGACATCAGCCGTGACCGGTCTATAGGGCTGCAGCACCTTGAGACGACCAGCGCCACGATAGGGCATCAGCATCGCTTCCATCACCGCGAGGCTGACCCGCGGCTCGGCGCAGATGCGACTCACCCAGCCGCCGCCGGGATTGAGATCGCTCCAGCCCCGAGCCGCTTCGGTCAGCGGGTAGTTGTCGCGGTAATACTGGCGAATGCCATTGCGCAGCTTTCGATAGGAGCGCGTGATGCCGAACTGCTCGACCCACGTATGTTCGTCGGAGGGCACGGCCTGGCTGGTCGACTGACCGCCGATCCAGTCGAATTCCTCGCTCATAACGACGCTCTTGCCCGCCCGGCATGCACCAAGTGCCGCCGCAACACCACCGAGGCCGCCGCCCACCACCAGAATATCCGCTCGCATCTCTTTCGCAGGCATGTATGTCACGTTCTCACGTCCGTTTCTTTGCAGAGCCGAAAGGGGCGGGACCAAGGGTCTCGCCTTCGACCGGTTCACAGGTCAGAAGAATTTGTTCGATCGGGGCCGCACCCTCGATTCGACGCACCAGCATGGCGGTCGCCTGCCGCCCCATTTCTTCGCGAGGAATGTCGAAGGCGGTGAACTGCACATGGCTGCGCTCGGCGCGCACATGGCTGCCGAGTACGATCGCCGAGAAATCTTCGGGCACGGAAAGGCCGCGCTTTCGAGCCGCCGCCTCGACGCGCACCGCATCCGCCAGTTCGATGAAGAAGACGGCAGTCGCGCCGCTCGCGACGATGACATCGAGGGTCTCGCCGGCCGGCCGGCCGACCTCGTCGACATGCAAAACCAGCTCGGCGCCTGCGGTGGTCGCGTCTGCAAAGCCGCGCCAGCGGTCCGCGACGGATTCGGCCGATCCGCTGGGGCCGACGTAAGCCAGCTTCTCGTGTCCCAACGCCCTCGCCTTCTCGACCAGTGTCCGCGTGCCGTTCGTGTAATCGCCGCCGACGTAAGGAACGGGTCCGCCAGCGTCCTCACGTCGGCCGATCGCCACGAAGGGATAATCGCCAGAAACCAGCCGCTTGAGTTCGGCGCGATCGAATTCGCGGCCGAGCACAAGGCAGCCGTCGGCGATCCTGAGCCGGTTGCCGTCGGCAAAGATCTTCCGTTCCCGGCCGACACCGGCACCGGTTAAAAGCAGGAGATCGTATTTCTGCGCCTGCGCCTCTTCCTCGATGCCGAGCAGAAAGGGTGTGAAGAAGTCCGCCTGCTCACTCGGGAAGGCCGGTTCGTAGGTGAAGACGCCGAGAATGCGATTGAGGCCCTTGGCCATGCGCCGGGCGATCGGGTCGGCTACGTAGCCCGTCGTGCGAATGACATGCTGCACACGTTCGCGGGTTTCGGGCGGGATGCGCGCCAAAGCTGCGGAAGCGCCATTCAGCACAAGTGAGACGGTCGCCTGGCTGACGCCGGCCAGTTTCGCAATATCGTGCTGAGTCAAGCGCTTACTGCCTGTCACGCCAATTCCTCCCGACTCCTATTAGCTGCTAATGCGTATTAGCAGCTAATACGTATAAACAAGATTGGATGACCCACTGTCAAGCGGGAAAAACGAGGGAGCGTCGATGCAATTCGGGGACCACTTGAAATCGCTGGGAATTTCCAACATCCGCATGTTGGGCGACAGCATCACCGCTGGCTTGAAGGCCAGCCAGCCGCATCTGGCCTGGCCTCCTCTGTTCGCAGCCGAGGTCGACGGCTTGCCGATCCAGAACCACGCTGTTCCAGGTACCGTGTTGCAGGGCTCACGCCTAGCGGATGGCAAGCCGCGGCCGGACAATGGGCTCGGCCGCTTCAAACGGGCTCTTCTGAATGAGCCGCATCGCGATGCGATCCTGATCCTCTACGGCTACAACGACGCCCGCTATACGGCGGCTCCGGAGACCATGAATGTGCGGAATTTCACGCGCGACTATGGCCGGATGCTGGAAAGGCTGATCGAAGCCGGCCACGGCGAGCGGCTCGCAATCGGCAGCCCGCCCTACATCCCCGATGCCGGGTTTTTTGGTCGGCAGCGCCGGCTTCACCGGCCAGACGCGAACGGGTTTCGAAGGTTATGTCGAGATCGTAGGCATGCTGGCGCGACGCTTCTCACTCTTCTATGCACCTGTTTACAAGAGCATGAAAGCTCATGGCGACGGCGTCTTGGCCTCAGCTGATCAAATCCATCCGAGCGATGCCGGACATCGCGCGATCTCTGGTGCGTTCATAAATGCACATCAGTGAAAGGGCTTCAAGCAGAGGTAGCCCCACCGTCGGCCTCTCCGTCTCCGGCGTGTCGAGCAGATTGCTTAGCGCGTCGACGGCAACATAGCCCCTGGTCGCCACAAGAAGAGCCGAGGGCTCGATTGAAGGACACGCTCGCGGCTAACCAGTCCGTGTATGGGCGGCGGCCCGATCAGTGTCGGCCGACGTCCTCGGCACTTCATCTTGCGGAAGTCTCGCGCGCGGCCTCCCGGATCGTCTGCATCAAAATAGATAGCGGCAATGAGGGGATGGCATCCGTGCGCATCGTCAGGCCCACAGGCCCTTTCGTTTCGCTCGTATCGATCGGCAGTACCGCCAGCACGCCGTCCTCGATGTCGGCTGCCACAACGCCAGTCGAGATGATCCAGATTGCGTCGCTTGAGCGCAGGAAGGCGCGGCCGAAAGAATCGGAAACCGTCTCGATCTGGTTTGGCAGATTCGGTACGCCATTGGCGATTAGAAAACTTTCGACGAAAGGACGGATGATCGAGGCCCGCGTCGGCATCAGCACCGTGTAATCCGCGAGTGCGGCAAAGGGCGACTGTTTGGTTTTCAGCAGCGGGTGGCCAGCCCGGACGGCAAACACCACCTGCTCGGAATAGAGATGCTCAAAGGAAAAGCCTGCCATCTTTTCCGCTCCGGCAAGGCGTCCGACGACAAGATCGAGGTCGCCGACTCGAAGCTGCTCCAAAAGCACCGCATTTTCCCCAGTCACGATCTTGATGCGGCTCCAAGTATTTTCTTTGAGGAATAGCGCCATCGCCTGCGGCATGACGCGCGTCGAAACCGTCGGAAGCGCGCCGATGCGGATCGGCGGAGCATCGCCCACCCGCTCCTGGGTGACGGAATCGAGCCCGTGGCGGAGCGCCGTCAGCGCCGCGCCCGCATGCTTCAGGAACACCTCACCGTACCGTGTGATCTTGATGCCGCGCCCGTCGCGCTCGAAAACCGCAACGCCAAGCACCTCTTCCAGTTCGCGGATCGTCTTCGTCACCGCAGGCTGGCTGACACGCAGGAGTTCAGCCGCCTTCATGACGCTTTTCTGCCGCGCAACCTCGACAAAGGTCTGTAGATGGCGAAACTTGATACGGCTGTCGATCATTGGTCACATAACCCACAAGTTATCGGAAAGCCACGAAATATCATTTTACCTAACCGAATTAAACATTCAATTTCGTGTCAGGAGGAAGTTCCGTGCAATTTGCCCGCGTCAACGATGTCACGATTCACTATCAAATCATTGGTGGCCCTGCCGACAAGCCGGTCATTGTCTTTGCCAATTCGCTCGGCACGGATTTCAGGATCTGGCGCGATGTGATCGTGCGGCTGGCAGGCGATTTTGCAATCGTGCTTTACGACAAGCGCGGGCATGGTCTTTCGGATGTCGGCCAGTTGCCGTATTCAATCGACGATCATGCCTCAGACCTGATCGGCCTCCTGGAGACGCTTGAAGTCGAGCAGGCCTTCATCTGCGGCCTTTCGGTCGGAGGGCTCATCGCGCAGTCGCTTTACCAGCAGCGCCCGGATATCGTTCGCGGCCTGATCCTTTGCGATACGGCACACAAGATCGGCACCGCCGAAACATGGAACGCCCGCATCGAGGCGGTCGAAAATAACGGGATCGGCAGCATCGTCGATGCGGTGATGGAGCGTTGGTTCACGCCGGCCTTCCGCCGCCCGGAAAATCCAGCCTATGCAGGCTACTGCAACATGCTTGCCCGCCAGAACGTCGAAGGCTATGCGGCAACCTGCGGCGCCATCCGCGATGCCGATTTCACAAACGCCGCAGGCAAGATTGCAGTTCCTACCATCTGCATTGTCGGCGATCAGGACGCTTCGACGCCACCCGACCTGGTGAGGTCCACCGCGCAGTTGATCCCGAACGCCCGGTTTGAAACGATCCGCGATGCCGGCCACATCCCCTGCGTTGAGCAACCGGAGGCGCTTACCGCCGTCATCCGCGCCTTCATCGATTTCGCCTTGCATGGAGAACTAAGCCCATGAATGAAGCCTCCACCCCGTCCGAACGCTACCGGCAGGGCATGGCGACCCGCCGCGCGATCCTCGGCCACGACCACGTCGATCGCGCCGAAGCAGGCTCGACGGCTTTCGACAAGCCGTTTCAGGACCTGATTACGGAGGCTGCCTGGGGGCATGTCTGGTCGCGTCCAACCTTCACGAAACGCGAGCGCTCGATCGTAACGATCGCGCTTCTGGCAGCCCTGGGCCAGGATGACGAGACTGCGATGCATGTTCGCGCTACGGCCAATACGGGTGCCAGCCGCCAGGATGTTTGCGAAGCGCTGCTGCACGTGGCGATCTATGCGGGTGTTCCGGCTGCCAATCACGCGATCAAAATCGCCAAACAGGTTTTCGAGCAGATGGACGCCGAAAAGACAGCCTGAGAGGAAGAGATGTCCGATATTTCGAACCGCAAGCCGGAAACCGGTGCCTTCTTCGCCCGCGACCGCGCCTGGCATCCACCAGCCTATGCGCCAGGCTACAAGACCTCGGTGCTGCGTTCCCCACAACGCGCGTTACTGTCGCTCGACAGCACGATTTCAGAGATTACCGGGCCGGTCTTTGGCCATTCGATGATCGGTGAACTCGACAATGACCTGATCCACAACTTCGCCCGCCCCGGCGAGAGCGCCATCGGCGAGCGCATTATCGTTCACGGCCGGGTGCTCGACGAGCGTGGCCGGCCAGTCTCGGGCGCGCTGGTCGAATTCTGGCAGGCCAACGCCGGCGGGCGTTATCGCCACAAGAAAGAAACCTATCTCGCGGCCATCGATCCCAATTTCGGCGGCTGCGGGCGCTGCATCACCGACGAATATGGGCAATACTCCTTCCGCACCATTCGCCCCGGCGCCTATCCGTGGCCGAATGGCGTCAACGACTGGCGCCCGGCGCACATCCACTTCTCGATCTTCGGCCACGGCTTTGCTCAGCGGCTGATCACGCAGATGTATTTCGACGGCGACCCGATGATCTGGAAATGTCCGATCGTCGGCACGATCCCGGACAAGGCCGCAATCGAGCAGCTCATTGCACCGCTCGACTGGGGCAACACCATCCCCATGGACGCGCGCGCCTACAAGTTCGATATCGTTCTGCGCGGCCGCCGCTCGATCCTGTTCGAGAACCGGCTGGAGGGCAACTGATCATGCAGGAACTCGGCTATCTCAAGGAAACCCCGTCGCAAACGGCAGGTCCCTATGTCCATATTGGCCTGACGCCGGATTTCTGTGATATCGGTGGGGTTTACGCACAAGACCTCGGTAGCGCGATGGTCAACGAAAAGACCCTTGGCGAGCGCATCACCGTGACCGGCCACATCTATGATGGAACAGGCGCGCCCGTGCGTGACGCGGTCGTCGAAATCTGGCAGGCCGACAGCGCCGGACTTTACAACAGCCCATCGGAAATGCGTGGCGCGGCCGACCCGAATTTTGCCGGTTGGGGTCGCTGCCCGACCAGCGCCGAAGACGGCGTCTATCGATTCGAAACCGTCAAGCCTGGCTGCGTGCCCTTCAAGGACGGCCGCACGATGGCACCGCACATCTCTTTCTGGATTGTTGCGCGCGGCATCAATATTGGGCTCCACACCCGCATGTACTTTCCGGAAGAGGCAGACGCCAACAACGCCGATCCGCTGCTTGCCCGTATCGAACACGGCGAGCGCATTGCAACAATGATCGCGACCCGCGACGGCGCAACCTATACGTTTGAAATCCGCCTTCAGGGGGAGAAGGAAACGGTTTTTCTCGACATTTGATGAGCAGGTGAGATAAGGCGCTTTTCCATTTAATGCAGGCGCTTCCTGCTGGAAGCCGATGCCGCCTGCACCCCGTTTACAATCACAGCGAGCAGCGCGCGTGTCGAAACGACGATAGGCGGGTTGTTAAAAATGCTGCACCGCAGTAAGACTTTTGACGGGCTGAACCTTGATGGTGGAAACATGCAGAAAACATTCGGGCACGTCCTGACGGCACACAAGGGCCTTGGTCCAGGTTTTGACTTCCTCAGAATTGCCCTGGCTTTTTCAATAGTATTGGCACATTCATTTTTGCTGACTGGAAATGACGCTTTTTTCCGTTCGAGCCCGTTGTGGTTTGCCGAATACGCACTGGTTCCGATGTTCTTCGCTCTCAGCGGGTTTCTGATCGCCGGCAGCGCTCAGCGCCTCAGCCTGAAGAACTTTCTCTTGAACCGCGGACTGCGCATCGTTCCTGCTCTTGCGGTCGATATCGTCGTCTGCGCGCTCATCATCGGCCCGCTGGTGACGACCGTCGCTGTGCGTGACTATTTTCTCGGCGCCGACTTCTACAGGTATTTTCTCAACATCATCGGCTGGATTCATTACAGCCTGCCGGGTGTATTTGAGCAAAACCCGACGCATCGGGTGAACGGAGCTCTGTGGACCGTGCCATGGGAAATCTTCTGCTACATCATCATGTCTGCGCTCATGATCACCTCGATCATCAAGTCATGGCAGAAGCTGGCACTTTTGACTGGTGGCTTTATCCTGAGCGGGCTTCTCGTCCAGTCCTTCGGACATCTGCTGCCCTATCGCGTAAACCTGGTCTTGAGCACGCTGTTCGTCAGCCGCGGCGCACAGCTGGTATTTGCGTTTCTGCTCGGCATCTTAGCCTATCAATTGCGGGAGTTCATTCCGCATAAAAAATCACTGTTCTTGGCCTGCATGGCAGTTTGCGTGCTGGCGATGCTTATCTTGAGCAGCCCTTCCATCGAGAGCGTGCCAAACAGATTGCTCGTAGTCCCCGCGCTCGTCTATATCACGGTATTTGTCGGTCTGACGCCGGTGCCCCTGCCCTCCGTCTTTCACAAGGGCGACTATTCTTATGGCGTCTATCTTTATCACGATCCCTTTCTTCAGATTTTAATCAGTCTGGCGCCGGGCCTGTTCCTGATCCCGAAAACCGGTGCGCTCGCGCTCTATGCTATCGGCATGTGCGCCGCGATGGGCATTGCTGTCTTTTCCTGGCATATGATCGAGAAGCCGATCTTGGGCATGCGAAAGAAATTCTCGTTCGTTGCAAAGGCGCGAGGCGTCGACGAGAATGCGGACATAACGATTCTGCCCGTCGAGAAACCGGCAAAGGCATAGATGGAAAAGGGACGGACATCCCGTGCCATCTCTGCCGGCATCCTTACAGCCGGTGCGGTTTTCCAACGGCAAGCTGGCGGCAGGAACAGGCAAAATCAATGAGAGGTCACGTGACCGCATCCGCCTTCGACCATCCATTCCTCAGCGGCCTTTTTGGAGACGATGAGATTTCGGCCTATCTTTCGGCGGATGCCGACATCCGCGCGATGCTCTCCTTCGAGGCTGCGCTTGCCAAGGCCGAAGGCGCCCATGGCCTGATCCCACAAAGGGCAGCAAGCCGCATTGCCGAAGCCTGTCGAGGCTTCACTGCCGACATCGCGGGCCTCAAGGTTGCGACCGCCGCAGACGGCGTCGTCGTTCCTGATCTCGTCACGCAACTGCGCAGGTCAGTGGGCGGCGAGGCGGCCCAGTATGTCCATTTCGGGGCGACTAGCCAGGACGCCATCGATACCAGCCTGATGATCAGGCTAAAGGCGATCGTCTTTCTTTTTTCCGGCCGGCTCGATGCCATTGTTCGCGCTCTCGAAGCGCTCGATCGCCAGTTCGGCCAGAACAGTCTGATGGGCCATACCCGCATGCAGGCGGCAATCCCGATTGCCGTTTCGGATCGTCTGTGGTCATGGCGAGCCCCGCTTGAAGGTTATCACGGCCGGCTAGGGGTACAGACGTTTCCCATCCAGTTCGGTGGCGCGGCCGGGACGCTGGACAGGCTGGGCGGCAAGGCTGCCGACATCCGCGCGTCGCTCGCCCAGGAACTTGGACTGACTGACGAGCCTCAATGGCAAAACCAGCGCGCACCAATCGCCGACCTTGCCAACCTCTTTTCGCTGATCACCGGCAGTCTGGGGAAGATGGGCCAGGACATCGCCCTTCTGGCGCAGGCGGGTGGAGAGATCGAACTTGCTGGCGGCGGAAGATCGTCAGCCATGGTGCACAAGCAGAACCCGGTCGGCGCCGAAACGCTTGTCGCTTTTTCCCGCTTCAACGCCGCCCAACTTTCGGCCATCCACCAAGCGCTTGTTCACGAACAGGAACGTTCGGGTGCCGCCTGGACACTTGAATGGCTCGTGCTGCCGCAGATGGTCATGGCGACCGCGGGCGCCCTGCGGCTTGCGCGCGAGCTGACCGGTAATATCCTCCGCCTCGGGGGCTCGTAGGCAAGCTTCCTTCCTCACCCTTTTTGTCAGCCTCAGGCAGATGCTTAACATAATGCACCAGTTATGAATTACCGTATTTATTTCATTTTACATTACCGTTTCGCATGACACACTAACGTGAAATTTAGCTGCGCGCTAACCTGGCGGTGGAGTCCGCAGGGTATAAAGGGAGAGGAAAGATGAGACAGCTGGTTCTGGCCGCTGCGGCGGCAATCATCATGGGCACCGCCGCCTGTGCCGACACGATCAAGGTCGGGGTCGTTGGGCCGTTTTCGGGTCCGTTCGCGCTGCAAGGCAAGAACTTCAAGGCCGGGATCGACGCCTATATGGCAACGAATGGCGCCACGATCGGCGACAATACCGTCGAAATCATCTATCGCGACTTGCCGGCCGCCGATCCGGCCAAGTCCAAGGCGCTTGCCCAGGAACTCGTCGTCAAGGAGAAAGTCCAGTATCTGGCCGGGTTCTATTTCACGCCTGACGCAATGGCCGTCACGCCCATCCTGAAACAGGCCAATACGCCGCTCGTGATCATGAACGCCGCAACCTCTGCGATCGTCACCAAAAGCCCTCTGGTCGTTCGTACATCCTTCACCCTTTGGCAAACTGCCATGCCAATGGCCAAGGTCGCGTTCGACAAAGGCATTAAGAAGGTCATCTCGGTTGTCAGCGACTACGGTCCGGGGGTCGATGCTGAAAACGCCTTCAAGGCAGGCTTCGAAAAGCAAGGCGGGGAAATCGTCGAAGCGATCCGTATGCCACTCGCCACCAACGATTTCAGCCCAATCATGCAGCGCATCAAGGATTCGGGTGCTGAGGGCGTCTTTGCATTCCTGCCGTCTGGTCCGCCGACGCTTGGCTTCGTGAAGTCCTATAGCGAGAATGGCCTGAAAGCCGCCGGCATACAACTCTTTGCGACCGGCGACCTGACGCAGGAATCCGACCTTCCGGCGCTCGGCGAGGCCGCTCTCGGCATATTGACGACATACCACTACGCGGTTTCGCATGACTCGCCCGAAAACAAGGCCTTCGTTGCAGCCGCCGGCAAGGCACTCGGCAATCCGGCCGAACTTACTTTCCCAGCCGTCGGGGCCTATGACGGCATGCACGTCATTTACAAGATGATCGAGGCAACTGGCGGCAAGCAGGATGCTGAAAAAGCTGTCGAAGCGGTAAAGGGCCTTTCCTGGATGAGCCCGCGCGGCCCCGTTTCCATCGATCCCGAAAGCCGCCACATCACAGAAAACATCTATCTGCGCGAAGTCGCCAAGGATGCGGACGGCAAATACATCAACAAGGAAATCCAGACATTTGAAAAGCAGGGGGATCCAGGTCTGGCGGCGACAAAGTAAGGAGTAAGGCTTGCTTAAAAGGCGATCGCTCGGACCACCCATCAGCCCATCCCCGTTGTCGGCGAAAGGGCATATGGCGCAAACCGCAAGTCTTCTCTCCCGGCAAGGGAGAAGGTTCCGGCAGGTGATGGGGCGGGACGTCGCCCTCAACGACGCAGAGCGGGCTCCAGCACCTGCTGAGATAAGGAACACACGAGCCTCATGCAGACTGTCTTCAGCATTGCCGTCGACGCGCTTGCCTATGGCATGGTGCTGTTCGTGATCTCGATCGGCCTTTCGGTCACCATGGGCCTGATGCGGGTCGTCAACCTTGCCCACGGTGCCTTCGCCATGATCGGCGGGTACATTGCCTCCTATGCAGCGCGCGATCTTGGCCTTGGCTACGGCGTCGCAGTTCTTGTCGCCGTCACTGGAACCATCGTCATCGCCATTCCGGTCGAACGTTTCCTCTACCGGCGCATCTACGGCGCGCCGGAACTGACCCAGGTTCTGATGACGATCGGCATCACCTTCTGCATCATCGGCATAGCCAACTACGTCATGGGGCCGACGCTGAAAACCATCCCATTGCCAGACGGCCTGCGGGGCTCCGCCGATCTAGGCTTCCGCACCATTCCGGTGCATCGGCTTTTTGCCATCTTCTGCGGCTTCGCGGTCGCCGGCGCCCTTTGGTACACGATCGAAAAGACCAGTTTCGGCGTAAAACTGCGCGCATCCGTCGATAATGCCGCCATGGCCGCCGCCCTTGGGGTGCGCACGGAGATCATTTATGCACTGAGCTTCGCAGGCGCCGTCGGCCTGGCCGCCTTTGGCGGCGTGGTCGGCGCGGAGCTCTTGCCGGTCGAGCCCTATTATGCGCTGCGCTACATGGTGACTTTCCTCGTCGTTGTCTCGGTCGGCGGCGCAGGCTCGATTCCCGGCGCACTGATCGCCTGCCTGGTTCTTGGCGGCATCGACACCACGGGCCGCTATCTGATGCCGGAATACGGGGAATTCTTCTTCTATCTCGCCGTCATTGCAATCATCTGCGTTTTTCCGCGCGGCTTTGCCGGAAGGGTGAAGTAGGATGACGCTCGCCATGAACACGCAAACTACGACAGCAGTATCCATTCGGCGCAATCGCTTTTTCGTGCGCGATACAGCCGGCATTGCCGCAATCGTCGCGCTCGCCAGCATCGGCTATTTACTCTTTCCGGATAACCTTGCGCTGCTGACGCGCGTCATCGCAATCGCATTGCTCGTTCTCTCGCTTGATCTCGTCACCGGATATTGCGGCGTGGCGACGCTCGGCCATGCAGCACTCTTCGGCTCCGGCGCCTATGCAGCGGGCATCGTCTCGGCCCATTACGGCATCACCGATCCTCTTTTGATGACGCTTGCCGGTATCACCGGTGGCGCTGCGGCTGGCCTCGTCTGCGGCATCGTCATCCTGCGTGCCCACGGACTGCCGCAGCTTGTCCTTTCGATCGCGCTCATCAACCTCTTCCACGAATTCGCCAACAAGGCATCATCCTGGACCGGCGGCAGCGATGGCTTGTCCGGCATCTCGGCCGATCCAATCTTCGGCACCTTCGAGTTCGACCTTTACGGCCATACCGCCTATGTTTTCGGGGTGATCCTGCTGCTTGTCGTCTTCATTCTTCTGCGCCTTGTCGTGCGTTCGCCCTTTGGCATGCTCTGCCGCGGGATCAAGGAAGATGCCTTGCGCATCCGAGCCATGGGCGCCTCGCCGAAAGCGGCGCTGATGAAGATGTATGTGATTTCAGGCGCCGTCGCCGGTGTCGGTGGAGCCCTCAATGCCATCTCCACACAGGTGGTCGGCCTCGACAGCCTCTCCTTCACGCTTTCGGCCGAAAGCCTCGTGATGCTCGTTCTCGGCGGCACCGGCTCGCTTTTCGGTGCGCTCTCCGGCACCGTCATCTTCATGCTCTTCGAAGATTATGTTTCGGCTGCAAACCCGTTCCACTGGCTGACGATGGTCGGCGCGTTACTGGTCGCTGTCGTCCTCCTCGCCCCGAAGGGCCTTTATGGGACCGCAACTTCCTTTTTCGTGCGTCGGAAGGAGACTGCGCAATGAGCCCCGTCTTCGAAGTCATCAATCTCAGGAAATGCTTCGGTGGCCTCGTGGTAACCAACGATGTATCGATCTCGCTGGCAGCAGGTGACCGCGTCGCGCTCATTGGCCCGAACGGCGCTGGAAAGACCACTTTCGTCAATCTCGTCACTGGCAACCTTTCGCCGGACGCCGGCGATGTCCGCCTCGGTGGCGAGACCGTGACGAGAATTGGTGCGGCGGGCCGCGTCAGGCGCGGCCTCGTCCGTTCCTTCCAGGTCACACGGCTCTTCCAGGATATGACGCCGGCCGAACACGTCGCGCTTGCGATCCTGCAGCGTGACGGACTGACTGGCCGGATGTTCGGCAACTTTCTCGCGATGCCGGACCTCATGACAGAAGTCACCTATCTGCTCGGCGCACTCGGCCTTGGCGATCTCATGTGCCGCAGGGTCGGTGAAATTGCTTATGGACAGCAGCGTCTCCTCGAGATTGCCGTCGCCACGGCACTGAAACCGAAGGTGCTGTTGCTTGATGAACCTGCTGCCGGCGTGCCGCAAAGCGATACCGCCCGGATCGAGCAGGCGCTCGCCGATCTGCCGGCCGATCTCGCGGTGTTGATGATCGAGCACGATATGGACCTCGTGTTCCGCTTCGCCAGGCGTGTCATCGTGCTTGCAGCGGGAACCATCATCTTCGACGGCTCGCCGGTCGAGGTCACCAAGGATGCGCGCGTGCGCGAGGCTTATCTCGGGAGCTATGCCAATGCCAGCCACGCCGCTTGAGGTCGACAATCTCTCCGCTGGCTATGGGCCGACGCGCGTTCTCGAAAACGTTTCGTTTGCCGTGCCCGCAGGCGCCCGCCTTGCCATCCTTGGCCGCAACGGAATGGGCAAGACAACCTTGCTTGCGACGCTTGCCGGACAGACCAGGCGTTATGACGGCCGCATCCGCCTCGGCTCCGCAGACCTCACCGCCATGGCCAGCTCCGCTCGCGCCCGTCAAGGGCTCGGTTATGTGCCGCAGGCGCGCTGCATCTTCCCGACGCTGACGGTTGAGGAAAACCTCTTCGTCGGCCTCAAAGGCCGGCCGAAGGCGTCGCTCGAAGAGGCGTACGCGATGTTTCCACGTCTGAAGGAGCGCCGCCGCAATCTCGGCGGCCAACTCTCCGGCGGCGAGCAGCAGATGTTGTCGACTGCCCGCACGATTCTCGGCCGCCCCTCCGTTCTGCTGCTTGACGAACCTCTGGAAGGTCTCGCACCCATCATTTGCGAAGAGTTGATGGCCGCGTTTTCCGAACTCACCAAGACCGGCGACATGACGATCCTGCTTGTCGAACAACGCATCCAGAGCGCGCTCGACTTCGCCGATCAGGTCATCATCCTAGAACGGGGACGCCTTGCGTGGACCGGCACGCCCGAAGCGCTGTCGATGGATCACGCCGCCGTGGAACGTCTGCTCGGGGTTGGCGGGCTGCACTAGGTCACGTGGCGTGGCGCCTCGTCAGTCGTTATGTCGAAAGCTGCGTCATACGTGACCATGCCGGACGGCATTTCACCGCTGAAGCACAATGCCTGAAAATATTCGGCCGGAACACCTGCAAGCCTGAGGCGAGCATCCGCCTTGAAGCCGAACCGGCCGTAATACTTGGGATCGCCAAGCAGGACGCATCCCTGGGCGCCGAGTTTGCGGATGGCTGCAAGTCCGACCTTCACCAGGCCAGTACCGATTCCCTCGCCCTGCCTTTCGGGTGTTACCGCGATTGGTCCGAGGCCGTACCAGCCCAAATCCCTGCCGTTGATCATCACCGGTGAGAACGCGACATGGCCGACGATACGGCCTCCATCTTCGGCAACGAGCGTGGCGGAAAGCGCTCTGTTCCCGCGCAAGGCATCGACGATTGCCGCTTCGGTCCGGCTGCTGTAGGCCTTGCCGGCAAACGCCGTGCTGACCAGCTCGCGGATCGCCGGAATATCGGCTTTTGTCTCATTGCGGATGCGCATGATGAACTCCATTGCAGTGCCGCACATAACAGACCGGAGCGCCTTGCGTCAAAACGATGCTTGCATCGAACCAAGGACTCCTCTTCAATCAGGCACCGCAATGAAGGAGCGCGCCCCGCTTGTCTTTCCCCTTATTCGACCTCACCGGCCGCCGAGCGCTTGTTACCGGCTCCAGCCAGGGCATCGGTTATGGGCTGGCCCTCGGCCTTGCAGAACACGGCGCTTGCCTGGTCATCAATGGCCGCAATGCCGAGAAGGCGGCAGCTGCAGCAGAGACGATCAGGGCGAGAGGACTGCATGCGCTAAGTGTCGCCTTCGACGTGACCGATGCTGCCGCCGCGCGCGAAGGCGTCGCCTATATCGAAAGCGAGATCGGCCCGGTCGACATCCTCGTCAACAATGCCGGAATGCAGTTTAGAACGCCGTTGGAATCTTTCCCGATCGAAAAGTGGGATGAACTGCTTAAGACCAATGTCTCAAGCATTTTCTATGTCAGCCAGCCCGTGGCGCAGGCGATGATCGGGCGCGGCAGGGGCAAGATCATCAACATCGCCTCTGTCCAGGCTGAACTCGCCCGGCCGGGCATTGCTCCTTATACGGCGACCAAGGGTGCAGTCAGAAATCTCACCCGCGGCATGGCGACCGACTGGGCAAAGTACGGCCTGCAGGTGAATGCGATCGCCCCCGGCTATTTCAAAACGCCGCTCAACCAGGCGCTGGTGGACGATCCGAAATTCTCCGCCTGGCTGGAGACGCGCACACCTGCAGGCCGATGGGGCAATGTCGAGGAACTGGTCGGCGCGGCGGTCTTTCTCGCTTCGGACGCTTCCTCTTTCGTCAACGGCCATATGCTGATGGTCGATGGCGGCATCGCCGCCAGCCTCTAGTATTGCCGGCTGCGCGAACGCAACCGGCAAGATTCCGTGGATCTGCCAATAGGACGGCCTTGCAATCGTTTGACCTCAATCTTGTGACATTCAATCCGGCGAAGATGGATTAGAAAGTGGAGAATTGTATTTTCGCCCCGGAAGAGCCACCTAATAGAACAGGAGATGTCCGCCGGCTTTCAGACTCGGGCATTTCCGTTTACGCAAAGCAAACCATATCCGGCTGCTTTCGGACCAACTCCTGCTGCCTTAGGAAAATCTACTCCTTCTGCTGCTAGCGATTGGGAGAATAGGCAAGATAGAGGCACCCCCGCGGAATTCCGCACTTCGCATCAGGGTTAAACTATGATTACGATAGCGCTGTGCGGGAGCCCGATTTTGAAGAACCATGAGTAACGATCAGTTTCAGGTAAAATTTTGGGGCGTTCGCGGCAGCATCCCGGTATCGGGCCCCGAATTCGATCACTACGGCGGCAACACCACCTGCATCGAACTGCGCTGCGGCGGCCACCGGTTGATCTTCGACGCAGGCTCCGGGCTGCGCGAGGCCGGGCTTGCGATGCTCAACGAAGGCGTCAAGCAGGTCGATCTGTTCTTCAGCCACTGTCACTACGACCACATCATTGGATTGCCCTTCTTCAAGGCGATTTACTATCCCTCGATCAGTCTCAACATCTGGTCCGGCCATCTCGACGGCAAGATGAGCACCAAGGATATGGTCGATCAGTTCATCAGCCCGCCCTGGTTTCCGGTAAAGACCGATATCTGCCAGGCAACGATGAACTTCCGCGATTTCCATGCCGGCGACATGCTTTCTCCGCGCGAAGGTGTGCGCATTAAGACCTACAAGCTGAACCATCCAGGCGGGGCGATCGGCTATCGCATAGAGTGGGGCGGCCGGATCGTCGCGCTTGTATTCGACGTCGAGCATATCCCCGGCACTTATGACCCGGTGTCTCTGGAATTGATGAAGGATGCGGATCTGGCGATCTACGACTGCACCTACAACGAAGACGAGATGCAGCGTTTCAAGGGCTTTGGCCACTCGACCTGGCAGCACGGCATCGAATTGGCCAAAAAGGCAGGAACGAAACGCTTCGCGCTCTTCCATCACGCGCCTTCGCGCACGGACGAGCAGCTTGGCCAGATGGAAAAGAATGCCCAGGCAGCATTCCCCGGCGCCTTCGCCGCGCGTGACAATCAGGTCGTCGACATCTGATCTTTCAGCAGCTCAGCTGCCGGTTTCCATAAAATCGCCTGATGACTGTTGGCCTCCGAGAGAAATGCTTCGGTAAATTTCCACGCCGTCTCGTCATGCGCGAGGTGATGGGTCAGCAAACCGACCGGCTCGTTTCGGCCTTCGAAGCGGTCCTGCAGTTCTCCCACAAGTTCGCTTACAATTTCGTCATGCGGCCGGCCGACGCGCGGCCCCTTTCCGTCCGCTCGCCGTCCCATGATATCGATATGGGTGTTGAGGAGCGGGATCGCCGCCTCCGCGGTCGCCCGACCGAACGTCGACAGGCATTCGAAACCAAGTGCCGGGAGCTTGGCAACAAGGCTGCCGTCGATGCGGTTCCATGGCGGCACCAGCATGGGAATGAACCTGGCCGGATGCAGCCGGTTCAGCGTCAGGAAGCCATCATAAAGTTCGCCAAGCACGGCCTCGGCCAGCCGGTGTCGGCCAAGTTCCTGCTTTTTTTCTTTCGGCGGCGCATAATTCTCGTGCGACCAGCCGTGCACGGCAACACTGACCCCGCTCGCACCCGAAAGCCGTTGAGAAAGTGCTGGACCGGTCTTTGCCGGGATGACGGCAACGGTCACCGGGATCTCATGCGCGCTGGAGAGGCCGAGCAATCTGTCGAGCGCCGCCGTCGGCTCGATCGCATCGTCATCGCGCCACCAGAAGCGGGCCACTCTTCCAGCCTCCCGCCAGCGCGCGAGTTCCTCACGAAGGGGTTTCCAGGTCGAACTGCCGCTCAAGGTTCAACTCCTGCGTATCGTTTCAGTATTCTGTCGAGGTCCAGGGCGGCGAACTCCAGCGATCGCTCCTCCAGCACGAAGTGCCGCGCCGCCGCACCCATTTCCTGGCGTCGCACCGGATCGTCCAGCAGGCGGCCGGTGGCGGCGGCAAAGGCGCTGACATCGCCATCTGCCGTCAATATGCCTGTCACCCCGTCTTCAACGACCGCCGGCACGCCCGCTGTTCGCTGCGCCACCACAGGCAGGCCGGCCGCCTGCCCCTCGAGATAGGCAAGGCCATAGGCTTCACCGCAACCGGGCCAGACATAGATTCCCGATCGAGCGAGCAGACTTGCGACGTCTGACGCACTGCGTTCGCCCAGCCAATCGATGCGGGCGGGCGCGAAATCCGAAAACAGCGCCTCGACTTGCGCCCGCATCGGGCCATCGCCGATGATGCCGAGCGTCCAGGCCTTGTCTTCGATCACGCGCAGTGCCGCAGCCAGCACCTTATAGCTCGCCATCTTGTCGCCGGCGCGCATCATGGCGACCGTCACGAGCCGTTTCGAATCCGGCCGCAGATCGATGTTTTTGATCGATGCGGTGTCGATGAACGGCTTGATTGAAGCAAGACGGGCCTCGGGAACAGCCTGCCTGATCCCTGCCCCGTCGCGTTCAGTGAGCACGATGTTGACCGCCGCCTGCCGGATTGCCGCCGCAACCGTCGCCTGCGCCGATGCCCAGCCGGTGGCATCGCGTTTGCGGGAATAGGACGCCTCGGCAGTGACGTAGGGAATACCGAATTCGGCCGCAAGCACCGGTCCGAAAGGATCCGGCGATTTGTAGTACGGGTGATAGCAGAACCACAGATGCGGTTTTGGTCCACGGCGCCACGTGCTTTTTAGCCGGAAAAGCTCCGCCTGCCTTTCGCCTTCAAGCATCGTTGCTGCCTCGGGAGTTGGCGCAAAATTGCGGAACTCGGAGGCGATCTCGACCGAATGACCGGAACGACGCAGCGCCTCGACAAGCAGCCGTGCCATCAGGCGATCGCCGGATGGTGTCGGATGGTTTGGGGATTTCAGCGGCGCGTAAAATGCAATCCGCATCAGGACGCTCCGTTGAACAAGCGCTTTCTTGCGCCGCCCGTCCAGCCTATCGCAAAAATGACCGCTATTGTCCGTTTCCTTAAAAGTTACTGATCAACATATGGAATGTGATCGTGGCTGGAGAAGAGGGCATTTCGCTTTCACCTCAACATCTCTAGAGCATGATCCTCGAAGCTGTGAAACGGTTTTCCGCAGATCACGCTCCAGTCTCGAACTGGTGGCGGATTCAGATTTAGGCAAAGACGATCTAAAGTTAACCGACTTCCGGCATATGCAGGCGAACGTCAAGAACGGAAATGAATGGCAACCATCGCGGATTCAGGCATTTTTTCGGGGCGCAACATCCGGCGCGCCCGGCTCGGCTCAGGCCTTGTCATGTTCACTTTCGTGGTCCTCCACCTGTCGAACCATGCACTCGGCCTGATTTCCGTCGCTGCTGCCGATGACGGCCGACGGCTGTTTGTCGCCCTCTGGCGAAATCCGTTCGGCACGCTGATCTTCTACAGCGCGATCTTCATTCACATCGCGCTGGTGCTTCGCTCGCTATACATGCGTCGCAGCCTGGTCATGCCAAACGGTGAAATGGCCCAGATCGTGCTCGGCCTCGCCATCCCGCTGCTCTTGATCGATCATGTGATCGGAACCCGTATCGTCCATGAACTTTACAGGTATGCCGACAACTACGAAACGGTCGTTCGCCAGCTGTGGATCCTCTCCTTCGGCAACGGCATCCGGCAGGCAGTCGCGCTGATCGTCGTCTGGACCCACGGCTGCATCGGCCTGCATTTCTGGCTGCGCTACCGGCCTTGGTACGACGGTCTCGCACCGCTGCTTCTGGCCCTTGCCATCCTGCTGCCCGTGCTTTCGCTGCTCGGCTTTATCGAGATGGGCCGCACGATTGCCGAGCCGGACTATGAGGGTCTTGTCGATACCGGGCGCTATCAGGAAAACCTGAATACCCGCTATTATTCCGACCCTCACGCCCAGCGGCAAATCGTGATGATACGCGCCGGGCTCTATGGCAGCTTCTCGCTGGCGCTTCTGTCCGTCGTCGCCGCGCGCACCCGCCGCAAGTGGAAGGAGCGCACTGACCAGATTGTCGTGCACTATCCGGGGGGTGAGACGATCAAGGTGCCACGCGGTTTTACGGTGCTGGAGGCGAGCCGTCTCGGCGGGCTGCCCCACTACTCGGTCTGCGGCGGCAAGGGACAGTGCTCCACCTGCCGGGTTCAGATCCTCGGCGATTACCAACGCCTGCCGCAACCTGATCAACTGGAGCAGAAGACACTCGAGCGCATCAATGCGGCGCCGGACGTGCGTCTCGCCTGTCAGCTGCGCCCGGACCATGACATCACCGTCGCGCCACTTCTGATCCCTGCGACCGAAACGGCCCTTCCTGCCAACACGCAGGAAACAAGTCCTGGCCGGGAGCGTGAAATTGCCGTGCTTTTCTGTGACATTCGCAATTTCACGAGTCTGACGGAAACGCGACTGCCTTTCGACATCGTTTTCCTGCTCAACCGCTACTTCGCCCTCGTCGGCAAGGCAGTGGAACAAGCCGGCGGACGGATAGACAAGTTTATCGGCGACGGCGCCATGGCCCTTTTTGGCATCGGCGCTTCGCCCGGCGAGGCCTGCCGCCAGGCGCTGAAAGCGGCCGAAACGATCACGTCGGAAATTGAAAAACTCGGCGCCGAACTCGCCGATGAACTGACGATACCGCTTCAGATCGCGATCGGCATTCATTTTGGACCGGCCGTCGTCGGGACGATGGGGTACGGCAGGGTGCGAAATCTCACCGCCGTCGGCGACACGGTAAACGTTGCCAGCCGCCTTGAAAACGCCGCCAAGGAGTTCGGTGCAGCGCTCGTCATTTCCGAGCCTGTGGCCGATCTGTCGGGCGCCGATATGCGCGGCATCGAAAGCCGCGACATCAGCGTGCGCGGCCGGGCGCTGCCTTTGAAAGTCTATGTGATCCACAAGGAACGGGCGGGTTGGCCGCTCAATGGGAAAGCCTGATGGCCGTTGACGCGCTGGGATCAAAAAAATACTGGCGAAAGCGCCTGCGCAGAGCGCGGAACGCCGTGGCAAGCCGCTTCTTCGACACGCGCTTCGGCCGGCGGCTGCTTATCGAGAACATCGGCCCGCGGGTCGTTTCCATGACCGTTGATGCCGGCGATCATCTGATGACCTTTTCGCCATCCGACTATATCGGCCGCAAAGTCTTCCGGAAGGGGCATTTCGAGCGCGGGAACGTCGACCGGCTCCTGGCGGTGCTGCGCGAGCGCGGCCTTTTGCGAAAGGACGGCGTGCTGCTCGAGCTTGGCGGCAATATCGGCACGCAGACGGTCTATTTCGCGCTGAGCAACGCTTGTTCGCGCATCGTCAGCGTCGAACCTGATCCTCGCAATTTCAAGCTGCTGCAAACCAACATTGGCCAGAACCGGCTGGAGGAGACGGTCACGCTCGTCAACTGCGCCGCAGGCGAGACTGCAGGCGAGATCGACTTCTTTCTCAACGCCACGAACCATGGAAAGAGCAGCGCCATTCGACAGAGTTCATCGGATATGAAGGTGAGCGTCCCGGTAAAGCCGGTGAGCGACATCCTCCGCGAGGCAGGTCTCAATCCGAACGACGTCAGCCTCGTGTGGATGGACATCGAAGGCTACGAACCTGTCGCCTGCCGCTCCATGGCTCCGCTGATGTCGCGGCGCGTGCCGCTCTACATGGAATTCACACCCATTTTCTACGGCCCCGAACAGACCCGCGATTTCGTAACGATGCTTGCCGGCTGCTATGAGGATTGCGTCGTCTTCTTCGAGGAGGGCGAGCAGGAAATGAAGGTCGGCGACCTGCCAGGCGGCGTTGATCAGTACGACGTCCTCTTGCTGCCTTGATCCCTCGCTTGCGGCCCCCCGGCGTGCATGCATGGCAAGGGATTGATGGCCGTTGAGGCCAGCAAGGACGACCGAAGCCGACGCAAGCGTGGGTTATGCGTCCCGCTTGCCGCATTGCTGGCGACATGACGTCTTTGACCGTCGTCTCCTGCTTGTCATCGGTGCGGACGACCGGACCGAAGGCGCCTCATCGAATGCACAACCGAGCTGCGCAGGAAGTGGGCTTTTGGCCACGGCGCGGGAAACCTGCGCACCTAAGCAGGCTTATTTCCTCCGGTAGAGAAAATACCGTCCTTCCTTGATGCCGTCAGGCAGCGGCAGCGGCTCAAGCTCCGGCCAATCGAGCGGTAGACCGCTGACGGCGACGCCGCCCCTTGTAAGAACGCCGGCCACCAGCTGCGGCAGCCAGGTCAGCGTTATTGCGTCAATCTCGTCATGGCCCGTCCCGATATCGGCATGGGCAAGTGCTGCACCGATACCGATGAAGGCCTGGCCGCTTTCGCGGATATCGCCCGTCACCATGTCGTCGGCAGGCGGGGTCGAGGCCGAATAGGAATGCACCTCGCGATCGAATGCGATTATGCGGCGGGTCGGGAAGTGCTCGCGCAAATGATCGTAGGTCCGGCCGTTCCCAAGGCCGAACTCCAAGACCGGTCCTTCTGTCTCCTTCACCAGATCACAGATGGAATTGAGGATGTCGCGCTGAGCCGTCAAACGGCGGATGAAGCTGTCGAGTCGGCTCATCTATGTCCTTGTCCGTCATTCACTTTTGCAATCCGGTGCTATCACATGAAACTGCGCAAAGTCGACCACCGTAAATCAAAATGCGGTTGCCGCGGCGACACGCGTCTGTGATAAGGTCGGATCATGAATGCCGTTCCGGATCAACAATTCTTCGCGACAGTGCCGGTCTTCACCGATTTCGAGGACGTGACCGATGCTGGAAACTACCGGCCACTGCCGGACGGCTGGATTTTGGCGCTTGCTGATATCGTCGGGTCGACGCAGGCGATCGAGGCCGGACGCTACAAGGACGTCAACATGGCGGGCGCCTCTGTTATCTCCGCCGTCTTGAATGCCGTCAGCAAGGGCGATTATCCCTTCGTCTTCGGTGGCGACGGGGCACTCATCGCTCTGCCGGGATCACTCGAAATGATTGCGCGCGATGCTCTCGCAGCCGTACAGATCTGGGCCGAAGAAGAGCTCGGCTTCATCTTGCGCGCCGCCGTCGTGCCGCTCGCCGATATCCGCCGCGAAGGTCTCGATGTCATGATCGCACGTTATTCCGCCAGCCCCTACGTCAGCTACGCGATGTTTTCAGGAGGCGGCAACAGCTGGGCCGAACGGCAGATGAAAGACGGCAACTACGCCGTTGCGCGCGCAGCACCAGGCACCCGGCCGGACCTCGCCGGCCTCTCCTGCCGCTGGAACCCGATTGAATCGCGACATGGAGAAATCGTCTCCATCATTGCCGTTGCCGGCGCAATGGGCGCAGGCGCGGAGTTTCAGCAACTGGTCACGGCAATCGTCGCGATTGCCGCCGAGCAGGGCCGAGGCGGCCATCCGATACCGCCGGAAGGTCCCAGGCTTTCCTTTTCGATGAAAGGCATCGATCGCGAAGTAAAGGTGACTGCACCGAAGGGAAAGCGCTTCCTGACAAAGCTCTTCATCGTACTGCAGCTCGCCCTCCTTTCCGCGCTCTATAAAATCGGGATGCCGCTCGGCAAATTCGACGCCCAGCGCTACAAGGAGGACGTTGCCGGAAACTCCGATTTCCGCAAATTCGACGACGGGCTGAAGATGACGATCGATGTAGATGCCGCACGTTTGAAGCGGATCGAAAAGCTGCTCGATCAAGCGCAAGCCGGCGGCATTGCCCGCTATGGCCTGCATCGGCAGAAATCAGCGCTAATGACGTGTTTCGTGCCGACGCCGCTCTCACGCGACCACATGCATTTCATAGATGGCGCAAACGGCGGCTATGCCGTTGCCGCCGCCAAGATCACCCGCAAGGCTGTTTCGGCGGCAGGCGTCACGCCTTGATGACGTGACCTGCCGAAAGGCCGAGACGCTTGAAGACGTTTCGCGTGTCGACAATCAGCGGCGTGTTTTTGACAAGCGTGGCGTAATCGACCTGGTCGTGATCGGTTGCGACCAGCACAGCGTCGTAATCTGACAAGATCTCCGGCGCCAGCGCCACGGATTTGCGTCCCTTCAAGGCCTGATGTTCGCGGGTCGGCGGAATTTCGGCCACAAACGGATCGTGATAATCCGCCTTGCCGCCGCGCTCCTCAATGATCTCGATCAAGCGTAGCGACGGGCTCTCGCGGATATCTGCGACATTCTTCTTGTAGGCAAGACCGAGGACCAGAACCTTGCTGCGGCTCAGTGCCTTCCCGCAACGGATATCCAGTGCTTCTGCAAGCTTGCCGACGACATAGCGCGGCATCGCCGAATTAATCTCCCCTGCAAGTTCGATGAAGCGGGTCGGCAGTTCGTATTCGCGGGATTTCCATGTCAGATAGAACGGATCGATCGGAATGCAGTGGCCGCCGAGTCCGGGGCCAGGATAGAACGGCATATAGCCGAACGGCTTGGTCTTGGCCGCGTCGATCACCTCCCAGACATCGATGCCCATCGCCGCATAAACGGTCTTCAACTCATTGACGAGTGCAATATTGACCGAGCGAAAGATGTTCTCCGTAAGCTTCACCGCTTCGGCCGTCGCATTGGTAGAAACCGGAACCACGGTTTTCACCGCCGCGCCATAAAAGGCTTTCATCAGGCCCAGGGCTTCCGCGCCGTCGCCAGCGACCACCTTCGGAATGGTCGCGGTGTGATAGTGCTGGTTGCCGGGATCCTCGCGCTCTGGAGAAAAGCCGACAAAAAAATCCACGCCCGATTTCAGGCCCGTCTTTTCCAGGATGACCTTCACGACGTCGTCCGTGGTGCCGGGATAGGTCGTCGATTCCAGAACGACGAGCTGACCGGCACGAAGATGCGCTGCGATAGAGCATGACGTCGCTTCGACATAAGAAAGATCCGGATCGCGATGCTTCGTAAGAGGCGTCGGCACGCAGATGACGATGACGTCGCAGGCTGCAAGGCCAGCAAAGTCCGTCGTCGCGGAGAAGCGGCCCGCCTCCCTCTCGGCGGTCAATGCCGCGTCTGCCACCGCGTCGATATAGGATTTGCATGCATCGAGCGCTACGATCTTCTTCGGATCAATGTCGAAGCCGGTCACTTCAAAACCGCTTCGCGCAACTGCAATCGCCAGCGGCAGGCCGACATAGCCGAGCCCGATTATGCCCGCACGGGCCGAGCGATCTTTGATCTTTGCGGAGAGGTCGGCGAAGGAGGATGGGCTGGCCAAGACAGGTCTCTTCAATAAGAGGAAGTTAGGCGGTCAGATAATGCAAGATCGCCGAGATTGAAACCCGCCGTCTTCCAACGGTGATGTGAAGCCGGCGTGATCGCCTTGCCCGCATTTGCCGGATCTGCCAAAGCAGGTCTTTGCGGTGTGACCGAAAAGACTCGCAAGCTGCTCGAGATGATTGTCCAAGCGGAGAAAAATGCGTCGATGCCATTGTTTCGCATTCCCGGCGCGCCTATTTAAATCGAATAAGTGATTACGGAAAGGGCTGCCCGTCCTCCCGGTTTTTGTGGGTTTGACAGGTACGTCTGCCGGTTCCTCGGCAGATCGTTGACACGATAATACCGCTCGTCCATCTTGAATTTCCGCCCTGCGCACGACAGTGCCGCGGGCCGGTTTTTCTATCGTTTTCAGGAACGGACGTGCTTTATGAGGATAATACCAAGAATGAGCACGATCGAATCCAGCGTGTCCTCCATCCTTCTGGACCGCGTCGCCGAATGGCTGACAAATTCCTCGCTTGCCGGTGATGATCTCGAAAACATCGTTCGCGGGTTCTGCGAGCGGATTGCCGCCGCCGGTCTCCCGATCGCGCGCGTGCACCTGACCTTTTCGATGCTCCATCCGCTCTATGACGCTTTGGGCTTCACCTGGCGGCGTGCGAGCGGCGTCACGATCGAAGGCTACCGCCATTCGGTGGGCGCAAAGCCCGACCGCTTTCTCCAAAGCCCGTATTACTATCTTCTCGACAACAATCTGCAGCATATCCGCCGCCGCATCTCGCTTGATGGCGCTGCGGAATTCCCGATTTTCGAGGACCTGCGCGCCGAGAAGATCACCGACTATCTCGCCTTCGTGCAGCCCTTCGGCGACGGTTCCGTCCAGGGCATGATGGGCTCGTGGTCGACGGACAATCATTTTGGTTTTTCCGACGACATGATCGATGCGCTGCTGCGTATGCAGAACCACCTGGCCGTCGCCGCCAAGATGGCCGTGCTTGGCAAGCTCGCTAACAACATGTTGACGACCTATCTCGGCGGCGACGCGGGCAAGCGCGTGCTGAACGGCCAGATCCGCCGCGGCGACGGCGAAACGATTCGGGCCGCCCTTGTCATGGGCGACATGCGCCAGTCGACGATGTATGCCGAAAAGGAAGGCCGTCAGGCCTACATCGACACGCTGAACGAGTTCTTCGACGCGATTGCAGCACCTTTCAACCGCAACGGCGGCGAAATCTTAAGTTTCCTCGGTGACGGCTTTCTCGCCGTCTACCCCTGCGGCCGTCATAAGGATCCGTCGAAGATCGCCTCGCAGGCGGCCCTTTCTGCCGTCCATCAGGCGCAGGCCCGCGTTGCCGAGCTCAACACCGAACGCGCCGAAAAAGGTCTTGGCGCGATCAATTACGGCATCGGACTGCATATCGGCAATGTGATGCTCGGTAATGTCGGCCTCAAGGACCGCCTGACGTTTTCGGCCTTCGGTTCGGCCGTCAACGAAGTCCAGCGTCTTCAGGCGCTGACGAAGAAGTACAATCGCGAGGTCGTCGCCAGCCAGGCGTTTGCCGGTTACTGCGGCGGTGAATGGACGACGCTTGGTGAAGAGAAGCTGCGCGGCATCCGCCAAAAGGTGACGATCCTTCAGCCGCGCGCGCCCGCACCGGCGCGCGCCATCGACGGGGATTTCCGCGAAGTCGCGCCGAATGGCCTTTCCGAAGCCGAACAGGTCATCCTCCTCCACCGGGATGCCAAGAAGCAGGCCAAGCGGGCGACGGCTGAGGGTTTCGTTCAGTAAGCTGCGGCTGAAATGCTTGTTTTGCTTTTGTAATCAGGCGAAATGTGTCGGCTCCCCCATGCCCCGTCATCAACTGGACACCCCGATTGCGGTACGGTAGTGTGCCTTAACGGGAACACAAAAGAGACTGGGAATATCGTTGGTATGGCGTCCGCGTCCGACTTATTGCGCATCGAGAATCTCGACGTCTCATTCTCAGTGTTCGGAGACAAGCTGCGCGTTGTAAAGAATGCTGAACTGCGCATTCTTCCGGGCAAGGTGACCGCACTTGTCGGTGAATCCGGCTCCGGCAAATCGGTCATCAGCCAGTCGATCATGGGCATCCTGCCGAACGCCGCAAAGGCCACCGGCGGCATTCTCTTCACCGATCCGCTTAATGGCGAGACCACCGATATCCTGCAGTTCGGCCGCGACAGCGAGGAAATGCGGGATTTGCGCGGCAAGCGCATGGCGACGATCTTCCAGGAGCCGATGACGTCGCTCTCGCCGCTCCACACCATCGGCAACCAGATCAGCGAGGCGCTGCTGATCCACACCGATGCCGACAAGATCGAGGCACGCCAAAGAACCGAGGAGATGCTCGGGCTGGTCGGATTTGCCAATCCGCAGCGCACCTACGACATGTATCCGTTCGAGCTTTCAGGCGGCATGCGCCAGCGCGCGATGATCGCAATGGCGCTGATCTGCAAGCCTGCTCTGCTGATCGCCGACGAACCGACCACGGCGCTCGACGTGACGATCCAGGCGCAAATTCTCGAGCTGCTGCGCGACCTCCAGCATAAGCTCGGCATGGCGATGCTGCTTATAACTCACGATCTCGGCGTCGTCGCCAATATGGCAGACGAGGTCGTCGTGATCTATCACGGCGAAATCCTGGAAGCTGGACCCGTCAATGCAATATTTCGTGATCCGCAGCATCCATATCTCAAAGGTCTGATGGCTGCCGTGCCGCATTTTGACATGAAGCCAGGCGAGCGGCTAAAGGCGCTGCGCGATGTTCCAGTCAATCTGGAATCGTTCCTCGGCAAAAAGCAAATGGTGGGTGCGGACGGGCCGAAGCTTTTGCTTTCGGTCAACAATCTCTCGAAGACGTTTGCGACGCGCAAGCGCGGTCTTTTCGGTAGAGGTGAAGCGGCAGTCGTGCGGGCGGTCGACGACGTCAGTTTCGATATCCGGCGCGGCGAATGTCTGGGGCTCGTGGGCGAGTCGGGCTGCGGCAAGACCACCGTCAGCAAGATCCTGATGCGCGCAATCACGCCCGATGGCGGCTCGGTGATCTTCAATGACGGCAAGGACGTGATCGACGTGCTTTCCGTCAAGGGCGACGATTTGCAGGCACTACGCACCAAGATCCAGATGGTGTTTCAGGATCCGGTCTCGTCGCTGTCGCCGCGCATGACTGTGCGCAACATCCTGAGCGAGCCGCTGGAAATCCACGATCGCGGGGACAGCGCCGAACGCAAGCAGAAGGTCGAAGCGCTGATGGGCGCCATCGGCCTCGACCGGCGTTACCTGAGCCGCTATCCGCACAGCTTCTCGGGCGGGCAGCGCCAGCGCATCGGCATTGCTCGAGCCCTAGCTCTTGGTCCCAAACTCATCATCCTGGACGAGCCGGTCTCCGCCCTCGACGTTTCCGTGCAGGCGCAAATTCTCAATCTACTCAAGGATCTGCAAAAAGAGCTCGGCCTGACCTACCTCTTCATTTCGCACAATCTCGCCGTCGTCGACTACATGGCCGATCGCATCGCCGTGATGTGCAAGGGCCGCATCGTTGAAATCGCCCCTCGCGAGATCATCTTGCGGGATCCGGTGCATCCCTACACGAAATCACTGCTTGCCGCCGTCCCCTTCCCCGATCTCGACCGGCCACTCGATTTCGAAGCGTTGCGCAAAAATGGCGCCGCCGACAAACAAAACTGGGGCATCACCTTTACCGCCGAACATGACGATGCGTCCGAACTTGCCTATGCCGATCTCGGCAATGGTCATCTAGTGCGCGCCCGCAAGGGTGCAGATGCAAAGGAACTGCGTGCATGGTAACCCGCCGAACCTTTCTCGGCGGCCTGCTTGGCGCAGCCGTCGGACCGGCTGCTGCACGTGATATGGGCGACCGCGATATCGAGCCGGAATTCCTGCGCGACCTTTTGACAGCAGATCGCATTCCGCCAATGCCCGAGCGATTGCCGAAGCATCCGCGCATCATCAACATGAAAGAGGCCGGTCTGACCCCAGGCGTCTACGGCGGTTCTGTACGCACCATCATCGGCGCGGCGCGCGACATCCGCTACATGACCGTTTACGGCTATTCGCGCCTTGTCGGGTATGACAAGCACCTGCGCTTCCAGGCCGACATTCTCGGCGGCTATACATCGGAAAACGATAGCATCTTCACCTTCCACCTGCGCCAGGGCCACAAGTGGTCAGATGGGCATGCCTTCACGGCCGACGATTTCCGTTACTGGTGGGAAGACGTCATTTCCAACAAATCACTGACACCCGGGGGCGGTGCGCTGGAGCTGCGCCCGCACGGCGTGCTTCCGCAGTTCGAGGTGCTCGACGAATTCACCGTCCGCTACAGTTGGGACAAGCCCAACCCGAATTTCCTGCCGGCGCTCGCCGGCCCGTTACCGCTCGTCATCTTCGGTCCCGCCCATTATCTCAAGCAGTTCCACAAAAAATACCAGGATGACTTCCGGCTTTCCGCACTCATGCGGGAAAACCGGGTGAAGAAGTGGGTTGATCTGCACATCAAGATGTCGCGCGCCTCGCGTCCGGAAAATCCGGAGCTGCCGACACTCGATCCGTGGCGCAACACGACAGCACCGCCAGCCGACCAATTCGTTTTCGTGCGCAATCCGTTCTTCCATCGCGTCGATGAAAACGGCATGCAATTGCCCTATATCGACCGCTTCATCCTGAACGTCAGCTCGTCGTCGATCATCGCGGCCAAGGCGGGTGCGGGGGAATCCGACCTGCAGGCGACCGGCATCGACTTCAACGACTATACCTTCCTCAAAGAGGCCGAGAAGCGCTTCCCGGTCAAGGTCAATCTCTGGAAACAGGCGCGTGGATCGCGGATCGCGCTGCTCCCGAACCTCAATTGCGCCGACGAAACCTGGCGCAAGCTCTTCCGCGACGTTCGCTTCCGCCGGGCGCTGTCACTTTCGATCGACCGGCATGAAATCAACATGGTCGCCTTTTACGGGCTCGGCAAGCCGAGCGCCGACACCGTTCTGCAGGACAGCCCGCTTTATAAGCAAGAATACGCCGACGCCTTCATTCAATTCGATCCGGATGAAGCCAACCGCCTGCTTGACGAACTGGGTCTGAAAGCGCGTGACGGCGAAGGTTTCCGTCTGTTGCCGGACGGACGGCGAGCGGAGATCACCGTCGAAACTGCCGGAGAAAGCACACTCGATACCGACGTGCTCGAACTCGTCCACGATCATTGGAAGAATATCGGGCTTGCGCTCTACACGCGAACGTCGCAGCGTGACGTCTTCCAGAGCCGCGCCATGAGCGGCACGATCATGATGTCGACATGGTTCGGCATTGAAAACGGCGTTCCGACCGCCGACATGGCGCCAAGCCAGCTGGCGCCGACCGTCGACGATCAGCTGCAATGGCCGATCTGGGGCATGTACTATCTGTCCGCCGGCCAGGAAGGCAGCGCCCCCGACCTGCCTGAAGCGGTCGAGCTCGTCGACCTCCTGAAACAGTGGGGTGCCACTGCCGATTTCCGCAAGCGCGAAGCGATCTGGCACAAGATGCTGTCGATCTATACGCAGCAGGTGTTTTCGATCGGGCTCATCAACGGCGCGCTGCAGCCGATCCTGCGTTCTGCCAAGATGCAGAACGTGCCGGAGCGGGCGCTCTACGGCTTCGATCCAACGTCTTATCTCGGCATTTACATGCCGGATGCTTTCTGGCTGAAGGAGGCGTGACGTGCTGAGATATATTCTCTGGCGGATTGCCGCCATGGTCCCGACGCTGCTCGTGATTTCGGCGCTCGTCTTTACAATCATCGAGTTGCCGCCGGGCGATTTCTTCGAAAGCCAGATCGCCGAGCTGCGCGCGCAGGGCGAGAGCGCGAACCTGCAGGAAATCGAAGAGCTGCGGCAGCAATACGGTTTCGACAAACCGGCGATCATCCGCTACTTCTATTGGGTCGGCGGCATGCTGCACGGCGACTTCGGCTATTCGTTCGAATACCAACTGCCGGTCTCCGCAGTGGTCGGCGACCGCCTGTGGCTGACGATCCTCGTTTCCTTCACGACCATCCTGGTGACGTGGCTGATTGCTTTTCCGATCGGCATCTATTCCGCTACCCATCAATATAGCTGGAGCGACTACGGGCTGACGTTTCTCGGGCTGCTCGGCATTGCCATTCCGAACTTCATGCTGGCACTCATCCTGATGTATTTCGCCAATATCTGGTTCGGCATCTCGATCGGTCATCTGATGGACCAGAAATATCTCTCCGAGCCTATGAGCTGGGAGAAGGCGCGCTCGATCCTGTCCCACCTCTGGATCCCTGTCATCATCGTCGGCACGGCGGGTACGGCCGGCATGATCCGCCGCCTTCGTGCCAATCTGCTGGATGAGATGCAGAAGCAGTATGTGACGACTGCGCGCGCCAAAGGTCTTCATCCGACCCGTGCGCTCATCAAATATCCGCTGCGCATGGCGCTCAACTTCTTTGTCGCCGACATCGGTTCGATCCTGCCGTCGATCATCTCCGGCGCCGAGATCGTTGCCATCGTGCTGTCGCTCGAAACGACCGGCCCAATGCTGATCAAGGCACTGCAGAGCCAGGACATGTATCTTGCCGGTTCCTTCCTGATGTTCCTTGCCTTCCTGAACGTCATCGGCGTGTTGATTTCCGACATCGCCCTCGGCTTCCTCGATCCGCGCATCCGTCTGCAAGGCAGGAGCACCAAATAATGTCGCCCTTGCCACCGCCCGGCGCTCCCCTGCAGCACTATGTCTCGACCGCACCCTTCGATCCTGTCGCCACGGAAACGATGGCGGCTGCCAGTTCGCGTATTCACCTTGCTTCCCAAAAGCAGCTGATGTGGTGGAAGTTCAAGCAGCACCGTCTGGCGCTTGCTTCCGGCATCTTTTTGCTTGTCGTCTATCTGATGATACTGGTCGTTGAGTTTCTGGCGCCTTACGGCCTGCACACGCGCAATGTCGACTACATCCATTCCCCGCCCCAGCGCGTCCACCTCTTCGACAAGGGAGAATTGGTCGGTCCCTTCGTCTACGGCCGCAAGATGCAACTTGACCTTGACACGCTGCGCCGGATCTACACCGACGATCCTAACGACGTTCAGCCGATCCGCTTCTTCTGCCGTGGCGATTCCTATAAGTTTTGGGGCCTCGTTCAGTCCGATCTGCATCTTGTCTGCCCGGCACAAGGCGGCCAAATGTACCTGCTCGGCACCGATCGCCTCGGCCGCGACGTGCTCTCCCGTATCCTCTATGGCGCCCGGATTTCGTTGACGATCGGCCTGATCGGCATCGCGATCAGCTTCGTGCTCGGCATCGTCATCGGCGGCCTTGCCGGCTATTGGGGCGGCGTCTTCGACCTGATCGTCCAGCGGGTGATCGAGGTGCTGCAGTCGCTGCCGAGCCTGCCGCTATGGATGGCTCTTGCAGCCATCATGCCGGTGACGTGGAGCCCGATCGTCATCTATTTCGGTATTACCGTAATCCTCGGCATCATCGATTGGACCGGGCTTGCGCGTGCTGTGCGTTCCAAGCTTCTGGCGCTGCGCGAAGAGGATTACGTGCAGGCTGCCCAACTGATGGGGGCAAGCACGCCCCGCATCATCGCGCGGCATCTGGTTCCCGGCTTCATGTCGCATCTGATTGCCTCGGCGACGATCTCGATCCCGGGCATGATCCTCGGCGAAACGGCGCTTTCTTTTCTAGGGCTCGGCCTTCGGCCGCCGATCACCAGCTGGGGTATCTTGCTCACCGAGGCCAAGAGCGTCAGCGTCATTGCCTTTTATCCGTGGCTGCTTTTCCCGATTATTCCAGTGGTTCTTGTCATTTTGGCCTTCAACTTTCTGGGAGATGGGTTGCGCGATGCAGCAGATCCCTACAAATAGCAGCAGGCTTGGTGGAGATTTGCCGCTCTGCCGTGTCTCGCCCTCCGGAAGACTGGGGGCCTAATATGTCGTTCGCCCCGAAGGAAATACCCATGGCCAGACGCGTGGAAGATGCTCGCATTCTGATGTACAGCCACGATACGTTCGGCCTCGGCCACCTGCGCCGCTGTCGGACAATTGCACATGCGCTAGTCGAGGATTATCGTGGTCTCAATGTCCTGATCATTTCCGGCGCAACGATTGCCGGCGCGTTCGACTACCGGGCGCGCGTCGACTTCGTGAAGATCCCCAGCGTGATCAAGCTCCACAACGGCGAATATACGTCGATGGCGAGCCATATCGACCTTCACGAAACGCTGAAGATGCGCGAATCGAGCATCCGCCATACGGCAGAGACCTTTCAGCCGGACGTCTTCATCGTCGACAAGGAGCCGATGGGCCTCAAAGGGGAAATCGAGGACACGCTTGCTTATCTGAAGGCACGGGGCACGACATTGGTGCTCGGACTGCGCGAGATCATGGATGCGCCGCATCTGCTCGATGCCGAGTGGAAGAGGAACGGTATCATGCAGAAGATCGACCAGTATTACGACAGCGTGTGGGTCTACGGGCCGCCTGATTTTTACGATCCGCTGATCGGCCTCGATGTTCCCCACAGCGTTCGCCGGAAGATGGACTTCGTCGGCTTCCTGCAACGCAGCGTTTCGCTCGGCAAGACATCGGTCAACGCGCGCAAGGACGATTACATCCTCGTCACCACCGGCGGCGGCGGAGATGGTTCCGACCTCGTACATGACGTGATGAACGCCTATGAGCATGATGCGACGCTTGAGCAGAAAGCGCTGGTCGTGCTCGGACCCTACATGCCGGCAATCGAGCGCGCGAAACTCGTTAGGAAAGGGGAAAACATCCCCTATATCGAAGTGATCGAATTCGACAACCACATGGAAGAACTCATGGTCGGTGCCACGGGCGTCGTTGCCATGGGCGGCTACAACACCTATTGCGAGATTCTGTCCTTCGACAAGCCGGCGCTCGTCGTGCCGCGGGTCAGGCCGCGGGAAGAGCAGTTGCTGCGCGCCCAACGCGCCAGCGAACTCGGACTGGTGGACATGCTTCTGCCTGATCAGTCGGCTGATCCGGCCATCATGGCAGAGGCATTGAAACGGCTGCCGCAACGCCTGCCACCATCAAAGAGCGGACGCGACATGCAGCTTCAAGGGCTCGACCATATTTCGCAGACCGTCGGCCACTGGCTCGACAATCGCGGCAGCCATCTTGCCGTCGTCGGCGCAGAATAAAGATCAAAGCATTGCCGGAGCGCCGCAAGATTCTTGTCGTGCTGAAAGGCTATCCGCGCCTTTCCGAAACCTTCATTGCCCAAGAGCTGCTCGGGCTGGAAAAAGCGGGCTTCCATCTGACGCTGATTTCGATGAGGCGGCCGACCGACACGAAACGCCACCCGGTACATGACGAGATCAAGGCGCGCGTCGTCTACCTGCCGGAATACCTGCACGAGGAGCCGCTGCGCGTCCTGAAGGGGCTTTTTGCCGGCTTTGGAAAGCCGGGTTTCAGGGCCTTGATGAAACGCTTTCTGGCCGATCTGCCACGCGATATGTCACGCAACCGCTTCCGCCGCCTCGGCCAGGCGCTGGTGCTCGCCCGCGAGTGGCCCGATAACGGTCAATGGCTGCACGCACACTTCATCCATACACCTGCTTCTGTCACCGATTATGCAAGCATCCTGACAGGCGTGCCCTGGACTGTCTCGGCCCATGCGAAAGACATCTGGACGTCACCCGACTGGGAGCTGAACACCAAGCTTGGCACCGCCCGCTGGGCGGTAACGTGCACGAGGAGCGGTTGGGAGCATATGCGAAGCCTGACCGGGCGGCCGGATGCGGTCCACCTCAGCTATCACGGCCTCGATCTGGCCCGCTTCGGCCGTTTCGAAGGCCAGCACTCCAACCGGGATGGCACCGATCCTTCCGACCCGGTTCTTCTATTGAGCGTCGGCCGGGCGGTCGAAAAGAAGGGGTACGACGTGCTGCTGCGCGCCCTTGCCCTGCTTCCAAAAAGCCTCAACTGGCGTTTCGAACACATCGGGGGCGGTGACGAACTGGCCAGATTGAAGGCGCTCGCCGCAGAGCTCGGACTTGCCGGCAACATTGCCTGGAAAGGCGCAATGGCGCAGAAGGAGGTGCTCGCTCATTACCGCAGCGCCGACCTGTTTGCGCTTGCCTGCCGCATTGCAGCCAACGGCGACAGGGATGGATTGCCAAATGTGCTGGTCGAGGCGTCGAGCCAGCGGCTGATGTGCCTTTCGACCGATGTTTCAGGCGTGCCGGAACTGCTGACAAACGGCGAGAACGGTCTCGTCGTTCGACCGGAAGATCCGATGGCGCTCGCTGGCGCGCTTGAGGCGGCGATACGCGATCCGGCGCTGCGAAGACAGCTGGGAGATGCGGCGGAAAAACGCGTGCGTGAGCATTTCGACTATCATTCCAGCATAAAGCAGCTGATACGCCTCTTCGAAGAGGAATGGCAACAACCCTCATGAGCACAAAACGCATCCTCTTTTACGTCCAGCACCTGCTCGGCATCGGCCACATCGCGCGCGCAAGCCGCATTGCCGACGCATTGGTCAAGGACGGTTTTGACGTGACGGTCGCAACAGGCGGCTTGCCAGTCCCAGGCTTTCCCGGCGCAGGCATAAAGACCATAGCCTTGCCGCCGGTCGTTGCCAGCAATGCCGGCTTTTCGGGTCTGGCGGACGCCCACGGCAATGTCGCCGGCGACGCCTTTCTGTCAAGACGGCGCGACCTGCTGCTTGCCGCATTTCAGGAGGTGCGGCCGCATGCCGTCATCACCGAGGCCTTCCCCTTCGGCAGGCGTCAGATGCGCTTCGAACTGCTGCCGCTGCTCGATATGATCGGCAGGACGGATCCAAAGCCAAAACTCTTCAGTTCGGTGCGCGACATCCTTCAAGAAAACCGCAAGCCCGGCCGAGACGAGGAAACCGTCGACCTGGTGAAACGTCACTTCGACGCCGTGCTCGTTCACGGTGATGCGGATTTTGTGCGACTTGAAGATACCTTTCCGCTGACGGCCGAAATCGCAGACAAGGTACGATATACCGGGCTCGTTGCACCCAAGCCGGCCGCCGCTCCGACCGACGTCTTCGACATCATTGCCTCCGCTGGCGGCGGGGCCGTCGGCCTGAAGCTCATCCGCGCGGCGCGCGATGCGGCAGCCATGCTGCCCGAAAGTCATCGCTGGCTGCTCCTCACCGGTCCCAATCTGCCGGAGACGGACTTTATCGGGCTGAGCCGGGCCGCACCTGCCAACATCACGCTTGCGCGCTTCCGCAAGGACTTCCCCTCGCTGCTGGGCGGCGCGAAAGTCTCGATCTCGCAGGCAGGCTACAATACGGTCGGAGACCTGCTGCGAACAAATTGCCGTTCGATCCTTGTCCCCTTTGTCGCCGGCGGCGAAACGGAGCAGACGGTGCGGGCCGAGCGTTTGCAGGCACTGGGTCTCGCCGCAGTTCTTCCAGAGCAAGGACTGACCGCAGAGCATGTGGCGGCGGCGGTCGAAAGAGTGCTTGCAGCACCCGCCGGAAAGGACGTCACCCTCGATCTGACCGGAGCCGAGACAACTGCTTCGATCATCCGTTCGATGCTTGGTTGAATCGCTCGCCTATTATGAAAATCCTGTGATATAACTGAAGCCCCGGCGAGAATCGGCATTCGACAGCAATCCGCTTCGCCTTGATTTCCTTACAATACCCGGCGGTCCGGTTGCATGAATCTGTCTTCGGCATCTCCCCTTACGAATGGCCCCCTATCCCGGCCCGCCCTTTCCAATCAGGCTGACGGTTAGCATGGAAAAAAGCCTCGCCCGCTATATCTGGTCGAACACGCGGCGACAGCAGCTTTGGATTTTGGCTGTCGTTGCCGTCTCGATGGTCCCTTATTTCTTGTCCTTCGATTTGCCGAAACAGATCGTCAACGGCCCGATTCAAGGTGATGGCTTCGAGAATGCGAATGCGACCCAGACCTTCATGCATCTTGCCTATGACATCCCGCTGATCGGGCATGTCGAATTCTTCGAGGGATTCCAGCTCAACCGCCTTCAGATGCTGATGGCGCTGAGCCTCGTCTTCCTGGCGCTCGTCGTACTGAACGGCCTCTTCAAATTCTACATCAATACCTACAAAGGCCGCCTCGGCGAGCGCATGTTAAGGCGTATTCGGTTCCAACTCATCGACCGGGTGCTGCGTTTCCCGCCCGTCCATTTCAAGCGGGTGAAATCGGCTGAAATTGCCACGATGATCAAGGACGAGGTGGAGCCAATGGGCGGCTTTACCGGTGATGCCTTCGTCTCGCCTGCCCTTCTCGGCGGCCAGGCGCTGACGGCGCTTGCCTTCATCATTGTCCAGAACTTCTGGCTCGGTATGATTGCGGCCGCAATCGTCGGCGTGCAGGCGGTCGTCATTCCGCGCATGAGAAAGCGGCTGCTCGAGCTGGGCCGCCAGCGGCAGCTGACAGCCCGCGAGCTTTCCGGCCGCGTTGGCGAGATTGTCGAGGGTATCGGCACGATCCATGGCAATGACACCTCGAACCTGGAACGCGCCGACATTGCCACGCGTCTCGGCCTCATCTTCTCGATCCGCTACGACCTTTACCAGTGGAAGTTCCTGGTGAAGTTCCTGAACAACTTCCTGGCGCAGGTGACGCCTTTCCTATTCTACGCGATCGGCGGCTACCTCGCATTGCAGGGGCGCCTTGATATCGGCCAGCTCGTTGCGGTCATCAGCGCCTACAAGGATCTTCCGGGGCCATTGAAAGAGCTGATCGACTGGGATCAGATGCGCCAGGACGTTCAGGTCAAGTATCAGCAGGTCTATGAACAGTTCAATGTCGAGCCGCTTATTGACAGCCGCATCCAGGAAATCCCGGCAGAAGCAGTCGGCCCGCTGACGGCAGCCCTCGTCGTTAGCAACCTCACCCTCAGCGACGATAGCGGCGCGCGCCTGGTCGACCACGTCTCGGTCGAGATCAGGCCGAACGAGACAGTGGCGGTTGTCGGGCCGAACGGCAGTGGTGCGGAGGCTTTCGCCGAAGCGCTCGGCCGCATCGTCTGGCCGGACTCAGGCCGTATCAGTATCGACGGCCGCGACCTTCTGGAACTGCCGGAATCGATTACCGGCCGTCGCATTTCCTACGCTTCCTCCGATAGCTATTTTTTTCACGGCACGCTGCGCGACAACCTGCTTTACGGTCTCAAGCATGCACCGCTGACCGATCCCAACTACGAGGACGAGGCAGCACAAGAGTTCAAATGGCATGCCGCCGAGGCGCTGAAGGCCGGCAACCCGACGCTTGATCTCAACAGCGACTGGGTCGATTACAACGCCGCCGGGGCAACCGGACCGGACGATCTGCTGACGGCGATCCGACCGGTGCTCGATGCCGTGTTGATTTCGCAGGACATCCTCGACCTTGCCCTCCGCTCGACGGTTGATACAACAGTGCATGTGGCGCTTGCGGGACGCATCGTGGATCTGCGTCAGTCGCTGCGAGAGCGTATGAAGGACGAGAGCCTCGATGCCATCGTCGTGCCTTTTGATTTTGATAATTACAATTCCCAGGCAACGGTCGGCGAAAACCTGCTCTTCGGCACGATGAAGCGACCGATGATGAACAACCGCAAGCTTGCGGCTCACCCCTATTTCCAGCAGCTTTTCCGCGATACCGGCCTCAGCAACGACCTCTATGCGATGGGCCTGGAAATCGCCGAAAACGCCGTCGAACTCTTCCACGATCTGCCGCCCGACCACCCTTTTTTCCAGCAGCTGACCTTCATGACGGCGGATGATATTCCGACCTATCAGGCCTTGCTGCAGAAATTGCAGAGCCGCCGGTTCGAGGATGCGAGCATCGATGAGCGCTCGATGATCATCCGGCTGAGCTTTGCCTATATCGAGCCGCGCCATCGCTTCGGCTTGCTGAGCGATGAACTGATGGCCAAGATCGTGAGCGCCCGCAAGCAGTTTCACGAGCATATACCGGATGATCTTGCCGTTCTCATCGAGCGGTACGATCCCGAGCGCTTCACCTCCTCCGCAACGCTGATGGACAACGTGCTGTTCGGCCGTATCGCCTATCAGCAGGCGGACGCTTCCGATCGTATTCGCACCATCATGAGCGAACTCTTCGATGCTCTTGATCTTTACGACGACGTGTTGTCGATCGGCCTTGAATTTGACGTCGGTTCCGGCGGCAAGCGATTGACGATGGTTCAGCGCCAGAAACTCAACCTCGCCCGCGCGCTTTTGAAGCGTTCGGATTATTTCATCTTCAACCGGCCGCTTCCCGCGCTCGATCAGCGTGTGCAGGATCAGATCATCCGCAACGTCGTCCAAGACCTGCACGAGGAGGGTAAACGCCCAGCGATCATCTGGGTGCTTTCAAACGCAAAACTTGCAGAAATCTTCGACAGGATTCTACTTTTTAATCGCGGAGATTTAGTTGAAGCGGGGAACTATCCCGAACTTTCCGAGAAAAACGGGATGTTCAAGGAACTGTTATCGTAATATTCTATTGCGGCGGCTGAGACGGCATTCTTGCGAGGGAATGCCAGTAGAGTTTTTTAAAGCGCGTTCTCCTTCGGCGAGGAGAAGCGGCAGGGGGTGAGACGCTCATGCTGTTGAGAGATGAAGTCGAAATGCTGCGGCGGGTGCCGATCTTCGCAAGGATCGCCCCGGCGAAACTCAAGCTTTTGGCCTTCACCTCCGATCGGATGAGCTACAAGGCCGGTCAGGATCTCTTCCACCAGGGCGATCCGGGCGACGCGGCCTATGTGGTGCTTTCCGGCACAGCCGATATTCTCGTGAATTCGCCTGCAGGCGACATAAAAGTCGCCGACGTCGAGGTTAATTCCATCGTCGGCGAAATTGCCATCCTCTGTGACGTGTCGCGCACCGCGACTGTCCGTGCTACCTCTCCACTGGAAGTGCTGCGCATCAGCAAAGAGCATTTCCTGAAGCTTCTCAGCGATTTTCCCGAAATTGCCGTCGAGATCATGCGCGTCCTTGCCGACCGCCTGAACCATACGACGGCGGAATTGACGGCCGCACGCGCTGCAAAGCAGCCGCAGGCGGCGCTTCAGTAATCTTCGGCAAGTTCCGGACATGAAAACCCCCCGCAGGCTGTTGTCCAACGGGGGTCAGTTCACCGCGGTCGGCAGGCTTCATGCTTCAGTGGTCGCTACTCGCGCTGCTCCAGCGCCTTGCTGAAAGCAAGTGCGGCAAGCGTGCAGATGGCGCCCGAAAGCAGGTAATAGCCGACAAAAGGCAGGCCAAAGCGGCTGGACAGACCAAGTGCAACGAGCGGCGCAAAACCCGCACCCACCAACCAGGCGAGATCCGACGTGAAGGCTGCGCCCGTATAGCGATAGCCGCGGCCGAACCGCGAAGAGATCGAACCGGTAGCCTGACCGAACGAAAGGCCAAGCACGCCGAAGCCGATGATGACGAAAGCGTCCTGGCCGGTGTCACCGGCGGCAATGAGCATCGGGCCGATAAAGGAGAAGATCGCGATCAGCACGGCACAGACGGCAAGCTGACCTCGGCGGCCGATGCGATCGGCGATCAGGCCAGAGGCGATGATGGCGACGATGCCGACCGCGGCGCCGATGATCTGCACAACCATGAAAGTGCCGAGCGGTTGGCTGCCGTAAAGGCTCATCCAACCAAGCGGAAAAATGGTGACGAGATGGAACATTGCAAAGCTTGCGAGAGGGACGAAGGCGCCGATCAGGATATCGCGACCGTGGATGCGAAGGACATCGACAATTGGCGCCGCTTCCAGTTCATGCTGCTCCAGAAGCGTGCCGAATTCTTTCGTCATGACGAGACGCAGGCGAGCAAAGAGGGCCACGACGTTAATGGCGAACGCGACGAAGAACGGGTAGCGCCAGCCCCAGGAGAGGAAATCATCGTTTGAAAGATTGGCGATGAAGAAGCCGAACAGAGTGCTCGCCAACGCAAAACCGATCGGCGCACCAAGCTGCGGGATCATCGCATACCAGCCGCGGTGCCGCTCCGGCGCATTCAGCGCCAGCAACGAAGCAAGCCCGTCCCATGCGCCTCCGAGGGCAAAGCCTTGTCCAAGGCGGAAAAGCGCAAGCAAGGCGATCGACCAGTAGCCGATGACGTTGTAGCCGGGCAGGAAGGCAATCGAGGCCGTCGAGCCACCGAGCAGGAAGAGGGCAATCGTCAGCTTTGTGCCGCGGCCGTAGAGCCGGTCGATGGTCATGAACACAACGGAGCCGACAGGGCGGGCAAGGAACGCCAGCGAAAAGATCGCGAAAGAATAAAGCGTCGCCGTCAGCCGGTCCGGCGCGAAGGGAAAGACAAGCTGCGGAAAGACGAGAACCGAGGCCAGGCCGTAAACGAAGAAATCGAAAAATTCCGACATGCGTCCGATGACGACACCGATCGCGATGCTGCCCGGCGAGACCGGCTTGTCATCGTGAATTCTACGTGCGTCGTGTTCCAGCGTGCGCGATGACGGTCCGTAGTGTACCTGTGTTTCAGCCATTTAACGCCTCCCTCGTTGAGGTGCTTTTACGAAGCGCCTCAAGACGATCTTGATCAAACCCGCCGGGTTATCAAGTCCGGACGGCGCAAATAGTTCATCATCCATTCTCAAAATGACATGTACATCGCAAAAAGCGGACGGGACGGCTCGCGAAACTGGCCAACTGCGCATTTGCGGATATATAGGCCGGAAAAACATTTGATGCCGGCACAATCCTTCTTGACTTTCAGGATTTTTCAGAAGGCCGTGAAGACATTCTGCGGCATTGCGGCATATTTGCTGCACTGCGACCAAACACCTCATGTCACCATGCCGTTTCGTGCTTTAGTCGCGGTTCGGACGAAACAACAAGAGCTTAGAGACGTGCAAAAACTGATGAAGTTTTCCCGCCTTCTATCCATGTTGCCGCTATTCATGCTGGCAGGGTGCAATCTGGTGGTGATGTCGCCGTCGGGCGATATCGCCAATCAACAGGCAGACCTAATTCTGGTCTCGACCTTCTTGATGCTTTTGATCATCGTGCCGGTCTTGTTCCTCACGCTGTTCTTCGCCTGGCGATACAGGCGCTCGAACACAGCGGCGACCTATGATCCGGAATGGCATCACTCCACCCGTCTTGAAGTCGTGATCTGGTCAGCGCCGCTTGCCATCATCATTGCGCTCGGCGCCATCACTTGGATCAGCACACACAAGCTCGACCCCTACCGCGCGCTTGACCGGCTGGATGCAGAACGCGCGATTCCTGCTGGTGCGAAGCCGCTCAACGTCGAAGTCGTGGCGCTCGATTGGAAATGGCTGTTCTTTTATCCTGACCTCGGCATTGCGACCGTCAACGAACTGGCAGCCCCGGTCGACGTTCCGATCAATTTCAAGATCACCGCGTCTTCGGTGATGAACTCCTTTTACATTCCGGCGCTCGCCGGCCAGATCTACGCCATGCCCGGCATGCAGACGAAGTTGCACGCCGTCATCAACAAGCAAGGCGAGTACGAAGGCTTTTCTGCCAATTACAGCGGCGACGGCTTCTCGCACATGCGCTTCAAGTTTCACGGTCTAAACCAGCAGGGCTTCGACGATTGGATCGCCCGTGTCAAAGCGCAAGGTACGGCGCTTAACCGCGATGCCTACCTGAAACTCGAAAGGCCGAGCGAACGAGAGCCCGTGCGCTACTACGCCAGCGCCGAGGCCGGCCTCTTCGAGGCCATCCTCAACATGTGCGCGACACCCGGTAAGATGTGCATGAACGAGATGATGCACATCGACATGATGGGCGGCGCAGGCAAGGAGAGCGCCGAAAACCGGGAGCGGCTTGAATATGACAACCGCCATGCCGAACAGGGCGAGCGCACCAATGCCCCGACCTTCCCTGCAACCGGCACGCCGGCACGCAGCGGGCAAGAGCCCGAGGGCACCGACAGCAACACCCGGCAGCCTGACGCCCAGCCGCAGCAGGGCGGGCAGACCATGCCCGGGATGCCGCATGACGGTCATTCCATGCCCGGCATGGATCACGGCAGCGGCAGTCCGGCTCAACCGGGCAGCAACCATTAAAACCTGGCGCTTTGCGTCGCTAAGACACCAATGAACGGGTTAATCCATGTTTTCCAATCCTGACCTCCTGAAGTTCATCTTCGGCCGGTTGACCCTTGAGGCGATCCCCTACCACGAGCCGATCCTCGTCGCGACCTTCATAGGCGTGGTCATCGGCGGTCTCGCCGTGGTCGGCCTCATTACCTATTATAGATTTTGGGGCCCGTTGTGGCGCGACTGGATCACCAGCGTCGATCACAAGAAAATCGGGATCATGTACGTGATCCTCGCCGTCATCATGCTGCTGCGCGGCTTCTCGGACGCGATCATGATGCGGATCCAGCAAGCGATCGCCTTCAACGGATCGGAAGGCTATCTGCCGCCGCACCACTACGACCAGGTCTTTACCGCCCACGGCGTTATCATGATCTTCTTTGTGGCCATGCCCTTCGTCACGGGCCTCATGAACTTCGTGGTACCGATGCAGATCGGTGCTCGTGACGTCTCCTTTCCCTTTCTCAACAACTTCTCCTTCTGGATGACGACGGCCGGCGCCATCATCATCATGCTGTCGCTCTTCATCGGCGAGTTCGCGCGCACCGGCTGGCTTGCCTATCCACCGCTTTCCGGCGCCGACTACAGTCCGGGGGTCGGCGTCGACTACTACATCTGGGGCCTGCAGGTTGCAGGTGTTGGGACGACACTGTCGGGCATCAACCTGATCGCCACCATCGTCAAGATGCGCGCGCCTGGCATGACCATGATGAAGCTGCCCGTCTTCACCTGGACCTCGCTTTGCACCAACGTCTTGATCGTCGCCACCTTTCCGATCCTGACGGCGACGCTTGCGCTGCTGTCGCTCGACCGCTACGCCGGCATGAACTTCTTCACCAACGACCTCGGCGGCAATCCGATGATGTATGTCAACCTCATCTGGATCTGGGGCCATCCGGAGGTCTATATCCTCGTTCTGCCGGCCTTCGGCATCTTCTCGGAAGTGGTCGCGACCTTCTGCGGCAAGCGCCTGTTCGGCTACGCCTCGATGGTCTATGCGACAGTGGTCATCACCATTCTTTCCTACATCGTCTGGCTCCATCACTTCTTCACCATGGGTTCCGGCGCCAGCGTCAACTCCTTCTTCGGAATCACGACCATGATCATCTCGATCCCCACGGGAGCGAAGATGTTCAACTGGCTCTTCACCATGTATCGCGGCCGCATCCGTTATGAAGTGCCGATGCTTTGGACCGTCGGCTTCATGGTGACCTTCGTCATCGGCGGAATGACCGGGGTGCTGCTTGCCGTTCCGCCTGCAGACTTCGTGCTGCACAACTCGCTGTTTTTGATCGCCCATTTCCACAATGTAATCATCGGTGGCGTGCTGTTCGGCCTGCTTGCAGGCGTCAACTACTGGTTCCCGAAGGCCTTCGGCTTCAAGCTCGATCCTTTCTGGGGAAAGATGAGCTTCTGGTTCTGGCTGACCGGCTTCTATTTCGCCTTCATGCCGCTCTACGTGCTCGGCCTGATGGGCGTCACCCGCCGCGTGTCGCAGTTCGAGGACCCGTCGCTGCAGATCTGGTTCATCATCGCAGCCTTCGGTGCTTTCCTGATCGCGCTCGGCATATTGTCGTTCCTCGTCCAGCTTGTCGTCAGTTTCATGAGACGCGAGGAACTTGCCGACCATACAGGCGATCCATGGGATGCCCGCACGCTTGAGTGGTCGACGTCGTCGCCGCCGCCCGACTACAACTTCGCCTTCACCCCTGTGGTGCACGACCATGACAGTTGGTACGACATGAAGAACCGCGGTTACGAACGCCCCCTCGAAGGCTTCAAGCCGATCCACATGCCGAAGAACACCGGCACCGGGGCAATCCTTTCCGCCATCAGCGTGGCACTTGCCTTCGGACTGATCTGGTACATGTGGTGGCTCGTCGTGGCCTCCGCCGCGGCGCTGCTCGTCGTCACCATCGTCCATACCTTCAACTATAGGCGCGACTTCTATATCCCGGCCGAAGAAGTCAGCAAAACGGAAGGCAAGAGGACCGAATTGCTTGCGACACAGGTGTAATGACCATGAGCAACCATACTATCGACACGGCCGAAAAGCCTGAGTTCTATCTGACCGAAGAACATCATCCCGAAGGCAGCACGAATCTCGGCTTCTGGCTCTACCTCATGAGCGACTGCCTGATCTTTGCGGTGCTGTTTGCGACCTATGGCGTTGTTGGCCGCAATTATGCGGCAGGGCCTTCGCCGAAGGACCTGTTCGATCTGCCGCTCGTGGCAGTCAACACGTCGATGCTGCTCTTTTCTTCCATCACCTACGGCTTCGCCATGCTCCAGATGGAAAAGAATAGCAAATCGGGCACGCTGATGTGGCTGGGGGTGACCGGCCTGTTCGGCGCGGCGTTCATCGGGCTTGAACTTTATGAGTTCATTCATTTGATCCACGAGGGTGCAGGTCCATCGCGCAGCGCTTTCCTTTCGGCCTTCTTTACGCTGGTTGGAACCCATGGGCTGCACGTCACGTCCGGCATCATCTGGATGGCAACGCTGATGGTGCAGGTTTCGATGTATGGCCTGATGGAGGCCAACCGGCGCCGCCTCATGTGCCTCTCGATGTTCTGGCACTTCCTCGACGTCGTCTGGATCGGCGTCTTTTCCTTCGTCTACCTGATGGGAGTTCTCGGATGAGTTCGCAAGCACCCGCACATGAGGACGCACACGAAGCCCATCATGGCCATAGCCACGGACACGGGGCAGGCCACGGCTCGATGAAGAGCTATACGATCGGTTTCGTCCTCTCGGTCATCTTGACCGCTATTCCCTTCTGGCTTGTCATGGCCGGTGTCTTCGAGAGCCCGGGAGTGACTGCTTTTCTTGTGATGGCGCTCGGCGCTATCCAGATCGTCGTTCACATGATCTGCTTCCTGCATATGAACACCCGCTCGGAAGGCGGCTGGACGATGATGGCGCTGATCTTCACGATCGTGATCGTGGCGATCGCGCTTTCCGGCTCGCTTTGGGTCATGCATCATCTGAATACCAATATGATGCCGATGAGCCCTGAAATGATGAAGAACATGCCCTAGGGGTGTCGAGCGCGCGACGGCAAGGCCGCCCGTGCAGGTTTTCCGCCATGCCAGACAGCTTTCCCTTGCCGAAAGAACGCCGCCGACCATCAATCCGGCTGGCAATGCTGTGCAGCTTGATGCTTCTTTCGATGGCAGGTTTCGTGGCTCTCGGCCTCTGGCAGGTGGAGCGGCTGTCCTGGAAACGTGACCTCATTGCTCGGATCGATCAACGGGTCCACGCCGAGCCGGCCCCGGCCCCGACAGGAAGGGCAGTCCATGCTGCAGACGACGAATACCGCCGTGTGACGGCCACCGGCACATTGCAGAACAGCAAGGAGACGCTGGTCTATGCCTCAACCGAGCTGGGTCCAGGCTTTTGGGTGATGACACCGCTATCGCTTCGTGAGGGCCAGACGGTCTTGATCAACCGCGGCTTCGTGCCGACCGACAGGCGCGATCCGCAAACCCGGCCGTCCGGCCAACTCTCCGGTCAGGTCACGATCACAGGGCTGATGCGGATCACGGAACCGAAGGGTTCGTTGCTACAATCGAACGACCCGGCCTCGGGCCGCTGGTACTCCCGCGATGTAGCTGCAATCGCGGCGGAAAAGCACGTGGCCGACGCTGCCGAGTATTTCATCGATGCCGACAACACTCCCAATCCCGGTGGTCTGCCGATCGGCGGACTGACGCGCATCGTCTTTGCGAACAACCACCTCGTCTATGCGATCACATGGTTTGGCTTGGCGCTGATGGTGGCGGGCCTGCTGGGATTCGTGATCCGAAGCGAGGTTCGGACGCACTGGCCGTGGCAATCGTCCGGCTGATTGCCTCGGCAAGCTGTACCTGCGAGAAGGGCTTTCCGAGACGCGGCAGGTCGATGAGGCCGCCGCCGGGCGGAATGTCGGCATAGCCCGTGGCAAGGATGATCGGCATGTGCGGCCGATCACGGCGGATCACCTCCGCAAGCTCTGCACCCGTCATCCGCGGCATGGCATGGTCGGAGATGACAAGGTCGACCTGTTCGCTGGAAAGGATGGCCAGCGCATCGGCGGCCGATGCCGCCTCGATGACGTCGTAGCCGAGGTCCTCAAGCATCAAAACCGTGTTCATGAGCACGAGACTGTCGTCGTCGACGGCCAGGATGCGCAGCGAGCGCAAAAGGCCGGGATGATCGGCCGCTGTTTCCGGGAGCTCTACCGGTGCGTCATCCTGCGCCTGGACCGCAGGGAACCAAAGCTCGGCGACCGTGCCTTCACCGAGGCGGCTCTTCAAGACGAGCCGGCCGCCTGACTGCGCAGCGAGCCCTTGAACCATCGGCAATCCGAGACCGGTGCCTTTCCCGACACCCTTCGTCGTGAAGAAGGGTGTCGTCGCCTGTTCAAGTGTCTCTTCGTCCATGCCCTCTCCGCCGTCGATGACCGAAAGACATAGATACGCACCGGGCGGAAGGATCCCGTCCCTTTGGCCTACCGTCCGTTCCTGCGCTCTCACTGTGATTTTCCCTCCGCGCGGCATGGCATCACGCGCGTTCACAATCAGATTGAGGATTGCTGTTTCGAGCTGGTTGGGATCGGTGGCAATTGTTGGAGCGCCCGGCAGCACATCGATTTCAAGCATGGTCAGCGGCCCGAGCGAACGCTGCAGCATATCGGCCATTCCGTCCATGAGCGCTGCAATCTCAATCGTCTTGACTGCCAGTTCCTGGCGCCGGGAAAAGGCGAGCATGCGCTGCGTCAGGGCAGCGCCGCGCTGCGCACCCTGGATGGCATTTTCGACGAGGGGCATCAGCTCCGGCTGTTCAGGTATCCGCTTCTTCAAAATCTCCAGGCTGCCGAGAACGGCCATCAGAAGATTGTTGAAGTCGTGGGCAATGCCGCCGGTGAGCTGGCCGATCGCCTCCATCTTCTGCGCCTGGAAGAGCTCTTCGCGTGCCTGGTCGAGCGCACGCTGGATTTCGCGCTTCTCGGTCATGTCGCGGGTGATCTTCGCAAAACCAATTACTTCGCCGCAATCGTCCGTGATAGCGTCAAGGACCACGTTCGCCCAAAAGCGGCTGCCGTCCTTGCGCACGCGCCAGGCCTCCTTTTCGAAGCGGCCGTCGCAGCGGGCAATTTCAAGCGCACGTTCCGGCTCACCGGCAGCACGGTCCTCCTCGGTGTAGAAATTCGAGAAGTGCCTGCCCATGATCTCTTCCTGTGAATATCCTTTGAGGCGCTGAGCACCGACGTTCCACGTGGCGACGTGACCCTGCGGACTCAGCATATAGATTGCGTAGTCGGTGATGGCATCGACAAGTAACCGCAAGCGGCCCTCGCCAGTGAGAGACGCACCAAATCGATCCATCACTTCCATAAGCCCCCCGTTGGAAACACTAGTTTCCTAAACCGAAGGAGCCGCGAAATGGTTCCCACAAATGTCCGAATAATTTCAAACAGCTCTGCTTCGAGGATAGAACTGCTCTGCGACCTTCTGCGCAGCCGCGTAGGCCTGGGTAACGATTTCAGGGACCAGATCGATATCCGGCAGACTGCCAAGACCGAGCGGACCGACGGCGAAGAGGCCATCCACCGTCGATCCGTCCTCCAGGCAGAGGTCGCCGCGCTGATCGACGGCAAGCCCCAGCGAAAGCTCATCGGGCACGGCAAGGCCGGAGCCGATCAGGCTCTGCATCAAAGGCATCGCCAGATCAGGTGCCTTGCAGCGGCAGTCGAAAACACGCTCCGCATAGATGACTTCCTCGATATTTGATCCGGCCGGCGTGAAGAAGATGCCGCTGAGCCCCCGGCGGCCGGCCGTGCCTCGACGAAGGATAGTATTGCCTTCGGCAAGCTCGCGTTTCAGGCGCAGATGCATCGCTTCCGGCAGGCGGTTGCGGTGGCTGTCGTAGATGGCGCGCAGATGCCGGTTGAACTGGCGTTTCTGATCGGCCGGCAGCGAACGCCAGAGAGAGCGGGCATGTCTGCGCAGACCGTTCATCACCGATTGCCAGCTACGGCCCTCTTCTTCTGCCTCACGGCAGGCAGTGCGGATGAAGCGGACGATCTCGGGCAGCTTTTGCGGCAACGCCTCGGCCGGGAAAAGTGGATCGGCGGAATTCGGTGTATGGCTCTGCGGCAGGAAACCATGCTTCGAGACAATCGTGATCTGGCCAGGGTAACCGCTATCGCGCAGTTGCAGCAACTGGTCGACCACGCGGATGCCGCTTCCAAGGAGAACAGCATGCGGCCGGGCGACGAGACGCTGGGCCCGCACCGGCGACCGATCCTCCGCCTCCGGCTCGGGATCGGAAAGCCCGTAGCCAGTGGCCAGGACGACGGTTTCGAAGAGCGGATTGGCTGGATGGGCGCTTTCGAGCAGAAAGCGGTTTGCATGGCTTCTGCGGATTGCGACGACCGGCTCGTGACAGACCTGTACGGTGATATCCTTGCGGGCTGCGAGCGCTTCTGAAAAGCGCTGATAGACGTAGTCGCTGAAAAGAGCCTTTGGAACGAAAATCTGGCGGAAACCCGGGATCGCGGCACGCACGGCAGCCCGGAATTCCGCGTTGCTACAGAGCCAGTCGTTGAAATCGTCGGCATCGCCGAGCGAGACCGAAAGGTCGCGAACGCGGGTATTGAGGATCGTCGAAGCGCGCACCGACGACAGCGCCTGGCCCCCGCTGACCGAGGAATTTGGATCGAAAAGCTGAAGATGGAACGGCGTCCGCACCGTTTTCATCAAGGCGATTGCGCTCATCATGCCTGAAAAACCCCGGCCGACGATTGCGATACGGGGGACAGCCGAAACCCGTGCCGTCGTCTTGGACTTCGAAGCAAAAAGGCCCTGAACCGTCATCTCAACTCCCTTGCGGGATCAGCCCGCATCGTGTCTCGATCAAGGTTTTCAACGCGGGACTACACGCGCCCGCGTTGGTAAGGTTCATGCGGCCGTCTGGAACGCTTGCCGCTCATCGAAGCGTTGCGCTTCGCCGGAAACGAGGGAACATTGCCGCGTCATAGTCTATCAAACTAGTCGTGTATGAAAGCCCTAAAATGGGAAAGTGGCAAGCGTTTTGTTCGGCATGACTGTCGACAAGGCAGCCACAGCGCTGAAACAAAAGGGAGATTTGTCCTTCCCACCGCGCCTTATGCAAGATACCTGTTCGCGCCACGCGGCTATTTCACAACGCGGTCGATCAGGAAATTGAAGAAATCGCTGTAGCGCGCCGGAATACGCTCTGCCCCCTCGAGAAAGGTCACGGCATGGCCGTTCCTTTCGGCGGTCTTTTGAAATTCTGCGCCAAACTTTGGGCTGTGGACGAGCGCCATGTGATCGCTCGACTGATCCTGCAGCCCCCCCGAATAGAGAAGCACGATCGGCGGCGAGTTTGCGCGAACCAGATAGGAGGGGGACAGCGTCGAGATGTAATTCAGGAATTTATCCCTTTGCGCCAGAAAGGATTGGAAATCCGCTTCGGGAAGGCCAAAGGCATGGCCTCCGTAATTGATGGATGGACCGACCCAATCGCGCATCTCAAAGGGATCGATCGTGGTTTGCGCATCGATGCCGCCAACCGCCTTGATCGCCTGCAGCGAACCGTCCTCATTGATCGACAATGCCAGCCAGAGCGCATTGAAGCCGCCTGCCGAAGCGCCGTAAATGGCAAGCCGTGTATTATCAATGCCAAGGCTCCCGCCATTCTTCAGCAGATATCCGTAGGCCGATTTGGTATCCTCAAGCGCGGCAAGCACGGGCGGGAATATCCGGTCGCGTTTTGCCTCGACCAGATTGCGATAGTTGATTGCAACGACCGCAACGCCCTTCGACAGCATATAGTCCCTGGCATTGGCCGCGAGATACTGCTTGTCACCATTCCACCATCCGCCGCCATGGACATAGATGATCGCCGGAAACGGACCGGCACCGGGCGGTTTATAGATGTCCATCCTGTTGCGGGCGTCGCTTCCGTAGGCGATGTCCTTGAAGGCAGGACCGTCCCTATCGGTTGAGGCCAGAAGCTCGCAAGTTCCGGCCGCAAGTAAGAAAAACGCGAGTCCGGCTATAGCCAGCATCGCCGTGATACGCCTCGATAATCCGTAACCCATGCTGCAACCTCTCGCCATCCGCCACGTGTTCCAAGATAAAAAGTTTACAATCCACGCGCAATATGGGTGGACAACGGAATTATATTAATAGTAATACGCTACAGAAACAAATACTAGAAACTTATCCGGGACATATACTCCTTTTGGATGAGATTATGCCTGAACAAAAACCTGCAACACATTATTACGTGGTAGATATAGTCAGAATTTATGCTGCTGCATTGGTTCTGCTGTTCCACTTTTCAAGCTTCCAGCTTCCGCAAACGAGCGGGCCGGTGTTCGCCTTCCTTTGGCCATTCGATGGGGTTGGCAGCATTGGCGTCGAGATTTTTTTCGTGATTTCCGGCCTCGTGATCTCCATGAGCGCAGAAGGCGCCAGCGGCATGCACGGCGCTCTCCGTTTCATTCACCTGCGCGCTCTTCGAATCCTGCCGGCTTTGTGGATCTCCAGCGTGATCGGCTTTGCGGCCTTGTCGCTGGCGGGCCAGGACATTACGTCTCTCATCCCTCCCCTCATCCGTTCCTCGGTCCTTTCGCCGGTCGGGCCTTATATCGATGGCGTCGTATGGTCGCTGGTGGTCGAGGCTGCGTTCTACCTGACAGTCGGGATCACGATCGTCTTTGCGCCGCGTCTTTCATTGGAAAACCTGGCGAAGATCATCTGCGCCGTAAGCTCGGTCTATCTCGTGGTATGGTCTGCGGCCTTTCTATTCGACAAGGAGCTGTTTGCGACGCTTTCGCGTTTCCCTTCGAAGGTCTTTCTCATGCGCTACGGGGTTTTCTTCGCGCTGGGCATGTTGCTGTGGGCTCACCTGCGCGGCCATCGCTCCAAAATCGCGATCGGCGCCCTGCTGCCAGCAGGTTTGATGTGCATTGTCGAGATATTCGTCGGCAGGGATCTCTTATGGGGCATCGGCACCGGGGCCTGTTTGGTCTGGCTGACGGCCACAGCCTTTATGGTTTTTTGCATCATCCATGCCGACGCATTCGAAACCGGGTTCACCCATCGGCAGCGGACAACATTCCGATATCTCGGCAGCCTGAGCTACGCACTCTACCTTAATCATTACACGTTCGGCGGTTTGATCGTCCAATCGCTGGCGACAGTGCTGCCGCCAGTCTCGCGGGTGTCTGTCGGTTTGCTGTTTTGCGCTTCGGTTTGCGCCGTTGTTTTGATGTCCTGTTTCGTCACGTCCGCAGAAAGGATCGTGCAGAAACCTCTAAGGCTGCAGCGTTCACCGCAATTGGGACCGAGCTGAGGGAGCGGTTGTGGTCGTCTCACTCACGAGAAAATAACCAACTGGTGAATTCTTTACTTGAACGCTCAGGTAGAATCGGCAAAACTAAGCGCGCTAATCAATCCCTCCATGGAATTGCCGTCTTTTCGGGCCAGCGTCCGAACCATACATCTATTTGGAATCAATACCGTGAGCAGCGATGCGTCGATACGCGCGACGAAGCCCTCAGCTTCGCTTGCGCTTGTGAATGCGGCAGGCTGGGGCAAGGGCCTCTATACGCTGGTCCGCATCACCGTCATGGCTTTTCGTCACCCTTGGCAAGCGGGTTTCGCCATCGGCGCAACCCTCATAGCATCCGCGTTCCAGCTTCTGATTCCGCGCCTGCTCGGCCAAGCGGTCGACCATACGCAGGTTGCATTGACCGGCGGAGCGGCCGGTCAACTGGCGCAGGAGGCGCTGCTGACGACGGCGCTGCTTTTACTCGGTGCCAGCGTGCTGCGCGGCGTCTCCACAATGGTTCAGAACTATTTCAGCGAAAGCGTCGGCCACCACATGGGCTACGAGCTGCGGCTTGCCTGTTACGAGAAGATCCAGCGGCTCTCCTTCAGCTTTCACGACACGGTTCATTCGGGCGATCTGATCACTATCGGACTGCTCGATCTCGAAGGCGTGCGAATGTATTTTTCGACAGCGCTTGTGCGTGTCTTCCTGCTTTCTACGCTGATCGGGATCGGCGCGTACATGCTGATTTCGACCGATGTGGTTCTTGGCCTCCTGGCGCTGAGTTTCGTGCCGTTCGTCGGCTGGCGTTCCTCAGTGACGCAGCTGCGGCTGCGTGCCACTTGGCTCGACCTGCAGGAGCGGCTTTCGGTGCTGACCCGTATCATGGAGGAGAATCTCGGCGGCATCCGCGTCGTCCGTGCCTTCGCTGCGCAAGACCATGAGCTTTCCAAATTCGAAAAGGCATCGAAGAATGCGCTGACGCTTGCGCACCAGCGTGTCGGTATCCGTGTTGCAAATACCAGCGCCATGACCTTTTCCTTCTTCGCTGCGATGGGCCTCGTGCTCTGGGTCGGCGGAGAAAAGGTAATGGCAGGCGACATCACCGTCGGCACGCTCGCCTCGTTCTTGACGTTCATGACCATCTTGCAAATGCCGGTGCGTCAACTCGGCCTGATGGTCAACGCCTTTGCCCGGGCATCGACATGCGGCACGCGCCTCTTCAATCTGCTCGACATGGAGATCGCCATACGCAATATCCCGGATGCAAAGGAATTGAAGGTGTCAGAAGGCACGCTTCGTTTCGAGAATGTCGCCTTCGCTTATCCAAGCTCGGACCTGCAGCAGGTGCTTCACGGCGTTTCGTTCGAAGCGCGGCGCGGTGAAACGGTTGGCATCGTCGGCCCGCCGGGCAGCGGCAAATCGACGATCGCCCATTTGATCCCGCGTTTTTATGACGTGACGAAGGGAAGGATCACGATCGACGGGCAGGATATCCGCAAGGTGACACTGCAATCGCTCCGCCGCGCAGTCGCCGTCGTGCAGCAGGATTCCTTCCTGTTCACGACAACCATCGAAAACAATATCGCCTATGGCGACCCGTGGGCCAAGGAGCCGCGGATCGAGCGCGCGAGCGAAAGCGCGCAGCTGCACAACTATGTCCTCGGCCTGCCGACAGGCTACGGCACGGTGGTCGGCGAACGCGGCGTTTCGCTGTCCGGCGGCCAGCGCCAGCGTCTTTCGATCGCGCGCGCGCTGATGCTGAGGCCGGCGGTGATGGTATTCGACGACTCGACGGCGGCGATCGACGCTGTCACCGAACAGCGCATCCGCGCCGCCATGCGCAAATACGCCGCCGAACGCGTGACGATCATCGTCGCCCACCGGCTGAGTTCGCTGATGCATGCCGACCAGATCCTCTTCATCGAGGACGGCCGCATCGTCGAGCGCGGCACGCATGAGGAGTTGCTGGCCGCCGGCGGCCGGTACAAGGCACTTTACGACTTGCAGGTACGGCCGGGCGACGACGCCTTGAGCGCGTAAGAAACCGGCGCAGGGAGGACTTCATGGCCGAGGAACTGGAAACCGAACGTTCCGACGTTCGCGAGGACGGACGCCGTCCGCCGCGGGCGGTGGTCGGCTCGCACCGCGTCGAAGAAGAAATGTTCGGAAAGGCCTTCGACGGCAACATCGTCAAGCGCATCTGGGCTTTTGTCGAGCCATACCGCACGCAAGTCATGTGGTCGGTCGTAGCCGTGCTCACCTTCACGGCGATGCAGCTGTTGATTCCCCTGATCATCCGCTACGCGATCGACCACGGCATGCAGCCGGGCGGGGATCGCTCCGCCCTCCTCTATTCGATCATCGCATTTCTAATTGCGATCCTGATCAATTATGGGGCAAGCTACGCCCAGGAGACGCTGGTTGGCAACGTCGCCGAGGAGGTGCTCTTCGACATCCGCAAGGCAATGTTCTCCCATCTCCAGCGGGTCTCGCTTTCCTTCATGGACAAGACGGAGGTCGGACGGCTGATGTCGCGTCTTCAAGGCGATGTCAACTCCATGCAGGAGTTTCTCGAGACGTCAGTGCTTTCCGTCGGTGATATCACCCTGCTCTTCGGCATCGTTTTCGTGATGCTCTATCTCGACTTCAAGCTCGGGCTGCTGACACTCTCTGCCTTGCCTATCCTGTTCCTCGTCCGTCTCTTCTGGCTGCCGCTGGCGCGCAGATCCTTCATGGCGGCGCACGAGACGAACTCGATTGCGGCCGGTGCGCTTGCCGAGGCAATCCATGGCGTCCGCGCCGTGCAAAGCATGGATCGCCAGGGCGTCAATTTCACGCTCTATGACGACAAGGCGCACGCGAACCTCAAGACGCATCTGACGGCAGCCCGCTATGCACAGGTGATGGTACCGATCGTTGATTCCTTGACCGGCGTGGCAATGGCGCTCGTTATCGTCGTCGGCGGGGCGCGCGTCCTGAACCAGGCTCTCGATGTGGGGGTGCTCGTTGCCTTCCTCTTCTACATCCAGCGTTTCTTCGATCCGATCCGCTCGCTGACGCTGCAATATTCCGTCATGCAGCGCGCCATGGCTTCGGGCCAGAGATTGACGGAGGTTCTCGATGTCCCGGTGGAGATCAAGGATGCGCTAAACGCCGTGGCGCTTTCGAAAGACATGGACGGTTCAGTCGAGTTCCGCGACGTCGTCTTCGGCTACAATCCGAAGCACCCGGTGCTGAAGCAGGTGAGTTTCAAGGTGAACCCCGGCGAAACAGTCGCCCTCGTCGGCCCGACCGGCTCCGGCAAATCGAGCTGTATGTCGCTGATCCACCGGTTTTACGATGTGCAGCAGGGCCAGGTTTTGGTCGCAGGGCATGATGTACGCCAGCTGACGCAGGACTCACTCGGCGATCAGATCGCCATGGTATTGCAGGAACCTTTCCTTTTCACCGGTACCGTCTTCGAAAACATTCGCTATCACAAGACAGAGGCGACGCGCGAACAGGTGATCGAAGCGGCCAAGGCCGTGGGTGCCCACGACTTCATCATGCGCCTGCCCGAAGGTTACGACAGCGTGCTCGGCGAGCGCGGCGGCAATCTGTCGCTCGGCCAGCGGCAGCTGCTCAGTTTCGCTCGCGCGCTCGTTGCCGATGCAAAGATCCTGGTGCTCGATGAAGCGACGGCGAATATCGACAGCTACACGGAGATGCTGATCCAGAAGGCGCTGGTCAAGCTTCTCGAAAACCGCACCGGCCTCGTCATCGCCCACCGGCTGGCGACGATCCGGGAGGCCGACCGTATCATCGTCCTGCAAAATGGAGAGATCATCGAAAGCGGCAATCACCGGCAGCTGATGACGAACGGCAAACTCTATTCGCGGCTCTACAATCTGAACTATGCCTCCTTCGACGATATTCCGGAGGAGGTTTTGGAAGAGACGGCCCTCAGCAGTCCGACGACGTGACCGCAACTGTCTAACGACGACGCTCCTCGGCAGCTCCCGTGTCATATGGTCCGCTTTGAGCGGCGATGATCAGGGTGGGCAGGCTGGCGGCCGAGTTGCGTGCGTGGTCGATGACCTCTTGCAGATTGGCGGCATGCCGGAAGGATGGCTCCTGTCCGACGCCAGTCCTCACGGCCTCGGCGAAGCGCTCGAAGTTCGTTGCAACGGGTTCAACCTGCACGCGCCGCCAGATCGCCTCGTCGGCATCCGCGCCGGCGCAGATTCTAAGCGTCGCGCCGTTCGGCGTGTCAGTGACTTCGATTGCCCCCCTGTCGCCGTGGACCCGCAGCCGCAGTTCGTTCAGGTGTCCGGTCGCCCAGCGGCTGGCATGGATGACGCCCAGAGCGCCATTTTTCAGCTCGGCCATCATCACAAAGCTGTCGTTGGCGTCGAGTTCATATTCGCCAATCCTGTTACCCGGGGCCTTTTCGAAGGTCTTCAGTTGCGCAGCCGCGGTCTTGATATCGCTTCCGGCCCCGTAGACCACGAAATCGAGGATATGAATGCCAATGTCACCGAGAACGCCGTTCGACCCATGCTTGCTCGACAGGCGCCAGAGCCATTGGGGCTGCGTCGTCCAGTCGCCCCAGGCCTTCGACACGAGCCAGCTCTGAAGGTAGGAAGCCTCGAAGTGCCGGATTTGACCGATATCGCCGTTCAGCACCATTTGCCGAGCCTTCTGCAGCGGAGCAACATTGCGATAGGTGAGGTTCACCATCGTCATCTGCTTCGACCTCTCGGCGGCGTCGGCCATTTCTGCAGCCTGGGCGAAATTCTCAGCCAGCGGCTTTTCGCAGAAGACGTGTTTGCCGGCTGCAAGCAGGGCCAAGGTCGTGGCATAGTGCACGCGGTCCGGCGTGACATTGGTCGCTGCGTCGAATTCGCCCCAGGAAAGTGCATCCTCCAGTGAATTGAAGGTGAGCGGAATATTGTGCCGGGCGGCAAAGGCGCGCAGGCGCACATCATCACTATCGACCGCCGCGACGATCTCCACGCCGGCGATCTCCGAGAAACTCGTGGCATGGGTGTTCGCCCACCAGCCAGTGCCAAGTATGATCAGCTTCATTATGCCTCCTTATGCTTGGACCCGACCAGACGCGCACGTTGGCATTTGCGCCCGGCCCTCAGTCATGCTTCATCAAGGCGGGACTTCAACATCCAGCCATACGGCCTTTGGACAGGCCGCATGGGGCTTCGTGCGGCAAGCGCCTATACCGCGATCGGCAGCACCTCCACGTTGCCGGCGCCTTCCGGTCCGGGCGTCATGCCGACCTCCTCCGACAGCAGATTGAGCTCACGGCGCTCCTTTTCCGAGACGATCGCGAGATCGATGACCTTCTGCAGGTTAGCGGCATGACGGAAGTTCGGATCAAGCTGCTTGCCGGTCGCGACCGCTTCGACGAAACGCTGATAGTTGGTCGGCACCGGCGCAACATCGATATCGGCCCAGGTCGCCGTCTCGATGTTCTCATCAAAGCAGCCGCGCAGCTGCGAGCCGTTCGGCCGGTGAATGATCTCGAGGCTGCCCCGTTCACCGTAGATGCGAAGCTTCAGCTCATTGAGATGACCCGTGGCCCAGCGGGTCGCGTGAATGACGCCGAGCGCACCATTGGCGAAGTCGACAGACATCGTGAAACTGTCGTTGGCATCGAGCAGATACTCGCCGATCTGGCCACCTGGCGCCTTGTTGAAGGTCTTGAGCCGCGCAAAGACGTGGTCGATATCGGTTGCCGCGCCATAGGCGGCGAAGTCGAGGATATGGATGCCGACATCGCCAAGCACACCGTTCGAGCCGTGACCGGTCGAAAGCCGCCAGAGCCAGCGCGATTCCGTGCGCCAATCCCCCCAGGCCCGCGACACCAGCCAGCTCTGCAGATAGGATGCTTCAACATGCTTGATCGTACCGAGCTCACCGGCGAGCACCATCTCGCGAGCCCTCTGCAGCGGCGCGACGTTGCGATAGGTGAGGTTGACCATATTGATCACTCCGGCGGTTTCCGCCGCAGTCGTCATCTCCAGAGCGTCAGCGTAGTTTTCGGCCAGCGGCTTTTCGCAGAAGACGTGCTTGCCGGCGGCAATCAGCGCCATAGTCGTCGGATGATGGATTCGGTCTGGGGTTACATTGGTTGCGGCATCGAAATCTCCCCAGGCAATTGCTTCCTCAATCGCGAGGAAACGTTTCTCAATGCCGAAATGATCGGAAAATTCGGCAAGGCGTGACGGATCAGTGTCGACAGCGCCGACGACCTCGACGCCTTCGATCAATTTGAAATGACTGACCTGGCTCTTCGCCATCGAGCCTGTACCAAGAACAAGAAGTCTCATCCTTGCCCCCTCAGCGGTAACCGGCTTCGCCGGCCTGGTGCAATTTCGGGCCGCGCTCCACGATCGGTTCGTGCGCCTTCTCCACCGGAACGTTCGGGGCATCGGTGATGGTCTTGAGGTCGCCTTGAGGGTTATGAGCCCATTTGACAGCGTTGATCAGCACCTTGCGGATATTGGGGTCGTGATAGGTCGGATAGGTCTCGTGACCGGGGCGGAAATAGAAGATGTTGCCCGCCCCACGCCGCCAGGTCATCCCGGACCGGAACACCTCACCGCCCTGGAACCAGGAGATGAACACTGTTTCCAGCGGCTCGGGAACCGAAAACTGTTCGCCATACATCTCCTCGTTTTCAAGGACGAAGTTCTCCTCAAGGCCGGCAGCGATCGGATGACGCGGATTGATGGTCCACAACCGCTCGCGTTCGCCTGCCTCGCGCCATTTCAGCGCGCAGGGTGTTCCCATCAGCCGCTTGAAGATCTTCGAAAAATGGCCGGAATGAAGCACCAGCAGGCCCATGCCTTCCCAGACCCGCTTGGCGACGCGTTCGACCACTTCGTCGGAGACTGCGCCATGATCCTTGTGGCCCCACCAGGTGAGGACGTCGGTTTCGGCAAGCCGCCCTTGCGACAGGCCATGCTCCGGCTCCTGCAGCGTCGCGGTCGTCGCCCTGATTGCCGGGTCGCTGTTCAGCGCAGCGGCAATCGTGGTGTGCATGCCTTCGGGATAAATTTCCCTGACGACGGCATTGGTGTTCTCATGGATGTTTTCACCCCAGACAATGGTGCGAATAGGCACGATCGTTACTCCTTGCGATGTGAAGAGGACCGAGCCTGGGAGGTGGATCGATCCTTGGTGGATAGTCAGGCAGCGCGCATGGATGCTTTTGCAAGCGCGCGGCCAGATTGGTCAAAACTGTGTATGTGGCCGGCAACTGGCGCAACGCCGAGCTTCTGGCCCGGCTCATGGCCGGAAACGCCGGTCTCACGCACGATCAGCGGCTCATCTGCACCGATGTCCAGATAGACAAAGCTGTCGGAGCCGAGGATCTCCGAATGAATGACGGTTCCGTTCCAGACTGCCGCTTGCGACGTGATCCGGATATGCTCTGCACGCACGCCGATCGTATGGGTATTATAGGGCTGCGCCAGTCCGCCTGACAGGAAATTCATCTTCGGCGAGCCAATGAAGCCGGCAACGAAGATTGAATTCGGGCTCTCGTAAAGCTCAAGCGGCGTGCCGATCTGCTCGACAACGCCGTCCCTCAGGACGCAGATACGGTCGGCAAGCGTCATGGCCTCAACCTGATCGTGCGTCACATAGATCATCGTCGTATTGTGCATGCTGCGGTGCAGCTTGGCGATCTCCAGCCTTGTCGCCACGCGCAATGCCGCATCGAGGTTCGACAGCGGCTCATCGAAGAGGAAGACCTTGGGATCGCGAACGATCGCCCGGCCGATCGCGACGCGCTGACGCTGCCCGCCCGATAGCTGACGCGGCAGACGTTCGAGATAGGGCGATAGCTGCAGCATGCCGGCGGCTTGCTCGACCCTATGCCGGCATTCATCCTTCGTCCGTCCCGCAAGCTTCATGCCGAAGGCCATATTGTCGAAAACCGTCATATGGGGATAGAGCGCATAGGATTGGAACACCATGGCGATCCCTCGCTTTGAGGGCGCACGCTGGTTTACCACCTCGTCATCGAAAGAGAGCGTGCCGGACGTAATGTCTTCAAGGCCCGAGATGAGGCGCAGCAGCGTTGACTTGCCACATCCGGAGGGACCGACGAAGACCATGAATTCGCCTCGGCGGATGTCCATCGTAACACCCTTGATGACCTCGAAGGCGCCGAAGCTCTTGCGGATATTGTCTAGGCGTATCTGTGCCAATGGCCTACTCCCTCAACCCTTAACGCCGCCGGCGGTCAATCCCGAGATGATCCGGCGCTGGAATATCAAAACGAGAACAACAACCGGCACGGTGACGATGACCGACGCCGCCATGATGTTGCCCCAAGGTATTTCAAATTGGCTGCCGCCCGAAAGCAGGGCAATGGCAACCGGCACGGTCCGCTGCGCATTCGATGATGTGAACGTTAGCGCGAAGAGGAATTCATTCCAAGCTGTGATGAAGGCAAGCAGGCCGGTTGTCACAAGCGCCGGCCACATGAGCGGCATGAAGACCTGGGTGATGATGACCCATGGCGAAGCACCGTCGACGATCGCAGCCTCCTCGATCTCGATCGGCAAGTCGCGCATGAAGGTCGTCAGCACCCACACGGTGAACGGCAGTGTGAAGATCATGTACGAAAAAATCAGCGCGAAAGGCGTGTTGAAGATGCCGATCCATCGAATGAGCTCGAAAAGGCCTGCAAGTACGGCGATCTGCGGGAACATCGACACTGAAAGGATCGTCAGCATCAGCAGCGCCCGGCCGCGGAAATTCACTCGCGCCAAGGCGAAAGATGCGGTGATCGAAAGCAGCAGCGACGCGGCAACCACGACCAAGGCGACCATTATCGAATTTCCAAGGCTTCGGACAAAGCCGCCCTGGTTCATCACCGATGTATAATTTCCGAATGAAATCGAACTCGGCCAGTAATTGACTTCGAAAAGCGCCGTGCCGGTTTTGAGACTCGTGAGGATCGCGTAGTAGAACGGAAAAACCGCAAGAAGGACGATCACCGCGACGAGCAGGTAGAAGAGCGCATTCTTCGTGATCTTCAAGAGCATCAACGGTCCTCCCCACCGAGTTTGACGCGTCCGAACCAGATGTAGAGTACGGTGACGGACGCGATGATGAGGAAGAGAACTGTCGAAGCGGTAGCACCATAGGCGAACTTGTCAAAGTCGAACAGGTTCTCACGGGCCATGACCGACATGGTCTTGGTCTGGACATTGTTGGGCGTCAGCACATAAATCAGATCAAAGATGCGCATCGCATCCAGAATCCGGAAGATCACGGCGACCATAATGGCGGGCCGGATCAGCGGTAGCGTCAGCCGCCAGAAGACCTTGACGGGATTGACCCCGTCGATCCTGGCAGCCTCGTAGATATCCGCCGGTACCATCTGCAGTCCGGCAAGGATCAGAAGCGCCATGAAGGGCGTCGTCTTCCAGACGTCGACTATCAGAACCGCAATCATTGCCGTTTCCGGATTGGCAGTCCAGGCGATCTTTTCGCTGATGAGGCCGACACCAAGGAGCATATCGTTCAAAATGCCGAACTGGTCGTTGAGCATCCAGGCCCACATTTTTGCCGAAACGATCGTCGGGATTGCCCAGGGAATAAGAATTGCAGCGCGCACAATGCCGCGCCCGGCAAACTGTGCGTTCAGGACCAGCGCAACGATCAGGCCGAGCGTCGTCTCGGTCATGACCGAGACCACCGTAAATTTGGCGGTGTTCCAGACGGCGCTCCACCAGACGGGATCGGCAAGCAGCCCACGATAGACGGTTCGCCCGCTCTTCAGCGTGACCCAGGACAGATAATTGCCGAAACCGATGAACTGTGCATTGCCAAGATCGGTCAGGGAGGCATTCGTGAAGCTGAAATAAATCGTTCTAAACAGCGGCCACCCGGCCACCACAGCCAATATAAAGAGCGTCGGCGCCAGAAACAGCCAGGCCGATCTGACACGCTCGGAGCGCAATTCGCTCGCCGACCTCAAAGCGGAGGCTGGCGGTTTGAGCGCCTGTGAAACTGCGATTTCGCTCATGGAAACGCTATCCGTGCTTGAGACATCTGAAGCGGGACCGGCGGCCTGCCGGCCGCCGGTCCCGTTCATCACCAGCTATCGCCCTTAAGGATCGTCAGGTCGGCCTCGAGAAGCTCAAGGTTCTCAGCCGCGGTCCCGTTGCCGGACAGCGTGTTGTGTACTGCCGTCCAAAACTTCGATGATACTTCGTTGTACTTCACCTTGGCTGTCGCCGAAGGACGCGGTACGGCATCCTGGAAGATCGGCTTCCACTCCGGCATGAAAGGCTGCGCGGCAGCGACATCCTGGTCGTCGTAGAGCGCCACCAGGGTTGGCAGATTGGAAAGTTCGATGGCCCGTGCCTTTTGAACGTCTTTCGACGCCAGGAACTTGACGAGCTCAATGGCCGCCTGCTGGTCGTCAGAATATTTCGAAACTGCGAGATTCCAGCCGCCGAGCGCTGAAGACGGCCTGTCGCCGAGCGCGGCGACAGGCAGCGTCGTTACGTCGAACTCGCCCTTCACTGCGCTATCGGCGCCGTTGCCGAGCGAGTAGGCATAGGGCCAGTTACGCATGAAGACGGCATTTCCGGTCTGCCAGACGCCGCGCGACTCCTCTTCTTGATAAGCGAGCACGCCAGGCGGGGAGATCGTGCCGACCCAGCCCTTCGCACGGTCGATCGCGGCTGCTGCCTTTTCATTGTTGATCGAGATCGTGCCGTCCGGCTCCACGATCTGCCCGCCGCCGGAGGATTTCACCCACTCCAGCGCATTGCAGGTGAGGCCCTCATAGGAATTCCCCTGGAAGACGAATCCCCACATGTCCTTTTGACCGGCCGTGCGTTCCTTTTCCTGGATTTCCCTGGCGGTCTCGGCAAGCTCGTCCCAGGTCTTCGGCGGCTGCTTACCGTATTTCTCAAGCAGGTCCTTGCGATAATAAAGCGCCGGGGCATCGGTATACATCGGCAACGCCACGAGACGGTCGTTGACCGTCTGCGATGCGATGATCGAAGGAAAGAACTGCTCGACGACGTCCTTGGCAGCCTCTTTCAGGTCCACGAACTGATCGGCAAGCTGCGGTGCCCAGATGACGTCGGTCTGATAGACATCGACGTCCTTGTTGCCGGCGGCAAGCCACAGACGGTACTGCGAGAACTGTTCAGAACTCGACGACGGCATGCTCACGATGTTGACCTTGTGGCCCGTCTTCTCTTCGAAGATGACAAACTGCTTGCGGAAGAACTCGAGGTTATTGCCCGTCGAACTAGCCGCGAAGGAAAGCTCGGCTGCAGCCGCAAGATTCAAGGTACAGATCATGCTTGCCGCCGAAACGGCGGCCATCAAACGATATTTCATGTCATCCTCCCGTTGCCAGACGAAAAATTGAAATCGATTTGGCTAAACGAACATTACAAAAGTTTTTTCAACCGTCAAGAGCGCCACCTCAGACATCCACAATATCGCGAGAGATATACTTTTATATGTTATATCAAATGCTTATGCGCTTACATTAAATAACCACAGCAATTAACGGTTTCTCATTCTCGCGCCTAAAGGATTGAAACCGATTTCAATTACTGAGCCGTTGGTGATAGACGAGATTGCCGAGCGCTCAACAATCCGTCATTGATCCGCGCGAATCCAACCTGTCGTGGTCGAATGAAGCTCAAGGAATTCGCAAAACAAGTCGGCCTGTCGCCGACAACGGTAAGCCGAGCGCTGAGCGGCTATCCGGAGGTAAGCGAGACAACCCGCGCACGCGTCGTTGCGGAAGCCCTGAGGCTCGGCTACCGGCCGGACGTCAACGCCGTTCGGCTGAAGACCGGCCGCGTCGGCGCGATCGGGGTCATCATGGGACGCTCCGGTGAATTCCACTTCGCCGAATTCATGGCCGGCATGGCGGAGAGACTGGCCTCGGAGGATATTGATATCCTGGTGATCCCGATGGCCGATCGCGATCTTAACGAGGAGATGCAGACCTATAGACGGCTTGCCGAAAGCCGGCGAGTCGATGCCATTATCGTCCACTCTCCGAAACCGAACGACGCGCGCATCGAGCTTCTGGACAGGCTCGGAATTCCATTCTTCGTGCACGGGCGATCGGATATCGCCGTTCCCCATGCATGGCTGGACATCGACAATGAAGGGGCAATCCGCCGGTCGACGGAGCATCTGCTCGACCTCGGCCACCGCAGGATCGCGATGATCAACGGCCGCAAAGGACTGACTTATTCCATCCACCGCGATATCGGCTTCCGCAAGGCCTTCGAGGGGCGGGCTCTTGAGCAGGACGCACAGCTGATCGCCCACGACACTTTCACCGACGAGCTCGGCTTTAGACATGCCCGCTTTTTTCTGGAGAGTTCCAATCCGCCGACGGCCATCGTGGCCGGTTCGATGATGACAGCCCTCGGCGTCTATCGCGCCGTCCGATCCCTCGGCCTCGCTATCGGCGAAGACGTCTCTGTCATCGCCCATGACGACGTGTTTCCCTACCTGACGGCGGAGAACATGGCACCCTCACTTTCGGCAAGCCGATCATCGATGAGAGCAGCAGGTGCAAGGTGCGCCGACCTGACCTTGCAAGTGCTGGCGGGACGCTCAGTTTCGGATATTCATGAATTATGGCCTGTCGAACTCAATTTGCGGGAATCGACGCGTCCTGTAAGGTGATGAGTGCCCGCCTATTAGGCAGATGCATACCGCAAGTGCACTACTGATAAACTATTGAATTAAATCCATATTCTACATTTTTTATTGACGTTTCCGGCGTGTTTCACATAGCATTGCCCCCGCGATATTCAGCGTGCTTACCCGATCCAGCGCCTGCAACGAATTCTATAACTCAACGGGGAATTGATTAATGAAAGCAATACTCAAGAGCGTACTTTTGGCACTGGTCGCAACAGCGCTTCCAGCCGCCGCCTATGCACATCCCGTCGCCGGCGAAGCAGCAGGCTTCGCGCATGGCTTCACCCATCCCATATCGGGTATCGACCATGTCCTTGCGATGATCATGGTTGGCGTCTTTGCCTATCAGCTTGGGGGTCACGCAACTTGGCTTGTCCCGGCAACCTTCGTCCTTGTTATGGCCCTCGGCGGCGCGCTCGGCGTTGCCGGCATCGATATCCCATTTGTTGAGGCGGGTATCGCGTTATCGGTGGTCCTGCTCGGCGCGGTCGTGGCGTTCAACGTCAAGGCCCCAGCAGCCATCGCGATGGCTGTGGTCGGGCTGTTTGCGACCTTCCATGGCCATGCCCACGGCGCCGAAATGCCGGAAAGTGCTGCGGGCGCTGCTTACGGGGGAGGTTTTTTGATCGCGACCGCTCTTCTGCACGCTGTCGGACTGGGGCTTGGCTATGCGATCGGCCGCATCGGCGAGCGCCGAGGCTTCATCGTCACGCGCCTTGCCGGCGGCATTGCCGCTATAGCAGGCGTGGGCATCCTCGCCGGCGTGATATAATCGTTCGACAAACACCAAAAAAGTAAGAGCGGCGGATCGGATCCGTCAATCGGCGCTTTTTCTCACCTTGTTCTCAAACGCGGCTCCGGTTACTCGGCAGCCGTCGGGCGCAGCACGCCGCGCCGGATCTGGTCAGCCTCGATCGATTCGAACAGAGCGCGGAAGTTTCCTTCGCCAAAGCCTTCGTCGCCCTTTCGTTGAATGAACTCAAAGAAAATCGGTCCGATGACGGTTCGCGAGAAAATCTGCAACAGGATGCGGGTCGTGCCGCCATCCAAGACGCCCTCGCCGTCGATCAAAATGCCATGCTCTTTCATCCGCTCGATCGGCTCGGCATGGCCGTGTACGCGCTCATGCGAGAGCTCGTAATAGGTCTCGGGCGGCCCGGGCATGAATTTCAGGCCGTTTTCGGCGAGTTTGTCCGTCGCGTCGTAGAGTGCTTCCGTACCAACGGCGATATGCTGGATGCCCTCGCCCTTGTACTTCCGCAAATATTCCTCGATCTGGCTGGTGTCGTCCTTGGACTCGTTCAGCGGGATGCGGATCTTGCCGCAAGGAGACGTAATTGCCCGGCTCATCAGCCCGGTAATGCGGCCGTCGATATTGAAGAAATGAATCTGGCGGAAACCGAAGAGCTCGCGATAGAATTCCCACCACTTGTCCATATTGCCGCGATAGACATTGTGGGTCAGATGATCGAGGTAGTAGAAGCCAACGCCTTTCGGCTTCGGGTTGGGTTCACCCAGCCATTCGAACTCTGCATCATAGGGCGAGCCCTTCTCGCCGTAAGTTTCCACAAAATAAAGCAACGAACCGCCGATGCCCACGATGGCCGGGATATCGACGGCCTTGTCCTTGCTTTCATACGGCGTCGCCCCCTTTGAAACCGCGTGGTCGAAGGCATGTTTGGCGTCGGTGACACGCCAGGCCATGGAGGGCGCGCAAGGGCCGTGTTCGGCGACGAAGCGCATGGCATGGCTGCCGGGCTCGGCATTGATCAGATAGTTGATATCGCCCTGGCGCCAGACTGTAATGTCCTTCGTGCGGTGCTTGGCAACGCAACTGTAGCCCATGCGGATAAAAAGCTCGCGCAATTTTTCCGCCTCCGGATGGGCGAATTCCACAAATTCGAAACCGTCAGTTCCGGCCGGATTGTCGGCAGTGATGCCTGTCGGCGGCGCGTCATGCGGATAAGGGCCCATCGTTCTTTCCTCCCAACAGGATGCTGGATGGCATTATGATGGGATTCTTACGCATGGTGCTTGCATTCACGCGCAGTTTTCGGGATTCAATACATGTTTCATGCAAGAAAACGGGAGAACGCGCACAGATGGAACAGCTCGACAGATACGACCTAAAAATCCTTGCCCAATTGCAAGGCGACGGCCGCCTGACCAACAACGAGCTCTCGGAATTAATCGCGCTCTCGCCATCGCAATGTTCGCGCCGGAGGGCACGGCTTGAGGCGGAGGGCTTTATCCACGGCTATCGCGCCGTGCTCGATCGCGGCAGGCTGGGGCTCGACCTCATGGTCGTCATCGCCGTGACCCTTGCGACCCACAACCGCGACAACGCCAAGCGTTTCGCAACCCTGATTGCGGACCTGCCGGAGGTGCTGGAATGTTACGCCCTGACCGGCGAAATGGATTACCACCTCAAGGTCGTGACGCCTGACCTTGCGGGACTTTCGCGCTTCGTCAACGACGTGCTCCTGCCGCACGACAGCGTTCAGCATGTCAAGACGTCGATCGTACTGGCGACGCTCAAGGACTTTCAGGGATTGCCCGTCCACCAGCGCAAGAGGGCCTAAGCCTGATTACGGGTTTCTATTATCTTGATCTTGTTGAAATTTCAGCGACAAACTGTTTGCGTTGGATTCTGTGATAATTTTAGCCAGACTCCGTCCCCTCGCCCACAACGGGACCTAAAGCTCTGCCTCTCAACAACCTTGATAGGCTCTCACGTCCCCCTTAAAACAGTTCTTGCCATCGGCGAAGGCAGAATTGATTTCCGCTTTGCAAGTGGCGCGTCGCGGCTGTACCCTATCATTTGAATAACTGAGCCAGTGCTCAGTCTATAGCCGGGCAAAAGTCCGGTCGCGCGTTTCAACCGATGAATAAGTAGCCGCGGATCATGGAACTTATCGTCGCCCTCGGCCTGATCGTCTTCAAGGTCGCGTTTCTAATCGCGATCCTGCTGCTGCTGCCCTTGCCACTGACCTGGCTGGAACGCAAGATCGCTGGGCACATCCAGCAGCGGATGGGGCCAATGCGCGTCGGGTGGCACGGGCTGCTACAGCCTGTGGCAGACGGAATCAAGCTCTTGACCAAAGAAGACCACATCCCGGACGAGGCCGACCGCTTTTTGTTCAAACTCGCGCCAATCCTGGCGCTCGCCCCACCATTCGTGGTGTTCGTCGCGATCCCGTTCGGCGAAACCGTCTCGGTGTTGGGTGCCGAGATCACGCTTTACGTCTCCAACATGAATGTGGCGATCCTTTTCGTCTTCGCTGTGATCGGCATTGAAGTATACGGTGTCATCTTCGGCGGATGGGCCGCGAACAGCAAATACGCTGTTCTGGGCAGCCTCAGGACTTGCGCACAGATGATCAGCTATGAGATCCCGATGGGGTTTGCGGTCATTGGCGTGGTCATGTTGGCGCAATCCATGAGCCTGCTCGAAATCGTACGGGCGCAGGCCGATGTCTGGAATATCGTTTACCAACCGATCGGCTTCCTGGTGTTCTTCGTTGCCGGACTGGCCGAGGCGCAGCGCATTCCCTTCGACCTTTCGGAAGCGGAAGGTGATCTGGGGGCTGGCTTCCATACCGAATACAGCGGTATCCGCTTTGCGTTTTTCATGATCAGCGAATATGCCATCGTCTTGCTGGTGTCGGTGCTGGTGGTGATCCTGTTCTTCGGCGGATGGAACGGCGTATTGATCCCCTTGCCACCGATCCTTTGGTTTCTGCTCAAGGTCTCGTTCTTCGTCTATTTGTTTATCTGGTTCCGCTTCACTTTCCCCCGCTACCGTTACGACCAACTGATGGCGATCGGATGGAAAGTCTTGCTTCCTTTATCGATGGCGAACATAATCATAACCGGAATTGCTTTCATTTAGGAGCCGCAGCGGCTCCATAGCGGGGCGATGATGTCGCGCGCGCAGGACAGAATTGGAACATGGATCGGCTGGGCGTTCTTCGCCGATCTGGCGAAAGCCTTGGCGCTGACCTTCGGCTACATGTTCGCCAGATCCGTCACCATGCAGTATCCGGACAAGGAGAAATGGTTGCCTTACCCGCGCTACCGCGGGCATCACTTCTTGACGCGCGACGAAGAGGGCGAGATCAAATGCGTGGCCTGCGAACTTTGCGCCCGGATTTGTCCCTGCGACTGCATCGAAGTCATCCCCTACGAGGACGAGAAGGGTAAGCGTCACCCGGCAAAATTCGAGATCGACACGGCCCGTTGCCTTTTCTGCGGGCTATGCGAGGACGCCTGTCCAGCGGACGCGATCGCGCTTGGCCAGCAATACGAATTCTCGAGCTTTTCCTCGCGTGATTTGGTGATCGGGCGCGACGATCTGCTCGCCAAACCGGGCAAGGCGGCAACCGGTGGCGGCGTAATTGCCGCGCGCCTGAATACAGAGAAGGACGTGATCGTCGAAACCAAAGAGACGCAGGGCTACAACTGGTGGCGGAATATACGGCGAACGTGAAGACGCGCCAGCTGTCAAACAATGCGCTCGGACAGGAGGCTCAGATGTTTGTCGGCGAAATCATGAAGAACAAGGGTGTCGGTGTCATCGCGGTCAATCGCGATCAGACGATGGTGGAAGTCCTGAGGCTGTTTCGCGAAAACAATATAGGCTTCGTCGTCGTCAGCCAATCAGACGGCGAATTCCTTGGTACCTTGTCGGAGCGGGATTGCTGCAATGCGGTAGCCGAATACGGGGCCGCGGCGGCGATGATGCGAGCCGCCGACATCATGAACCGCAATGTAGCGACCTGTTCGACCGGGGATTTGCTGCCAATCGCGATGGGAATCATGACCCGGCAGCGTACGCGTCATGTCCTGGTTATGGACGGGGACGACGTTGTCGGCGTGGTCAGTATCGGCGATGTGGTCAAACACAGGCTCGAAGAAGCGCAGCGCACGGAGCAGGATCTGCAGGATTACATCTGCGGGAACAGGTATCACTGACCTAGTCAGGGCGCGATGGAGCGTCAGGCAAGCCACCGTCGATGCCTTGGTGGCGATCCTTAGGGTTCGAGGCGGAACCAGTGAGACGGGCGGCGGACGTCGTGGCCTGGTGAATTTCCACCGGACATGGATATACGCCCCGGCGCATCAGTCTGTTGAGGCGTAGGGCCCTGTAGTTTTCGGGGAGAAATACGAGGCCCTTGGGAAAGCGCTTGTTGACCTTGAGCTTCGCCGTCAATTCTCCCAGAGCGGATCGCACGACCACCGGATCACTATCCGAAAAGCCAAGTTGGGCCGCATCCTGCGCGCTCATCTCGACATAAGGGTCATCAGCGACCGTATTCAGGATCTCCGAGCGTTCGGAAAGATATCCGTTGTGGAACAGGCAGTTGCCGGTAATCAGCATGAACCCGCCGGCTGTCTTCGCGGCCGGCGACGGCGCGAAGAACTCGCCATCCGGTGGCTGCGGGAGCGCCTTGGTGAACGCGCCGTCTGCGCCAAGTCCATCCTGCGTCAACCCCTGATAGGCCGGAACCAGCCGGGCAATCTCGTCGAAAATCCCGCCTTCTGTCGATGGCTGCAGCGTCTGGCTGCGCAGCGATGCGACGAAGTCGAATATCGCCAGATTGCCTCGCGCCTCGAAGGCCGGTTCGCGGAATTTGCGGATCTTCTGGGTCCGGCCCTCGTTGTTGGTGAACGTCCCGGATTCCTCGCCGTAACCTGCCGCGGGCAGAACAACTTCGGCCAGGCCCGCGGTATCGGTTAGGAAGGTATCCTGCACGATCAGGAGATCGGCGGCGCCAAGCGCCCGCGTCACGAAATCCCTGTCGGGGTAGGAGATCAGGGGGTCTGCTCCGGCGAGGTAGAGTGCGCCCATCCCGCCACCGACGCAGAGTTCCAGCATGACGTCGAGGCCCGCGCCGGGTTCAGATGGGATTTCGGCACCCCAGCTTCGCGCAAGGGTTGCACGGTTCACATCATCGGTGACCGCCCACAATCCCGGCAAAGCCGCCGGCAAAACTCCCATGTCCCAGGCACCCAGCTGATTGGCGCGGTCAAAGAGGAACTGCATCGCCAGGCCCTTGCGGAGCAGACGGAGAACCTGCAGCAGGTTGTTGAGTTGCTGCAGCGTCGCGCGCGCTTCGGGTGATCTCAAGAGCTCGACGCTGACAAGCACAGTGACGCTGCGGCTTTCCTTGAGCGCACTGGCCAGCCGACCCGGCCCGTCACCACCGGTATTCACCTGCGACCTACCGATTGTCGCTTCGATGTCCGCAAAAGTCTCGCCCAGCAATGCGTGACCGGCCGCTTCCACGAGCCCGGCTACCACCGCCGCGAGGCTCGCGGTTTCTCCGCCCGGCGACACGCGAACCACAACGCAGGCGTCGGCCTCCAGACGGGAGGGCCGCGCTGAAAGCATGAGCAATGCGGTCTGCCGCCGCCGCGCGCCGTCCCGCAGCAGGTATTCGGTGATTGGGTTCTCCTCGGTCACGTTGCCGCCGACGACGAGCACGCAGTCGTTGGCGATCACCTCTTCCAGCGGTGCGCGGCTGTAGAAGGCTGCCAGTAACGGGCCGAGCGTATCAAAGGGCGCGGACCAGCGCGACGAGCAATCAATGTTGTTGGTCCGGAATACCGTCCGCATCAGCTTCTGGAACTGATAGAGCACCTCGTTGGGCAGGCGCGGCGAGGCCAGCCCCCCTGCAGCCTTGTCCTCGACCGCCGACAGCCGCCGGCGCAGATAATCCCCCGCTTCGTCCCAGGAAACCGGCGCCAGCGCGCCATTGCGACGGATCATCGGTCGCTCTATCCGGTCCCTGCCCGAGACGAAATCGAGACCGAAGCGTCCCCGCACGCAAAGCGTTTCGCGGTTGACCCCCTCGTCCCACTTCGAGCGTACCCGCATAAGCTCACCCTTGCGTGTGCCCACCGTCAACTGGCAACCGGTGCCGCAATGCGGGCACACCGTGTCGGTCTCGACCAGATCCCAGGGCCGTGCCTTGTAGCGGTAGGGGAAACTCATCAGAGCGCCGACCGGGCAGACCTCGATGCAATTGCCGCACTGATCGCAACTCGCAAGGCTACCCTCGAAGCCGGTGACGGCGGTATCCATGCCTTTTTCGACGGTGCCAAGCGCGACCGCGCCGACCACCTCCTCGCACATCCGGACGCAACGCTGGCACTGGATGCAGCGGTTGACGTTCATGATGACGACAGGGCTGAGACGGATGTCCTCGGAGTGGAATACACGCTTGAGATCGTGGAACTCGCTTTTGCGGGGGCCGTATGCCATCACCATGTCCTGGAGCTCGCATTCGCCGCCCTTGTCGCAGATCGGGCAGTCAAGGGGGTGGTTGGCAAGCAGCATGTCGAGCATGGATGATCGCGTTTCCTCGATCAGCGGCGTATTAGCCCTAACGACCATGCCATCGGTGACCGTGGTGGCGCAGGCCGGCTGCAGCCGCCGCAACCCCTCAATCTCCACGAGGCACATGCGGCAGGAGGCCAGCGGCGGCAGCCGCTTCCAGTAACAGAAAGTTGGAATGTCGATGCCCAAGCGCTCAGCCGCCATGAGCACCGTGGAGCCAGCCTCGACTTCAAGCGTTTGTCCGTCGATCGTAACGCTAACCATGCTTCCTCCAAGCCCGCCTCAAACACACGCTCTGTGAAACGGGCACCTCCGCTCCTCGATATGGACGACGAACTCGTCGCGGAAATGCTTAAGCGCCGCCCGCAATCCCATCGCGGCACCGTCACCCAAAGCACAAAACGTATTGCCGAAAATGCCTTTGCAAAGCATCTCCAGCTGCTCCAGATCTCCAGGCCCGCCTTCCCCGGTCTCAATGCGGCGCAGTACCTTTACGGCCCAGTTCAATCCTTCCCGGCATGGCGTACACTTGCCGCAGGACTCGTGGTGGAAGAACTCTATGATCCGGGTGGCGACCTTGACCATGCAGGTCGAGTCGTCGATTACAACAACGCCGGCCGAACCAAGCATCGAGCCGGCGGCAGCAAGCGAGTCGAAATCCATCCCGACCTCCAGCCCGCCCTCAGGTATTACCGGCGCCGAGACCCCGCCCGGAATTACAGCCTTGATCCTGCGCCCCGGTAACGGACCGCCAGCGTGCTCCTCGACCAGTTCGCGCAGCGATATGCCCATCGGCAGCTCGTAAAGGCCGGGGTTGCGCACCTGCCCGCTCAGGCAGTAGAGCTTCGGGCCGGGGCTCTTATCCGGACCGATGCCCCGAAACCAGGCCGGCCCGCGCGCCACAATATGCGGCACGCAAGCAATCGTCTCGACATTGTTGATAACGGTGGGGCTGGAGTAGAGCCCGGCCACGGCGGGAAACGGCGGTTTCAATCGCGGCTGCGCCCGCTTGCCCTCGAGCGACTCGAGCATCGCGGTCTCCTCGCCGCAAATATAGGCGCCCGCGCCGCAGTGAACGTGCACGGTGAACTTGAAATCAGAGCCTAGAACACTCGTTCCGAGATAGGACCTTTCGTGAGCCTGGGCGATCGCTTGCTCCAGGCGGCGTATCGCCGTCACATATTCTCCCCGGATGTAGACATAGGCGGTTTCGGCCCCGATCGCGTAGGCGCTTACCGCCAGCCCCTCGATGAGCTGGTGTGGATCGCGCTCCATGATGATCCGGTCCTTGAAGGTTCCGGGCTCGCCCTCATCAGCGTTGCAGCACAGGTATTTCGGCTTGCCGGCCTGCTTCGGCACGAAGGACCATTTCATGCCCGTCGGGAATCCGGCCCCGCCGCGGCCGCGCAGGTTGGACTGTTTGACGAGGTCGATGACCTCGTCCGGCGTATACTCGCGCAGCGTCTTGGCCAATGCCTGATAGCCGCCGCCGGCCTCATAGGTCGACAGCAAATGACTGTCCGGCACGTCGATATTCTTAAGAAGAACCGGCTCGAACATGACCCTACCTTCCCGGCGGCCGTGCAAGGGTGGGCCCACTTTCGGCCTGCCTCGCCAAGGCGCGGAGGCCGTCCAGCAGCGCGTCTATCCGCGCGACATCAAGGTTGCCGTGGTAATCGTCGCCAACCTGCATCACCGGAGCCATCTCGCATGCACCGAGGCACTCGACTGTCGAAAGCGTGAACAGCCCATCCGGCGTTGTGCCGCCCTTGTTGATCCCCAGCACCTCCTCCAAATGCCTCAAGAGGTCCTCGGAGCGGCGCAGCATGCAGGAAACGTTGTCGCAGAGTTGCAGGTGGAACATGCCCACCGGTTCGACATGAAAGAGTGTGTAGAAGGTCGCCAGTTCGTAGACCCAGATCCGCTCGACACCAAGGATATTGGCGACTTCTTCCAGCACTGGACCAGGCAAATGGCCATGCTCCCTCTGCGCGATCAGAAGCGCGGGCATGATCGCCGAGCGCTGGTCGGGATACCGCGCCGCCGCCGCCTCGATCTGTTCGCGCATGGTCATCGGGTTTGAACCTCCCTGCTACTTGTCCACCTCGGCCATCACCGGGTCGAGGCTGCCGAGCACGGCGATCATGTCCGCCAGATAGCGGGCGTTGGTCACTCCAAAGAGTGCCTGAAGGTTGACGAAGGACGGTGCCCGCACCTTCATACGGAACGGTTTGGGCGATCCGTCGCTGATGATGTAGAAACCTAGCTCGCCCTTTGGCGCCTCGATCGCAGAATAAACCTCGCCCTTCGGCACCTTGAAGCCGTAGGCCGATAGATCGAAATGCTGGATCAATGCCTCCATCGAGCAGTGCACCCTGTCCTTGTCCACCGGGAAGGCGATTGTCGGCATGTCGATCTGGAACGGCCCCTCGGGCATCTGGTCGAGACATTGCTCAATGATCCGGATGCTCTCGCGCATTTCCTCGACACGGCACTGCCAGCGCGCATAGCAGTCGCCCTCCTTGCGGGTAATGACATTGAAGTCGAGCCGATCGTAGATCTCATAAGGCTCGTCGCGGCGGATGTCCCAATCGACGCCCGAGGCGCGCAGGTTTGGGCCACTCAGGCCGAGATCGATGGCATCCTCGGCGGCGATTACGCCGATCCCTTGCGTACGGTTCAAAAACACCCGGTTGTTCTGAAGCAGCCGATCATAGTCGCGAATGCGGTTCGGGAAAATGTCACAGAATTCCCGGATCTTGGGGAGGAACCCGTCGGGCAGGTCCTCGCGCACACCGCCGACCCGGCAGAAAGATGTATGCATCCGCGCCCCGGAAATCATCTCCAACAGATCCATGATCATCTCGCGCTCGCGCATCGCATAGAGCAACGCGGTCATGGCGCCAAGGTCCATCGGCAGTGCACCGGTGATCAGGAGATGGCCCGAGATCCGTGCCAGCTCGGCCATCAACACGCGAATATACTGCGCCCGTACCGGTGCTTCTATGCCGAGGAGTTTCTCCACGGCCAGTGCAAATGCCAGGTTATTCGAAGGTGGGCAGAGGTAGTCGAGCCGGTCCGTCAGCGGGAAAATCTGAGTATAGGTGAAGCTCTCCGCCAGTTTTTCGGTGCCGCGGTGGAGATAGCCGATATGCGGGTCGACGCGCTCGACGTATTCGCCGGTCAGTTCGAGGACGAGCCGAAGAACCCCATGAGTGCTGGGGTGCTGCGGGCCGAGGTTCAGAAGCACTTCCCTGGTATTGAGCGCTTCGCCTTCAGGCCTGCCGAGCTCGGTGACTTCAGTCATCTCAACTCTCCCGCGCGGAACGGCCTGCTTGCGGAATATCCCTGGTGGCGAGGTCCGGCTGTGTCGGCGGCGGGCCTTCGGCTCCAAACGGATTCAACTTATCCTTGTATCCGCGCAGCGGAAAGTCCTTGCGCTGCGGGAAGCCCTCGAATTCCTCCCACATGTAGATCCGGCGCAGGTCTGGGTGACCCTCGAACCTGATCCCGTACATGTCCCAGGCTTCGCGTTCATGCCAGTTGGCGGTGCGCCAAACGCCCGTAACCGAGGAAAGCTGCGGCGGATCGCCAAGCCAGCACTTGATGCGAATCCGCCACCGGTTGGGCAGCGAGTAAAGGTGGTATACCGCTTCGAATCGCGGTGTTTCGGGATAATGATCAACCCCACAGATGTCCGAGAGGAAGTTGAATCGCAGCGCTGGATGTTCCTTCAGGAACCGGCAGAACTCGACGATCGTCTCGGGAGGAACAGCAAAGACGTGAATGCCGTGCGCGCAGCCGAGGTCCTCGATTGCCCCTCCGAAACGCTCCATGATCGGACCATGATCGAGAGGCCGCCCTACACTCATGATGATGCAACCCGATCCAGACGCGTCCCGGCCAGCGCGCGGGACCTCTTGATCTTCTCTTGAAGCAGGAGGAAGCCATGCATCAACGCCTCGGGCCGCGGGGGACAGCCGGGCACATGAACGTCGACGGGCACGAAAGTCTCCGACCCCTGCACCACGGCGTAGGTGTTGTAAACCCCGCCCGAAATGGCGCAGGTGCCCATTGCGATCACCCAGCGCGGTTCCGGCATCTGGTCGTAGAGCCGACGCACGACGGGCGCGAATTTCCGGGTCACGGTGCCGGCGATGATCATCACATCGGACTGACGTGGTGAAGGGCGGAACACCACGCCGAACCGGTCGAGATCATAACGCGCGCAACCGGCCGAGATCATCTCGATGGCGCAGCAAGCAATGCCGAAGGTCTCAGGCCATAGGGCTGACCGCCGGCTCCAGCCGATAATGCTGTCGGCCGTGGTGAACAGTACACTATCGCGGATCGCGTTGTTTATTCCTCCCATTCCAACGCTCCCTTCAGCCAAGCGTAGGCGAACCCCACGAGAAGCAGCAACATGAAGACGAACATCTCAATATACCCGATGAGCCCGATCTCTTTCAGAACGACGGCCCAGGGAAAGAGGAACATTGCCTCGACATCGAAGACCACCAGCAGTATCGCAAGGATAAAGAACGGCACTCTGAAGCGGCCCCCGGCAGCTTCGCCCGACGGGTCCATGCCGCATTCGTAGGGCATGTTCTTTGCGGGATAGGAATTGGAGGGGCGCAGCAGCGACGAGACGAAAAGCGTCATCATCGCCACCAGAACAATTCCGGCGGCCATGAAGAGAACAGGCAGAAATTCCATTGCAGACATGTCGCATTTCCCCGGTCACCCACCGAGGGCCTTGCTCAGGCCGCGACCGACCCCTCCGGGCCGGCAATGCGGTCGCCCCAGTAAGTGACTTGGGCGCTCCTTTCTTCAATTGTCAGTGTATTCCCTCGGGGGAACCATTGCAAATCCAATAGATCAGCCTCCAAACACCGCACCTTGAGCAAGCCTGAGGAACCGTTCCGGAAATAGGCCGATTCCGAGAGTGCCTACGGCGGTGAAGGCGAGGGTCGCGCGAACCAGGGGCGTCAGAGCCGGGTCAAACACCCTGCGTGGCTCGCGCATGTAGATCACCATGACGATGCGGATGTAGAAGTAGGCGGCGACGGCGCTCAAGAGCACTGCGATCACCGCCAGCATGACGAAACCCCGCTCGACCAACGCGACCAGCACGTAGAACTTGGCGAAGAACCCGGCTGTCGGAGGAATGCCGGCCAGCGAGAACAGATAGAGCAGCATCAGAAGCGCCAGCCCGGGATGCGACCTGGCAAAGCCCGCGTACTCTTCGATTATTTCGCCCGAAAAATCGCCGTTGCGCATCATGATGACGATGCCGAAAATGCCGAGGTTCATCAAAGAATAGATCAGCAGGTAGAGCATCACGCTGGCGATGCCGTCCGCTCCGCCGGCTACCACGCCGAAAATGGCGAACCCGGCATGGGCGATGCTGGAATAGGCCAGGAGGCGCTTGAAATTGTCCTGCACCAGCGCCACGAAGCTGCCGAGTGCCATAGTCGCTACCGCAATGACGGCGACAACGACCCAGGCGTCCGAAGCTGCAACCAGCGGGTTGAGGAACACCCGCAGGATCGCCGCAAACCCCGCAGCCTTCGGCCCCACAGACATGAAAGCCGTGATCGTCGTCGGCGCGCCCTCGTAGACGTCCGGCACCCACATATGGAACGGCACCGCGCCGACCTTGAAGACCAACCCCGCGACGATGAAGACCACCGCCAGCAGCAATCCGGGATCGAGCCGATCGCCGGTCACCGCGGCCGTCATGCCGTCCAGTTGCGTCGTGCCGGTGAGCCCGTAAACGAGCGAAACGCCATAGAGGAAGATCGCGGTCGAGACCGCGCCAAGGATCACGTATTTCAGTGCCGCTTCGTTCGAACGCGGCTCTCTTCGCAAGAAACCGGTCAGTACATAGGTGCAGAGCACCATCAGTTCGAGGCCCACATAAAGCGACAATAGATCGGTCGCCGAGGCCATGATCATCATTCCCGACAGGGCGAAGAGCAGCAGAACATAGTATTCGCTACTTTCAATCCCCTCAATGTCTGCATATTTTCGCGACAGGAAGAATGTCAAAACAGTGGCTAAATAGAACACGAACTTGAAAAAGACCGCAAAGCCGTCGGCGACGAACATGCCCGTGTAGGCCGGCCGTACCTCGCTCGCCAGCATGAGTGTCCCCAAGGCAGCAATCAGCACGACGGCGACGGATGCCCACACAAAGACATGTTCCTGCCCCTTGCGCACAAGCTGGCCAAGGATCAGCAGGATACAGGCGCCAGTGATCACCACGATCTCGGGCAGGCTCGCTAAAGCAGACTGGAAAAGCGCGGCGGCGGTCATTGGCCGCTCCCCGTGGTGTGCACGTGCGCCAGCAAATGCTTCACCGAGACGTCGATGATGTTGAGAAAGGGTTTCGGATAGAGCCCCACCCAAAGCACGAAGACAGCCAGCGGCAGGATCGCAGCCATCTCGCGGGCGTTCACGTCACGTATCTTGAAGCGGGCGCCGATGCTGGCTGGACCAAGTGCTACTCTCCTGTACATGCCAAGAAGATAGGCCGCGCTCAGCAAAGCGCCTACGACCGCGGCCGCGCCGGCGGCCAGGTTGGCCGCAAATCCGCCCGACAGCACCAGCAACTCGCCGATGAAAGAATTCGTTCCCGGCAGGGCCATCGACGACAAGGTGAACAGCGCCAGAAACGCAGTATAGATCGGCGCCACCTTCATCAGCCCGCCATAGTCGGCGATACTGCGCGTATGCGTCCGCTCGTAGATCAGACCGACGAAGAGGAACAATGCGCCCGTCGTTACGCCATGATTGAACATTTGCAGGATGCCGCCCTGGAGCCCGCGCAGGTTCAGCGCAAAAATCCCCAGTGTTACGAAACCCATATGACTGATGCTGGAATAGGCGACCAACTTCTTCAGATCGTCCTGCGCCAGCGCAAGCAATCCGCCATAGACGATGGCGAGCGCCGAAAGCGCCAGCATCAGCGTCGAATAGTATATCGACGCCTCCGGCAGTATCGGCAGCGAGAACCGCAAGAACCCGTAGGCGCCCATCTTCAGGAGCACTCCGGCCAGGATGATGCTGCCAGCCGTCGGCGCCTGTACATGAGCGTCCGGCAGCCAGGTATGAACCGGGACCATCGGCACCTTCACGGCGAAGGCAATCAGAAAGGCGAAGAAAAGCCAGGATTGGATCCAGAACGGCAAATCCTGACCTGTGAGCGCGAGTATGTCGAAGGTCCTGCCGCCGTGGAAATAGAGCACAATGACACCGATCAGGAACAGTAGGCTGCCCGCCAGCGTGTAGAGGAAGAACTTGAACGCGGCATAGACCCGGCCATCACCGCCCCACACCCCGATTATCAGGTACATCGGGATCAGCATTGCCTCCCAGCAAACATAAAACAGAAACAGGTCGAGGGCGCTGAATACCCCCAGCATCAACGCCTGCATGACGAGCAGGCTCACCATGAACTCCTTCACCTTGCTCTCGATCGCAACCCACGAGGCGAGCACGCAGATCCATCCCAGCAGTGCGGTCAAGAACACGAAGAGCGCGCTGATCCCATCGATACCGAGCGCATAGGTGATCCCGAGCGAAGGTACCCACGGGTGCCTCTCGGTGAACTGCATCTCGTGTGTCGTCGTGTCGAAGCCGGCCAGCATTGCGATGCAGAGAGTCAGATCCAGGACGGCGACACCCAGCGCTGTCCAGCGCACCACATCCTCGCTGCGGAGAAACATTAGGAACACTGCCCCGGCGGCAGGCGTGAATACAATGAGACTGAGGAGCGGCAATCCCATCGCACCCCCTACCGCCACGCCACGGCGAAAACGACGGCGGCCGCGATCAGACCGGCGATCATCGCCAGTACATAATGGGTCACGACACCGGTCTGGAGCCGCCGCAACGCCGCGCCCCCGCCCAGGATCGAACGGGCGACGCCGTTCACGACGGCGTCCACACCGTTAAGGTCGATCCGAAATCCTTCTCGTGCCGACCCGTGCAGGAAAGGTAGCGCCGTTGTCTCGGACACCTCGCTCACCGCCTTCTCGTAGCGCGCCAGCGGCCTTTCGGCGAGCCACATGAAGTACCGCGCACCCTTGCGGTAGAACCAGTCGGTGTCCAGGCTGATCTTATTCTCGGGATCGAGCGCTCGCAGGAAAATGACAAAACCCAGTGCCGTAAACATCAGCACGCCGAGGCTCTCCGTAATATGGAGGCCCGTATATGGTTCGAAGTCGACTGGATAGGGTAGCATTGCATAAAGCGGCCGCGGAAACACACCGATCGCAATGCAGAGCACCGCCGCCATACCCATCGCAACCAGCATGTTCCCGGGCGGCTCCCTGGCCCCTAGGCCCTGGTCCTTACCGAAGAACATGTAGTACGGGAGCTTGAGACCGGTGTGCAGGAACGTCCCGGACGATGCCATCGTCAGCGCAAGCACGACCAGCGCGCGGTGATCCTGCCCGGCGGCGGCCACGACCATCGACTTGGTGACGAAACCAGAGAAGAATGGAAATGCCGAGATCGCCAAGGCGCCAACCATATAGAGCGTCACGGTCAGCGGCATGGACTTGTAGAGCCCGCCGAGTTCGGTGAGCTTACGCCGCCCAGTGACATGAATCACCGCCCCCGCACCCATGAACAGAAGCGCCTTGTAGAGGATATGGGCGAAGGCATGGCTGGTGGCTCCGTTCACCGCCATTTCCGTCCCAATACCCACGCCCGCCACCATATACCCTACCTGGCTGACGATGTGATAGGCAAGCAGCCGCCGGCAGTCGTTCTCCAGCACCGCGTAGATAACGCCGTATAGCGCCATCGCAATGCCGAGCCAGACCAAAAGCTCGGTCCCCGGAAATGCCCGCGCCAACACGTAAACGGCGGTCTTGGTGGTAAAGGCGCTCATGAACACTGCGCCTGTGACGGTCGCCTCCGGATAGGCGTCGGTGAGCCAGGCGTTGAGCGGCGGCACTGCGGCGTTGAGGATGAACCCGGCAAGGATCAGGTAGACGGCCACGCCCATTTCTCCCTCGATCGGGCCGAAAAGAGATGAACCGGTGGCGAGTCTGTGGAGAACCACGCCGCCGAGCAGGCAGACCCCGCCGGCAATATGAACCATGAGATACCGGAACCCCGCCCGGATTGCCTTGTCGCCTCCCTGGGCAAAGACCAGATAGGCAGAGGCAAATGCCATGCCTTCCCAGAATAGGTAGAGGGTCAGGTAGTCGCCGGCGAATACCACCCCGAGTGCACTGCCGACGTAGATGAATGCGGCCACATGCTGGCCGGTGCGCGTCAGGTGCAACGCGTAGACCGTACCGATCAGCGCCATGACGGTGAAAACGGTGGCGAAGACGATACTCAGCTTGTCGACCTTCGCGATCACGATTTCCTGCCCGATAAATCTTGCCTCGCCATAACTGCCCGGCTCCATCGTGAGCACGGCAAGGATCGCCAGCGTCGGGATCAGCAGCAGATAGGCCTTGCCGATCGATCCCCTGAGGAACGGTATCGGCAGAGCACCGAGAATGAAGAGGAGAGCCGGATGGATGAAGTCAGTCATAATAGTCCTCGCGCCGCATCAGCCCGATGCGATGGCCGAGAAACTTGGAAACGAAGATGAGCAGAACGCAGGAGCCAAAACCGTAGACGGCGGACCAGCCAGGCAGGCGCTCCCAAACGTATTCGGCGTGTTCGCGAGAAACCAGAAAGTCGGCGGCGACGATCAGAACGAGTGCCAGATAGAACAGTCGGCGGCGCTGTTTTGCCCATTCTTCGTCACCAAAGAAATCGACCACGCGCTTGATCATCTGACCACTCCATCCGCCAGGGTAAGGAAATAATCGGGGAAGATGCCCATCAGCACCGATAGGATGGCGGTCGCGACAAGCGGGATCGTGATCATCGGAATTTCACGGACGGTCGCCTGGCTCTCCTGCGACTCGGTCCCGAAAAAGGCGACGTAGCTGACCGGCAGGAAATAGGCGGCGTTCAGGATCGAACTCACCAGGAGTACGACCAGGAACGCCATCTGTCCCGCCTCCACCGACCCCAGCGTCAAATACCATTTGCTGACAAATCCCGCGGTCGGCGGCACCCCGATCATGCTGAGCGAGGCGACGAAGAATGCCCCCATCGTCCAGGGCAGCCGGCGGCCGATGCCGGCCATGTCGCTGATATTGCGCTTTCCCGATGCGCAATAGATCGACCCGGCGCAAAAAAACAGCGTGATCTTTGAAAATGCGTGTGCTGCAATGTGGATGATCCCGCCGACCATTGCGACCGGCGACAACAGGACCGCGCCCAGCACGATGTAGGAAAGTTGGGAAACCGTCGAATAGGCGAGCCTAGCTTTCAGGTCGTCCCGTGTCAGGGCGTAGACCGACGCCATCAGGATCGTGAATGACACCAGATAGGCCGTGACGATGCCGAGGCCCAGTTGTCCGACCAGCCCGACGCCGAAGACATGGAACACCACCCGCAGCACACAGAACACACCCATCTTGACCACAGCCACTGCATGCAAGAGCGCGCTGACAGGAGTTGGGGCCACCATGGCGGCCGGTAGCCAGGCGTGCATGGGCATCACCGCAGCCTTGGCGAAGCCGAAAAGATAGCAGAAATAGATAACCGTCAGCAGCGGCGCGGAGGCATTGACTCCCTCCAATAGCCCCCCATCCACAAAGTCGAGCGACCCCGCAATGGAATAGGTCAGTGCCAGCGCGGCAAGCAGCACGCTTTTCGACGCGCCCATCAAATAGACGAGGTATTTGCGGCTGCCCGCCCATCCCTCTTCGTCCTCGTGGTGGTAGACGAGCGGATAGGTAACGAGGCTGAGCACCTCGTAGAAGATCACCAGCGTGAACAGATTGGCGGCAAAGGCGCCTCCGACGGCCGCCGCGAGACTGGTGGCGAAACAGGCAAAGAATCGAGTCTGCGCATGTTCGTTCAAGTGCCGCATGTAGCCGACGGAATAGAGCGCGGCGACGATCCATAGGAGTGAAGAGACGGTGGCGAACACCATGCCGAGCGCATCTGCCCGGAAAGCGAAGTCGGCCCCCGGCAAGATCTCGAACAGGCGCAAATCGACGGTTCCGCCAGCCAACACCGTGGGCGCCATGGAGGCGACGATCGCAAACAGGACGATCGCGGCCAACGGCGATACGAGATCGCGGATTTTCTCACGGTTATTCAAGAGAAGAACTGCCACGGCGGTCAGGCCCGGGACGGCGACGGCAAGCAGCGGCCTGATCGATATCACCGGGTCCAAGCCGTTATCCTTTCATCATGGTCACGTCGTCGACCTTGAGGGTGGATTTGTTCCTCACAAGGGCGACCAGGATGCCAAGAGCAACGGCAACCTCCGCCGCAGTGATTGCTATGACGAAGATGGCGAAGATCTGCCCGCGAAAGTCGTTGTAGATGCGCCCGAAAGCGATGAAATTGATGTTGACCGAGTTTAGCAGCAACTCCAGCGACATCAGCACGACCAGAATATTGCGCCTGAGCAGCACGCCCGCCGCTCCGATCACGAACAGGACCACCCCGAGCAGAATATACCACGACAGCGGAACCATCACCCCTGCTCCTTCCGCGCCAGCACGATGGCGCCGACCAAAGCCACCAACAGGATGACGGAGGCGACCTCAAACGGCAGAAGATAACCGGCGAAAAGCGTCGTGCTGAGCTGCCTGATCTCGTCGCCGCCGCCTACGGGAACAGTGACCGAAAAGCGATCGCTCCAGAGCACCAGGACCGACATCTCGATCCCAAGCAGAACGAGCATAACCAGAGCTGGCAGGTTGCCCCCGGGTAAGAACCGCTGCAACTTTGCTTCGCGCACATCGATCATCATGATCACGAATAGGAACAGGACCATGATTGCGCCGACATACACGAAGATCTGGATGACCGCGAGCAACGGCGCTTCGAGCAGGACGAAGATTGCCGAAATCTGCAGGAAACACGCCATCAGCGCCAATGCGCAGTGAACCGGATTCCGCGCCAGGACCACGGTCAGGGCCGTGATCACGGACACCGTAGCGAACAGAAGAAAGAACCCCTGATCCATCGACGCGACCCTCCCACGCGAGCTGTCACTCGGCGCGAGACGGCCGGATTTGAGATAGCTCAGCACTTCAGGTGCATTTATAAATTGTGCCCTACTATCCGATTTTTCACAAGATTATTGTCGTCGGCGGACAAACCACAGCGGTTGTGATGTGGCTAAGCCGCTCGCCAAGGTCTCGCAGCGCCGCCGCCTGGGCTTTCCTGCGTGACGAAGTGCTCGCAGATTTTGTCGAGCAGAGTTTAAATGCTGAACTGCGCTCACAACCTTTCTTCCTTAAAATGTTGCGTGGTTGCCGTCCGATGCCGGCGGATCGGAAGCATGATCGGCCTGCCCGAGGGGGATCGGCGATGAAGCGGCTTTCGGCCGAAGACCTGCGTGCATTCTCTTGCGTCAGCACATCCTCCGGTTTGCCGGAAACTTGACTCGCCCTCCAGCCATTGCGACGAGGTCGTCTGCGTAGCGAGCTGCCAGGTTGAGATCATGCAGCACCATGACAACGGTGGTTCCGCGCGAGATCAGCCAAGAAGTCCAGAACGTTGACCTGGATGGCTGCTTTCGAGACGTGTCGTCGGCTTGTCCAGCAGTAGGATTTCCGTCTGCTGGGCCAACACCGTGGCAATCCCAGACACGCAGGCGTAATACCGCAGTTGCCGGCGTAATTATTTCTTCGCGAGCTACCACTTCTCGCCTTGGACGAATTAGAATACTCGGAAGTCGCCTGGGGGCGAGCTCTTCAATGCTCTAAACGCTCAAGGCAATTAATTTTCGAAAGCGCGGCATGCATTGCTAGTGCAACGAAAAATAGTCCTATTTATTTCAAGAATCCTGCCGCCTATTCGGTGCTATAAGTTCAGGATCAAAAGGAATCGTCATGAAATTCGAACCAAATAATCCACGGGTTATCCTAGGGCTTGTTGTATTTCCTGACGGATAATGATCTGGATTATCCGCTTGCAGATAATATTTCTTGGCACTCCTACCAATCGAGTGCCAGAGATGTTATGTAATAGGTGCGGCCGCCCTATGCGCCGACCGCAGAAAGATCCTCATGACATTCCGTCCTCTCCATGACCGCGTCGTCGTACGGCGCGCGAAAGGTGACCTAAAATCCAAGGGCGGGATCATTATTCAAGACACCGCCAGGCAAAAGCAGCAGGATGGCGAAGTGACGCCGTTGGGCCGAGCTTGCAGTCGGCGACTGGTGCCGCTCGACGTGGAGACCGGCGACGTGATCCTATTCGAAAAGTGGGCGGAAACCGGAATCGGAATCGATGGCGAAGATCTCCTGATCGTGAAGGAGTGCGACGTCATGGGCATCGTCGAAAAGACCGAAGCGACCGCCGATACGACCGCCTAATCCGCCGAATTCCAACCCCGACTCTCAAGACCGAACTGGACCACAGACAATGTCTGCCAAGGAAATCATCTTCTCCACCGACGCACGCGATCGTCTGCTTCGCGGCGTCGAGGTGCTCAACAATGCCGTCAAGGTAACGTTAGGCCCCAAAGGCCGCAACGTCGTCATCGACAAGTCCTATGGCGCGCCACGCATTACCAAGGACGGCGTCGCGGTCGCCAAGGAAATCGAACTTGCAGACAAGTTCGAGAACATGGGCGCGCAGATGGTGCGCGAAGTGGCGTCCAAGACCAACGATCTTGCGGGCGACGGCACCACAACCGCGACGGTGCTCGCGGCCTCCATCTTTCGCGAAGGCGCCAAACTTGTTGCGGCCGGGATGAACCCCATGGATTTGAGGCGCGGCATCGATCTTGGCGTTGCAGCGGTACTTGCGGAAATCAAAGCGCGCGCCACGAAGGTTAGCTCATCGAACGAAATCGCCCAGGTCGGCACAATCGCCGCCAATGGCGATGCGACGGTGGGCAGAATGATCGCTGACGCGATGGAAAAGGTTGGCAACGAAGGTGTCATCACAGTCGAGGAGGCCAGGACGGCCGATACTGAACTCAACGTCGTCGAGGGCATGCAGTTCGACCGGGGCTATCTCTCGCCTTACTTTGTCACCAATGCCGAAAAAATGCGCGTGGAGCTGGAGGACCCATATATCCTTATCTATGAGAAGAAGCTCGGCAATCTGCAGGCAATGTTGCCCATCCTCGAAGCCGTGGTGCAGAGCGGCAAGCCGCTGCTTATTATTTCCGAGGATGTCGAAGGCGAAGCTCTGGCCACATTGGTCGTCAATAAGTTGCGGGGCGGATTGAACGTCGCTGCCGTCAAGGCCCCAGGTTTCGGCGATCGCCGCAAGGCCATGCTGGAGGACATCGCCATTCTGACGGCCGGCCAGATGATCTCTGAGGATCTCGGCATCAAGCTGGAAAATGTCACGCTTGATATGCTCGGGCGCACCAAGCGGGCGCTGATCGAAAAGGATACCACCACGATCATAGACGGCGCAGGTGAAAAATCTGAGATCGCTCGACGCATCAGCCAGATTAAGGCGCAGATCGAGGAAACCACCTCCGACTACGACAAGGAAAAGCTGCAAGAACGCCTTGCAAAACTCGCCGGCGGCGTTGCGGTGATACGCGTCGGCGGCTCGACCGAAATTGAAGTCAAGGAGAAGAAGGACCGCATCGACGATGCCCTGAACGCCACCCGCGCGGCGGTCGAGGAGGGTATCGTTCCGGGCGGAGGCGTCGCCCTGTTGCGCGCCAAGTCGGTTCTGGCAGGGCTAGCTGCAGAAAACGCCGACGTGACGGCGGGGATTTCGGTCGTGCTGAGGGCGCTGGAAGCCCCGATCCGACAGATCGCCGACAACGCCGGTGTCGAGGGCTCTATCGTTATTGGTAAACTCGCCGAGAGCACGGATCATAACCAGGGGTTCGACGCACAGACGGAGACCTATGTCGATATGATCAAGGCTGGCATTATCGATCCTGCCAAGGTGGTGCGGACCGCTTTGCAAGACGCCGGCTCGATCGCAGCACTTCTGATTACCGCCGAAGCGGTGATCGCCGATATTCCCGCAAGAGAATCTGCGCCGCCGGCCGGAAACGTCGGCATGGGTGGCATGGGATACTGAGGACAGTGCCTGAGCCGCTCGGCCAGGACGGCCGCAGCGGTGAACCAAACAACATCGGCAAGGAGAATTCCAATGGCCATGCAGAGCAGCAGCAAAACATCGATTTTCCAACGTTTCGACAGCTATCAGCCGTCGAAGACCATCCTCGTCTGGGCTTGTGTCGTCACTGCAGTCGCCACGATCATCGTCGGATTTAACTGGGGGGGCTGGGTGACGGGCGGCACTTCTCTCAAAGCAGCGGCAACTGCGGGCGAAACTGCACGTGGGGAACTTGCATCCGCCATATGCGTTGACCGGTTCAACAGTGCGACGGATGCCGCCGCAAAATTGGTTGAATTTAAGGCTCTTCCAGACAGCTATAAGAAGCGCCAGTTCATCGAAGCCGGCGGATGGGCAACCATGCCAGGACAAACCTCAGCCGACAGCAAGATCGCCGAAGGCTGCAGCACCGCGCTCTCCGCCTGAAGGGCCTCCTGTCTAAGACTTGCTTGGCGCCCCGGGGTGCTTTGCCTATCCGCCACAACAGCACATGAAGCGATATCCGTTTCCAAAAAAATGGAGCCTCCGCGTCGACATGCTCTAATGTCATGGAGGCCTCCTGAAACCTATCGCGGGGCTCAGGATGACCTGAGAAGGTGCATCATTTGCGAATGTCTGATTCCGCTTACGCTCATCATCGCTGAGAACCGCGCAGCTCGTTGGTGTGCGGATGTCCAGTGGAGGCGTTGGCCACCCGTCCCATGCGACCTTGCGAAACAACAACAAATCGGATCCCGTCACCGGGGCTTTGCGGGGGCTCGCAACACCCGATTCCTGCGATTGGTCGAGTATGCTATCCCAAAGCTGGCCGCATGATACTGCCGAGATTTAGGAGTGGGGCGTCTCGATCATTATTTCGACCATGAATTTTGCTTATAAGGCCTGGCTCCAGATTTATCCAAACGTCCCTGCGGCGTGTTGAAGCGTTTGAACGGATTGCCGCGAAGAGAGGAACTCAAACTTGCTCGACAGCTTCGGCCGACGATCCGAGCTTCAACGCCGATCTACGCCAACCTCGACGACGACGAGGACGGCGAAGGCTTCTCGCTGATCTGGTCCCGCCCCCAACGGGCGGCGCGGCGACTGAGGCCCGGCGCAAGGCCGGGGCCTTCAGAGTCCGTCCGAGAATTCACCATTAATGCAACAGACAAGAGCCCAAAGGCCTGAAGAATGCGCCTTGCGTTCTCTTCCGGGGTGGCAGCATCGATTTCCAAATCGGCCCAGTGGGCCCGAAGCTGCGATTTTGGCCAACTCGAAGAACGTTGTGGGAACATCGCTTGTGGGATTGACCAGGCAAACGCCGGCTTGTGACATTGCGCTCCAAATTGAGGAGCGTTGCAGTGAGTATATGAACACGCGCGTGCTGCAAACGGTGCTCGCCGAACCAGTCTGGCACGGCCGCATGACACCGGAAGATTATCGCGGCCTCACGCCGCTGATCTATGCCCACGTTAATCCCTATGGCCGGTTCGATCTCGATCTGGACAGCCGGATAGATTTCGGCAAATCGCTGCGTGAGCAGCGGCGTGAAAATGCGCGTTGCAAAACACAGGCGCAAAATTCCAACTTTTGTTGGGAGTTGTGCGAAAAATAGGAAGAGAAAAAGAATGTATGCACGAGGCATCGGATATACGGTTTGCCGCAGAGAAAATCTTGATGACGACGGTGCCCGGGCCCGAAGACATTTCAGTGGTTAGTTTCTTCAACCATTTGTGGGGGCGGTTGTAATGCTGTCACGCAATTTTCGATCGTTTCATCAGTAAAATCACGTCCGCGATATCGGGAAGATCCAGTCGATGGTATATAACCTAATCATGCGGTAATAGCCTTACATTCTTGTCGCATTTCCTGGGGCGACAGAATGTCCCATGTGTACAGCCTCTGAGGCAATGCCTGCCAGTTCACGGATGAAGAAGTCGAGTATGGTCGACGGTTTCTCCGTAGAACGCGTCGCGATGACGAAGGTGGAATGAATACGAGTTTCGTTCGGCATAAGCTGTCTAAAACGCCCTTTCTGCACCCAATCGCGGGCATAGTGGTCCGGCAAGTATCCAAGATAGTGTCCGGACATCACAAACATTGCCTGCGCCTCCATGTTGGAGGCAATGGCCCGCGCACGTGCTTTTGGGAAGAACTGCAATTCACGCATGTTGGCGTATGGCCGCACAACGAAATCGAAAGTCTCGATGTGCTCGATCGTCAATTCGGCTTCCGCCTGCCGGAAGAGGGGGTGCCCTTGGGCACAGTAAAGCGAATGGATTTCTTCCCGGAACCGCGAGAGCTTCAGACCCTGATAGGGTTGCGTTTCCGGTAGCAATGCTATGTCCAGACCGCCATTGGCAATTTCCGAAAGAAGCGCGTCCGGAGTGTCGATTGCCAGCTCAACGCGCGCTTCGGGCGCCCGTTCGCTGATACGGGCGATCACGCGGTGGATGGGCAGGTCGCTGTCGGTAATGGTATTATCAACGAGGCCGAGCCTTAGAGTGCCGGTAATGCGGTTTTTGAGTGCACCGATGTCGCTCTCGAAGGCATTGAGTGCCAGAAAAAGCCCTTTTGAACGCTCATGCACGATTGCACCACGGTCCGTCAGTTCAAAACCCGAGCGGCCACGCTGGCACAGCTTGAAACCCAGACGATCTTCCAGTGCCTTGATGTGGAAACTGACCGCCGACTGGCTGAGGCCCAGCGCGATCTGCGCACCGAGAAAACTCTTATGTTCAACGACCGCCCGAAACACGGTCAATGACCTGAGGTCGGATTGGGCAAGCAGCATCCGCGCGTCCTTACATTAATAATCTTGATGTAAACTCCACACGTTTCCTATTTTTCTTGTAGCATTGTCCATGCTTCCTTGTCTTCGGAGATCACGAAACGGTCCCGGAAAAACAGGGGAACAGGACTATGAAAGTCATTCGGAATTCGAAAAGCCTTCTGATCGGCGCCGCATTTGCCATCGCGTTGGCCGCGCCCGTTGCCCAAGCGGCCGAGCTACTCGAAAAAATCAAAACGGATAAGGTCTTCACGGTCGCTACCGAAGCACGCTTTGCGCCGTTCGAATTTGTCGAGGACGGCAAGATTGTTGGCTATTCCGCAGATATCATGGCAGAGGTCATGAAGGCTCTGCCCGGTGTCGAACTGAAGCGGCTCGACCTGCCTTGGCAGGGCATCCTTCCGGGTCTCGCCGCCGGCCGGTTCGATTATGTCGTGACCTCCGTCACGGTCACGCCGGAGCGCATGAAGGCTTATCATCTGTCCGCACCGATCGCCGATGCCACGATGGCTGTTCTGAAGCGCAAGGGTGATACCGACATTGCCATGCCGGAAGACATTGCCGGTAAACCGGTCGGTTCACAGGCAGGTTCGGCCCAGCTTGCCGCACTTGAAAAATTCGCCGGTGAACTGAAGGCAGGTGGCAAAGGCGACGTCACCATTTCAACCTATACAGATTTTTCAGAGGCCTATGCCGATCTGGGGGCCGGCCGTATCAGCGCCGTCATCAACTCGCTGCCGAACCTGCTGGAAGCCACCCGCCAACGCCCCGATGTCTTCGAAGTCGTACTACATACCTTTGGTGCCAAAACTTACTTCTCATGGGCTGGCCGCAACGATCCCGACAGCGCCTCGCTGAATGCGCTGATGGACGCCGAAATGGTCAAGCTGAACAAATCCGGCAAGCTCGCGGAGTTACAGAAGAAGTGGTTCGGCGCGACGATGGAACTGCCGGAAAAACTGGCCGTTAGCGAGTAAGGTCCAGTCGTGGACAGAGGACTCGCAGGTGTCTGGCCAGCTCTTCTCGATGGCTTCACCACCACCGTTATGGTCAGCTTTTCAGCGCTGCTTCTCGGTGCGCCGCTGGCCATTCTCCTTGCCGCGGCTTCACGCGGCGGCAGGGTTCCAAGCCGTCTGGCGGGACTTTATCTCTCCTTCTGGCGGGGGACGCCCATCCTCGTGCAATTGCTGATCGTCTTCTATCTACTGCCATTTCTCGGGCTGGAGCTGGAACCAACGCTAGCCGCAACAATGGCGCTGGCATTGAACACCGCAGCCTTCCAGTCCGAGATCTACCGCGCCGGACTGCAAGCGATCCCGCGAGGCCACATCGAGGCTGCCAGCATGCTCGGTCTGTCCGCAAGCCAGACGTTTTTCAGGATCGAAGCGCCTCAGGCGATACGCCTGATGCTGCCAGCCCTGATCGGGGAAATGCAGGCTCTGGTGAAAAACTCCTCGCTGGTATCGGTGATCGCCGTCACCGACATTACCCGCCGGGCGCAGCAGGTCGCCGCATCGACGTTTCGTCCCCTTGAGGCTTATGCCTCGGCATTGTTGCTTTACGTGATCATCGGCGCAGTTCTGGCGTGTATTGGCCTTTTGCTGGAGCGCCACCTGTCACGGGAGGCGAAACGATAATGTCGGGTTTCGTCAACGATATTCCACTCTACGCGGCGGGTCTTGCCACTACGATTGCTGTTTCACTGCTCGGCATCTTCATTTCCGTAATCGTCGGCATTTTTCTTGCACTTGCATTGCGCAGCCGCTTTCGGCTCATTGCGATTCCGGCCCGCGGTTACATCGAATTTGCGCGTGGCGCACCTCTCGCGCTGGTGTTGTTCCTCCTCTATTACGGGGGCCCGCAGTTCGGTTTGCTGCTGAGCCCCCACGTCGCCGGCATCGTCGGTCTCGGGCTTTATGGAGCCGGACCGTTTGCGGAAATCTTTCGTGCCGGCTTCAGTGCGATACAGAAGGGTGAGCGGGAAGCCGCCGAAATGCTTGGCCTGACACCGGGCCAGAGCTTTCTCAATATCGAACTGCCCCAGGCATTGCGGGTCACGCTTCCTGCCTGCGTCGGGCAGACAATCAATCTGGTCAAGGAATCTGCCGTGCTTTCGGTCATCACGCTTGGTGAACTGACAAAGGTCGCAGGTACGATCAGCTCCATCACCTTCGCTGTCGTCACCCCTTATCTTACCATCGCCCTCCTCTACTGGGCGCTCGTCGAAACTATCGCGCGTCTCGGCTTTTATGCAGAGCGACGCTTTACGGCGAAAGGCTCCTAATATGACCGCAAGTAAAGCTGCGATCTCGGTGCGCGGACTTCAAAAGCATTTCGGCGACAAGAGGGTGCTGACCGGCATCGACCTCGATGTTCATGCCGGCGATGTTACCTGCATCATCGGCCCCTCCGGTTCGGGCAAGAGCACGCTGTTGCGCTCCATCGCCTTTCTCGATCCTTATGACGGCGGCGACGTGCAGGTTTTCGGAAAGCTGATTGGCTGGCGGGAAACGCCACTCGGACGGGAACGGGCCGGTGCGAGGGAACTGGCGAAAGCGCGCGGGCCCCTTGGCATGGTGTTCCAGCACTTCCACCTCTGGCCGCACATGAGCGTGCTCGACAATGTGACCCTGGCGCTTCGGCTGGCACATGGCGTGCCACGAAAGCAGGCAGAGGAAACAGGGCGGGCGATGCTGGAGAAGGTCGGGCTTTCCACCTTCGCGGATCGCTGTCCCGAAAGCCTGTCCGGGGGACAAAAACAGCGCGTGGCCATTGCCCGCGCGCTGGCAGTCCGGCCGAAGGCGATGCTTTTCGACGAACCCACCTCGGCGCTCGACCCGGAACTGGTGGGCGAAGTGCTTTCGGTCATGAAGACACTCGCGGCGGAGGGAATGACCATGATCATCGTCACCCACGAGATGGGCTTTGCCGCCCATGCGGCCAGCCGCGTCGTGTTCATGGATAGCGGCCGCATTGTCGAGGAAGGCCCGCCGCAAACGCTTTTCGCCACCCCGAAAAACGAACGTCTTTCTCAATTTCTCCAGACCTGGCGCGAACGCGCACTTTGATAGCTTGAAAGGAACGATCATGGCTGCTCACGGATACGATAAAGGCCGGCTTAACCTGCCCTTCGTCGGCATTTCCACTTTTGCCAAGAGCCCTTATGTCGAGAACTGGGACCAGATCGACGCCGTTGTCGCGATCCTCGGCGCACCGTTCGATTTCGGTACGCAGTGGCGGTCCGGCGCCCGCTTCGGGCCAAGGAGCATCCGCGAAGCGTCCACTCTGTTTGCCTTCGGCCACGCCGGTGCCTACGATCACGAGGACGACGTGACGTATCTCGAAGGTGTCAGGATCGTCGATATCGGCGATGCAGATATCATTCACACCGACACTGCTTCGAGCCATGCCAATATCGAGATCGGTGTTCGCAAGATCCTTTCGGCAGGCGCGCTCCCGGTTGTGCTTGGCGGCGATCATTCCATTAACATCCCCTGCATCAACGCCTTCAGCGATCAGGAACCTGTCCATCTCGTGCAGTTCGATGCGCATCTCGATTTCGTCGATGAGCGCCACGGCGTACGCTTCGGCCACGGCAGCCCGATGCGTCGTGCTTCGGAAAAGCCCTGGGTGACTGGCATGACGCAGCTCGGCATCCGCAATGTGTCATCCACCGCCAAGGAAGGCTACGACCATGCCCGCGCCCAGGGGTCGGACATCCTGTCCGTGCGCCAGATCCGCAAACTTGGCGTAGATGCGGTTCTCGAGCGTATTCCAGCAGGCAAACGCTATTACCTCTCCATCGACATCGACGGCTTCGATCCATCGATTGCACCCGGCACCGGCACACCCAGCCATGGAGGCTTCATCTACTATGAAGTGCTGGAATTGATTGCCGGTCTTGCAAAGCGTGGCAGCATCGTTGGCATCGACCTCGTCGAAGTCGCTCCCGACTACGATCACACCGGCACAACAGCAATTCTCGCCGCCCAGCTGCTGCTCAATACTATAGGCCGGATATTCGCGGTAAATGTCTGGCCGCACGATCACATATGTTGACGTTCCCCCGAAATGATGAAGGAGCAACTCGCCGCCTTCGGGATGCCATCTCATGTTATCTCGCACGTCGTGACGATGGCCCGGCTCCACCGGGACAACCGGTACGATCGGTTCAGTGAAGATGTTGAAGGGCTGACCGGTATACCTCCGATGAGCGTTCGGGAGTTCGTGCAGAAGAACACGCAAGCCTTCGCACCGGTCGCGCCTTCGAGCGCGGGAGAATGAGCATGGTTTTAGACCGAAACGGCGCTCGCAAAGCGGCGTAGGGAGGCGTTCCAGAACGAACGGCATCGTGGTTGCGGGGGCAGGATTTAATCATTACTTGCGATCGACGAAGACTTCTTATGTGATGCTGAAATTTTTCTTTCTGGAAACCGTAGCGCATTATTTCGTACCGCAGCGTAGAAGCAGAACCAAACTATGTTTATCGCCGCTCTCGAGCGAGATTGAGTTGAGAGACTTTTCGAAATGCATAATGGTCCGCTAGGCGGCCTGCGGAATTTGGCGCGCCGCGCCGGGTGATGATGAGAACTATGTCTACTCCATAGCCCTCTAAGGCCCTCGTTTTTTCAGAATCGAGACCCATTGCCCTCCGTCCGTGGTTTTGGCTGACTGTAAAAACTGGATGAGGCGTTGCCGGATTTCATCTTCGCAGTCCGCCGATCGATTTCGCTCCCGACTGGACCAAGCACGGCCGCGCAGCACCCTTCAAGCGCAACGACGAGATGCTGGAAATCCTGCCCAAGGGCGTGATGCACTTCCCGGGCACCGGCATCAACGACAACCTCGCCGACAAGGCCAAGAAGCTCGGCATCCCGGTCTGGAAGTTCGGCGGCGCGTGAGCGCCGCCCTCAACAGCTACGGCAAGGTCTGGTGGCGAGCGGACAGCCGGATTCCGGGCGGCACGGGCGATAGCTGCCGTCCCGAAAATGATGGTATTTTGGGAGAATACCGCTGTCTTATCGATGTATCTATCGCGGCGTGGGGAGCTCGACAGTCTGGCCAACAACATCGATCGCCACCTTACCTCGAAGCCCACGGGAGCTTCCGCCTTCGAGCAGTTCATGCGCTTCGCCTAGGCGAGCCAAAGGAAACACTGCGCCGATCACCGGCTTGATCAGACCGCGTTCGATAAGGTTTGTCAGCGCGTCGAGCTTGCCTCGGTTCTGACGGGTGAACACGAAATGGTAGGCGGCGTTCTTTCCCCAAGCCTCGATCAGGTTCTGCGGCTGTGCGATGTCGACGATGCTGACCAGCCGTCCGGCATCCGCGAGGGCGAGCGCGCTTCTCGTCAGGGTGTCGCCTCCGATGGTGTCGAATACGACATTCACCCCTTGCCCATGCGTCAGCTCCGCCACGGCTGAGACGTAGTCATCGGAGGAGTGATCGATTACCTCGTCCGCTCCGAGCGAACGCACGAACTCATGGTTGCTACGGCGCGCCGTCGTGATGACCCGCGCGCCCATCGCCTTGGCAAGCTGGATCGCCACCGTACCCACACCGCCGGCACCGCCATGGATCAGAATGGTCTCGTGAACGGCAAGTTGGGCGCGGGTCACCAAAGCTTCCCAGACCGTCCCCCCGACCAGCGTCAGACTGGCAGCCTCCAGATGGTTGATGTTGTGCGGCTTGCGGGCGACCAGATCGACATCGGCAACGTGCTGCTCCGCATATGAGCCGGGGCCGCCGAAGATTTTGGGCGTGTAGTAAACCTCGTCGCCTACGTCGAACTCGCTCACATCCGCCCCCTTCTCCTCCACGACGCCGGAAACGTCGTGACCGATGATGGCGGGGAGCGGCACGTAGTCGGCGTAGTCGCCACGTCGGATCTGATAGTCCAGGGGATTAATGGCGGTGGCGTGAACGCGCACCCGGACCTGCCGAGGTCCGACGACCGGTACGGTAGCATCGCGCATCTCGAAAGCGTCGAAGCCACCGAACTTGGCGAGGACGATCGCCTTCATGGTGTCGGTCATGATCTTACCTTTCTCAAAATCAATGATGGTAAGAGCTTTAATAGTGGATACCCACATCATATGTAATACGCACAAAATTTACCCTAGGTACACAAAAGGATACTGCAATGGTCAAGCGGCGCCACACCAGTCTGGATAGCAATCCCGGTTGCGCGGTAGAGGCGGCGATCAGTCTGATCGACGGAAAATGGAAATGCGTTGCGCTTTGGTATCTTCAGGAAAGAGGTACTGTCCGTTTCAACGAGTTGATGCGCTTGATGTCCGGGGTCACGCAGAGGACCTTGACCAATCAGTTGCGCGAATTGGAAGCCGACGGACTGATCAATCGCGTAGTCCATGCTCAGGTACCACCCAAGGTCGAATACAGCTTGTCTGATCGGGGCCGGACATTCATACCGATCCTTCTATCCCTCTCAGCTTGGGGAGAAGCCAATATGGACCTGTTCCAGCAATCTAAGGCGGCGGCTTCGTGACTCCTCCCCAAGCTGCAAGTCCGTGCGATGGCACGGGCCGTCCATAAATGAAGGTTCAGCGGGATAGCCGGCGCAGGATGGGTCTTCCCGATGCGTCCGGTCGGTCTACTTTCCCGAAACCTGATGTGGATTGCCGGACCGACCGGGCTTCAGCGCGACATGTTTGTATTCGATGAAGTCATCGAGCGCGGCGGCACCATTCAGCCTCCCCAATCCTGAAAGCATGAATCCGCCTTCTTCGGTGCTGTCGTAGACCTTCGCCCAATCATTCACGAAGACGCTGCCCACCTCCAGCGCCTGAGCGACCCGCAACGCGCGGTCCAGATCTCGCGTCCAAACGCTGGCGGACAAACCGTATTCGCTGTCGTTGGCGAGCGCGATGGCATCGGTCTCTTCGCAGAACCGCTGGATGGTGAGGACGGGACCGAAGGTTTCCTGCTGCACGATCGGGAGGCTGGTGTCCGAGACTTCGAGCAGGGCCGGGCGAAAGAACGCCCCATTCGCCAGCGGGCCGTCGGTGATCGGTCCGCCGCGGACAATCGCTTTGGCTCCAGCATTCACCGCGTCCTGGACAATCTTGTCGACCCGCTCGACGTTGGGTTTGTCGATCAACGGTCCCATGTCGCTTTTGGGATCAGAGGCGGGCCCGACCCGTACATTCCGCAGCCGCCCGGCAAGCCGATCGCGAACGGTGTCATAGACCACTTCCTGTACGAGCAGCCGCGAGCCCGTCATGCAGAACTGGCCGGCGAATACCGTCAGCGCTTTTTCCAGAACGGGCAGCATGGGTTCCATGTCGGCGTCGTCGAACACGATCATTGGCGCTTTTCCACCCAATTCAAGTCCGAAGCGTTTCATTCGGCGCGCCCCGACCGCGCTGATCGCAACGCCGGTCTTCGTGCTTCCCGTGAAGCTGATCGTCGGCACGTCGGCGCTTTCGACAAGGAGCGCGGCCCCATCCGATTCGCTTTCAACGAAAATGTTGATGACGCCGTTCGGAAGGTCCGAGGGTTCTGCGAGGGTCTCCGCCAGCACGCTAGCGATCTGGGCGGCCTGCCCTGGCATCTTGATGACGACCGTGCATCCTGCGGCGAGTGCGGGCGCGAACGATCTGACCGCCAGAATGATCGGAGAGTTCCAGGGAACGATGACTCCCGCTACGCCCATCGGCTGTCGTAGGACGATCGAAAGGCCCCCGGTCGCGGTTGCATGGCGCGACCCGCTTCGGTTCGCGCCATCGCCGCCCAGTAGCGCAGCTTGCTCGGGGCGCCGTCAGCCTCAAGTGCGGCTTCGCCCCGAACCTTTCCATTCTCGAGCGAGAGGATGTCTATCAGTAGATCGCGGTTCCGCTCGATCGCCAAAGCCATCTGGTCGAGCACTTTGGCTCGCAGTTCGGCATCATGTGCCCAGGCCGTGCTTCGAAAGGCGCGGCTCGCGGCTTCGATGGCGGACCCGGCAGCCGCGCCGCCATCATCCGGATATTCGCCGATGCGTTCGTAGGTCGCCGGATTGATGGAGATGCCAAGGCTCGCCGACGAAACGAACGCGCCATTGATCCAATTCTTGGCCGAATAAGTCGTCATCTGAAAGTCCTTAGATAGCTGCATGACATGACGGTCCCTCCACCGCCGTGAATGGACTGGTGTTGCTAGAGAGCTGCTGCTCGTGCTTGCGCCCGCTGCGACCTGGCTTCAGCGGGCACAGAGGGCGTCGGGGATCAGGTCAGGAACGGCGGAGCGTTTTCGCCGCGCAGGCGATAGTTGGGACGCGGGCGTTCAAGACGGATCGATTCGAGCACTGTGTAGGCGTGATACTTGGTCTGTGTGGTCGCGCCGGCGAGCCGCTCCGACCAGAGCTGGCCGTTGCTGCTGCGCTTCTCGAGTACATATTTAGTGGCGTAGTTCGCCATCGAGTTGATCCAGTTCTCGGTGCCGACGAACACTTTGTCCCAGCCGGCGCCGTCCAAGATGCTGATCAGGGCATCCGACCGCGAGAACCGGTCGACGGCCGCTTGCGCGCCGTCAAGGACGTCGGCGAAATACTCAATCGACGCCTTGACCGTCTCAGGCGTGCCGTACTTCATGTGGTGACCGGCCACGAGGAAGTCGAAGTCGAACTCGAGGAGCTGTTCCTGGGCCTGATACCAGCCGGTTATGTTTTGCGAAGCGTCGCAGTGCATGAAGGTGGCGCTGCCGGGGCTGATGATGTCGATGACGGTCAGCACCTTCTGCGCTGGCGCATAGATGAAGATGTTCCCGGGGCAGTGGTTCTCACCCTTGTACGACAGCTCCAACGTCACGCCGCCGACCGTCAGCGTGTGTTCCTTGTCGAAGGTCAGGGTCGGGATCGGACGGTTCGGATCGGGAAACCTCTCGAGCAGTTCCTTGGTGATCTCGTGAGCGACGGTCTCGACGTTCGGCCCGAACACGGAGGCGGCGCCGATATGATCGGTGTGCCAGTGGCTGTAGATGACATGTGTCACGGGCTTGTCGGTGACATCCTCGATCGCCGCGAGCATGTTCTCGCCGATTGTCGGCGGGGCATCGATCGCGATCACGTCGTCGTCCGTCACCACGAACGCCGCATCATAGCCACCGCTGGTAACCCAGTAGAAGCCGCCGCGCAGCTCCTCGACATGGTAGCCCAGCTTCTGGAAGCGCTCGCTAGTGAAATAGGATGGATAGTAGTTCGGGGGATCGGCCGGATGCTCACCCGCCTCGGGAAAGCCGTAATTGTCGATCGCGAAGAATGCCGGCGTATCGCTGGCATTGATGGCTTTCTGATGGTTGTTGCACATGATCCGCTTCCTTTGCTGATGAATTGGGAGTCGCGCGGGACGCTCAGGCGTCCGTGGCGTCGAACCGGAGGACTGCCTTGATGACGCGACCGGTGGCGACGTCTTCGAACGCCTGGTTGATGTCCGCGAAGTCGTAGAAGGTGATCAGGCGGTCGAACGGGAACCGGCCCGTGCGGTAGAGGCCGATCAGTTCGGGGATCATCAGCGCCGACACGGCATCGCCTTGAATGATACCCTGGAGCGTCTGCCCGACCGTCAGACGCGATGCGTCCACCATCGCGCCCGAATGGGCGTTGAAGGCGACGAAGCCGAAATGCCCCATCGGCGCGAGGGCCCCAACTCCCGCATCGAGATTGGCGGCTCGCCCGCTGGTGTCCAGGACGAACTCGACGCCCCTCGGCTCGAGCTGTCGGATCGCGGCGGATACGTCCGCTTGGCCGACCGCATTGACGGCGTGGGTCGCGCCAAGCTCCCTGGCGAGCTCCAGGCGTTCCGCATTCACGTCGATGGCAATGACCGTCGCCGCGTCGGCGACCTTGGCGGCCATGATCGCGGCAAGGCCGACTGCGCCCACGCCGAAGACGGCGACCGTGGCGCCGACTGGAACCTTCATTGCCTTCAGGATTGCACCAGCGCCGGTCTGGAAGCCGCAGCCGAGCGGCCCCAGGATCTCCAGCGGAATGTCGCTGGGCACCTTGATGGTGTTGCGCTGATGCGCAAGCGCATAGGTCGCGAACGAGGATTGGCCGAAGAAATGGGCGTGCAGGTCGTCCGCGCCGTTCCGCTCGACACCGATGGAGCCATCCAACCTTGCACCCGCAAAGTTGGCCTCCCACACTTTCTCGCAATACGCGGCGTGAGACGACAGGCAGGGTTTGCACTGTCCGCACGAGTGGTAGGAAAGTACGACATGGTCCCCTGGCTTGAGGTGGGTGACCGACGTCCCAGTACGCACGACGATGCCCGCTCCCTCGTGGCCGAGGATAGCCGGTAGTGGCGTCGGCATCAGCTGTTGCCGGACATGGGCATCGGTCGCACAGATCCCCGTCGCGACCATGCGGACGAGCACCTCGTCTGGCCGGGGCGCTTCAACTGTCACATCCTGCATCACGAAGGGTGCATCCTTTTTCTCGACCACCGCTGCGCGAGCACGGGTGGTCGTGCTCTGCCCATGCGGATCGCGGGGAATATTCGCTGCTTCAGAGTTTCGCGAACTTGTCATCGGCGGCCTCCAGGGAGTTCGATTGCAAGGGAGGCGGATGTTGTTTCCGCAGCCCTTTCCTCGAAAATACCGATCCTGTAGTGTTGCAGTAGCCGCCAAGGTAGAAACGTGGAGTTGCTGATGCCGGAACCCGGGCCCGTTGATTTGTTGGACGTGATTGCATTCATCCGAGTGGTGGAGACCGGAAGCATTGCCAATGCTGCAGCGCGCCTCGGCATCGTCAAATCTATCGTGAGCCGACGCGTCAGTCGGCTCGAGGCCGTTCTTGGTGCTCAGTTGCTGACCCGCACGCCGAGGGGCACGAGGTTAACCGATATTGGTCGCGAATATCATGCGCATGCGGCCGCAGGCCTATTGCAACTGGAATCGGCGCAGGAGGTCGTCAGCAAGTCGACCAGCGAGATTTCCGGCCAACTGCGAATTCAGGTTCCGGCAGCCTTTGGCGAGTTTCTGCTAGCTCCGCTGCTGGCGGAATTCGCGCTACTTTATCCGCTTATCCAGTTCGATGTTCGCTTTACCGATCGTCAAGTGGATATGGTCGCCGAGGCGTACGATCTTGCGATCTGGCCCGGCGCTGTTCCGGATTCGATTCTCATCACCCGCAAGTTTGCGAAGGTTCGCTGGGCAGTGGTAGCCAGCCCGGCCTACCTCGATGCGCGCGGACGCCCTGCGGTCCCCGCTGACCTGGCGGCGCACGAAACCATCCTCTACGCGCTGGATTCCGGCCGTTGGCGCTTTCAGGGCCGCGAAGGCTCGGAGCACGTGCGCACCAGCTCCCGGTTCTGCACCGATAACGGGCAGATGCTCCTGGCCGCCGCGCGTGCAGGTCTGGGGATTGTACTTCTTCCACTGTTCATGGTTGAAGGCCTTCTGGAGCGAGGTGAACTCGAAGCGGTCCTGCCCGATTTCCCGCACGAAGGGGGTGATCTCCAGATATTCATGCCGCCCGCGCGGGCCGGTATCGCGCGTGTGCGAGCATTGGTGGATTTCCTCTACGAGAAGTTCGACCGGGAAATCTGAGTCGTTCGCGGGTCAGGCAATCTCCAGGCCGCCAGAACCAGCAGGGCACCACCAATCGCCATCGCGGCCAGTGCGGTAGTAACACCTCGGCCAGGGCGTGGCGGCTGCCAGCCACCATCACTCGATGCACCATGAGGGCCGCCCGCGGCCGCGGGCTGATCGACTGTGTTGGCGCTGCGCTGAATCCGCAGTTCCGCCATCTTCCGCCGGATGCGTAAAGCGAGGATAACCGCCAGATATGCCGTCGTGAGCGCCGCCAGTGCGGCTGCGAGGCGGTGCGCATCGGATTGTGCCGTGAGCGGAGCATCGCCAGCTGCCAAGCGCCCGTCCATGTAGCTTCCCAGGAGCGCAGGTCCGGCAAGCGCGCCGAGTGCGTTCACGACGCCAAACAGCGCGATGAAGCTGATCAATTCCCTGCTGCCGTACTGACGTGGGTTGGTGATGCCGAGCAGCAGCCGGACCCAGGAAGAAGGTCCCAGCAAACGCGGTCCCCGCCTGCGACACATAGAAGCGCGACAGATCAAGCGAATTCGCAGTGGTGCTCTCGCCAAGGGCCGCGATCGCCACGATCCCGATGGCCAGCATCATCGGCCGCGCAACCTTCTCGACGTTCATCGAGAAGGCGCTGGCGAGGACGCCGCAGGCGGCGCGGTCAACATGATCGCCGAAAGCGTGAAAAGTTCACGCGTCGTGCCGCCGAGCGACCGCACCGTAGCCCTTGCGACATCCTGTTCGGCCAAAACGATCCGCGCCAGGAAAACGGCCACAGCGAACCGCGCGACCTCGCCGCGTCCAAGCCAGCGCAAATTGAGCAGCGGCGTCGTACGACGGGTCTTAATCGCGCCAGCTGTCAGCAAGGCTGCGATGGCGACGATGAGCGAGATAATTATCCACGGCGCCTGGAGCCATCCTTCCCAGCGGCCTAGTCCCAGCATCGCCGCGACCGACGCCAGCCCACCGCCCATCAGCACGGAGGTAAGCAGGTCAAGCGGCCAGAAGACCCGATCTCGCTCGGCCTGCGGCAGACGCAGCAGCTCCACGGCGGCGAACGACAGCAGGGCCAGACCGGCTTCGAACAGGAAAAGCGAACGCCATCCCTGGCTGGCGAGCAATAATGGCGAGAGGAGCCGTGCCAACGGAACTGCGCACTGCGTCACGCCGATGCCGAGCACCAGTCCTCGCAAACGCCATCTCTCGGGAAAGGCCTGCATCATATGGAAGAGGCAAAGTGGGATCAGCGCGACGGGGATGAACCCGCTGGCGGCGCGCAGCAACAATACGGTGCCGCGGTCTGAAACTAGAAGATGATCGATCGCGAGTGCAGCGTAGAGGCCGAGCGAAGTCAGGGCGAAGCGGCCAAAGCAGACGTCCCGGCCCGACCTGACCTATCGACCAAGATCAGCCCGAAGTGGCCATTTCATCGAGCCGGCGCACGTTCCCCAGGCTGAACCGTCAGATAGCTGGTTGGAGTATGGCTGGTGACCACAGCCGGCCCCTCCGGTTCTCCTGGATCGTAAAACAGACGATTGACCGAGTCATAGAGCAGGAAATGGTCCCCATCGACGTGGACCACGGCCACACCTTGAATATCACTCCATTCGCTGGTTCTTATCGGCGCGCCGATAGGCCAGCCGAGGGACCTCAACACCCGGCAGACGTCATCCCACCTCGTATAGTGGACTGACCTCTCGCCCCAATCCACCATGGCCGCGACCTGATCATAGGTCATGCCAGTGAGCATTTGCAGGACGCGAACTCCACAGCCGTCATCCCTTGGCAATTGTGAGTGAAAGGGAAATCGAACTTGGCCGGGCTGGCGCAGCGACATGGTTGAACTCCTTGAGATTCACCAGTCTCGGCATATTGGGCAGCAAAGCAAGGTGGCAACGCCAACCTTGGCCGCTAGGGCAAGACGCTTCGGCGTATGTAGCGATAGGTCTGCTCTCTGGAGGCGTCGAAACTGAACTAGAACCTTGTCGGCGGCGGGCAATTGGTGGAGCGTAGCTCGTGAAGAATCGCGAGATTTTATTTCTGTCCTGTCGTGCTTCATGCGTCTATTCAAAATCACTATTGCCGCCTTCATCATTTCTTTGTTTTCGGTAGCCACCGCCCAATCGACGCGGCAGCAATTTACCGTGCCAACGCCGAGTGGGAGATTTTGGTCGAGAGCTTCGGGAACTGCGCAAACGCAACCGGTCCGGCAGTTCTGATCTTGAGCGGCAGCAGGGGCTTTGCAGCGCCCGTTTATGACGAATTCGGGCAGAAGTTCCGGGCGGCGCGTGGGGATCCTTGCCTTGCCGGTTCCAGCAGCATGTCGAGGTTGGTGTAGAAATAGGCCGCGCGGTTGATGGCGGCCGGAACGGCGCTCGCCTCCGCCAGGCGCTCGGACTCGTAGAGCACCGTGAGATCGCCGATGCCGTCGCCCTCCATTGCGCCATAGGTCGATTGCATCAGGATTTTTTCGAGACCGGAATCCTTAAGCGTGCCCCTCGATCCATGCCGCCTCTTCCTCCAGTCCGAGCAGGCCGAGCTTGCAGGTCCGCACCCGGCCGACGTTCTCCGTGGTGACGAGCCCCGTCTCCTCCAGGATGCCGCGTAGGGTGGCGTCCGAAAGAGGCATCGAGGCGGGCCGCCGCTGTGGCTTGCTTCCCCGCGCGACGGGCCGGTCCGCTCCTGAAAGACACGCGACCTGGACGCCGTTCGAACACGCTATTTGATGATGGTGCAAAGTGGAATGAGAGTGGGGAGCTAGTAGGTGGTAATATCTAGTTAGCTCCCACTCTCCTATCTTACAAGTCACGGACCCGCTGGCGTGTGTTTAGGTCAGCGTGCCGCCATCAACGGTCAGGATGGTTCCGGTGATTTGTCGGGCCGCACCAGATGCGAGGAATGCTACCGCAGCCGCGACATCCTCCGGCTCGCCGTACCGGCCGAGCGGAATTAGGGCACGCTGGAAATCTCCAAACTCGCCCTCGGCCGGGTTCATTTCCGTGTTGGTTGATCCCGGCTGAATGAGGTTGACAGTGATGTCACGGGGGCCAAGTTCCCGCGCCAGACCGCGGGTAAATGATTGAAGTGCCGATTTGGTCATTGAATAAACCGTCGACGGTCCGACAATGCGTTCTGCGCCTGCGGAGCCGATTGTGACGATCCGGCCACCTTTGCCAAGATACGGCATCGCGGCTTGCGATGCCAGGATCGGTGAGCGAGCGTTGACAGCAAAAAGGGCGTCGATCTCGGCGAGGGTGAAGTCCGCCACATCCTTATAGATCGCGATAGCCGCGTTGTTCACCAATATGTCGAGGCCGCCCAATGCCTGCGCCGCTTGATCAACCGACCGCTTGACCGCCTCGGGGTCCATACTATCAGCCTGGATAGCCACCGCCTTGCGCCCTTTGCCTTCGATCGTCGCGACAACTTGCGCTGCCCGATCAGCGGCGCGTTCGTACGTGATCGCAACGTCGGCGCCTTTTTCGGCCAGAGCGATCGCTATCGCGGCGCCAATGCCGCGGGACGCGCCAGTCACCAGCGCACGTTTACCTGCTAGTTCACTCATCGATCATTCCTTTCGTTATCGACAGGGGAAATGTTCGCCCGGCCGAATTGCGGAGGGCGTCCGTGCGGCTTGCCGCCGTACGATTATTTTCGGTTACGCGATCAGGACCGGCAGACCGCTCAAGCGGCGGTTGTCCATGTCGTCATGCGCTCGGGCTATCTCATCGAACGGATAGCGTGTGGTTTCGAGATCATCGAAAATTCCTGAGCGCAGCGCATCCCATAGCTGGGAAGTTGCGATCTCGACTGCCGGTCCCCGGACATATTGAGGGGTACCACCGCTGCGGACATCTACCCCCCGTCGCACAAGATCGGGGGCCGGCGCTGGCTGACCCGACGCGGCTCCCATCGCGGCAATCACTCCACCATCACGGACGCTTGACACGCCAAGCGCGAAGGTCGCCCGGCCGACCAAATCATAGACGACATCGACACCGTCAGGTGCGATCGCACGGATCTTGGCGGCGATATCTGGCTCGCCAGCGCGGAGGGCATGGGTGGCACCGGCCGCGACCTTGTCGAACTTATCCGGCGATCCGGCGACGCCGATCACGGTTGCGCCCAGCGACTTTGCCCAGCGAGACAGGATAGCGCCCACGCTTCCCGATGCCCCAAGTACCAGCACCGTGTCGGCGGATTTGAGATCGTGGAGACCACGCATCCCCATCCAGGCCGTCCCACCCTTCGCCAGGAAGGTCGCCGCAGTCTCGTTCGAGATATCGGCGGGCAGCCGGATGAGCGGCGCGGTCGGAATAATCCTCTCGGTGGCATATGCGCCTTCCGAAAAGAAGTAAGCGACCCGGTCGCCGATCGACAGCCCCTCGACGCCGGATCCGACCTCGGTGATCGTCCCGGCCGCTTCAAAACCGGGGACCGCCGGCAAAGCCATCGGATACTGGCCTTTTCGTATCATCGTATCGACGAAGTTGAGGCCGATCGCGTCTTGAATGAGCCTGACCTCGCCGGCACGTGGCGCGCGCAGGTCTTTCTCGATGACTTGCAAGACCGACGGGCCGCCGGTCGACTGCATTTGAATAAATCTTGTCACGATATTGTCTCCGGGTTTGAGATGGCGCGCGGCGCTTCCGATCGCAGACGGATGGAGCGCAGCGATGTTCAGTCGAACTTGACGAGGTTGAGAGCGGGCAGCGGGCCGCCCGGGAACTGAACCAGCTGGCTGCCGACCGCAAGCGCGCCGAGATCGATCCCGAAGAAGCCGATGCGATCAATGATGGCGGCGACCTCCGCCTTCGCTCTCATATCGTTGCCCGAATAAAACAGGACGCGCCTGCCGCCTTCCGATTGGGGGTCGCCCGACAGTTGCTTTGGCGTCAGGTGGTTGAACGCCTTGACGACGCGCGCGCCTGGCACAAGGGCGGTGAAAATATCCGTAGAGGTGCGGCCGCCAAGGTCCGCCGGCCTGTAAAGCGGCGCTTCGATGGAGTTGTTGGCGTCGATTACGATCCTGTCGTCGAAGTTGAAACCGGCGAGCGCGCCAGGTATCTTTGACCACGGGACTGCCACGAGAACGATGTCTTGCGCCGCGGCCTCTTGGACGCTTCCAGCCCGGATTGTGCTGCCAAGCTTTGAAACAAGCGCAGTGAGGCTCTCCGGTCCACGGCTGTTTGCGATCACGGCTTCGATTCCTGCCTTGCCGAGCGCCGTGGCAAATGCGCCCCCTATATTGCCGGCTCCGATAATTCCAACGGTCATGATCCAGTCCTTTACGGTGCGGTGAGAATTGTATCCGCGACGGTCGGTTTTCCCGCTGCATCCTTGGCCTGATGCGGTTGGCGTCGCAGAAAACCGGTGCTGCTGTTGACTGGAATATGGCTGGCAAATACACGCAGCATAAGTCATAGATGAATTGTTTTAGTTTCAATCAATGTTTGAAGGTTGCTTATTATGGAGACGCTGGCAAACCTAGAAGCGTTCGTTCGAAGCGCGGAAGCGAGCAGCTTTTCCGGGGCTGCTCGGCGTCTCTCGATCACACCGGCCGCAGTCAGCCGGAACGTTGCGATGCTGGAACGGAACCTCGGCATACGGCTGTTTCACCGCTCGACGCGGAAGTTGACCTTGACCGAGGCGGGGGAGTCCTTTCTGGCAAGCATCGGCGACAGCCTGAACCACCTTCAGGGGGCAATCGACGGGGCATCACAAACGAAGGGTGAGCCTGTCGGCGTTCTGAAGCTCAGCATGAGTTTAACGTTCGCTATGGGATACGTTCTACCCGCACTGCCCGACTTTCTGGCCCGTTATCCGGGCGTCAGACCCGACTGGCATTTCGACAGCCGCAAGGTCGATCTTATCGCCGAGGGTTTCGACGCCGCGATCGGCGGTGGTTTCGAACTCAATCCGGGCATCGTTTCCACGACGCTCGCACCGGTTCACGTTATCGCGGTCGCATCGCCTGGCTATTTCGCTGGACGTCGCCGGCCGACTAGCCCCGCTGATCTGGCCGATCATGCCGGAATACTGATGCGGTCCTCGAATTCGGGCCGGATTAGGCAATGGATAATGCGCGACGCCCAAGGGCGCGAAGAGCGCGCGCTGCTCAACGAAACGATCGTGATGAGCGACGCCGCGCCCATGGCGCAGGCGGCGATCGCGGGGCTGGGCATAGCATTGCTGGCCGTACCCGATGTGCTGCAGCATATGGAAAGTGGTGCGCTCGAACGTATCCTTCCGAAGTGGTATGCCGATGCCGGATCTATCTCGCTGTACTATTCAGCCCGCGTGCTCCAACCGCTGAAAACCCGCGCTTTCATTGACTTCTACACTGAATATTTCCGTAGTGAGCGTCTTAGCGCCCGATTTGCAGGCAGCCTCAGATAGCGTCCACGCGTCCTTGTCATATTCTGGCCAGGATCGTTCGCCTTTCCAGGCAAAAGAGCCGCAATCCTCGACCATTGCACATCGTTCAACTCATATCGCTTCGCAGCCATTCTCAGACACCATGCCAACAAAACACGGTGTCCTATGAATCAGCCATCAGGTGATTAGCGAATCCTGAATGTCGCTTGGTCCTAGTCGATCGGTTGCACTTCTTCACGCATCTTTGGGTTCCTCGTTGCGCAACACTGGGTTCTCGAACCCCTATCTTGATCGAGGCCGGTCCGATCCGAGATGATTGGCGATGATGCCGAGGTGGCGCCGATCGCGGCGAACTCGGTCCCAAGTTACGAGAAGGACCAGAATTATGCTGCAGAGATCGATTGACCGCGTCACAAGCATACCTCCACTCGGCCCGGGCTTCGACGGCGAGCGGCACAAGGCCGCATTGGTGATCGCGCCCGGCGACCTTGCCTCGACCGATCCGTTCTTCCTGATGGCCGACGACAACATCACACTGGAGGGACGTTTCGGCGATGCACATCCCCATGCCGGCCTCGAAAGCGTAACCTTCATGCTCAAAGGCACGATGGAGGATACCGGCGGCCGGCTGGAGGAAGGCGATGTGGAGTGGATGACCGCGGGCAGCGGCATCGTCCACTCGGAGAATGCGGTGGTCTCGACGGGGATGCGTCTGTTCCAGCTCTGGCTGATCCTGCCGGAAGCGCAGCGCAACATGCCCCCCCGGGTGCAGGTCCTGCGCCGTGTCGATATGCCGGTGCACGCTGAGCCGGGGGTCACGGCGACGGTCTACAGCGGCCAGCTTGGGGATACAGCGGCACCGACCTTGAACGCGGTGCCTGTCACGTTGATCGACATCCATCTGGAAGCTGGAGTCGCCTTCGCGCCGCAACTGCCGGCTTCCTACAACGCTTTCGTCGTGACGATCGACGGCGAGGTGAAGGCCGGCGCCACCGGCGCGCCGCTCGCCACGGGTTCGGTAGGCTGGACGTCGCCCATGGGCGATGGCGTGAGTTCGCTCACGCTGCGCGCAGGCGATCGCGGCGCGCGGGTCCTGCTGTATGCCGGGCAGCCGCAGAGCATCGACGTCGTCGCGCAAGGACCGTTCATCGCGGGGTCTCGGGACGAACTCGCAGGCTACTACGCCGCCTATCGCCACGGGAAATTTCCGCACGCCGGCACGATGCGACCGGTCGCCCACGCGTGAAGATCGTTGTCCGGCAACATCCGAGGGAAATGGTTATGGCCAGAAAAGTCGAAATGCAGTCGATCGGCACGCCCGCCGTCCTCAAGATCGTCGAGACGGACGTCGGATCACCCGGGACGGGTCAGGTACGACTTGTCCAGGATGCTATCGGCATCAACTATGTCGACGTGATGGTGCGCACGGGGCACTTCCCGATGCGCCTGCCCGCCACGCCGGGCTTCGAGGCGGCGGGCGTGATCGACGCTGTCGGACCGGGCGTGAAGGGGTTCGAACGGGGCGACCGCGCCGCTTATTTCTTCGTCGAGGGGGCCTATGCCACCGCGTCACTGAAACCCGCAGAGAATCTGGTTCGGCTGCCCCATGACATCTCCAACGAGGTCGCGGCAACGTTCCTGGCGAAGGGCCTGACCGCGTGGATGGGGTTGTATGCGCTGCACCGGATCACCGCCGGCGAAGTCATCCTCGTGCTCGGCGCATCGGGCAGTGTCGGTTCAATTCTTTCGCGTTGGGCACGAGCGCTCGGCGCGACGGTGATCGGCGTGGCCGGGACGGATGAGAAGCTCGCCAAAGTCGAGGCGGGCGCGACCCACGCGTTCCTCGCAAGCGACCCGGAGCTGTCCACCAAGATCCGCGCGATCGCGCAGGCCGGTGTCGATGTGGTCTATGACTTTGTCGGGAAAGCGACCTTTCCAGTGGTCGTTGCCGCCGTGCGCGATGGCGGCGTGATCGCGGCGATCGGCGCTGCGTCGGGGCAGCCTACGGCAGCGACCGATCAGATCGCGTCGCGCGGCATCCAGATCCGTGCCGGCGGAACCCCGCAGTATGTGCATGGCGGAACCGTCGCGGGCGCTACGGAACAGCTCTGGGATGCCGTTCGGGGAGATCTTTTCAGCGACCTCGAAGCCGTCCGCTATCGCTTCGACCAGATCGGTGCAGCGCACGCCGACATGGAGAGCCGGCGACTGACGGGTCTTCCCGTCTTGACCGTCTGACGGGCAGCGCCATGCTTGTCGCTGATAACACATTCGAATATATATCCACATGATGGATTTGCACGGCATCGACCTAAACTTGCTCGTGGCGCTCGACGCGTTGATCGCCGAGCGAAACGTCACGCGTGCCGGCCAACGTATCGGACGCACGCAACCAGCAATGAGCGCCGCCCTCAGTCGTCTGCGGGGATTGCTGCGGGACGAATTGTTCGTCAGGGGACCCAACGGCCTCCAGCCCACGCCACGCGCGCTGGAATTGGCGGAGCCGATCTCGCTGGCACTGCGCAACATTCAGCAAACGCTGGAATTCACCCAAGAGTTCGATCCATCTGCTGCGGCGATGACGTTCTCGCTGGGGCTCTCGGGGCATACCGAAAGCGTGGTTCTTCCGCCTCTGATCCGGATCCTCGCCGACCGGGCGCCGTTCGTTGACCTTCGGGTTCGCGACTATGGGAGCCGGGACGAGGCCACGCGCATGCTGGACGCCGGCGAGGTTGACATGGCGGTCGGAATTCCGCCGGTCGAGACCGGCCGAATCCTGAGCGCCCGTTTGTTTCAGGATCGCTTCGTGTGCATCCTGCGCAGAGACCATCCTGCGGCAAACCAGCCGTTCGACATGGAACAGTTTCTGGCAATGCCACACATCCTGGTCTCGCCGGAGAACGAAGGGCTGGACGTGGCCGACGCCGCGCTCGCCACCAAGGGCCTGAAGCGCCGGGTCGCAGTCACGGTTCAGCATATGGCGAGCGCGCCGGAACTCGTCGCCGCTTCCAACATGGTGGCAACCGTTCTCGAGAGCGTCGTCAGGCGATCGGGTTGTTCGGAGCAGCTCACGGTGCGGGACTTTCCGCTGCGGCTGAATCCCGTTCCGTTCGTCCTGAACTGGCATCGCCGCAATGACGCGCATCCGGCACAGCGCTGGCTCCGCAGCTGCCTTACCGGCGCCTTCCCGCACGTGTGGCAAGGCTCTGAACAGGTCTGCGCCGACCTCCGACTGCAATATTACTGAGGCAGGCCTCACGGCTAGTCATCCATGCGATGGATGATGATGCATATCACATATCGATTTCAAGATATCGATCCCGCCCGTTTAAATGCCCGGCGACAGCGCCAATGAGCGCTCGAATATCAATGCGGGAGCATAATCATGACAGACAGGAAGTTTCGTGTCGGGATCATCGGCGCGGATACGCAGGCGAGCTGGGCTGGCGCATCACACGTCCCGGCGCTTGCGGCGCAGCCATCGCTGGTGCTGGCAGGCGTGGCTACACGCCGGGAAGATAGCGCGAGGGCTGCGGCCGAGGCGTTCGGCGCCGAACGTTGGTACGCCGATCCCTATGAGCTCATTCGCGACGACGGCATCGACGTCGTAACCGTCGCCGTGAAGGTTCCGGCGCACTATGACCTGGTAATGGCAGCGCTGAAAGCGGGCAAGGCGGTCTATTCAGAGTCACCGCTCGGATCGACCTTAGCGGAAACCGAGGCAATGGCAGCCGCGTCCAAGTCGCTTCATACCGCGATCGGATTGCAGGGCCGCCACAATCCGGCTGTGCGCCGCGCCGCGGAGCTGGTCACGTCCGGCAAGCTTGGGCGTCTTCTGTCGGCCCGCGTCGACGCGACGACGTTCGGTTACGGGCCCCAGACGACGAGCAATTATGACTATTTCAACAAGGCCGCGTCGGGCGCGAGTTTCATGACGATCACGAGCGCCCATGTCCTCGACGTGATCGAAGCGGTTTTGGGCAACATCACCGAGGTCGACGCTCGCGTCGCGCTCCTCTGGCCGGAGATCGAGGTCGTCGATACCAGGGAGATTTCGGCCCGCGAGATCCCGGACCATCTCGACCTGATCGCCAAGACAGCGAGCGGAGCGCCGGTGTCGGTCCAGGTGCTCGCCGGCGTTCCGGCCGGAGACGCACGCTTCACTTTCGAGATTCGGGGAAGCGAGGGGCGGCTGACCCTGACCGGCAATCACCTCGCCGGCGCACAGGTCGGCGATCTCAGCCTCACGGCGACCGTCGCATTCACACCACCCGACGCACCGATCGCGACAGGTGTCGGCCCGACCGCCGCGGACTTCTGGGCAGGCGCTGCGATCAACGTCGGGGAAGTCTACGCCTCGCTCGCGCGTGACCTGATCGCAGGCACTTACAAGACGCCGGGATTCGATCACGCGCTTCGCAACAGCCGCTTGGTTGCTGCGGTGGAGCGCGCAGCCCGAACGGGCGAGCGGCAGCGCGATCTCGGCTGACCTGATCATTAAACGGGACCCGGCGTCACGTTCTACGCGCCGGGCCATCAAGACAAGGAGATGTGGTATGCGATTGCGCAAGCTTGGCAGCAGCGGACTGTTCGTGTCCGAGCTCTGCTTCGGTGCGATGACCTTCGGTGGATCGGACGGTCTGTGGGGACAGGTCGGAAAACTGGGGCAGGACGATGCGGATACGCTGATCGGCGCCGCGCTGGATGGGGGCGTCAACCTCTTCGATACGGCCAACATCTATGCGCATGGCCGAAGCGAGGAGATCCTGGGTCGATCACTCAAAAATTTGGGTGTGGCGCGGGACGATGTGGTTGTTGCGACGAAGGTGGCGTCGTCCATGGGCGATGGACCGAACCGAGGCGGCGCGTCTCGGCTTCACATCCTGAGCGAGTGCCGCGCCAGTCTGCGCCGGTTGGGGCTCGACCATATCGATCTCTACCAGATTCATGCCTTCGACCCGGCGACCCCGATGGAGGAAACGCTGGAGGCGCTCGACACCCTGGTTCGTGCAGGCGATGTCCGCTACATCGGGCTTTCAAACTGGGCCGCCTGGCAGATCATGAAGGCGATCGGCATTACGCGCGCGCGAAATCTGGCGCCGATCACCTCGCTGCAGGCTTATTACACGCTCGTCGGCCGGGACGTGGAGCGCGAGATCGTGCCACTCCTCGCCTCCGAGCAGGTGGGTTTGATGGTATGGAGCCCGCTCGCCGGCGGCTATCTGACCGGAAAGTACGCCGACGGCGGACATCCCGAAGGCGCGCGGCAGACCGAGCTCGACTTCCCGCCGATCGACCGCGTCCGGGGTGAGCCGCTGATCCGCGTCCTCAAGGACGTTGCCTGCAAGCATGATCGCAGTTCCGCGCAGGTCGCGATCGCGTGGCTCCTCAAACAACCGGTAGTGTCGACCGTCATCATCGGCGCCAAACGGGTCGAGCAGCTGCGCGAAAACGTTCAGGCCACAGAGGTCCAGCTTGACCCGGACGACATGGCACGACTCGATTCCGCCAGCCACCTGCCGATCGAGTATCCGGGCTGGCTTCTGAATGCGCCGAGCAATCGCAGTTCGTAATCATTACCTGATCATTGCAGGATATATGGCCGTCGTTCGCCTGGGTTCCTCAAACTGCAACCCCATGTTCCATGTCTGCCAGCTACTGCAACGCGATAGAGGCGATTATCTTCCACACATCGCTCACAAGGAGATATTCATGCCGGCAGTCCTCGTTCACGGTGTTCCTGACACCCATCGCCTTTGGGATCCCGTTCGCTCACATCTGGCGCGCACCGATATCGTCGCGCTTGATCTCCCGGGCTTTGGCACGCCGCTGCCGTCAGGCTTCGCCTCGACCAAGGAGGAGTATCTCGACTGGTTGATCAAGCAGGTCGAGCAGATCGGCGAACCCGTGGACCTGGTCGGTCATGACTGGGGCTGCCTGCTGACAGGGCGCCTCGCGTCGGTCCGCCCCGATCTGGTGCGAACCTGGACCGGAATCAGCGGGCCCATCGATCCAGAATACCCATGGCACTATCTCGCCAAGATCTGGCAGACGCCAGGTGAAGGCGAGCAATGGATGAAGGACCTCGACCTCGAGGAATTTGCGGCGAAGCTCGTCGAGGCGCAGATGCCGCGAGATGCAGCGGATGAATCGGTTCGGCATCTCGATGCCACTATGCGGGCAAGCATTCTCGCACTTTACCGTTCCGCAATCGAGGTCGGCGCGGAGTGGAAGCCGGGTTTGAGCAGCATGACCGCGCCAGCGCTGGTGATCTGGGGCCTGGACGATCCGTTTTTGCCGCACCGCTTCGCCGACGAGCTCGGCAATGCCACACGCGCACGCGCCGTCGTGAAGCTGCGCAGCTCACATTGGCCGATGATAGAGCGTCCGGCCGATGTCGCGCGCGAACTCGAGGCCCATTGGACTCACGTTTAATTACCTGCGTTTGCCTTACTTGGGCTCAAACCCACGCAGCCGCAACGCGAACGGCAATGATTGGTCACCCGCTATGCGCCCAAGCATTTGTCCGGAAACGAAACCATGGTGAAGCAGCACGGCGAGCATTGCCCGGGTTGCACCAGACAGGAGCACGCCTACATGACAAATTCAGCAAACACCCGGATCGGCGTTGGCATCGTCGGCGCCAGTGCTGATCGAGGCTGGGGCGGAATTGCTCACGCCCCGGCGCTGCGGGCGCTCGATGCGTTCCAGATCCGCGCTGTCAGCACGACTCGTATAGAGAGTGCGAACGCGACCGCTAGCCGACTAGGCGCCGATCTTGCCTTTGACACACACCAGGCGCTGGTCCTGCGGCCGGAGGTCGACTTGGTGGTGGTTGCGGTTAAGGTGCCGGAGCACAAGCAGATCGTTTCTGACGCGCTCGCCGCGGGCAAGATGGTCTATTGCGAATGGCCGCTCGCGCGAAACCTATTGGAAGCCGAAGCGCTAGGGGGGCTTGCCCGCGAACGGCAGCTCAAGACGGTCATCGGGTTGCAGGGCGGCCTGCACCCGCCGATCCGTTACCTTCGCGACCTCATCCAGCAGGGCGTGATCGGCATGCCGCTCAGCACGAGCATCCGAGCGCATTTGACCGACGCCATGTGGGTCGGCCGATATGACCCGCCGTTCGAGTACATGGCTCGCGCAGAGAATGGCGCCACGCTTCAAAGCATCATGCTCGGCCACGCGCTCCAACCGCTCGCGCACGTACTCGGCGCATTTGAGAGCCTGTCCGCCGTCGTCGCCAATCAGCGAGGCGACGGTGTCCGCCTCTCGGATGGCACGTCCCTCCCGAAGGACGCGCCGGACGAGATCGTCGTCGCCGGCGTTCTCGAAGGCGGGATCGTCACTTCGCTGCACTACAGTGCCGGGCAGTCCGCCGGCTCGGCGATGGTGTGGGAGATCCAAGGCACCGAAGGCAGTCTGCGCGTCGAGACGGCATCGGGCTACATCCACTTCGGCGATGTGACCATCACTTTGCGCCGCGGCAGCGAGCCTGTCCAGCGGCTACAGGTCCCGCCCGCATATGCGGCTCCCGACCTGCAACTCGACGCACCCGCGGCTGGTGTCGCCCGCCTCTACGCCCAGTTCGCCGCCGACCTCCGCGATGGAACCGCCGATGCGCCGGACTTCGCGGTCGCGCTCGACCGTCACCGGGTGCTCGAGGCGATCACACAGGCCGCTGAAACGGGTCATCGCCAGCATCTGTCCCACTCAGCGTAGCCAACTCCGATCTCTGAAACCCGGGAAGCGCCCTGATCCGCCCCGCCGTCGCCCATCTACGCGCCCGACCGTAAGGCCGAGCGACCGTGTGAGCACCTGCCGGCTTTCGCGTACGCTCCAGGTCGACGGCCATGGCGGCTGCGGCGAAGATCGTCATCTCAGCTTTCCGTCGAAGCCCCCAGATACGTGTCAAATCTGGGCAAATCAGGGAAAATGCGGCGTATCGGTATTAGAAAGCTACAACTCGGTGGCAAGAGGGGCTCTTCGCGGATTAAGGCGCACCTTCCCACTTTGCGGGAGCACTAGCATGAGGATACTTCTGGTCGAGGACGAGGTGGAGTTCGCCAAAGCAATGCGCGGCGCCCTCGAACGCGATCGCTTCGTGGTCGACTGGGTGACTAGCATTTCGCTTGCCAGTGAAGCATCCCGGTCGCACCTGCACGAGCTCGTTCTGCTTGATCGTACACTCCCTGACGGCGACGGCCTCAGCCTTATTCCGCAGCTGCGGGCAGACAATCCGGGCGTGCCGATCATCGTCTTAAGCGCCCGTGGGGAGTTGACCGACCGAGTAGCCGGGCTCGACGATGGTGCCGACGATTACCTGGTGAAGCCTTTCGACCTGGCGGAAATGCTTGCTCGCATCCGGGCCGTGCAGCGCCGCCCGAACGAACTTGCACCAGACGAGATCGTCGTCGGTGACCTCGTATTCGACATGGCCTTTGGCGAAGCACGGGTTCACGGAACGCAGTTGGTACTGCAAAGGCGTGAAGTTGCAGTACTCACTGCGTTGATTCGGCGTCGCGGGCGCGTTGTCCTGCGCGAGACGATCGAGGAAGCAGTCTACGGCTTCGACGACGCTATCCAGTCGAACACACTCGATTCCCACATCTCACGCTTGCGTCGAAAATTCAGCGAAGCTGGTGCCGGCGTCGAGATTCATACGGTCAGAGGAGTGGGCTATTTGCTCAGGGCACAGGATTGAAGCGCTGTCAGCCATCATTGAAGACGCGCCTCGTTGCAAGGCAGCTGATCCTCCAGTTTCTGACGGTCGCGGCCGCCGCCATCGGCTTCATTATCTTTTTCGTAAATTCGTCTCTTGACGGGATGTATGTCGAGGAGGCCGTCGTAAAAGTCGCGGCAAACTCAATCGTTCGGGATGCGGCTGGAGCACCAATAGTGGAAGTGACGCCCGAGCTGGCGAAGCTTCGAGAGGAGTCGCCGGATCTCTGGTTCGCGGCCCGGCTTAGCGACGACAGTGTGGTTGCCTTCGGCCAGGTGCCGGCGGAGTACGCTCCTCTCGTTCCCCACCTCGACAAACTGTCTTCGGCAGACATGCGCGGGCAGTTCGATCCCTTTACCCTTTCCGCCCTCGTTCGACGGGAATCCGGCCCCGCTGGCGATATGAAGATCATTGCGCATGGTCGGGTCCAACCCTTCACAGCGCTCATCACAATAGCATCCAATCTCGTAGCGACTGCCGTTTTCCTCGCCCTGGCTCTCGTCTCCGTCGTCGTGACGCCAATGATCATCACGCGTGCCTTGGCCGGCGTCATAAAGACTGCGGAGGAAGCAGAGCGGATCGACGCCGGGCGCCGCGGCCTCCGTCTCTCGGAAGACAAGGTTCCACGGGAGATCGGCCCGCTCGTCCGCGCTGTCAATGAAGCTTTCGACCGTCTCGATGAAGGTTATGATCGCCAGAACCGCTTCATCGCGTCGGCCGCTCATGAACTGCGTACGCCGATCGCTATTTTGAGAATGAAGATCGACACCGCGAGCGACAAAGGCCTGCGGTCGCTCTTGCCGGACATATCACGGCTTGCGACGCTATCCGAACAACTGCTTGATCTTCATCGATTGGACAATGGCGCGCCGAGTGACCGGATCGACCTGGTCGCGCTCGCCCGTAGTGTCGCGGCGGATCTGACGCCAGTGCTGATCGCGGCGGGCAAGACCATCGAGGTGTTTGTTCAACAGCCCGGAATGATCATGGGCAATACCGGTTCGATAGAACGCGCGCTCACAAATCTCATCCAGAATGCTGTCGAGCATGGCGGGGACGAGGTGATCGTGCGGGTCAACGGCCCCTCCGTGGAAGTGGAGGATAACGGGCCCGGCATACCGGGAGAGGAACACGAGCGGGTGCTTGAACCCTTTCATCGGCTACGGCCGCGTTCTTCCGGTGCTGGCTTGGGTCTCAACCTGGTCAAACAGGTCATGGATCACCATAGCGGCCGCATCACGATCGCAGAGTCCCCCAGCGGTGGGGCGATCGTACGATTAGCGTTCACTGCGGTGTCGTGACCGCGGCCGAGGCAATGTTGCCGCAATGTTCCCTGCGCATCTACATGGACGGAGCGCTCTGCCGGGCTGCCTGCATCCATATTCGCGGTCGTGCGCGTTTGCAGTGAGCTGTGGTTGTGCCGCCACTGCGCCTAATCTGATGGCGTGGTGAGAAGCGACAGGTAGCTTTTCGCTCTTTCGGTAAACTCGCGGTCGATGTCGGAGAGGCCCTCAAGCCTTGCATGGCGGGCGTCGATTACCGCTTCGAGGCGATCTGTGATTTCCGGATCCGACGCACGGGCGTGATCGACCAGAGCGCGAACAACAGTTTTCAATACGAAATTCTGTGCGGAGAGTGCCAGCTGTTGTCGTTCACTCTTGTCTCTTTCGATATCCTCCTGCCGGTCTTTCTTCCCCCCTAGTGCTGCCGAATTGCCGCGCTCTTTCTCCCAGTGACGGGCAACGGAGCGGCCCATATAGAGGATCTTCCATGCCGTTTCTGGATCTCCGCCGGTGTTGGTTCTCAAGTCGGCCCCGCACAGGCGCAGGAACAGGTGGCGGAGGACGGCGTCCGCGAAGTAGTCTTGTGGTGATCTGCCGACACCGAGCGACTGAAGTTCATGCCCTGCGGTCTGGGCGGCGCGCTCAATGGCTTCATCGACAGCGGCGGTCAGGGTCTTATCTGCCTCCTGGAATAGGCGGGGCTCTTTCTGCATGCTATCCTCTAATGCCAGCTAGGCTCCTGGGCAGTGGCTCACTTGCGAAGAACCTCCTCCCACTCACGATGACGACGGGAGTAATTGCGGTCCCTTCTCATCAGGCGTCCTCGACCGCTTGCCGTATAAGGCGTTCACAGACCTTCCGGTTCCGCCAAGTGAATCTTATCTCGGAAACTATACCGCCCTGATAAAGGGTTCCTGATGCACGACAATCGGTGCATGATAGGGGACTCGGCCATAAAGGTCGACGATGTCGTGGTTGATCAATCTGACGCATCCGGAAGAGACGCTCTTGCCGATAGACTGCCACTCGGGACTACCGTGCAACCGATATAGAGTGTCTTGCCGGTTCTGGAAGATGTAGAGCGCCCGTGCCCCGAGCGGATTCATGATCCCGGGATCCATGCCACCGTTTGCAACGGAATATATTTCCAGCTCCGGCTGACGAGCGATCATCTCTGCAGGAGGTTTCCATCGTGGCCATGGCTGGCGCCAGTGGATGATACCCTCGCCCTCCCAGGCAAAGCCATCTCGGCCTATGCCGACGCCGTAGCGCATGGCCGTACCGCCCTCTTCAACAAGATACAAGAAGCGGTTGGGCGTATCGACGACCACCGTGCCAGCCTTTTCTCCCGTCGGGTCAGCAACACGCTGGCGATAATACTTCGGGTCCATATTCTGGTAGGGGATGGCAGGTATGAAATGCCCTCCGTCCTCGAATGCCGCATAACGAGCTTGAAGCTCAGGATCTGATGAAATTGGCGACGGTGATTGAACCTGCTTCGAGAGCGTCATCTGCTCCGGCGTTCGGTTGTTCGTCGCGCAGCCGGCAAGAGCAGCGGCAGCGGGGCCAAGAAGAAAGGTGCGGCGGGATAAATGATGGGTCACTAGCTGCATAGATTGTACTCACTGGTCTCTAACCGTTGCCAGAACGGGAACATGTCTGGACCAGAAGAACAATTTCGAGCAAGTAATGTCTATCGTTTATGGAGTGATTGCGCCCATAACTGATTGTTATATGACACATCCTAAATCATCCGCACTTTGGCTTATTCCTTCAATTTCTTTCAGACGCGGCATGACGAAGTCGGTAAAGGCGCGCACCACGGGACGCATGAACTTGTTCGACGGGTAAGCAAGGAACGCCTCGGTCGGCTTCACTGCGTAGGCGGGAAGCACGCGCACAAGCCTGCCTTCGGCGATCAGGTCTGTTACGAGACACCATTGCACCTGTCCGATCCCCCGACCCGCCAGGAGCGTGTTGAGAAGAACGTGAGCGTCATTCGTCCGGAAGACAGGTTTGACCGGAATCTCGATTGTCGGAGATGCAGATCGCATCAGCGGCAACATATTCTTGCCCGACAGGACGACGAAGGTCGAAATTATGCTGAGACTTGACAACTGCTCCGGAGACCTCACCTCGCCGACGCGTTCGAGATAGCTGGGAGCGGCAACGAGAATACGTTGCATCCAGCCGAAGCGCCGGGCAATGACCTCCTGAGCCTCTATCCGGCCATAGCGTAGGGTGAGATCAAAATTCTCATAGATGAGATCGACGGTACGATCGTCCAAGACAAGATCGACGGCAATTTTTGGATACAGGTCCTGAAAATCCAGAAGGATGCCGTGAAGGTGCTTTGAACCGATACAGGATGGCGCGTGAATGCGGAGGTTGCCTTCGATGTCGCCTACGTTCAAGCGGATACCCTCAAGGGCAGCATCGATGGATGCGATCGCGCCGCGGCTTGCCTCGTAAAGTTCCACACCGTGTGCGGTCGGGCGGATATTCTGCGGCGATCGCTCGAGAAGCCGTGCATTCAGATGTCGCTCAAGATTGAGAAGATGTTTTGTAACAGCGGGCTGCGAGATACCGAGATCTCGCGCCGCGCCGGTCATGGAGCCCTTCTCTACTGTTCTGATGAATGCCTTCAGGGCTGCGTTCAAATCCACTTATAACTCCTGGCTATCACATCGGTGATGCCATAACTAAAATGCGAATGTGGCCATGCCGCGACTGATCGTGAGTTCAGAAGCCCGTATTTCGAGGTTTAAGGTCGGGGCCTTTTGGGGTGAGCTGATTCTCTGCCTCGAACTCAGTCGTGACGACCACTGCAACGTTCCCGAACGTTGTCCGAAGGATGTATGACTAACGCGCCGCGCGCTGATTTTTCTCGGTTGTGTGCTTAGCGCCGGAAAGGCGCTTCCAAGCGGGGATCGGACTGCTCCCAGAGCATTTTCCAAACTCAGACAATGTTGCCGCAATCTTCTCCTGCTCTGTGGGGTTTTGGCTGGTCATGGCGGCCGCGGGGCGCCGCTGTGTCTCGCTCGCGTCGCCAACAAACCACCAGCGCTCATTCTCGAAAGGAGATCAACAGAATGCTGCAACGCCCTTCCATTGACAATCGTCGGCCCGCGGTAACCATCCTCTCCATCGCCCTTCTTGGCCTCGCTTTATCAGCGTGTGTGTCGGCGGAAGAACGGCAGTACAGGGACGCGAATACCTGCCAGAGCTTTGGGGCACCCTACGGGTCTCGCGCTTATACGAACTGCATGCTGGAACAACAGGCGCGGCGCGACAACGCGCGACGGGAGTCGCTCGAGCGGACCCGATTGACGCAAGAGATTGCGAGAGACGCTCAGGTTATGGCCGATCGCGCGCGCTGGGACCGCTGCCGGCGGGATCCTGATCGGCGCGAGTGCAGGCGATAGTCGGCCGCTGATATTTCTGTACGCCGGCTCCACGTCGCCGCGGCAGACGCTGCGGCGCCCGACAACAAGGGGTTCCTCATGAGATTGCTTATCCCGCACTTTTTATGGCGCAGGTCCTCACCCAAGCGCGAGGCACGGCGTTCGTTGCGAACGGGGCTGGCCGCCCTGTCGGCGACAGCATTGGCCATTGCTCTCCTGCCGCAAATTAGCGGGGCTTCCGAAAACAAGGGAAACACGATGACCTATCCGCCCACCGAGCGCACCGACACGGTCGACACGCATTTCGGCACAACGGTGGCCGACCCCTATCGCTGGCTGGAAAGCGACATCCGTCGCGATGGGAAGGTTGAAGCCTGGATTACCAAGCAGAAAAATTTGACCGAAGACTACCTCGCCACGCTTCCAGGTCGCGACCTGTTCAAGCTGCGCCTCCAGGCGCTTTTCGACCACGAACGCTCCCGATGCCACCTGAAAAGCGCGGCGATCGTTATTTCTTCGTCCGAAGTGCCGGTTTGGAGGCGCAACCCGTCCTGTATGTCCGCGAGAACGGAACGGATCGCGTTGTAGTCGACCCCAACAGTTGGTCTGAGGACGGAGCAACCGCGCTCGCCGAATGGGCGGTTTCGCATAACGGCCGCTATCTCGCCTACGCCATCCAGGAAGGCGGCGCCGATTGGCGGATCATACGCGTGATGGATATCGACACCGGCAGGATCCTCGATGACGAGATCCGCTGGGCGCGCTTCACGAAGATCGGGTGGGCGCAGGATGATTCCGGCTTCTTTTACTCCCGCAATGCCGAGCCAGAAGAAGGTGCCGCCTTCGAAGCGCAGGTGCTCGAGCATACCGTCAACTTCCACCGACTTGAGACGCCGCAGTCACAGGACCGTCTTATCCACGCTTCCGACACTGATCAGCCGCTCATCCACATGGCGTTGACGACGGCGGACGGCCGCTATGTCGTGATCTATTCATCGCGGCTTGGAGGCGGCAACGGCATTACCGTCATTGATCTGGCGGAGGGATGGACGCCCGAAACGCTGGTCTCCTCGCTCGATCATGCATGGACCTTGATAGGAAACGTCGGCGCGCGGTTGTTCTTCACCACGCAGGAAGGCGCCGAACGCGGCAAGGTCGTCGCCATCGACTTCGATGCGAAAAAGCCGGCTTTCCAAGACATTGTCCCGCATCGGGACGATGCCGTCATTCTCGGAAGCAATATCGTCGGCGATCGGCTCGTGGTTTCCTACATGGTGGATGCAAAGACGCAGGTCGAGCGCTTCAAGCTGGACGGCACGCGCGATGGTGTTGTTGAACTTCCCAGCACCGGCACGGCTGGCGCCTTCAGGGGGGGGCCTGGCGACAATGAGTCATTCTACGTCTTCAGCAGTCAGGATACGCCAACTACGATCTATCGTTACGACGTGGCGACCAACACGAGCACTGTCTGGACGAAGCCCCGGATTGCGAGCGATCTCGATCAACTCGTCGTGGAGCAGCATTTCTTTGCCTCGAAGGATGGTACACGCATTCCGATGTTCGTCATGAGGCGTAAGGACGTGACAGGCCCGGCGCCGACCATGCTGTACGGCTATGGCGGCTTCGGAATTCCGCTCATCCCATATTTCTCTGCGGAAGCGCTAGCGTGGGTGGAGCAAGGCGGCGTCTACGCCATGCCCAATATCCGCGGCGGTGGCGAATATGGCCGGGCGTGGCACGAAGCCGGGCGGCTAGCGAACAAGCAGAACAGCTTTGACGACTTCATCGCCGCTGCGGAATTCCTGACGCGCGAGGGCATTACGCCGCCCGACGGGCTGGCGATCCACGGCGGATCGAACGGTGGCCTTCTGGTTGGAGCGGTGGTGAACCAGCGTCCGGATCTCTTTGCCGCGGCCTTGCCCGATGTCGCCGTGCTGGACATGCTGCGCTTCCCCCTGTTCACGGGCGGACCGTTCTGGACTCAGGAATACGGTGACCCGGCGGTGCAAGCCGACTTCAAGAACCTTCTGTCCTATTCACCGCTCCACAACGTCCAGGACGGCACGGACTATCCTGCCATCCTGACCACGACCGGCGACACGGACGATCGAGTAGTGCCGGCGCACTCGTTCAAATATGTGGCCGCGCTCCAGGCAGCCGCCCTTGGAAATCGGCCTCGGCTCCTACGCGTCGAAACGAAAGCGGGACACGGAGCGGGCAAGCCGACGGACAAAATCATCGCGCAGACGGCGGACATGTGGGCCTTCGCGGCACACTGGTCAGGCCTGCGCCTCCAAACCGGAAGGTAACCGACGGCGGCGGCCGTCCCGCCTTCGTCGGCAGCGAGTTCGTGGCTCGCTTGGTGTGCGCTTGTTGCTGATGGCGACAAGCGCACACGTCCATTTCGGGGATTTAGCGTCTGATCGCAGTGCTCTGGCGTGGTGGAGCGCAGTTTTGGGCTATTGTGGGATACTGTAGCGTGGTTGCGGGGGCGGGATTTGAACCTGCGGCTCTTCACGCTCGCGCCCATAGGAGCTAACTGCGTCGTGTCACCATGGCAGCCTCCACAGCACTCAAGCCGGAGGAAAGCGCCTTTAGGCCGTCCTCGCCAAGAAGGAACGCTACTTCCGCCGAATAGTTAACGGCGAGCATCGTCAGCTCGCCATAGGCAGTGCTTCCGGCAGCCGTCAACTCGAGATATTCGAGGCGGCGGTCGTCTTCGTGCTGCGTCCGCTTCAGCCAGCGGCGTCTCTCAAGTGAGAAAACCGCCCGGCTGACCTTGGTCTTGTGCATAGTCGAATGAACGCCGATCTCCTTTGCCGTCATACGCCCCGAACTCCCAAGTGCTGCCAACGTGCGCCACTCCGGCCGCGTCAGGCCATACTTGGCCTTGTAGGCGGCTGCAAAACGCAGCGCGATGAACTCCGCGGCGCGATTGAGGCGAAACGGCAGGAACTGCTCGAGGTCGAACTCGCCGTTATTCATGGCTTCCTTGATAGTTACAAAATCGACAGTTACGTTTGTAACCATATCTGCAGAGGAGGTGCAAGCGATGCTGGACAAGACGAGGAGCACGGCTGCCGATGCCGTCGTCAACAATCCGCAATACATGCCGGGCTTTGGCAATGATTTCGAGACGGAATCCTTGCCCGGTGCGCTGCCGCAGGGCCAGAACAGTCCGCAGAAATGCAATTACGGGCTCTATGCCGAACAACTGTCAGGCTCGCCTTTCACCGCGCCGCGCGGCACCAACGAACGGTCCTGGCTCTACCGCATTCGCCCGAGCGTGCGCCATACAGGCCGTTTTTCCAACGCCAGTTATCCCTTCTGGAAATCAGCACCCTGTCTCGATGATCATTCGCTGCCGCTCAGCCAGCTGCGTTGGAACCCGATCCCGGCACCGGCGGAAGAACTCAGCTTCCTCGCCGGCATCCGCACGATGACGGCGGCCGGCGATGTCATGACCCAGACCGGCATGGCGGCCCATGCCTATGTCTTCAATGGGGACATGGTTGATGACTATTTCTTCGATGCTGATGGAGAATTACTGGTCGTGCCGCAGCTTGGCGCCATCCGCGTGTTCACCGAAATGGGCATCATCGACGTCGAGCCTTTGGAGATCTGCCTTATTCCCCGCGGCATGATGTTCAAGGTAACGCGCCTCGGCGAGGGCGCCGAGTGGCGCGGTTATATTTGCGAGAACTATGGCGCCAAGTTCACGCTGCCAGATCGCGGACCGATAGGCGCCAATTGCCTTGCCAACCCGCGCGACTTCAAGACGCCGGCGGCCGCCTACGAGGACAAGGAAATCCCGTGCCGTCTCCACGTCAAATGGTGCGGCAAGTTCTATGCGACAGAAATCGGCCATTCGCCACTCGACGTCGTGGCCTGGCACGGCAACTATGCGCCGTTCAAGTATGATCTGCGCACTTTCGCACCCGTCGGCGCAATCCTCTTCGACCATCCGGATCCCTCGATTTTTACTGTGCTGACGGCGCCTTCGGGCGAAGAAGGGACGGCCAATGTCGATTTCGTCATCTTTCCGCCGCGATGGCTGGTGGCAGAACATACCTTTCGTCCGCCCTGGTACCACCGTAACATCATGAGCGAGTTCATGGGGCTCATCCATGGTCAATACGATGCCAAGGCGGAGGGTTTCGTGCCGGGGGGGATGAGCCTGCACAACATGATGCTGCCGCATGGGCCGGACGCCATGGGCTTCGAAAAGGCATCCAGCGTCGATCTGCAACCCGTGAAGCTCGACCAGACGATGGCCTTCATGTTCGAGACCCGCTATCCGCAGCAACTGACACGATACGCAGCCGAGCTTGAGACCCTGCAAGATAACTATCTCGAATGCTGGGACGGCCTGGAGCGCAAATTCGACGGAACACCCGGCATCAAGTGAAGCCGCTTACCGGCTACTCAAGAAACGGAACTCAAACGCATGAAGCTTGCAACCCTCAAGGACTCCACCCGTGACGGCCGCCTTGTCGTCGTTTCCAAAGACCTCAGCCAATGCTCCGAAGTCGGCCATATCGCGCGGACGCTTCAGGCCGCGCTCGACGACTGGGCACACGCCGCGCCACGCCTAGCAGCCGTTGCGGAGGGTCTGGAAACCGGCGCGCAGCCAGCCATGCGTTTTCACGAGCACGATGCCGCATCGCCGCTCCCGCGCGCTTATCAATGGGCGGATGGTTCAGCTTACGTCAACCACGTCGAGCTGGTTCGCAAGGCGCGCAACGCCGAGATGCCGGCAACCTTCTGGGCCGAGCCATTGATGTATCAAGGTGGCTCCGACAGCTTTCTAGGGCCACGCGACGCCATTTTGATGGCGGACGAGTCCTATGGTATCGACATGGAAGCGGAGATCGCCGTCATCGTCGATGACGTGCCAATGGGCTCCACCATCGACGAAGCGCGCAGCGCCATCCGGCTCGTCATGATCGTCAACGATGTTTCCCTGCGCGGCTTGATCCCGGCCGAACTTGCAAAAGGTTTCGGATTCTTCCAGTCAAAACCCTCCTCTGCATTCTCGCCGGTTGCGGTAACCATAGACGAGCTTGGTGATGCCTGGCATGGCGGCAAGCTGCATCTGCCGCTCCTCGTCGACCTCAACGGCCAGCCCTTCGGGCGCGCTAATGCCGGTATCGACATGACCTTCGATTTCGGTAAGCTTATCGCCCACGCTGCCAAGACCCGACCGCTTGGCGCCGGCACCATCATCGGCTCCGGGACGGTCTCCAACAAGCTGGAGGACGGGCCGGGTAAACCGATTTCGCAAGGCGGCGCCGGCTATTCCTGCATCGCTGAGATCCGCATGATCGAAACGATCGAGACCGGCGCGGCCGCAACACCCTTCATGAGGTTCGGCGATACCGTCCGCATCGAGATGAAGGATGCGCACGGGCGCTCGATCTTCGGAGCCATCGAGCAGGTCGTTGCGAGATACGAAAGGCAGTGAGGTCAGACATGGCCAGCGATACCGTTCTTTTCGATTACTGGCGCTCTTCGGCAAGCTATCGCGTCCGGATTGCACTCAACATGCTGGCAATCCCTTATCGGTCGGTTCCCGTCGATCTCCTGGCAAGCCAACACAAGCAGGCGGCTCATCTCGAGCGAAATCCCCAGGGTCTAGTTCCCGTGCTTGCCATCGACGACGAGATGCTGACGCAGTCGCTCGCCATCATCGAGTATCTTTCGGAAACGCGGCCGAACGCAGGCCTGCTGCCCTCGGATGCTTTGGGTCGCCAGCGCGTCAGGGCGCTTTCCTATGCCATCGCAATGGACATTCATCCTATCTGCAATCTGAGCGTCGTTTCCCACGTCATGCAGCAATCGGACGATCCGAACGCTGCCCGGCTGGCATGGATGGGCAAATTCATCCGCGAGGGTCTTGGCGCCTTTGAGCGTATGTTGAAGGCGCCGGAATCTGGTGAGTTCTGCCACGCAGATCAGCCCACCATGGCCGACCTTTGCCTCGTGCCGCAGTTCTACAATGCTCGGCGATGGAACGTCGATCTTTCTGCCTTCCCGCGCGCGACGGCCATCGCAGAGAAATGCGAAAGGCTGCCTGCGTTTGCTGCGGCTCATCCCGATCGGGCGGCGGCCTCGAATTCTTCGGCCAACTAGAAGAAGCACTTATTCATTCTTGAATACCAGGCAGACGCCGCCGCGCTTGCGCACCTCGGTGCAGACCTGATTTGCCTCCGTCCTCGTTTGACGGGCAGCGCGAGCGACATATCGCGGCCGGTAACCGAAGCTGCGGTCACGCTGGCGTAAAATCAGCGGTTTCTCGGCGTTCAGAGGCGCCGGCAACTTGCGAACGTCTTCGAGGAAAAGACTGCGTGCCGCTGCAGGATCGAAGTGCGCGGCGAGTTGCGCGCCCCAAGGCGCCCACTCGCCTTCGGGCTGCCAAGGCGCATTTTTTAAACGGCGGCTTTCGGCAAGAGCGGTGCAAGCCTCCAGGAAGGTCTTGTCCTTGTCGAGTTCACGTGCCGCTTTCTCGGGCGGGCTTTTTTTCCATTCTTCAACGCTGTGTGCGGTTATCGCCGTGACATAGCTTCGTGTTTCGAAAGGCAACGTGCCATGTTCGAGGAATGACGAAAGACCGTTTTCGCCGGCATTATAGGCTGCCGCCGCAAGCCCCAGGTTACCGAATCGGTTACGCAGTTCATTAAGATAGGCCGCCGATGCCTGCAGCGCACTCAGCGCATCATAACTGTTTTCCAAGCCGCGCAGCTTGGCAGTGCCCGGCATGAATTGGGCGATTCCTTCAGCGCCTTTCGGACTTAGCGCATCGGGGCGGAAACGGCTTTCCCGCCAGATGAGCCGTGCAAAATAATCAGGAGGAAGTCGGTTAGCACGCGCAAAATGATCGATGGCCGTGCAGATGTCGGCGCTGAAGCTCTCCTTTCTAACGCAAAGGGCCGGCCCGATTGCGGAAGCCTCTAGAGAATAAAGGCATGCCGGCGGCGCGGCACTCCATTCGGGCTGGGAATGCGCACGGTGGCTGCCAGAAAAAGTGGCAATGAACGCAGCTGCGATCGGCGCAAGTCTTTCAGCTGCCTTCCCTATGGAGCCCCTCATCGGTGCCCTCTCCCCTACTCCATCGGACCGTCGGGGCGAGACTATCACAAAATTGCGCGGAAGCCGCCTATCGCAGACGGCCGCGCAACTGCGAGATCACGCCAACATCGGCATTGGCGAAGGCGAGCCGGAGATAATTCTCCTGTCCCTCGCCGAAATAACTTCCGGGGATACAGATCACTCCAGCATCCTTCGCCAGCCTTTCCGCCACCTCGGCGGAAGGTGTGTTGCCGTAAGGATGCCGGATGAAGGCAAAGTAGGCGCCGACGGCGGCGATCGACCAGCCGTCCGTTGCTGCCATGACCGCTTTGAGCGCATCGGCGCGGCGGGAGATCTCCAACCGATTTGCTACGCGCCATTCCGCCAGGATCGGAAGCGCTGCCGCTACGGCGACCTGAGCCGCCCGCGGGGCGCAGATCTGCATGTTGTCCATGATCTTGGTGATCTCGCCGACAATGCGCGGACCTGCTGTGATCGCCCCCAATCGATGTCCCGGAATACAGAAGGATTTGGAAAAACTGTAGAGGAGGATGAGCGTTTCTTCCCAGCCCTCGATGGAGAGCAGGTCGTGCGGCGCTCCGGCATCGGTTGGCAGAAAGTCCCGATAGGTTTCGTCCAGGATCAGCCATGCCCCATATTTTTGGCAGAGCTGAAAGAGTTCGCGAAGCAGCGCCGGCGGATAGACAGCACCGGTCGGATTGTTCGGCGAAACGACCGCAAGGCCACGCGCTCCCGACAACAGGGCCTCTTCTGCCGATACCAGGCTCGGCAGGAAGCCTTTTGCGGCATCGCAATCGACGAGAACACGTCCGATCCCCAGCATCGAAAGCGTAGTTTCGTGGTTGAAATAGAAGGGATTGGTGAGCGCCATCGTCTCGCCCGCCTTGGCAAGCGCGATGGTGCTGCACATGAAGGCCTGGTTGCAACCGGAGGTAATATGGATGTTGGCGGCAGAAACGCTCGCGCCATAGACGGCCGACACATGTGTCGCATAAGCCTTCCTGAGCACCTCCTCCCCCTCGATCGCCCCATAGCTGGTCATGGCCGGAGAGGCGGCCGCCTCGCCGAGGAACCGCAGCATCTCGGGATGCGCCGGATAGCCGGGTACAGCTTGGGACAGATCAATCAGCGGCCCCTTGGCACCATCATAGTCACCCGCCCAGGCAAGTACGGAAGGAATGGGCGGCGGCGACAGACGGGCGATCAGCGGATTTGGATGAGCAAGCGGCATTCCAGGGCTTTCCTTCAGAGATCGATCAGGATTTCAAACGGCGCTTGACGGGCCGTTGTGCCGCAGCGCGGGCGCGGGAGACAGGCGTGAAGCTTTCAGCCGACCCCGCCAAGGCGTCAACGCGTCCTCGCCCGCGGATCGCACGGCGGGCCGACGCCTGCGGTTCTGCTCCGCGGTCGCTTTCCAGCGCTGAGAAGAACCAGTCGACAAAGACCTTGACGATCGGCGCGGAGCGCACTTCGTGTCGGCAGGCAACATAAAAGGCGTCACTGGCCGGAACGGAGAGATCGAAGGGGACGACGAGTTCGCCTTGAGCTATCAGGCTACCGGCCGTAATCGTATCGCCAAGTGCGACCCCCTGCCCGCTCAAGGCCGCCTCCGTCGAAAGCCGAGCATCGCTCATGAAGTGCTGCCTGCCCCGCGGCATGTCCAGCGCGTCAGCTGCCGCCAGCCACGTGTTCCATTCGCGTCCATCGTCGCCGTGAAGCAGAACATGGTCGCGCAGATCGCGCACCGAACGCACTGCCCGGCTGTTCATCAATGTTGGGCTGACGACCGGAAAAAGCTGCAGGTTGCTCCAAAGACGCGCCCAGCAGTCCAGCCAGGTCCCATCACCATAGAGAATACAGACATCGATATCCGGCGAGTAAAGCAGCTCAGGATCATTGGAGGCGACGAGCGTCAGGCTGATATCGGGGAACTGTTCGCTAAACTGGTGCATGCGCGGAATCAGCCAGAAGGACAGCAAAGCCGGAACGCATGAAATTCTAAGGCTCCCGCTTGTCGACGGACGGGTCACCAGGGCCGTTGCCGCCGCAATGTTCTCGAATGCATGTGTCAGAGCCGGCAATAGCAGGGCAGCCTGCGGCGTAAGCTTCAGGCGTTTGCCATTGCGCTCAAAGAGCGGCGTGCCGAAGACCGCCTCCAGCGCCTTGATCTGATGGCTGACGGCACCATGGGTAACATTGAGCTCGCGCGCAGCCGCCGAGACCGAGCCCCGGCGGGCAGCTGCCTCGAAAGCACGCAGAGAATTCAGAGGCGGCAGTCGGTTGAACATGGCTACCTGTATGTGAATAAATCTCACGCTTACTGCTATAACAATGTGAGTTGCATTTCCAACCGTTTTGTTGGGTAATGCAGAAAAAGCAAGAACGACGAGGGGAATGACGTGATGCCGCAGCAAGGTTCCGCTTCCCCGCCGTTAAAGACAAGAGGTGAACCGGAATGGTCTGGAATCAGACGAAGCTCGAAGAACTGCGCGCAAAATTTGCCAACAACCACGGCGGTGAGATATTCGATCCCGACTTTCGCAAGGTAGCCGACAAGATCTTTTCAAAAACCGGCACGCGCCTTGCGCCTTATGCCGGCGTTCCGACATTCCTCAGCGCACCCTATATGCAGGTTGCCGCCGACGAGCCGGATTTCGGCAATCTGCAGGTTGCAATCACCGGCGTTCCGATGGATCTCGGCGTCACCAACCGCCCGGGATCGCGCTTCGGACCGCGGGCACTGCGCGCAATCGAGCGCATTGGTCCTTATAACCATGTGCTGGGCACGGCGCCGCTGTTTGATTTGCGCGCAGCCGATATCGGCGACGTGCCCTTCCAAAGCCGTTACCGGCTGGAGCTCAGCCATGACGACATCGAAAAACGCATCGGCCAGATCGTCGAGGCAGGCGTCGCACCGCTTTGCGTCGGCGGCGATCACTCGATAACACACCCGATCCTCAAGGCCCTCGGCAAGAAGCAGCCGGTCGGCCTGATCCACATCGATGCGCATTGTGATACCGGCGGCGCCTTCGACCAGACAAAATTCCACCACGGCGGTCCATTCCGCAATGCCGTTCTTGACGGCGTGCTCGATCCGACACGCACAGTGCAGATCGGCATTCGCGGTTCGGCAGAATATCTCTGGGAGTTTTCCTACGAATCCGGAATGACCGTGATCCACGCCGAGGAGGTGACCGGGATGGGAATGTCCGCGATCATCGAGAGGGCAAAGCAAGTCGTCGGCAATGCGCCGACATATCTCTCCTTCGACGTCGACAGCCTCGACCCGAGCTTTGCGCCCGGCACCGGCACGCCCGAAGTCGGCGGCTTGACGACGCGGGAAGTTCTGCAATTGATCCGCGGCCTGAAAGGGATCAATCTTGTTGGCGGAGATGTTGTCGAGGTAGCCCCGCAATATGACGCGACGACGAACACCGCCCATGCCGGCGCCCAGGTCTTGTTCGAAATCCTGAGCCTGATGGTCTTCAGCCCGTCCATCGGCAGCAAGGCCAGCTAATAATCGGCAACGACCGGAAACTGCAACATGTCAGACCAAACAAAAGAGGGAACAAAGCCATGAAATCCATTCTCGACAAGGCGGTCAGCCGCCGAAACCTGCTGGCAAGCGGCGTCGCTGCCACCAGCATGCTCGCCATGCCCTCCATTCTGCGCGCGCAGGACAAGTCGCTGAAGGTCGGCGTTTATGGCGGCTACTTCAAGGATTCGTTCGACAAGAACGTTTTCCCGGAATTCACGAAGGCAACCGGCATTGCCGTCGAATCGGTGGCCGAACCGACGGGCGAGGCGTGGCTGGTGCAGCTGGAGCAGGCTGCCAAGGCCGGCCAGGCGCCTGCCGACCTTTCGATGATGTCGCAGGTCGCAATGCTCAAGGGCCAGGCGACCGAACTGTGGACGCCGATCGACACAGCAAAGCTCAAGAACGCCTCAGGCCTCATCGACCGCTTCGTGAACAAATATCCGGATGGCCGTGTTGCCGGCGTCGGGGCCGTCGCGTGGTACATCACACTCGTCACCAATACCGACGTCTTTAAAGAAGCGCCGACCTCCTGGAATGCCCTTTGGGATCCGGCAAACGCCGACAAACTCGGCTTGCTTGCCCTTGTTTCCAACTCGTTCCTGTTGGAAGTGACGGCCAAGACGCATTTCGGCGGCACGAACGCGCTCGATACGGAAGAGGGTCTTCTGAAGGCGTTCGAAAAGCTTGCCGAGGTGAAGCCGAATGTCCGGCTGTGGTATCGCGACGAGGCACAGTTCGAGCAGGCGCTGAAGTCCGGTGAAATCCCGATGGGACAGTATTATCACGACGTCACCGGCCTTGCGGCCGCCGACGGGTTCCCGGTCCGCTCGACCTTCCCCAAGGAGGGCGGAATCCAGGATTCCGGCTGCTGGGCGTTGTCGCGTGCCTCCAAGAAGGCGGAAGAGGCAAATATTTTCATCGACTACATGTGCCAGCCGGCCATCCAGGCACTGATGTCGCGCAAGGTGGGCACCGCGCCAACGATCAAGCGCGAGTTGCTCGACCTGACCGACAAGGAGTTTGCAGCCGTCGCCTCCGACATCGAGCCGATTACGCCACGCTACGATCTGTATCAGACCAAGTCCGATTGGCTGAACCAGAAGTGGACGGAACTCATAGTCGGTTGAGCTTTCGAGACTGAACGCTCCATAAAATGCATGCGCCTTGCCCCTTTGAGGGCCAAGGCCCATGCGGGGGCAGTCGTCCTATCCACGTGGCCCATGCGGGGGATTTATGTCCGGACTGACACTCAACAATGTCACCAAACAATTCGGCGCCTTCACCGCCGTCGATAATGTGCAGCTCAACGTTCCGCATGGCACGTTCGTCTGCCTGCTCGGACCCTCCGGCTGCGGCAAGACAACGCTGCTGCGCATGATAGCCGGTCTCGACGTGCCGACGAGCGGCGCCATTGTGCTCGACGGCAACGACATTACGGCCGTCCCGACCCACAAGCGCGATCTGGGGATGGTGTTTCAGTCCCTCGCGCTTTTCCCACACCTGACCGTCGGCGAAAACATCGCCTATCCACTGCGGATCCGGGGCACGGCCAAGGAAGACCAGAGGAAGCGTGTCGATGAGCTCCTGTCGCTGATCCATTTGCCGGGCTATGCAGACCGACCAGTGAACAAGCTTTCCGGCGGCCAGCGCCAGCGTGTCGCAATTGCTCGTGCACTGACAATTTCGCCGAAGCTCTTCCTGCTCGACGAACCGCTGTCGGCCCTTGATGCAAAACTGCGCGAGGCGATGCAGGTGGAGCTCCGGCAGCTGCAGCAGACGCTTGGAATCACGACGATCGTCGTGACCCACGACCAGCGCGAAGCAATGACGATGGCAGATACAGTCGTCGTCATGAACAGTGGCGAACTGCGCCAGGCAGCAAGCCCGATCGAGATCTACCGCCGTCCCGCCGACCGCTTCGTCGCCGATTTCATCGGTTCGACCAACCTGCTCACGACAGAAGCCGACAGCGCCGGCCGCGCAACGGTCTTCGGCAAGGTCATCGAAGGCGTTCTGCTTCCTCCCGGCCTCAACAGGGCAACGATCTCGGTGCGGCCGGAGGACGTGCATCTGACAGCGCCAGGTGGCAACACCATTGCTGGCAAGGTAACCTTCATTCGCGATCTCGGCGGCACGATCGAGACCTTCCTAGATCTATCCGGAACACAGGTCGTCGCCGTTTCGACACCACGCGAAAGACCTGCCGTCACCGTTGGCCAAGAGGTTGGCGTCAAGCTCTCGCCGGACGTCTGCGTGGTACTGCTCAAATGAGGCGTGAACCACCACAAAAAATTGCCGATTACTGGCCGCTTGCCTTCCCGGCAGGAATGCTGACGGTCTTCTTCGTCATTCCTTTCGCAACGATGATTGCCGTCAGCTTTTTCCAGCGGCAGCAGGGCGGCTTTTACACGCCCGCCTTCGTATTCGATAATTACGCCCGCTTCGTCAGTCTGTTTTTCGGTAGGGTGCTGGGCTTTTCGCTGATGCTTGCAATTGCCGTCGCGATCTGCTGCATCGTGCTTGGCATTCCATTCACCTATCTGCTGACGCGCATGGGGCGCAAAGCTCAGGTGATTTGGCTGGTGGCGCTGCTGGCGATCCTTTCGCTTTCCGAAGTTATCATCGGCTTTGCGTGGTCGACGTTGTTCTCACGCACCGCCGGCATCACCAATCTGCTTGTCATGGCAGGCGTCATGCAGCAGCCCGTGGCTCTGACCCCGAGCTTCGGCGCGGTGCTGGCCGGCATGGTCTATCAAGCCCTGCCTTACACGATCCTGATCCTCTATCCCGCGCTCGTTCGGCTTGACCCCACCTTGACGGAAGCGGCGCGCACGCTCGGCGCATCGCCGGTCAAGGCATTTTTCACGGTCGTCATACCGACATTGCGCAACACCATTATCGCAACGCTCATCATGGTCTTCATTTTTGCGCTCGGCTCCTATCTGCTGCCGCAGATTCTCGGGCGTCCGTCGCACTGGACCTTGTCTGTGCTGATCACCGATCAGGCTATCTATCAGTCGAACATGCCCTTCGCCGCCGCAATGGCCGTCTTTCTGGTGCTGGTGACGCTTGCCATGGTGGGGCTGACGGTGCTGATCGGCCGAAAGGGAGAAGCGGCATGAACACGCTGCTCCGCCGTCTGTATTTTTCGTTTATCGGACTTTTCCTGGCGGCACCCATGATCGTCGTTGCCGGGGTATCGGTGAATGCAAAACAGAGCCTCACCTTCCCGCCCCAAGGCTTTTCGCTTGGCTGGTACGGTGAGATATTCACCAATCCGGAATGGCGCAACGCGCTTTTCGCGTCGCTCACGCTTGCGGTTCTGTCCGCAGCACTTGCAGTGCTCATTGCTTTGCCGCTTGCCTGGTTCTTGTGGCGGAGAATTGCGCCATGGGCGAACATCTTCCAGCTTTTGGGCATCGCGCCTTTCACCTTGCCACCCGTCATCACCGCACTTGGCCTCTTGACTTTCTGGGCGACGACCGGCTTTTACGGCGCACCGTGGACCGCCGTGATCAGCCACGCGATCTTCTTCGTCACATTGCCGCTGGTGACGCTGTCGCTCGGCTTCACCGCAATCGATCGCTCCTTCGTCGAAGCGGCGGCGACGATGGGGGCGAATGAGAGGACGATATTTACGACGGTCGTCTTGCCGCTGATCCGGCCGTACCTGATTTCGGGTTACGCCTTTGCGTTTGTGCTTTCACTGAACGAATACATCGTCGCCTATATGACAGTCGGCTTTACCATGGAAACCTTGCCGATCAAGATCTTCAACGCACTGCGCTACGGCTATACGCCGACAATGGCCTCGGTAACGATCCTCTTCGTCGCGACAGCGGCCCTCATATTCGGCTTGATCGCCCGCTTCGGTGATCTTCCAAAGCTATTGGGAGCAATGGCATCAGAAAAATGAACGAACGCCTATTGGCTACTGCAACATAGGAAGATCGTGCAGAGCAGAAAGAGAGCCACCGCTGTTCCCGGCGGATCCGACACCCCTGAGCAGCACTTTGCCGAGGACTTCCTTTTCGAATTGTGCTCGCAAATCCTCAGACATGAAGCTGCGGAAATTCGTCTCGACCGACTCGGGAAGCAGCACGTTTACGCTAATCTAGAGAAAGAGTACCTACTCATCCGACAGTTCCTTCTCGAAAAGCCGCGTCGGAAGAAGCAGCACTCGCCACAGGAAATGGTGAAAGGAGCAAGGACTCGGTCGCCGATCTTGAGGTGCTTGTTGTCCTTGCCGACTTCGACGACCTCGCCCATGGTCTCATGACCCATGATGTCGCGCCTATGCATGTCCGGCATGACGCCGTTGAAGAGACGAAGTTCATCGCCAGACGGCTGTCGTCGAGATAGCGGGTCAACCCGTCGCCGAGCCAGCATTTAGTGGATCGCGGCCGCGACGTCGGATCGGCCCGACAACCTCGCCAGAGCGGCGCGCACCCCAGAGCCGCTCAACCTTCCAGCATGTGATCCGCCAGGCTGTAGCAGTGGCTCGTACCGTAGGCGTTCCGACCTCGGTTCATGTGCGTCAGATTGAAAGTCCGAATGGCGCGCAACACACGGGGGGTCGCGAGGAATTTGTGGATTGAGCCGGAGCCTCGCACAGTGATGCCGAAAATGTCCTCGCCGCGCGGGAAGAAATAGCCGACGTCTTCTGGCATCGTGACGCAGTGTTCGAGAAAGGATTCGTCCACATGGTCCTGCGCCGATGAATGGTCCGTGGTGAAATTCGAAAGATGCACCAGGACTCTCGCGCGGATGCCCTCGCCGTCTGCATAGAGAGTGAAAAGCTCCATCCAGCTCGCATTAACGCGGATAAGCGGCTTGTCGGAGGTCGACGGCAGACAAGAAACCGACCAGTAGTTCCGCTCGGTCTTGCGCGGGAGGGGGATGCAGTTTTGGCCGTAGAGCCTGAGAACCTCCAGAACTTCTTGTACCTGCGGGCGGCGAAGCAGCTTCTGAAACCGCGCGATGTACTTGAAGCGTTGTTCCAGAGACTCCGAGCGCTCGTCGGCGTCGCGCAAGTACATCTTGCCTTCGATCCAATTGCGCTGCTGCTCGGGATTCAGAAACTGGCGCAGGCCCGTGGTGCTGCGGCGGCGAGTCGTACTCATGACAGATGCATCCGCTCGTCCTCCCGTCCGAAGTGCCGCACCCGACACGATGCGACTTATGACCCTTGCCATCGGAGCGATTTTGCCCATACAAAAAGTGCGACAGCGCAAGCTATGGTACACTATCAGTCTGATTGAAAAATCGTATTTCTCGAAGCGAGGTGCGTATCCAAATTCCCGCACCGATTTCCGCTCACCTACTTGCGCGGTGCTTAAGGGAGGAAGTCGGGCATCGACCGGGTAGGCGTCAGGTGAACAGTTCTCTGCGGGAGCAGTGGCGGTTATGTCGCCTTCGACTGAACCAGTATCCTGTAATGACCCCATCACCTCAGTGAGCGATCTGTCGAGTGACATGCTTCATGAGATCGAAGCTCTCGATGCCCAGGCGATTGGGGCCAATCGCAAGAGGATGCTCGCATTGCTTTTCAGAAGGCGCATCTATTTGCACGCTCCGGCGCGACGGAGAAAACGTCGGCTATTGCGTGTTTCGCGAGTTCGTGCGAACCGACGGTTTTTGGCCTTGCCGGCCACGCGTTGGGCTGACGCACGCCGCTTCGGTACTGGCTTTCGCAAAGCGGTGAAATCACCTAAGCGCAAAGGGCGGGTCTCAACGGTTGCGACCCGTTGTTGGGCCGTCAGGACCCTGCGCTCGCTCCCGTCCCTCTGGACACCATGTGGATGAACATCATGGAACGATCCTGTCGCCTGAGCAAAAATAGCCTCGTTGGCACGATGGAAGCGGCCGTTTGTCGCCGGTAGAACGTGCCGGAGCATTTCGCAGCTAAAAACCGGCGGTCTCGCGCACCTCGATCGCCCCCATCCGAGCGAGCGAGTCCCGCTCTGCAATCGCCAACGCCTCCGCAAGGTTCTCCGCTTCGATGAGCAGGAAACCTCCCAGATACTCCTTAGTTTCTGCGAAGGGCCCGTCGGTCCAACTCGCCTTGCCGGCTCGAACGCGCAATGTTTTTGCGGTCCTCGGATCGGCCAGGGCATTGGAGGCGACATAGTGGCCGGATCGTTTGAGCTTTTCGTTGGAAGCCAAGGATTCCCGGTCGATCTCGGCCCATTCCTCTTTGCTGGCGGCGTCAACAAGGTTTTGATCAATGTAGAAGAGACAAAGGTAGCGCATCCTGTTCCCCCAATGGTGCCGTTCCATATTAGACGCAGTTGGAGCCCGCGATTCGACAAAGACCGGTAAAAATTCCGCTAGTTCCGACTTAAGCGAAATTATCGGCGATGATGGGCTTGGCCTGCTCGCGGTCATGATCGTTGCGATGTTTTAAACCCTTTTTTCGGCCGTTTGATCGCTCGCTAAGCCAGCCCTTCGGCGCACAGCGCCCGTTGCACCGCCGGGCGTGCCTCAACGCGCTCCTCATAGGCAATGAGGCGATCCGGAATTTTCAGCCCGGAATCGCGCACCCAGCGAACCATGACATAGAGCAGCGCATCGGCGGTAGTGAAGGTGTCGCCGAACAGATATCCGTCCTTCAGTCGCTGACCGATCATGGCTAGCCGCCCGGCGCCTGCAAACGGCTTCACCGTTTCGCGGGCTGACTGTCGAAGCAGTGAAAGCGCCAGCGCGCATCTGTTGCGCTTGGACCTGGAACACGCGTTTCATCAATGCCGGGCGCAGCCGGTGTTCGTCATGTCTCAGCCGAGATTTTCTCGGATCATCGATCAGGATATCAGGACGTCTTACGGCAGATGCCGACGAGACCGTCGCCGGGGGGCCGAACTTGCCGCGTTGCCATCAGAAGCTTTAGGCGACACTCTCCAAGGCGACGCGGTCCGTCGGAACGAGACGCGCCGTAGCAGCGAGAAGATCGGTCTGCGAGATCAGCCCGATGATCTGCCACGCCTGGTCGATCACGACAACGGCGTGTGTTTTCCCGTCCGTCAGGACTGGCAAAAGGCCAAGCGCGGGCGCGTCAGCCGAAGTTGTCGCCGGTGGCGCCATAAGAGCCTTAACCGGACCGGACGCAAAAGCGAGTTCTCGAAGTCCGACACTGCCTACGAGCTTGCCGTCAGGCTCTTTGACCGGCAGTGTGCGCACATTGTGTCGGAGCAGCAGCGCATGCGCCACCTCAACAGTGGTGTCGGGGCTGACTGCAACGACATCCCGCGACATGATGTCTGCGCATTTCAGATCTTTGCTGGACCGGACCGTCGCTTGAATTTCGACTTCTCGCAAAAGCCGGCTCAGATCTGCACGATCGATGTCGAACGTTTCCTTCAATACCTGGAGGGCCGCATCGACGTCTTCCTCACGAAATCCGACCCGCCGGTTTGCGGGCGGATCCTTCGTATGATGCATGCTGGTCGCGCTGACGACAACATGCGGATAATTGTGCCGTGACAGCTTGTGAAACAGAAGCCCGAGTGCCACCAGGATGCACGAATTCAAGCCCACCGGCACGAACGGGAAGAGCAAACCCCAACTTGCGACAGGCGCACCGCCGAGGACTGCGGTCAAGGCCGCCGCTCCGCCGGGCGGATGCAGGCAGCGGGTGAACGACATCGCCGCAATCGCAAGCGAAACGCCCACACCAATTGCGACGATTGGGTCATGAATGAGATTTGCGGCGATGACCCCCATGAAAGCAGAGATCGTGTTTCCACCGATAATCGGCCAAGGCTGCGCCAATGGGCTTGACGGAACAGCAAAGAGCAGCACAGCCGAAGCCCCCATCGGCGCGACAATCAGCGGAAGGTGGGGACCCTCGCCGAGGAGGCCACCGCAAATGAGGCCCGTCAGTGCGATGCATGCAAGCGCACCCACACATGCAACCAGCCGCTCGCGAAGTGTCGCACCGGCAAGGATGGGCGCAAACAGACGAAAACGCCAGCCGGACAAGGCTTCACGATGTGGGAGACGCATATATCACCTGTGGATTTGTCAATGAGATGTGGGCCACACCCGACAAAAGGATCGGGCGATGGCAACGGTTATGGACCTGCCCCACCAGCGGAAAGAAGGGCCGTTCGAAACGTATCCAGCTCTGAAGACCCCGCGTTCTTGCGTGCGAGAAACGAGGTTTGGGCCGAACCCGCAACAACCGTCTGGACACCGGACACCTGCAGCTGCGACAGGATCGACGCTGGAATGACACCAACGGCGCCTCCTGCAAGGACACTCGCAACCACGGCGTGGTAAGATGACATCTCGATCGTCATGAACGGCGGAAGACGGCAAAGCCAATCCTCGGCCATGCGCCTATAGGTGCACCCGGCCTCAAGCGCGGCGAGTGTGCCAACGGTGATGTCCGCGGCATGACGAACTGGCGGATGATCCGGAGGAAGAATGATCAGAACCTCCTCGCTCCAGAGCGGCGCGAGCTCAAGCTGGCAAAAATCAACGTCGGCAAGCCAGGCGGCTGCATGCTTGCCGATGGGCAATGCGATCAAGGCACAATCGAGTTCCTCCGCCAAAACGGCACGGGCGAGATCCCGCGTCGCACCCATTGTCAGCCGAAGAGAAATATGAGGAGCAACGGTTGCGAACCGTGGCAGAATGTGCGGTAGCCGGCTTGCCGCCGTGCTCTCCATTGTCCCTACACGCAAAGTCGCCGGCCGGCCGGAGGCCGACAACGAATGGCGCGCCTCGTCAGCCAATGCCGCCATTCGCTTCGCGTAAGACAAAAACAGCCGCCCTTCGCGAGTGAGGGTCATCTGCTTTCCATCCCGGTTGAAGAGCAAGACACCGAGATCCTCCTCCAACTGTTGGATTCGGGTCGTAACACTCGAACCGACGCGCCCAAGCGCCTCGGCAGCGCGCGTCACGCTTCGATGTTCGGCGACGGACAGAAAGACACGGAGCGAGGGAAAATCCACGTAAGTCTCTATTTCAGAATATTGAGCCGCTATTATTCTCAAAAACAGAATACGATCAAGTCGCGGTAGAGAACGGATTTTTCAAAGTTTCAGCCGCTGCCGAGAAGGAAATTGCGCAACTTGCCGAATGCTCGCAGCCTGTGACGATGCCAGCAGGGGCCGTCGACCTCGCTTGGGCGTCGGTCGCGATGCGTTCAGCGGCACGCAAGGAACTCGTTCGCCAGTGAGCGGATCCTGCATGCTCTTTGGGCATTGAGCGCAATATATCGGCAGCGCCGCATGACGCCAGTGAGCAACGAAGGGCAAACAAATGGCACGCCGCTTGCTACGCGATGGCCGTTCTTTTTGAAAGGTTCCGGTCAATGGTATTGCCTTTTGTTTTTCTGAGCATCGCAATCGGCTTCAGCGTAAGGGGATGCTTGCCGGCTTTCGCCGCGTATCCCGAGATGGCTCCACGGAAAATCACGCTCACCATGCTGGCGACAGCCATCTGCATCTCAGCCCTCGCTCTGGCCTTTTCCGGCCGCGGCGTCTTGCTGGGAGGCGCGACTTTGGCGTCCGGGCTCGCTGTTGCTTCGGTCGCTAGAACAATTCTTGGGCCGGCCACCATGGTCGCAATCGCGGCAACCTGCCTCGTTATTTACCTTTATCTGTCGCCTGCGCAGATCATATAAGAAAAACCGTAAAACGTCCTGTGGCGCAGAGCTTCACCCCAATCGTGATCCGGACGCGCGCGCGTGTGGTATCGGAACGTTCGCCTTTCTTGGAGACATCACGAGCCAAGTAGCCGATCCGGCAGGCTGAAGGCGAAGCCGGCGACAGGCCTCGCCGGCTTACGCTGCCCGAACGGTGTCGCTTTCGCAACTAAGCTGCCTGCACCTTCTTGGCTGTTCTTGCCCAGGCCGGCAGCCAGTCACCGTGTGTGGAAAGAAGATCGTCGACGAGCGACCAGATCTGGTCGAGGTCGAGTTCAGCTGCCGTATGCGGATCCATCATCGCAGCGTGGTAGATGTGTTCGCGATTTTCCGTCATCAGTGCCTGGACGGTCAGCTCCTGAACATTGATGTTGGTGCGGATGAGCGCTGTCAGCTGTGGCGGCAGGTTGCCAATGAAGGTTGGCTGAATGCCCGAGGCGTCGACCAGGCAAGGCACTTCGGCGGCGCAGTTTGCCGGCAGTGAGGTGATGCAGCCGTTGTTGCGGACATTGCCGTAGACGACCGACGGTTCGCCAGTCCAGACGGAGTTGATGATGGAGGAAGCATATTCCTTCGATTGTTCGACCTCGATCGTCTCGGCCGAGCGGTAGGCTTCGGCCTGTCCTTTCCAACGCTCGATCTGCTCGATGCAGCGCTTCGGATATTCGTCGAGCGGAATTCCGAACTTCTCGATCAGGTCCTCTCGGCCCTCTTTGATGAAGTAGGGCGTGTATTCGGCAAAGTGCTCCGAGCTCTCGGTGACGAAATAGCCAAGGCGAGTCAGCATCTCGTAGCGCACCTTGTTGGGGCAGCGCGGGTTCCAGCCGGGCTTCGGGGCACGACCTTCACGATAGGCGCGGACAAGATCGGGATAGAGATTCTTGTAGGAACCATCCGCCTGCCGGTGCTCGAACGTCAGATAGAAGGCCATATGGTTGATGCCGGCCGAGCGATAGCGGATTTCCTCGTAAGGAATGTCAAGGTCATGCGCCAGCTCCATGGCCGTGCCCTGGACGGAGTGGCAGAGGCCGACCTGCTTGATTGCCGGATATTTTTCCGCAATCGCCCAGGTGTTGATGGCCATCGGATTCACATATTGCAGCATGATCGCCTCCGGGCAGACGGCGAGCATGTCCTCGCATATCTTCCAAAGGTGCGGCACGGTTCTAAGCCCGCGCATGATGCCGCCAACGCCGAGTGTGTCGGCAATGGTCTGGCGCAGACCGTATTTCTTCGGCACTTCGAAATCGGTGACGGTACAGGGCTCATAGCCGCCGATCTGGAAGGCGACGACGACGAAGTCCGCGCCTGTCAGCGCCTTGCGCTGATCGGAGTAAGTTTCAGCCCTGGCCTTTACGCCCAGCGTCGAAATCAGCTTGTTGACAACGACGGCGCTTTCTTCGAGACGCTGCGGATTGATGTCCATCAGCGCGATCGTGGCGCTCGACAGCGCCGGACGCTGCAAGACATCGCCGACGATGTTCTTCATGAAGACGGTGGAGCCTGCTCCGATAAACGTGATCTTGGGATTTCGTGCCATTATAACCTCCGGCATTCGGCAATCATGCTACCTCGAAAGCGGCTTTCACCAGCCGTTCCGTGTAGGCGGTCTTGGGATTGGATAGGACTTCGTTGACAGGCCCCTCTTCCATGATGCGGCCATGCTGCATGACGATCACCCGGTGGCACAGCGCCCGCACGACCTTGAGATCGTGCGAGATGAAGAGGTAGCTCAGGCCCCGCTCGTCCTGCAACCTGCGCAAGAGCTCGATGATCTGCGCCTGGACGGAAAGATCGAGCGCCGAAGTCGGCTCATCGAGCAAGATAAATTCGGGTTCGAGGGCGATAGCACGGGCAATGGCGATGCGCTGGCGCTGGCCGCCGGAGAATTCATGCGGGAAGCGCGAGAGAATATGGCCCGGCATGCCGGCCGCAATCAACGCCTCGCGCACCCGGTCCATGCGCTCGGCTTTCGTCGCACCGAGCCTGTTGACGACCAGCCCCTCCTCGATGATCTGGCCGATTGTCATGCGCGGATTGAGCGACGAGAACGGATCCTGGAAGACGATCTGCATACGCGATCGTAGCGGCCTCATCTCGGCGCGCGAGCGGCCGTGGATGGGCTGGCGGTCGAAATAGATCTCTCCGCCGTCCGGATCGTTCAACCGGACGAGCGCCTGACCGAAGGTCGTTTTGCCGGAGCCGGACTCGCCGACGAGACCAAGCGTCTCATGACGGCGAAGCGTGAGACTCAGACTGTCGACAGCGACGAGTTCCTTCATTTCCGGCTTGAAGAACGTGCCGTGGCGCAGCATGAAGGAAACGCGCACCCCTCTGGCATCAAGAATGATCTCGGAATTTTCCGGCAATGGGTTGGCCTGACCACGCGGCTCGGAGCCGAGCAGATGCTTCGTGTAAGGGTGCTGAGGATTGGCAAAGAGCCTTTCGGTCGTGTTGTGCTCCCGCATCTCGCCATGCTGCATCACATAGACATAGTCCGAGAACTGCCGGACGACCGTGAGGTCGTGGGTGATCAGGATCACCGCCATGCGCAGTTCCTTCTGCAGGTTGCGGATAAGGTTCAGGATCTGTGCCTGCACGGTCACGTCAAGCGCTGTCGTCGGCTCGTCGGCGATGAGGACGTCCGGATCGTTGGCGAGAGCCATGGCAATCATCACGCGCTGGCGCTGGCCGCCTGACAGCTGATGCGGATATTGCTTCAGTCGGGCTTCGGGATCGGGAATTTGCACATGCTTCAAAAGCTCCAGCGCCCGCGCTTCCGCCTGCCGGCGGCCGAACTTCTGGTGTACACGGATTGCCTCGACGATCTGACTGCCGACCGTATAGATCGGGTTGAGCGAGCTCATCGGCTCCTGGAAAATCATCGAGATGCGGTTACCGCGCAACTTGCGCCGGGCGCTTTCGGAAAATTTCAGGATATTGGCGCCATCATAGTCGATGCCCGATTTCGGCGAGACAACGGCGCGCTTCGAAAGAAGCCCCATCACCGTGCGCGCTGTTACCGATTTTCCGGATCCGGACTCGCCGACGATCGCGATCGTCTCTCCGCGATAGAGCTGAAACGAGATATCCTTGACCGCCTCGACGAAGCCGTCTTCGACCTTGAAGGTCACCGCGACATTGCGTGCGTCGATGATTGGACTTTCCTTGCGGCCATCATGATCATGGCGAACGGGCGGTGCAAAGGAATTGACGAGAGAAAGGGCCATCTTCACCACCTCAATAAGGATCGACTGCGTCGCGCAGGCCATCGCCCAGCGCGTTGAATGCAAAGACGGTCACAAGCACAAAGCCGACAGGGGCAAGGATCCAGGGATAGGTGCCGATGACCGAGTAATTCGCCGTATCCTGGAGCATGAGACCCCAGGAGATCAGTGGCGGCTTCACCGCAAAGCCCAAGAAACCGAGGAACGATTCGAGCAGCACCACGCTCGGGATGTGCAGTGTCACCGATACGATCACGTGGCTCATCACGTTCGGAAAGATGTGCTGGAAGATGATGCGCCGGTCGGTCGCGCCGACGGCCATCGCCGCCCGCACATAGTCGATGCGCGCCAATGCCAGCGTCTTGCCGCGAACCTCCCGCGACATCTGCGCCCAGCCGAGTGCCGACATGACGACGATGACGAAGGCAAGGAAGACGTTGGTCGGAGCCGTCACTGGGATCAACGACGTCAGCGCCAGATAAAGCGGCAGTTGAGGAAATGCGAGAACCAGTTCGACGAAGCGCTGAACCCAGACGTCGAATGTGCCGCCGAAGTAACCGGAGACCATACCGACGGTCGTGCCAACGAGCGTGACGATAAAGACGACGGTGAGAGCGATCACCAGCGAAATGCGCGAGCCGATGATCGCGCGCGAAAGCACGTCACGTCCAAATTTGTCGGTGCCGAGAAAATGCACCGGCTGGCCATCTGTCGAACCGAAGAAATGCCGGTTCGCCGGGATGAGGCCGAAAAGCTTGTAGTCCGCCCCTTTCACGAAGAATCCGAGGTAGCGGGGATTGTCATAATCCGGACCAACGATCGGCTGGAAGGTGACGGGGTCGAGTTCTTCGGAATCGGCGAGCGCATAGACGCGCGGCTGAAAGACGAAGTTGCCATCCTTGTCGTGGAAGCTGATGGCCTGCGGCGGCGCGAAGCCGACATCGGTTGCCTTCGGATCCATCGGCGCGAAGAAATCCGCAAACACGGCCATGATGATCAGCAGCCCGACGAGGATGAGGCCCATCATGCCTGTCCAGGAGCGCTTCAGACGGCGCCACACGAGCGCGATGTAGCTTTCGTTGCCGTGCGGCGGCTTCTTGATGGTTTCTTCGTGCGGTGGTGGCAGGGAGGAGTCGAAGGCGAACATATCAGGCTCCTACAGACTGACGGACACGCGGGTCGAGCAGGGCAAGCAGCATATCGGCGATGATGTTGCCGACAATCAGCGTTGCCGACAGCACCATCATGAAGGTCGCGGTCACATAGACATCGCCAACCGCCATGGAGCCGACGATGGCGGGACCGACGGTCGGCAGGGCGAAAATGATCGCCGTCTCGATTTCTCCCGTCAGCATGTAGGGAAGCACGACGCCCTGGTACATGACGAGCGGATGCAGCGCGTTGGGCACCGCATGGCGCATGACGACCGCGCTGCCGGTCAAGCCTTTCGCCTTGGCCGTCTCGACATATTGCGCGTTCAGCGTATCAAGGAGATTGCCGCGCATGACCCGCATATTGTAGGCGAGTCCCCCGAATGTGGCGATCGCAACGACCGGCCAGACATGACTGACCAGATCGACGAACTTCGCCCACGACCATGGCGCGCCGCCATATTGCGGCGAGAAGAAGCTGCCGATCTCGGAAATGTTGAATTGGAACACCAGCAGGTAGACGATGATCAGCGCCATCAAGAAGCGCGGCACCGTCATGCCAAGAAAAGAAATGCCGGAAAGAAGGCTGTCGATCCAGGAATATTGGCGTGTCGCCGCCCAGATGCCGAAGGTGATGCCGAGCACTGAGGCAAAGAGATGGCACACCAGGGCCAAAAGCAGTGTGCGCGGCAGGCGCTCTCCGACGACGTCGGCAACCGGCTTGTTATAGTACATGCTGTAGCCGAAATCGCCGCGGGTGACGATGCCGCCGATCCAGTTGAAGTATTGGATGACCATCGGTTGATCAAGGCCGTGCTCGACGCGGTAGGCCTGGGCCTGCGCCTCCGCCTGCGCATAGGAGGCTCCGCTCTGGTTGATGAGCTGGGAGCGAATGTAATCGGAGTAATCGCCAGGCGGTGCCTGAATGATCGCGAAGGTCACCACACTCAGGATCAAGAGCACAGGGATCGCTGAGGCTATGCGCACGAGCAGGAATCGTAACATCGGACGGTTCGCTTCTCCTTGCCGCCAGTCGCTCCTCGGCAGCGCGGCCGGCTTGTTGGTTATGACCGGCCGCGCGCCACGCGCGGCCGGAAGCTCACTTCATTTGGGAGGGAGCTCTAGTTCAGCGGACCCTTTTCTCCCGGCTTGCCGGGAAGTTGCTCTGGGAAAAGTTCATATTTCTGCTGCTTGTCGGCAGCCACCCACAGCCGTTCGCGGATGACGGAATCTTCAGCCCAGTTGAACATAAAGATCGGTGTTCCCTGCGGGATGTTCGAGAAGCGCTTGTTGATGATCAGTGCCCCCGGATATTCCGTAAGGCCCACGGTGTTCACGTGCTCCGTCGAAATCTTCTGATACTCTTTCATAAGCCTGACCCGTTCGTCATTGTCCTGGCTTGTCCTGAATTTGTTGACGATATCGACAAGCTCTTTCTCGAAGGGCATCAGGTCGAGCTGGTCGTCCTTGCCGGCACGGTGATGCCAGCTGGTGCGCGGGCCGACAGGGGCGAGTTGCTCTGTATTCTGCACGACCGAAGCCAGTTCCGTGGTGTTGCGCTGGATCAGCCAGTCGAAGCGGCCGGCATAGTGCGCATCGTCGCGCTTCGGTCCGTCGAGGGCATTGATAATGATCTTGAGGCCCAGCTTCTCCATCTGGCCGACGACGCCTTCTGCGAGGCTCTTGTCGGTCGCATAGTCGTTATTGACGAGCAGCACGATTTCGACGTTCTTTCCGCCCGCCTGGCCGGCGGGGAAGTTCACGAAGCCGTCGCCATCCGTATCCTTCAGGCCCGCCTCGGCAAGTCCGGCCCTGGCGCCCTCAAGGTCGTATGGATAGTAGAGGGTCGATTGCCGATCGTAAAAACTCGTGCCGGAGGACAAGCCGCCGGAGTAGATGGCCGTGAACGGTCCCTTGACGAGCGAATCGCCGACGGCTTTGCGGTTGAACGCCATCGTGACAGCCTTGCGGAAATCCTCGTTGCGGTTCAGCTCGCGGATCGCCTGGCCACGCGCGTCCGGATCGCCCCAGCCGTTGGCCGAGAAATTCATCCGCAGGTTATAGCCAATCAACCGGGGGCCGAAGGCGAGACGGGCGGGTGCCGTTTTTTCGGCAGCGCGTTTCAGCGAAGCAACGAAATTCTCAGGCTGTTCGAGGTTCGAAAAATCGCCCGAGCCCGCGACCGCCTGAACGTCACGGTCCGCCCATGTCGAAAGCTTGTAATGCAGCTCGTTGAGATAGGGGAGTTGGTTGCCCTTTTCGTCGACCTTCCAATAATAGGGATTGCGGCGTAGCACGATGATGTCGTCCGGCCGGTATTCGACAGGCACCCACGCGCCCATCACCGGCATATTCATATATTCTGGCGGGAATGCATTCTTGAATTGGTCGTAGGTGTTTTTCGAATATTTGGGATGCTGCGGCTTCAGGACATGCGATGGACCCGGGCAGAAGTTGGGATAGGCCATCGTGTAGAGATATTGTTTCGGGAAGGCCTCCTTGAAGGTCCATTCGACGGTATAATCATCGATCTTCTTCAGGGTCGTGCCGGTGCCGAAGGCTTCCGGCGATGCGCCCCCGCCTAGGGGCGAGACGTTCGGGTCGATTACCTCGTCTTCCCAGTAGAACATGATGTCATCGGCGTTGAAAGGAGCACCGTCTGACCACTTCGCACCTTCGATCAGATGCATTGTCAGCTTGTGGCCGTCCTCGGACCACTCCCAGCTCTTGGCGAGGTTCGGAAGCGGCTCGGTATCCTTGGCCTCCACCTGGAAAAGCGGTGCGGTGCGCGTCAGGCATTCCGAAAGGCCGATATCGATACCGCCCCAGCCCTGCGTCTGGCCCGCACCGTAGTTCCACCCTTCCGGCCGCCCGCCGATGACATGGCGCATCGTATCGCCGTATACGCCGATACCGTCCGGCATGTTTTCGGTCTTGAAGACCAGCGGCTCCTTTGGAAGCCGATCCTTGACCGGCGGAAGCTTGCCGGTATCGACGAAATTCTTCTTCACCCAGTCAGGTTCGTTATATTCCGGCAGCGCCTTGAACTCCAAAATGGAGTCGCGGGCAACATATTTGATCTTGCCTTCAGCCGGAAACGGCGCCGGCTCCGGCGGAACGGTCGGTTCGGATGCATAGGCATTCAAGGCCGCGGCCGAGACGCTCAGCGCCAGTCCGGCGAGAACGCCAATTTTGCGAAAATGTCTCATCGTCTCTCCCTCGTGTTCGGAGCGCTTGCACTCTCCGGTTCTCCTCTAGCGGCGTGAAATCAGGTCTGAGGCGACAGCTTTTCCTCCCGGAAAACCGCCGCAACCCGCCTTCCACCAAGTTCAAACGGCCTGTTTCAAGGCCGCCTTTTCGGCGCGCAGCTCCTCGATCGAGCGCACACTGCGACGTGCAGCGCCGGCCCAATCACGCGTCTTTACGCTCGATTTCGACAGACGCTCCTGCGCAGCCGGCACGGCGTCGGCATATTGCGGCAGCCAGCGGGCTTGAGCCACGACCATTTCATCGACCATCTGCCAGACCTCTTCGGGCGTCGAGACGGCACCGACCAAGGGGTCGTGCAGCACCGCAAGCTTCAACAGTTCAATATCGCCGCTGATCGCCGCATGGACGGACATGCGCTGAACGTTGATCGACGAGATGCACGTTGCCGCACAGGCTTCCGGAAGGGTGATGCCGGAGACCATGTTGATGCCGAATCGATCGACGAAACCGGGCGACTCGATGACAGCGTCGGCCGGCAAGTTGGTGATGACGCCATTGTTCTTGACATTGAAGTGGCCGCGATAGACCCGGTTGGTCTCCAAGGCCTCAAGGATATGGCTTGCATGCTCGTTGGAGCGTCTGGACGGATCGATTGGCTTCGACGCCGATTCAAGAAACTGCGGGAACTCCGTCTCGAACCAGTTGCGCGTTTCCGTCGAGTGACGGAGATAGCCGCCTGTCTCACCGTGGATCCAGTCGGACATGTCGATCCACCTGGTGATTTCCTCCGGACGCTTGCGATACCACGGCAGATATTCGGAAAGGTGCCCGTTGCTTTCCGTCGAATAGACACCGAAGCGCTTCAAAACATCGATGCGCAGCTTCTCCTGCTGCGAATAGACCGGATGGGCTTCGAAGGCCGCAAAAAGCTCGTCTTTGCCGATCTTGCGGCCGTTGAGGCGCAGGTCGATGAACCAGGTCTGATGATTGATGCCGGAACAGACGTAATCGAGATCCGAAAGCGACCTGGCGCCGAGAACCTCGGCAATCTGTTCGGCTCCATGCTGCACCCCGTGGCACAGACCGACCGTATCGACCTTGCCATATTCGATCGCAGCCCACGTATTCATCGCCATCGGGTTTGCATAGTTCAGGAATTTTGCGCCGGGTTCAGCGACTTCGCGGATGTCCCTGCAAAAATCGAGAATGACGGGAATGTTGCGCTGCCCATAAAGAATGCCACCGGCGCAGATCGTATCGCCGACGCATTGGTCGATGCCATATTTCAGCGGAATGCGGATATCGTCGGCATAGGCTTCGAGCCCCCCGACGCGCACGCAGCTGATGATGTAGCGAGCGCCTTCGAGTGCCTTGCGGCGGTCGGTCGTCGCCGTGACCCTGGTCGGCAGCTTGTTCGATTGAACGATCTTGTCGAGGATCGCCTTGATCATCTGAAGGTTATGTTCACTGAGATCCGTCAGCGCGAATTCGACATCCTTGAACTCGGGAACGCACAAGATGTCCGTAAACAGCTTCTTGGTGAAGCCGACGCTGCCTGCTCCGATGATAGCGATTTTGAAACTCATAATCTTCACCTCAACCTGATCAGATGCTAGGTAAAGGACGGGCAGGAGAGGAAAGACCACATGCCGGCGCATGCAGTCCGAAAAAGCATAAATAACGCCTATATTTCCTCCCGGCCGTTCTCTCGACCGCAATCTCTTCCTCTTATGAAGGGGGATTATGCGGATATTCGCGGAGGTGGCCAGAGAAGGATTATGCTTTCGAGGGTAATTTTGTGCTGCGGGATTTGATCGCCAACGGCCAGTCCATGAGGACAATCTCCCTGCCGCGTGGGCGCCAGCGCCTGCACGCCATGCCGACGAGTGCTGGCTATGAGGTGCGGGAAAACGAAGTCTACGACTGGGACGGCAGGCGGCGCGGCCAGACCCCTTTTACGGTGCTGCAGCACACGATCAGCGGCACGGGCCGCCTGCGCTACCAGAACCGCAATTACAGGCTCCAAAGCGGCGATACGCTTTTGGTTCTCGTGCCGCACAATCACCGCTACTGGCTCGAAAAGGGCGACCGTTGGGAATATTTCTGGATATCGATGCACGGCGAGGAGACGCTGAGAATCCACAAGATGGTACTTGGGCTGGCCGGTCCGGTTCTAAGGCTCAAGTCATCGACCATTGATCATCTCGCCGACTGCAGCCTGCGCCTTGTCAAGGGTGCTTCAACGCCCGGAGCAGCGTCGGCGATCGCCTATGAGGCGGCCATGGCGCTTTATGACGACGTCTTCGGTTCTCCGGCTTTTGCGGCAGACCTCAGCGCCATGCAGCCGGTGATCGATCATATCCACGCCAATCTCGACCAGCCATTGCCGGTGAGCGAACTTGCGGGCATCGTCGGTCTCAGCCGCGCGCATTTTTCCCGCAGCTTCGCGGAAAGCGAAGGCATGCCGCCTGCCGAATACGTGCTGCAGCAACGGCTGCAGCGTGCGGCAAAACTATTGACGAAGGCCGATTTCCTGCCGGTCAAGGAGGTCTCGATCATGTGTGGCTTTGAAGATTCCAACTATTTTTCCAAGGTCTTCCGCCGCGTCTACGGCATCACGCCCACAGAGTTTCGAACCACGGGCATGTATGCAAGCATCGGCAACGCCAGACATCGATCGACATGATCAGGTCCCGGCTGAAGTCTCAGCGCGTCGCCGCCGGAAATCACACAGGGAAATTTCCCTAATTGCCTGCTTGCTCGCAAAGACACTGGAGCCAGAGCCTTTTTTCGGTCCGGGGAAGCCGGCAGACGCGAGTTTTTTGATCAATATTTCCAGTCCAGTCGAACCTTGACACCAAATGAATGTGACTTAATCTATTCTCGGATCAGAGCGTTGTTGGAGGCAACGGCTCAAATCGGATCCTGACCCGGGAGGAGATACTCGTGAGGAATACAGCACTCATTCTTGCACTGGCGGCGACCACTTTCTTAGCCGCGCCGCATGACAGCCCGGCACAAGAGGCGATCACGGGCGACATCGTCGGCAAGTCCGACGCACCCAACAAGCTGGTTTTCCGGATGACCACGGATGGCCCACGCAACAACGAGCCGGCTTACGCCCAAGGCTACAGCAAGCTGTTCAACGACTTCATCGGCAAGCATTCCGACTGGCAGATCGAGTTGCAGATGATGTCAGGGGATATCGGGCAGGAACAAGCGCGCATGCTCGAGCAAGCCAAATCGGGATCGGCCCCCGATTGTGCAGCCGTCGATTCTTTCGTGTTGCCGCTCTTCAAGAAAGCCGGCGTCTTGCAGTCCTTCTCACCTTACTTCACCAAAGAGGAAATCGACCAGCTCTTCCCCTTTATCCGTGAAGGCATAACCGGCTCTAACGGCAACATCTACGCATGGTGGTGGTCGACGGACCTTCGTGTCCTTTACCGCAACAAGGAAATTGTTCCTGATGCGCCACAGACCTGGGACGACCTGAAGAAGGCGGCCCTTTCCTCGGTCGAGCAGGGAATGGAAGGCGTTCTGTTCAACGGCGGCCGCTATGAAGGAACAACATTCGACTGGCTCGCCAATTTCTGGGCCCAAGGCGGCAAATTGGTGGATGACGATGGCAAGCCGATCTTTGGCGAGGGTGAAAATCGCGACAAGTTCATCAAAGCCGTCAACTATTACCGCGATCTCGTTGAGTCCGGAGCCGCTCCGAAACGCGTGGCGACAATCGGCAACTATGACGATTTCAATGCAGCGGCTGCAGCCGGCACGACCGCACTATTCGTCGGTGGCAACTGGCAATACGCGCAGCTCAAAACAGCGCTTGATGCCGATGAATTCGCCAAATGGGCTTTTTCACCGCTTCCTGGCCCGGCAGCGGACCAGCGCTCAACGGGCACCGGCGGCTGGACGGTGGCGGCTTTCAGCAAGGACAATGAAAAGGTGAAGCTCTGCGCAGAGCTTGCCCGCGATATCTATATGGGACCTGCCAATGCGCTGCAGGAGCAGCTTCCGACCCGCGCCGATCTCTATGACAAATACGAGGTGTTTTCCTCAGACGCCAACAAGACCTTTGCGGCAGCGCTGAAGTTCGGGCAGGCAAGGCCCGGCGCACCCGTCTATCCTGAAATCTCAAATCAGATTCAGATCATGATGGGCAAGGTCCTGACCGGCGTCCAGCCGACTGAGGCCGCCGTGGACGAGGCATTCGGCGCTTCGCTTAGCGCCTTCAAACGCAGTTGAACACCACCTGGCGGCGCGGGTCGGAACGACCTCGTGCCGCCAGGAAGCCCGTGCAACCGCTGCCTAACGATGAAACGGCCGGATCGGACCGATGATGGATGCAAGCATTGCCGCCACAGGCCCCCAAAGGATCGGCAGGAAAGCCGCCGGACGCCATAGTCCCTCCCCGCTGCCTTGGCTTATGCCGCTCATTCTTGTCCTTGGCGCCTTTTATCTTTACCCCTTGATTGACGTCTTTCGCTTTGCGTTCACCAACGTCTCGCTGCTTGGCACGGACGAAGAATACACGCTGCAGACGATCGTCACCACATTGTCAAAGCCCGAGCTCTTGCAAATCCTGTGGGTGACATTCGTCTTCACCGCGTCGAGCGTCGTTGTGCAGCAATTCTTCGGGCTTTTCATCGCCTTGATTGTCTTGCACAGCGAAAAGCGCCGGCTCTTCGGCTCGACGATCGTGCGAACAACAGCCCTTGTCGCCTGGGTTGTTCCGGGCATTGCCGGCGGCATCATCTGGAAAATGCTTTTCAACGAAGCGCCGTTTGGCGGATTGAACAGTCTCTTGCGCCTGATCGGCGTTCCGGCTGTGCAGTGGTTGTCGGATCCGCACATGGTCATGTGGTCGGTCGTAATTTCCAATGTCTGGCGAGGCACGGCGTTCTCGATGGTTGTGATGTATGCGGCGAGCAAGGCCATCGATCCTGTTCTTTACGAGGCTGCCGAAGTCGACGGCGCAAATCCGTGGCAACGGCTGATCTATATCACTCTACCTCAGCTGCGGACCGCTATCCTCGTCAACATGATCCTCATCACGATCCAAACCCTGAACACGTTTGACGCAATCATTTCGCTCACCGGCGGCGGCCCCGGCCGCGCGACCGAGGTTCTCTCGCTATACACCTTCAACGTCGTGTTCCGAAATTACGACCTTGCAGCCGGCGCGGTCTTGTCGATCCTGATGCTTACAATCAGTCTTGGCCTTGCACTCATCTATGCCCGTTTTCTGCCAAAAGGAGAACCGACTTGAGGCCTCTCAGACAAGATCGCATTGGCGATGCGCTAAGCTATCTGTTCCTTGCCATAACGTTTCTATTCTTCGCCTGGCCGTTGCTTTGGCTGCTGTCGCTTGCGCTCAGAACGCGCAAGGAAATCTTTCTGGGCGTGAGCCGTCTCATCCCCAAAGCGCCAACTTTGGAAAATTTCGGCGCCATCTTATCCTCCGACAAGTTCGCAGGATATCTTTGGAATGCGTTGATCCTGTCCTCGTGCAGCGCAATCGGCTGCCTGATCGTGGCGCTGCCTGCAGCTTATGCCTTCTCCCGATTTCCGTTTCGCGGCAAGGGAGCCTGGATGATGATCCTGCTCGCCTTTCAGATGATTTCACCGCTTGTTATCATGGTGCCGCTCTACCGCTACATGGCAGCACTTCACCTTACCGACAGCCATTTCGGTGCAACAATGGTCTATATTGCCCTCGCGGTACCAATGGTGACATGGATATTGAAGGGCTCAATCGACGGCATTCCGAAAAGCCTCGACGAAGCTGCCGTCATTGACGGCTGCGGTCATTTTAGCGTCTTTTGGCGCATCATCCTTCCCTTGTCGGCACCAGGCATCGCCTCAGCCTTCATCATCTCGGTCATCGCCGGCTGGTCGCAGTTTCTCGTCCCATTTCTTCTCATCAGCAAGGAATCTCTCATGCCCATTGGGGTGGGGATTTTCCAGTATGCCGGAACACAAAACGACTCCTCCCTCCAGTTGCTCGCGGCGGCCTGCCTTGTATCGGTCGTTCCAGCCATTATTGCCTTTCTCGCCCTCCAGCGGCTCATCCTCGGCGCCATGACGGAGGGCGCCGTCAAGGGCTGACATTGCATTCACATCTCAGGATCTCATCATGACGCTTACTCTGACCCAACGCCTCGACCGCATTCGCGTCCGTATCGCAGAGCTGGAATACTGGCGTTCACGCGAAACTATTGAGATAGACGGCTGGACCTTTGAAGGAGAGCCGATTGCAATCGGCGATTCATGGCCACGCAAAAACGGCACAGTGCGCTTTTCCGGCGCGATCACCTTGCCCGGCCATTGGCCCCTTGACGACGCTCGGCTCGTGCTTGACCTTGGCGGCGAAAGTCTGATCACGATCGCCGACGAGACGGGCAATGAGACACGACTCGGCCTTGATCCCTATCACCGGGAATTCCTTGTCCCTTCGCGCAGCATCCGCATCTCTTCCGAAACCGTCGCGCGCCTGCCCTTTGGCGAACCCGTGCGGCACCCGAGGTTGGAACATGGTGCAGTCATCTGGCTGGACACTGCCGTTGACAGGCTCTGGCTGCTCTTGCGGCAGATCACCGAGGCGGCCGAAATCCTCGACGGCCACGAGGTCATTCCGCATCTCCTGGATGTCGGCGAACACGCCATGCGCGGCCTCGACTGGCCATCGGCCACCGCCGCCTATGTCGCGCGTACGGCGTCCTCGCCGGTCCAGCGGAAGATCTGGCAGTTGCCGCCAGTTGAGATTTCACCTGAAGGTCTTAATCAGAGCCAGCGGGCCAGTGTGCTCGAAGCCTACGAAACACTTGTTGGACAGCTCAAGCAACTGCGCGAGCGTTTTCCGCCGCAAGGCGCAATCGCACTGACCGGACATGCGCATATCGATCTTGCATGGCTTTGGCCTTACAGCGAAACCCGGCGGAAGATGCGCCGTACATTCCACACGGCGTTGTCGCTCATGGAGCAATCGTCCGATTTCCGCTTTAATCAGTCCACAGCCCACTACTATGCGCAGATTGCCGAAGACGATCCAGGCTTGCTGGCGCGCATCATCGAACGGGCAAAGGCAGGCCAATGGGAGACGCTTGGTGGCATGTGGGTCGAACCCGACACCAACATGCCGACCGGCGAGAGCCTCAGCAGGCAGATCCTTTATGGCCAGCGCTATTTCGAAAAGACCTTCGGGGTTCGCCATACCGTCTGCTGGCTTCCCGATTGCTTCGGCTTTTCCGGCGCCCTGCCCCAGCTCCTGCGTCAAGGCGGCATGAACAGCTTCTTCACGATCAAGGTCAACTGGTCGGAAACCAATCAATTCCCGGCCGACCTCTTCTGGTGGGAAGGGCTCGATGGCAGCAGGGTCCTTGCCCACACATTCGACAATCCGATGCAGGGCTACAATGGCTTCGTGCGCCCGGATTGTTTCGTTCCGACCTGGAAGAACTTCCGCCAGAAGGACAAGCACCAAGCCACGCTGCTTGCCGTGGGCTATGGCGATGGCGGCGGCGGCGTGACGCCGGAAATGATTATGCGGGAAGAGCAACTGCGCTTTTTCCCGGCTTTGCCGCAAGCACGCTGGACAAGGGTCCACGACTTCTTCAAGGATGCGCATGACACCGCAGCCAGGAAGGACCTGACAGTCTGGCAGGGCGAAATCTATCTCGAACTGCATCGCGCAACGCTCACCAGTCAGAGCGCCGTTAAGCGGCTGCACCGAAAAGCAGAGCGCAGTCTGGTTACCGCCGAGACGCTGGCCGGCCTTGCTTATCTTCTGGGGGGCGAGCTGCCGGCATCAATGGAACGACCATGGCGTGTCGTCTTAAAGAACGAGTTTCATGACATCCTGCCCGGCTCCTCGATTGCCGAGGTCTATGTCGATGCCGCCAACGAACTCGACGCAGTCGTGGCAGAGGCGCGCTCAACTCAAATGGCGGCGATGAAATCGATAGCCGCGCAACTGCCGGTTGGAGAAGGCAACAATGTTCTGGTGGTCAATCCGTCGCTGTCTGAGCGTCCCATCCGCTTGACGCTATCAGACGGCAGCACAATCTCGGCCGAGGGAAAGATCGCGCCGCTTGGGATTGCTGTTCTGGCGACCGAAGCACTCCAGCCAAAGACCGGCCTTTCGGCAGGGCGCGACTATCTGGAAAACGCTGTCTTGAAAGTGAGGCTTGCCAACGACGGCTCGATCGCCAGCATTTTGCACAAGCCAACAGGCCGCGAGGCGCTTGAGGGCTTCGGCAATCGCCTTTACGTCTATCCTGCCGACAAGCCGCGCAATTGGGACGCCTGGGATGTCGAAGAAGACTACGCCGCTCGTGGCGAAGAGATCACTCATCTCGACAGCCTTGACCTGATTGAGAACGGGCCGCATCGGGCGGCGATCAAGATCGTTCGAACCTGGCGCCACTCGCGCATCACGCAGGTTCTGTCGCTTGGTGCCAACGCGCGGCGGCTGGACATACAGACAGAACTTGACTGGCATGACCGACGTGTCTTCCTTCGCACGCTCACGGGCGCTGCCGTGCGTCACGCGAGGGCGACCTGCGAATGCGCCTACGGGGTCGTGGAACGTCCGACCCATTCCAACACGTCCTGGGACGCTGCGATGTTCGAAGCACCTGCCCATCGCTTTGCCGATCTTTCGGAGCCTGGTTTTGGCGTTGCCATCCTCAATGACGCAAAGTATGGCCACAGCGTGCGCGGCAATGTCCTGGGCCTCTCCCTCCTGCGCGCGCCAGTCTATCCCGATCCGCTTGCCGACGAAGGCATCCAGACTTTTACCTATTCACTGATGCCACATGAGGGTACTTGGTACGAAGGGGGTGTGAGGGAGGAGGCCGAAGATCTAAACCAACCGCTGTTGGCCGTTGCCGCCACAGATCGCGCACCGGGCAGATGGCAGCCGCTTGCCGCCGTCGGGATTGATGCGGCACTTTCCGCCGTCAAGCCCTCGGAGGACGGCGATGGCCTCATCGTGCGCGTGTACGAGCCTGCCGGGCGGCGCGGGAACTTTGAGTTACGCCTTCCGCCGCGGTGGCAGAACATGGGCGTCGTCAGTATCCTCGAAGAGCCGATGGAGGTGCCGATTGCCGGTTTGCGCCCCTTTGAGGTCAAGAGCTGGCGAATAGCCAGGACTTGATGCGATACGCCTCGATGCAACAGCGCTCTTGGGGTGCTTTTCGCATCCACTATAATCGCCTAGTTTGCGTTGAGATTAGGTCACGGCGAAGGGATACCGGATTGATACTGTCGGGCTCGAATACGGAGCAGGCTGCGGCGGCCAATCGGGCCATGATTCTCGCCGCAATTCATCGCGGCGCCCCGATCTCGCGCACGGAGCTTGCCCACCAATCGCGGCTGACGAAACAAGCCGTCACCCGCATCGTGGATCGATTGCTCGACGAAGGTCTCGTTATGGAGGCGCGCCGCAGGCACGGCCTGCGCGGACAACCTGCCATCGAGCTGGAGATCGATCCCGAAGGGGTGTTTTCGGTCGGCGCGAATATTGATCGCGATCACCTGACGATCGTCGCTGTGGATGCAGCCGGCACAGTGCGCGGACGCATCCATCACGAAAGGCGCTTTCTGCTACCGGACGACTTCGCGGGCTTGATGGCAGACGCGCTGTCCTCTTTCCGACGCCGCAGGGTCATCGAAGAAGCTCGTCTGGCGGGAATTGGCCTTGCTATTCCTGACTGGCTCGGAGAGGTTAAAGTCGTCGGCTTTCCATCAGAATACCGGCAATGGGTTGGCTATGACGTGCGCGGCGCGCTGGAGGCAATTTCCGATCATCCGGTGTTCATCGACAATGACGCCAACGCTGCTGCACTCGGTGAAATCGAGTATGGTCTCGGCACGGAAATCGGCAGTTTCTTCTACATCCTCGCCAATGCCTGTCTCGGCGGCAGCCTCGTCATTGATGGGGTCCGTCATAAGGGCGCCAGCGGAATCGGCGGAGAAATTGGTTGGCTGCCGGTCGTCTTTGATGATGGCCCGTTTGCGGGAAGCACCCAGCCGCTGGGCGAAATGTTCTCGCTGTTTATCCTGTTTGACTATCTTGAGCGCAACGGCATCAAAGCGAAAACCCCGGGAGATCTTCTCAACCTCGACAACGCGGGTCGCGGCCGCGTCAGCAGGTGGCTGCGAAAGATCAGCATCAAGCTTGCCCAAGCAATTGTCGATATCGGCATGATCGTTGATCCGGAAGGCGTTCTCATCGGTGGCCGCTTTCCTGTCCGTCTCATTGATGAACTGCTTGTCTACGTCCACGAGGAGATTACTCGGCTTGGCGCACGAGCGCCGTCCGTTCACCGGGCGGCCGGCTCGGAAGATGCCGCGGCTCTCGGTGCTGCCGCAATCCCGCTTGCCCATCGTTTGGGGTTGCCATCCGCCGAACCGGGTCAGCGGTTTCGAAATCCAATCAGCAGCCGACAGTCCCAGGACCCGGTCACGGTTGCGTGACGGTTGGCAGGGCGCGTTAAGCCACGCCCGAAAGATCATGGACGTTCAGCGGGCAAAAGTGTGTCGGAAAACGGCCGTAATGCCGCGCCGACGGCGACCCCTGCCCACGGAAAGGACGCACGCCGCACGCAGGGTATCCAAGGCGCGATCACGAGATCGCGAATTTTGTCGTCCCGTTCGCGCGACAGGCGCGCAATGATTGCCTCGAAAACATCGTCGGGCAGAGCACCACCGATGAGGATGGCGCCCGGAGCGATAAATCCTGAAATCGCCAGGACCGCCTCATGAAGATGGCGCGCAGCAATCGCCACCCAGCCATCCGTTTCGCCCGGGTGGGCTGCCAGGTACTCTTTGAGCGAAGCCAACGTCGCGACTTCGTTCAGGCTCGCGCCATCAACACCCGAGCGCATGTCGCCGATCTGGCCCGCCAATCCGTGAACACCCCGAAACGGCCGGCCGCCGATCAAAAGCCCGGCGCGCACAGTTTCGTCGACGATGACGATCACCAGACCGCCTTCGCGGTCGCCTATGCCCAACATACGCTCGGCATTGACCGCCGCCTCGGTATCATCCAGAAAAAAGAGCGGGCCAACGTCCAATTCAAGGCTATCCTCAATTACTTTCCGATCGAGAGCCCCGGCCGAGAGAGCGATACCGCATCCCAGCAGTCTGCCAGAGAGGCCAGCGGCATGCCGGATGTGTAAAACAGCCTCCTTGATTTCTTCGGGTTTTGTGAAGGCGCGCTGTTGAAGGATCCTACCGGCAAGATCCATGACGACAGCTTCACCGCCATGCGCACCGAGGCGGATTCCCAAGGAATATGCGGCGTCGGCTCGCAACGAGAACTCGAGCGCCGTGTAGTGCGCAGTTGTAGGACGCTTTTTCCCGCTGACCAGACCAGCATCGGCTAGGCGGCGCATAATCCCTGTTATAGCCGGCTCCGTGAGCCCAAGATGCCTGGAAAGCTCCTGGCGGGTGAGCGGCCCAAAGCGGCGCAGGAGCCCCATGGCCGTGCGGGAATTGTGATCTGCAATGTCGACTGGGCTGATGCCTGGACGATCATCGTTGCGATCCCGCCCCCTTGATGCGCCAGATACCGAAAGCCGCCGTCCTGTTTTCAAATCAAGCCATTCCCGATACGATCGACAATGCAATAGCGGGTCTTCGCCTGCATCAAAATGAGAAAATGCGTCCACGAGCAAACCTGAAGGAATGGCGCCGCCCTCAAACGGCAGCCGAAGCGGCCGAACCGCCCCAGCGCGCTGGCCATTTGCCTGTGCACGTTCCAGAACCGGCGTGACACTTTCATCATTCAATCACGCCTGTCCGTAGCGCCGCGGCCACCAGAGCTGTATCCTTGTAGACTGCAAATGTATCCTTCAGCGCTTCGATATGCGTTCGCACGGTATGCACCGAGCACCCGAGGATGATCGCAATCTCCTGCGCGCTCTTTCCGTCGCACATGAGCGTCAGGATTTCCCTCTCTCGCTTGGTGATGTGGATCTCGTTCAAGTTCTTCCTCTTCGCTTAACGCATTGCGTGGCTCCTAATAGATATAGGTGCGTCGTGCGCTCGCCGGAGGCAGAACGAACCTGTTTTCATGAATTCTCGGTGCACATTGTGCAACAATACGACACCGCTACGCGGTCTGAGCATTGCGGGCGGTCTCGACTGCACCCCTTTGTTCCGTTCAGACCGGGCATCGAATCATGAAGGCCCGCAGCATCTCCGTCAGTCTCTAACGCGCTGTTTCTCTCAATGGCAGAACCTGGGGCCTTATATAAGCACTTGCGGAGCGAAGCACGACGGGAATCATGCCGAAGTGTCGGCTTGTTTGCACGCGAAGATGACCGCCGACACGACTTGGTTGAGTTATTTCAAAGAAAAGGCATTGTGATTGCATCATGCGCACTTTAAGGTTGCGTTTGATCTCGCTTGTTGCAAAGGTAGGTTATGCTTAGTTCCTTCCGTATTCTGGAGACTATGCAGCAGGGTGTCGCGCTGCTGGATGCAGACTTACGGGTTGTAATTTTCAACGATCGGATTGGGAAACTGTTGCGCGCCCCCAAGGGGGCAATTGAAGTCGGCGTCAGTGCGACAAGGATGGCTGCTCAGATTCCGATTCTTGCCCGGACGCAGCAATCCGATGACAGTCAAGAGAGCTGGCTCACGCATCTCCTCAAATGTTCGACTTTGTTCTATCAGGAGATTTCAATCGGTGAGAGGATCGTTTCGCTGACCTCCACGCCGGTGGACGACGGCGGATGGTTGGTCAGCTGCGATGACATTTCGGCGCTGGCCAGCATAAGAAAGGATATGGCCGATCAGAACCGCCGCTTCGATGCGGCATTGGCAAACATGCCGCACGGACTGTGCATGTTCGATGCTGACAAGAACCTGTTACTGTGCAACGCAGGCTATTGTCGCTTGTATGACCTGCCCGAAACGTTGACACGGCCGGGAACGCCTCTTTGGCAAATCCTCGACTATCGGCAAACAGCTGGAAACGCGCCGGTTCAGCGGGAGGCGTATTTCGATGTTGTCGTCGAAGCCGCGCTAAAGGGTTCCGCCGCCAGTGAGAATATCGTCTTGATGGATGGCAGGGTGATAAAGATCACACATAACCCGATGGAAAACGGCGGCTACGTCGCAACCCATGAAGACGTCACTGAATCCGTGCGTGCCGAAGAACAGATCAAACACATGGCGGGTCACGACCCGCTGACTGGCCTGCCCAATCGCGCGCTTTTACGTGAGAAGCTTGAAAAGGAATTGGCCCTTCGCAAGCGCTGCGCGCTGTTATGCATGGATCTGGACCACTTCAAACATGCGAACGATACATTGGGGCACGCCGCAGGCGACCTCCTGCTGAAGGAAGTAACCGACAGGCTGAAGAAATGCCTGGGTGAGGGCGATAGCATTGCCCGGCTGGGCGGCGACGAATTCATCGTCTTTCAGGAGGAGGTCCAAACGAAGGAACGCGCCGCTGCACTTGCGCAAAGACTTGTCAATGCTATCGGCGAAACGTTTATCGTCGAGGGGCAGCCTGTTCAACTCGGGGTAAGCATCGGCATTGCGATAACGCCTGACGACGGCGACACGGCAGATGGTGTGCTGAAGAATGCCGACACCGCTCTCTACAAAGCGAAAACGGATGGCAGAGGGACCTATTGCTTCTTCGAGCCTGCAATGGATGCCGGCATGCAGAAGCGGCGCAAACTCGAAGTCGACCTCCGGCAGGCCATCGCAGGCAGCCAGTTCGAAATCTACTATCAGCCGCAGGTCAATGCAGGAACCGAAGAGGTTGTCGGCTTCGAAGCGCTCTTGCGTTGGCACCATCCCGAGCGGGGCCTGGTTTCACCGGGCGAATTCATCGCGCTGGCGGAAGAAACCGGCTTGATCGTGCCACTCGGGGAATGGGTGTTGCGCCAGGCGTGCAAAGATGCCGCAAGCTGGCCAGGGCATGTAAGGGTTGCGGTGAACATTTCCCCAGTCCAGTTCAGAAGCCCCTCGCTTATCCATACGGTTATTTCTGCCCTTGCTGATTCAGGTCTGTCGGCTTTTCAGCTTGAACTCGAGATCACCGAATCCGTCCTCCTCACTGACAGCGAGACGGCCCTGGCAACCCTGCACCACATCAAGAAACTTGGAGTGCGGATTGCGATGGATGACTTCGGTACTGGATATTCCTCCTTGAGCTATCTGAGGCTTTTTCCGTTTGACAAGATCAAGATCGATCAATCATTCATCCGCGAACTTGGAGATTCCAAGGATTGCGCCGCCATCGTGAAGGCGGTGGTCGATCTGGGATCAAGCCTCGGTATCACGACGACTGCCGAAGGCGTCGAAACGACTGACCAGCTCGATCAAGTGAGGGAGCACGGCTGCACCGAAATTCAAGGATATTTCTTCGGAAAACCTCTGCCTTTCAGTCACGTCGAGAAACTCTTGCGCAAAGGTTAGCCTTCCCAGTCGCGCTGAGAAGCCTTCGGAAGCCAAGCGTCTGGCCGCTGCTTGTCTGACAAAAGCGCCGCAGACCATCGCGCTGATCATCCAGCCTCGCCGCAGTATTCCCAGAAAGCATGACCAGGTGCCGGACGTCTGGTCGTCCGGCACCACCCCCAGCGCAGATGGAAGAGCGCTAATCCTTGTGCCTTAGGAAGACCGTTGCGAGCGGCGGCAGTGTCAGAAGGACGGAATACTCCTTGCCGTTACTTGGCTGGCGTTCGGCCCAGACCTCAGTCTGGCCAAGATTGGCCCCCCCGTAGATCGCCGCGTCGGTATTGAGTACCGCCTGCCAGCGGCCCTCCGTGGGCACACCGACCCGGTAACCGTACCGCGGAACAGGGGTGAGATTGGACATAACCAGCATCAGCGACGAGCGGTCGGGCGAACTGCGAAGCATGCCGTAGACGGAGTTTTCCGCGTCGTCTGCGACCGCCCATTCGAAGCCAGCGGCATGAAGGTCGCTGAACTGGATCGCCGGCTCTTGCGCATAAAGCCTGTTGAGGTCACGGATCAGCCGCTGAATACCTGCATGAGCGGGATCGTCGAGCAGGTCCCAATGAACGGAACCATCGTGGTTCCATTCACTCTCCTGGGCAAGCTCGCAACCCATGAAAATAAGTTTCTTGCCTGGATGCCCCCACATGAAGCCGTAATAGGCGCGCAGGTTAGCAAGCCGCTGCCAGTGATCGCCGGGCATCTTTGCAAAAAGCGAACCCTTGCCGTGCACAACCTCGTCATGGGAAAGCGGCAGCATGAAATGTTCGGAATAGGCATAGATCATGCCGAACGTCATCGCCGCATGATGGTATTTGCGGTGGACTGGATCTTCCTGCATGTAATGCAGGGTGTCGTGCATCCAGCCCATGTTCCACTTGAAATCAAAGCCGAGGCCACCGTCCTCGGGCCGCGTCGTGACCCCTGGCCAGGCGGTCGACTCTTCGGCTGCTGTAAAGGCATGCGGGCACCGATGATGGATGATGCTATTCAGGTGCTTGAAAAATTCCACCGCTTCAAGATTCTCGCGTCCGCCATATGCGTTGGGGATCCATTCGCCCTCGTTGCGGCTGTAGTCGCGGTAAAGCATTGAGGCGACCGCATCGACGCGCAGACCGTCGACGTGATAGTGCTCCAGCCATTCAAGGGCACTGGCGATCAGAAACCCTTTAACCTCGTTGCGCCCGAGATTGTAGATCAGAGTGTTCCAGTCCTTGTGGAAGCCTTCGCGCGGGTCTTCGTGCTCGTAAAGCGCGGTGCCATCGAAGCGGGCAAGCCCCCATACATCGGTTGGAAAATGCGCCGGCACCCAATCGAGAATGACGCCAATGCCGGCAGCATGGCAGCGGTCGACAAAATAGGCGAAGTCATCAGGAAGGCCGTAACGGCCGGTCGGGGCGAAAAGGCCAAGTGGCTGGTAGCCCCAGGAGCCGCCGAACGGATGTTCCATGATCGGCAACAGTTCGATATGCGTAAAGCCGAGATCTTGGACATAGGGAACCAGCCTCTGGCTGAATTCGACCCAGTCGAGGGGCCGGTTTGCCTCCTCGGCAATCCGAAGCCAGGAGCCAAGATGCACCTCGTAAACTGAAATTGCGCCTTCGAGTGCGCGCTCGGCGCGGTGAGTACGCATCCAGTCTTCATCGCTCCAGCGGAAGGGTTTTGAGGGCGCGACGATCGAAGCTGTAGAGGGTGCAGCTTCGCTGGCACGGGCGACCGGGTCGGCCTTTTGCGGCAGGAGATTGCCGTTGGCATCAATGAGTTCGAACTTGTAGCGTTCTCCATGCGTCAGGCGCGGGATGAAGATTTCCCATACGCCGGCTGAAGGACGCAGTCGCATCGGATGCCGGCGACCATCCCAACTGTTAAAGTCGCCAACCACGGAAACCCGACGAGCATTGGGTGCCCACAGACAAAATCGCACGCCCTGTATGCCATCGATCTCCATCGGAATGGCCCCGAGCGTGCGGCCGAGATCATAGTGGGTGCCCTGAGAAACTAGATGCAGGTCAAGCTCACCGAGCAGCATTCCAAAAGAATAAGGGTCCTCCGTCTCCTGTACGGAATCCGGCCAGTTGATGCGAAAGAGGTAATTCGTCGTGCTGCCGATTGCCCCGGCAAACAGGCCACCTTCGTGAATCGTCTCCAGTCTCGTCAGCACGCGGCCGGTGTCAGCCTCGACCACGTCGACTGATGATGCCCCGGGCAACAAGGCTCTTACGACGGTGAAATCGCCATACTGATGGCGTCCGAGGATCGAGAATGGGGCACCGTGGCGGCCTTCGACGAGAGCCTGAAGGCCCTCCTGGACAGTGCCGATCATCAAGTCTGTGCGCTCGTATCTCATGCGACTTTCTCCAGCAGTCTCGAGGCGATGGCCGAGAAACCGCCAAGCGGCAGCGCCAGCCAGTTGGGTCGGTTGCGCGCTTCATAGGTGATCTCGTAAGCGGCTTTCTCGAGCAGGAACAGATCGAGGATGCGACTGCGCGAATTGGTCGGAATGTTGAGTTCGCGCACGTCTTCAATCACTTTGAAATAAGCACCGAGGAACGCCTGCTCGGCCAAGTCGATGAAGCGCCTAACGAGTGCGCTGTGTCTTTGGTCTTCCACTTCGCTTACCCGCTCCAGGTCAAGATCGGCGGATGCCGCCAAATAGTTGAACGACCTCAAGAGGCCCGCGACATCTCGCAGGGGATTGGTCTTTGCGCGGCGTTCGGCAAGATCGCGTGCGGGCTCGCCCTCAAAATCGATGATGTAGGCATCCCCCTCCGCAACCAGGACCTGGCCGAGGTGGAAATCGCCGTGATTTCGGATCATCAGCGTGCCGACCGCAGCCCTGGCGAGATCGTCAACAGCATTCAAGAGATCCTCGCGCTGCTGGACGAGAAAGGCGATCTGTTGCGCCAGCGCCGGCGCAAGACTGTCGCCGTTTGCCTTAAGCATGTCGAGGCTGCCGCGAATTTGCTCCCTTACAGCGTTTGCCCAGCGAACGGCGTCCTCATCGGTGATGCGGACGGGCTTGAAGGCTTCGTCTTCGGTTGGCCGCGCCAAGGCCGCATGCAACTCGCCGAGCCGTTTGCCAACGGTCGCAGCGAACTCGACGAGCGGCTTGAAATGCTCGTCGGCCGTCTTGCCGTCGACGCCGGTCACCACGACCTCGTCGGTCGAGCGACGCAGATTGGCCAGCATCCAGTTCCACGCATCGCCCTGATTGCGAATGGCTCTTTGAACGATAATCAGCGTGAATCGGCTGCCATCGGGTGTGATATGAACGACTTCGCCGAGCAGGTGCGCGGTATTGGCATATCCGACGCTTGTCAGCCGGCGCGTCATCTCCACTTCCGGATGGACACCGGGGAATATATGGCGGATGAGTTTTACCATCGCCATATCGCCGACGATCAGCGAGCTGTTGGATTGCTCGGCAGAGAGCCAGTGCACTTGTATGTCATCATCGACGCTCATGCAGTCGAGCTGGGCAGTCCCTACAAACTCGAGCTTGCCAGCGCGACCGGCAATGACGGCACGGTCACAGAGGCCCCGTATGACGCCGCGTGCAAGACCTTCCATCGCAAATCCGTCAGTCAGGAAGCCGACGCGACGGCCCTGACGGAGACGGGCAAGGGCAAGCTGCTGGGCAAGCGCACTGGGCTGGCTGTCATCCCACGATACGGCAAGCGGCAGCAGGTATGTCTCATTGCGAGCTTCCAGCTCCGCTTCCAGTTCTGCAAACAAGATGTTGCCGGCGAATGGAAACGGCATGGCGGAAATCAGGGACGCACGCCTTAACCTCTCGCCCTTGGCAGCGAACCAGCGCCGCTTGCCGAGATAGGCCGGCAGCACCTCGCTCGAAAGCGTACCTGAAAGCCGGGGCTCATCGAGCAGTTCCTGCAGGTCGCGACGCACGACCATGGTCACCATGTCCTGCATCTGCTCGGGAGGCTCGGCGCGCCATGCGGGGCCATCAGTCTCCTGGCTGAGCTGGAACCAAAAGAAACCATAAGGGGGCAGCGTGAGCAGATAAGTGAGTTGACCGATCGGCGGGAAAGGAGACATGCCCGTCAGCTCAATCGGGATGTAACCGGCAAAATTGGCAAGATCCAGCTCGACGGCTTGCGGCAGGCGCGACAGGTTGGCGACGCAAAGGATCGTTTCGCCTTGGTATTCCCTAAGATAAGCAAGGATTTTCCTGTTGCCGGGCGACAGGAACCGCAAGGAACCGCGCCCAAATGCAGTATGTTTGTTGCGCAAGGCCAGCATATGCCGTGTCCAGTTGAGCAACGAATGGGCATCGGCCCCCTGTGCTTCAACATTAACCGCTTCGTAGCCGTAAAGCGGATCCATGATGGGCGGCAGAACGAGGCGCGCGGGGTTTGCCTTGGAGAAACCGCCATTGCGGTCCGGGGACCATTGCATCGGCGTTCGCACGCCATCGCGGTCGCCTAGATAGATATTGTCGCCCATGCCTATCTCGTCGCCGTAGTAAATCACGGGAGTACCGGGCATCGAAAGCAGAAGCGCGTTCATCAGCTCGACGCGGCGGCGGTCGCGCTCCATCAGCGGCGCAAGACGTCGCCTGATTCCGAGGTTGATGCGCGCGCGCCGATCGGCGGCGTAGATATTCCAAAGATAGTCCCGTTCGTCGTCGGTGACCATCTCGAGTGTCAGCTCGTCATGATTTCTCAGGAAGATCGCCCATTGGCAACTCTCCGGAATTTCGGGCGTCTGACGCATAATATCAGTGATCGGAAACCGATCTTCCTTGGCAATTGCCATATACATGCGCGGCATCAGGGGGAAGTGGAATGCCATGTGGCATTCATCGCCGTTGCCGAAATAATCGCGGGTATCCTCTGGCCATTGATTGGCCTCGGCAAGCAGCATTTTGCCAGGGTGAGTGGAATCGAGTGCTGCACGGATCTTCTTCAGGATTCCATGCGTCTCTGGCAGATTCTCGTTGATTGTCCCCTCGCGCTCGACCAGATAGGGGATTGCGTCCAGTCGGAAACCATCGATTCCGGTTTCCAGCCACAAGCGCATCACGCTTAGAAGCTCTTTCAGCACGATCGGATTATCGAAATTGAGGTCCGGCTGGTGGGAATAGAACCGGTGCCAATAATAGGCGCCGGCGACAGGATCCCAGGTCCAGTTGGACTTTTCAGTGTCAAGAAAGATGATCCGGGTTTCCGGGAATTTCTGATCCGTGTCCGACCAGACGTAGAAGTCGCGCTCTGGCGAGTCGGGAGGCGCATGGCGCGCCCGCTGGAACCACGGATGCTGATCGGAGGTGTGGTTGATGACAAGCTCGATAACGACTCGCAGCCCACGTTGATGTGCGGCTTCCACGAAGGCCTCGAACTCCTCCATGGTGCCGTAATCAGAACTGACATTGGTGTAGTCGGCGATATCGTATCCATCGTCGCGGCGCGGGGACGGGAAGAACGGTAAAAGCCATATGACATTGGCACCGAGCGAAGCGATGTGATCGAGCTTCTCATGCAGCCCCTCGAAGTCGCCGATGCCGTCTCCATTGGCGTCGAAAAACGACTTGATGTGAAGCTGGTAAATAACCGCGTCCTTGTACCAGAGCGGATCGGAATCTTGCGTGCTTGAGTGCGTCTCGGTCTGCGCCTGACTGCGGCTTGTAGTTGCAACATCCATTTTGCTTTTTCTCCCTTATCTCACACGCCAGATCGAAAACGGCAGCCCGGCGTGCGGATCGAGCCGAAGGCGCTGAACCTTGCCGGTCCAGGTGAATTTGTGCCCGTCGATCAGATCTTCGAGATCGAGTGCGGCATGGTCCGGGAGGTTCCATGACCAGAGCGGAATTTCCACATCTGCCTCGTGGGCATTATGCGGATCGAGATTGACGGCGATCAGCAGGGCGTTCTCGCGCCCGGGGCTCACCTTTTCGTAGAACATGATGTTGTCGTTCCAGGCTGTGAGAAGCTGCAGGCCATGGTGGGAATGCAGAGCCGGGTTTTCCTTGCGGATGCGGTTGAGCATCGTGATTTCGGACTTGATGTTGCCCGGTCGATCGTAGTCCCACACCCGAATCTCGTATTTTTCTGAGTCGGCATATTCCTTGCGCTTGGCGTCCGGGCGACCCTCGCAAAGTTCAAAACCGTTATAGACACCCCATAGTCCCGACAGTGTCGCTGCGAGCGCCGCACGGATGAGATAAGCCGGACGAGGCGCATTTTGCAGAAAGTCAGGGTTGATGTCGTGCGTATTGACGAAGAAGTGCGGACGGAAGAATTCCTTGGGTTCTTCCGTCGTTATCTCACGCATGTACTGTTCCAATTCCCACTTGGCGTTGCGCCAGGTGAAATAGGTGTAGGACTGCGAGAAGCCGACCTTGGCGAGCCGGTACATCACCTTGGGTTTCGTGAAGGCTTCCGAGAGGAATACGACCTCCGGGTGCCGGGATCGGATATCAGCAATCAGCCACTCCCAGAACGGGAAGGGCTTGGTATGCGGATTATCGACCCGGAACAGCTTCACGCCGTTGTCGACCCACTTTTGAACAATGTCGCGCAGCGCAATCCACAATGACGGGACTGCCTCACCGGCGTAGAAGTCGACATTGACGATGTCCTCGTATTTCTTGGGAGGATTTTCCGCATAACGTATGGTCCCGTCCGGTCGCCAGTCGAACCAGCCCGGGTGCTGTTTCAGCCACGGATGATCGGGGGAAGCTTGAATTGCAAGGTCAAGGGCTATCTCCAGGCCCTCGTGCCTGGCGGCATCGACCAACCGCCGGAAGTCCTCGAAGCTGCCGAGTTCGGGGTGAATTGCGTCATGGCCGCCCGCCTGCGAGCCAATCGCGTAGGGACTGCCGGGATCGCCTGGTTCTGCACGCAGGCTGTTGTTCTTACCCTTGCGATTTGTTGTACCGATGGGGTGAACAGGCGGAAAGTAGAGCACGTCGAAGCCCATTGCACGAATGGCCGGCAACCGCTTGATAACATCATCGAATGTGCCGTGTCGGACCGCATCGCCGCTCTGGGAGCGCGGGAATATCTGGTACCAGCTTGCGAAGGCGGCAGCCGAACGCTCGGCATCGAGCGGGATGACTTGAGATCGGAGCCGGTAAGGACGCCTATCTGCCGCGGCCATCAGCTCGGCGGTTTCTGTGGCGAGCAGGATTTCGGTGCGCCGTGCATCCTGCGTGTCCGTCAGTTCGTCGAACAAGGCTTTCAGTCGGCTCTTGATCTGGCCGTCGGCGTGATCGAGCGCGTCCAGCACGAGGTTGATGCCCTCCTGGATTTCCAGCCTGAGATCGAGACGTGCCTCGTGCTTCTTGACCAGTTCATAGCGGTAGATCTGGAATGGGTTGCGCCATGCTTCCACGACGAACTCGTGCCGCCCAAGGCGCTTTGTCACGAATTCCGCACGCCAGCGGTCATTTTCGACGAGCTCCATGCGGACTTCGTTCCACCCGCTCTGGTCGGCCGGGCGCCAAAGAAGCGCCGCCGACAGAGGGTCGTGGCCATCTCCAAAAATATCGGCTTCAACCTTTATCGTTTCGCCGACAACGCGTTTGACCACGAAACGGCCCTCGTCGACCGCCGGCGTGATTTTTTCGATTGCCAATCTTGCAGACGCCGCGGCCTCGCTGGCGGCGGGGACAGCAAATGCCTCAATGATGGGAACGGACGACAATCCCTCGAAGACGCGAAGCTCACCCGGTTTCAACTTCAGTTGGGCGTCAAGGATCTCATCGTCGGCCTGCGGGTTGCTCAGCGGCAGGAATGAGGACGCGGCCTCCCGCACTAGGTTGAACGGAGCGCCGACGCTGCGCCGCAGGTCACGATTGAGGACGACGATACGCACTTTCTGTGAGCTTGGCATATCCTCCTGATCCGTCTGCATCAGTGCAACGGCCGGCGTTTGGCTGGTTGAGATGAGCTTGAGCGGCCGACGCGCGAAGCCGGCAGCCGTCTTGTTCGTCCAGGCGTTGACGGCGCGGATATCGCCGGAAAGGTCGAAGGCGCCCCGTTCGCGAAGGCCGCGCAGGCCGGTCCCGTCCCCGTGCATCGAATCAAGCGGTGCGGCAGCACCATACTCGAAGCCCATGGGGATCATCAGGCCGCTGGCAAATGTGGAAGACAACCGCAATGCTCGGACGGCCTTGCGCTGTAAGACCTCCCAGCTGTCGGTGCCGTGGGCGACGCGCTTGCCGAACGGCGGTTCCGGAAAGGTGATCTGATAACCGATCTGCCGCTGGATCTGGTATTCCTCCATGATCCAACGTTCCTCGAGGTCCCACCATGCCAGCGAGGAGAAGCTGCCATCAAAACCGGTACCCTGCAGGGCTTTGCGGACTTCGAAGTCGCTGCCCGGCGTCCAGGCAAGAAAGGTTGTTTCAGGCGCAGACTTGCGGGTCGACAGGATGATGTTGGACCAGGCTTCCGGCGACAGGCTTGCGATGCCGAGGCAGCGAAAGCCTGCAATTCCGAGGTCGGTAAGCAGCCTCATCCGAGCGAGCCAGTCGTCGAGATAGCCAGGATCGCGTGTCAGATCGATGCGCCGGCTACCGGCTTTGTGCGGCGGCACGCGCGGATCGGCGACGGTTGAACCTGAAGCCTCGTCGACCGCCACCCGATCAATGGCCAGGTCGAGCATGATCTTGAGCTTGTTGTCTGTTGCGGCCTGGACCAAGGCTCCGACGGCCTCGGTGACAGAACTGCCAAGCCCCAATGCCGGATCGAGGCGATCGAAGCCTTTCGTGACAAAGACACTGCTGTTAGGACGGCGTTCGAAAAGTGGAGCCGTCAGGACCGTGTCAAAACCAAGGTCTCTCGCATGCGCAAAGACCTCGCTCCACGCCGCCAAACCCTTCAACATCAGGGGATGCACGTAGTAGATCTGCGGCGGAAGTTGCGAGCTTCGCGACACGAATTGCGGGCGGGTGTTCATCGTGAGTCCCTAACCTTTTCAGCATTAACTGCAAGGCCGCCGTGCTTGTTCCTTTTTTTTGTTGGCGCAATCGACCATCATTTCCGGACACGACACCGGGTTGGGCACCGGAGCTCGCTGACCGGATGAACGATCTGGCGATTGTGGTGCCCGCTGTGGCCGCCTGTCCTAGAGGGTCCGGGAAGCCGCTTTTTGTAGTCGATACTGCCGCCATCGCAGCGCGTATAAGACAGCGCCGTCCGGGGCCGCGCCGATCAGCCACGCATCCGTTTAGGCAAGATCATGGAAGTATACCTAAGCGCCCCGATTTCCAGTCCTGAGCGCAGCCGCCTGTCATCGACTTGCGCCGAAATGGCTAAAGCGCTGGGAACGGAAAGGTGTCAGATCGATCGACGGTTTCCGCTTTGAGACGAGATCTGCCACGAGCCGCCCCGTGATGCCAGCCAGCGTCAACCCGAGATGGCCGTGCCCAAAGGCGTAGGTCACGTTCGGTGATGTCGGCGAGTTGCCGATGACCGGCAGCGAATCCGGCATCGATGGACGAAAGCCAAGCCATTCTGAGGTGCCCTCTCCCGCACCAGGCAAAAGCGCTTCGACGCCCCTGCGGATCATGGCCGTGCGGCCGGCATTGGACGGGGCGGAGAGGCCGCCGAGTTCCACCGTGCCGGCAGCGCGCAGGCCATCTGCCATCGGCGTCATGTAGAATCCGTGTTCCGGATAACAGACGGGGCGCATCAAGAGACAGCCGGCCGACGGGAAGAGCACATGATAGCCTCTTTCAGTGTCGATCAGGACCCTGTCGCCGATCTGGCTCGCAAGCGTGCCTGACCACGCACCTGCCGCCACCACGGCGTGATCGGCAGCGAGTTTTTCATCACCGGCGCGGAGACGGACGCCTGCTTCTGTCATCTCCAGCCCGCTGGCGTCGCCGTCGACAAACGTGCCGCCGCGCTCGCCGATGACCACGGCAAGCGCGAAGGCCAGCAGCTTCGGGCTCGAAAACGTATAGGCATCGCGGAACAAGACGCCGCGACAATATAATGGTGCAAGGTTGGGTTCGAGATCGCGGATTGCCGCGGGATCCAGCCGCTCCAGGGCAACACCGTGACGCTCGCGGAAGAGCATTTCAGGCTCAGCCGCCTGAAACTGCGCCTCTGTCTTATAGAGATAAAGACATCCATGGCGCCGCTCTAGCGCCTTTGCGCCGGCTTCGTGGACAAGCGGCCGCCAGCCGGCATCGGCCTGCATAAGAAGGCCGGAGAGCACTGTGGCGATCCGTTCGACTTCATCCTTGCTGCTCGATGCCACAAACGCACGCAACCAAGGTGCCAGGTGCGGCAGGTAGCGCCAGACGATTGCAAGTGGGCCAAGCGGGTTTGCAAGCATCCCTGGCACCCGCCATGCAATGCCGGGCGTTGCGACGGGCATGACGCTGTGAGGCGCGATCGTGCAAGCATTCCCGTATGAACAGGCTTGCTTGTAGGATGCGCCGGCGAGCGGTGGCTCGCGGTCAATGACGGTGACGCGATGCCCTGCCTTTTGCAGCCAGAGCGCCGAAGCAAGGCCCACCAAACCGGCACCGATCACGAGAACATGTCGCCGCTCCGTCTCCGGCAGCGGCGCGATTTCCAGATTTGCCACGCCCGATTGCTCAGACATGGCCGATCAACGCCCGGGGACGGTCGGCGAGTATCGAAGCGATGATCCGCAGCGCCGTCGTCAATTCTTCGCGCGAGGCGGCACATCCAATGTTGACACGGACGGCATGCTCGACCGGCTGCCGATCACAGGCAAAGGCGGCAGCCGGCATGACCGCGACGCCGTGAGCACGCAGGTTGGCGGCGAAATCTTCCGCCCGCCAGGGTGCTGGCAATCGCAGCCAGACAAACATGCAGCGGGGATCCGCTGCAAAGGAGTGGCCCGCCAGAATAGTGGTAACAAGCGTGTGGCGCGCTCGAAGTTCGGAAAGCTGGGCCTTCAAAATGGCCTGGGCGGTGCCATCCTCCAGCCACCGGCTTGCGATGAGGAGCGGCAACGGCGCTGGCATCCAGGCCGTTGTGCGCACTGCTTCGGCAGTCACCTGTGCAAGCCCCGGCGGGCAGGTCAGATAGCCGACGCGCAGGCCCGGCGCCAAGGCCTTTGAGAGGGCCGAAATATGGTAGGTCCTTTTCGGCGCAAGCGTGGCGAGCGTCGGAACTCGGGTACCGAGCATCGGTCCATAGACGTCGTCCTCGATGATCACCACGTCGTGACGTTCGGCCACGGCGACCAATTCGCGGCGCCGCGCCTCGCTCATCGTCACGACACTCGGATTGTGCATCGAAGGAACGGCGAACACCGCCCGGACAGTTTCCCGACGGCAGATATCCTCGAGCTCGCTTGCCGACATGCCCTCATCATCGCTGCCGATGCCAACGATGCGAAAGCGAAACATCTGCGCAAGCGCCTTCAGGCCATAATAGGTGAGCCGATCCGAGACGACCACGTCGCCAGGCTCGATCAGGCTGCTGAGGGCTGCCAGGAGGGCGTGCTGGGCACCGCTGGTGACGACGATATCGGCGGCGGACGGTTCAAAGCCGTTGAGCCCGATCCAGCGCCGGCCGGCGGCGCGTGCCCAGGCAGCTCCTTCTGGCGGCTGGTACTCCTGCATTTCCTGGAAGCGCGAATCGGCCGCAAGCGTGGGGAGTGTTTCGGCAAGGCGTTTTTGGAAATCATCGACGGCCGGACGGTTGACGGTAAGGTCAATGAGGCCGCTGGGCGGTGTCGCGCGATCGACGCGCGGCATCGCAACTTCCCTCATCACAATCGTCCCGCGGCGCGTACTTCCCACGACAAGATTGAGGTTCTGCAGCTCGCGATAGGCTTTGGTGACAGTCGAGACATTGACCGAACGCTCCTTTGCCAGATCCCGTTGCGGCGGCAACTGGCTTCCGGGCGAAAGCTCGCCTGAACGGATCTTTGCCTCAATCTCGCCGGCAAGCTCGAGATAGGCGGGCCGGCGGGTCGGTCGCTTCAGCACCCCGCTCTTTGTGTGGCTCTCCTGCATTTCTCTCGGCATACAAATTTCCGCATCTGCTTTCGAATGCCGATCCGCTGGTATAGCGGAAAACGCACTCGTTCTCGTTGCTTTCCCTTATCTATCTGCTCCGTATCATTTTTTTCTATAAGTTTCGAGGGGGCAATTGATCGCCATACAAAATTATTTGTCTCGCTTGACAAGGCTGACTACACCGAGACAATATCAATCGCACACCGAGACAAAAGGCAAAGAACCCGACCGGTGACCGGAGGATTTTCATGAATGAGCCTTTCATCGCCTTTGAAGGCGTCCGCAAATCCTATGACGGCAAAAACTACGTCGTGCGCGGGCTAGACCTCAGTGTCGCAAAGGGTGAATTTCTCACTTTGCTTGGCCCGTCAGGCTCGGGCAAAACCACGACACTGATGATGCTTGCCGGCTTCGAGGCTCCAACCCATGGCACCATCACGCTCGCCGGTCACCGCATCGACAGCGTACCGCCGCACCGCCGAAACATTGGCGTGGTCTTTCAGAACTATGCGCTTTTCCCGCATATGACCGTTGGCGAAAACGTGGCATTTCCACTCAAGATGCGGCGGCTCGGCAAGGCGCAAACAGCCGAACGCGTGCGCCGCGCACTCGACATGGTGCGCATGGAAAGTTTCCAAACGCGCCGGCCGAACCAGCTTTCCGGTGGCCAACAGCAGCGCATTGCATTGGCCCGTGCGCTGGTGTTTGAGCCGCAACTGATACTGATGGACGAGCCGCTCGGCGCTCTCGATAAGCAATTGCGCGAACACATGCAGCTCGAGATCAAGCACCTGCATGGCCGTCTTGGCATCAATGTCGTCTATGTGACGCACGACCAGAGCGAGGCACTGACCATGTCTGATCGCGTCGGCGTCTTCGATGACGGCACGCTGCAGCAGATCGCCTCGCCGCACGCCCTTTATGAAGCGCCGGCAAACCCGTTCGTCGCAACCTTCATCGGGGAAAACAATGCCATCGCGGGCGAAGTGGTCGAGCTTGTCGGAAAGACCTGCCGGATCAGGACCGCGGACGGCTCCATCATCTCGGCTCTTGCCGGTGACGGGCTGAAACAGGGGACGCGCACGACCTTGGTGCTGCGCCCGGAGCGCATCACGCTGTCGTCTCCTGCCGAAACTCCCAACCGCTTCACGGCCAAGATCGTCGAACTGATCTACCACGGCGATCACCTGCGGCTGCGCGTCCAGGCCTGCGGCTGCGAAGACGTCCGCATAAAGGTGCCTGCCGCATTGGCGGACACGTTTCGGGCCTCCGGGGACAACATCGTCATCGGCTGGGCGCCGGACGACTGCCGGGCGCTGGCTCTATCGTGACAGCGAAAAGCCTAAACTGCATTCAACCAAAACAGGGGAACAAATATGAACCGCATCTCGATACTGCTTCAGACCTCCATTCTTTGTCTCGCCATGAGCGCACCCGCACTTGCTGGGGATACGATCACGGTAACGTCGTGGGGAGGCGCATATACCAAAAGCCAGGAGAAAGCCTTCTTTGGTCCCTACTCGAAGGAGACCGGCGTCAAGATCCTGCAGGACGAGTGGGATGGATCCACCGCGAAATTGAAGGGCATGGTGGAAACCGGCCAGGTCACCTGGGATGTCGTTGATGTCGAACCAGGACATGCGCTGCAGGGTTGCGACGAAGGATGGCTGGAAGAGATCGACTATTCCGAGCTCGGCGGCAAGGAGGCCTTCATCGATGGCGCGGCCATGGACTGTGCGGCTGCCACAATCGTTTTCGGCACGATCTATGCCTACGATGCGTCAAAATTTCCGAATGGCGGGCCGACGACGATGGCCGATCTGTTCGACACAAAAAAATTCCCCGGTCCGCGGGCGTTGCGCAAGGCGCCGAAGACGACGCTGGAATTCGCACTGATCGCCGATGGCGTCGCGCCGGCCAAGGTCTATGACGTCCTGGGCTCGCCCGAAGGCGTCGATCGTGCCTTCAAGAAACTCGATACGATCAAGAAGGATGTCAAGGTCTGGTGGACGGCCGGCGCCCAACCGCCGCAGCTTCTGGCCGACGGCGAAGTGCTGATGACCACGGCGTGGAACGGACGCATCTACGACGCCGTCAAAAACAGCGGCAAGACTTTCAAGATCGTGTGGGATGGCCAAGGGATGGACTTCAACCTTTGGGCCGAGCCGAAGGGATCGCCGCACAAGGAGGCCGCCGACAAATTCATCGCCTATACGATGACCCCGGACGTCATGGCCCGGCAGTCGCAGTACATCTCCTATGGCCCGACGCTGAAGGCGGCGATCGCCAAGGTTCCCGCCGACATCCTGCCCGACCTTCCGACCGCGCCTGAAAACACCAAGAACGCGTTCGTGGTTTCGGCAGAATTCTGGGCCGACCATGACGAGGAGTTGACCGAACGCTTCAACAAGTGGCTGGCGCAATAGTCCTCGCTCGGCGGGCGGGCTTTTCCTCCCGGGCCCGCCCGCCCATTTTTTGCGAATGAAGGTGTGCCATGGCGCTCATGCTTACCGACGACGTCATCAACAATGCCATCGACACGGCGCCTCTTGCCCGCCGGCTGCGTGGTCTGCGACGGAAGGGGCAGATGAGAGCCTTGCTTCTCGTCGCGCCGCTGATGCTTTTCCTGCTGGCGATCTTCATTCTGCCGATCGGCATGCTTCTTATCCGAAGCGTCGACAACCGCGAAGTGGCGCGAACACTGCCGAACACCGTCTCAATGCTTTCTTCGTGGGACGGCAAAGGCGTACCAGACGAGGCGGTCTATGCCGCCCTCGCAACCGACATGAAGGCATCGTCCCGCGAGGATGTGGCCGAGATCGCCAAACGGCTCAATTATTACGAAACTGGCATGCGCTCGATGCTTTTGAAAACCGCGCGCACGATCCGCAATGCAAAGGCGCCCTACAAGGATGCCTTCATCGCAGCGGACGCTCAATGGGCATCGCCCCGTTATTGGCATCTTCTCAGGCAGGCAATGCCTGAGCTTACCGATTTCTATCTGCTCGCAGCGTTGGACATGAGCCGCGACGAGACCGGCGTCATAACGACAGTCGCACCCGAAAACGCCGTTCATATTGATGTGCTGCTGCGCACCTTCGCCGTCAGCGCTTCAGTGACGTTGCTGTGCCTGCTGCTTGGTTATCCGCTTGCGGCATTGATCGCCCGTTCCAAGGGGGGCATCGCCAACGCTCTGCTAATCCTCGTGCTCCTGCCCTTCTGGACATCACTGCTGGTGCGTACGAGCGCTTGGGTCGTGCTGTTGCAGAGCCGCGGGGTGGTGAACTCCGCTCTTGCCTGGCTTGGCGTCATCGACCCATCGCAGCCGCTGGAACTCATCTATAACCGCATCGGCGTCTTGATCGCGATGACGCATGTCCTTCTCCCGTTCATGGTGTTGCCGATCTACAGCGTCATGAAGAGCATCCCGCCGGTCTATTTGCGCGCCGCCTCCTCACTGGGGGCGCCACCACTATCGGCCTTCTGGCGAATCTATTTGCCGATGAGCATGCCAGGCGTCAGCGCCGGCGGACTTCTGGTCTTCATCCTGGCCCTCGGCTACTACATCACCCCAGCGCTCGTCGGCGGTCCGCGCGATCAAATGGTCAGTTACTACATTGCCTACTATTCGAACCAGGTGACCAACTGGGGGATGGCGGCGGCATTGAGCGCCATCCTCCTGGTCGCCGTGCTCATCCTTTACGCCGTCTACAATCGTCTGGTCGGCATCGACCGTCTAAGGATAGGCTGATGAACCACTCCCTTTCCGTCGAACGCCTGCTTCCCATCCTGCTATGGATTGCCGGCGGCACTGTCGTTGTCTTCCTGATCGCGCCGATCATCGCCATCGTGCCCCTGTCGTTCAACGCGGAGCCCTTCTTCACCTATCCGATGCCAGGCCTCTCGCTGCGCTGGTATGAGGAATTCCTCTCCTCCGAAGTCTGGCAACTGGCTCTGAAGAACAGCATCATCGTCGCCGTCTGCACCACACTGGTGTCAACCGCACTCGGGACGTTGGCTGCAATCGGCCTTAGCCGGCCGGAATGCCCCTTCCGCGCCACGCTGACTGCCATTCTGATTTCACCAATGATCGTACCGGTCATCGTCTCGGCGGTCGGCATCTATTATGCCTTTGCTGCCGTCGGTCTGCTTAACAGCTTGACCGGTTTGGTCCTTGCCCATACCGCAATCGGAGCGCCCTTCGTCGTCATTACCGTGACGGCGACACTTGCGAGCTTTGATCACAATCTGATGCGCGCGGCCTCAAGTCTTGGCGCAACGCCCGTTGAAGCCGTGCTGCGCATCATGCTGCCGATCATCGCACCGGGTGTCGTGTCGGGTGCGCTATTTGCCTTCGTCACGTCCTTCGACGAGGTGGTGATTGCACTTTTCATCGCCGGTTCCGAGGAACGCACCCTGCCCCGTCAGATGTGGAGCGGCGTTCGCGAGACACTGAGCCCGACCATCGCTGCCGTCGCAACACTGCTGATTCTATTCTCAACGCTGTTTCTCGCAACTATCCAGTGGCTGCACCGGCGCGCCGAACGCCAAAAGCTCATGCACTGATCGCGCTCTACGTCAACGCGTGTTGCGTACTGTTCAGATAGACACCCAAAATGGTCGTATGACGGCAAGGCTGCAACAGCCTTGGTGCCGAGTCCGCTTCGCAAGAAAGCGGCTCTCGGCAAACGGCGGGTGCCGCCTTTCTAGCTCCCAATGAAGTGCCGCTCGTCCCTCGCACGGCCAATACTCATTGCGGTGACGGCATTTTCGGCAACCGGGCTGCGGGAGCTGATTTTCAGCGTGTTCGGCGCCGGTGAAACGGGCATCGTGGATGCCGCCGAGAATTTGTGGTGAAATCGACCGAATTGGACTTCGAGTGATATCGAAATCCCGACAAGGACGCCAAGCACCGCGCTTGATGCTTTTGAAGCACTCAGACCGGCTAACATCGTTTCAGGAGACGCCGGACAACAAAGAGATAGGATCGTGCCGATTATGAGCTTTTTTGAAAGCCTCCTTGTCTTGTCTCTCGTGGCGATCCTGCTACTGCAGGTTTCGCGACGTCTGTCGCTTCCCTATCCATCCCTGCTGGCAATGGCGGGCGCTGCAGCTGCGCTTGTGCCGGGAACCCCATATGTCTCACTTGAACCTGAGACTGCCCTTGCTTTGTTCATCGCACCCGCGCTGATGGACGCGGCATTTGACTTTCCAGTTGGAACTGCCCGGCGTTTCTGGTTGCCGTTGCTCGTCTTTGCCATCGGTGGCGTGATTGTCACAGCTTTCGCCGTTGCGCTTGCGGGATCATGGCTTGCTGGCCTGCCGTTTGCGGCCGCGCTCGTCCTTGGGGCCATTGTCGCACCACCCGACGCAGCAGCGGCGACTGCGATCCTTTCAGGGGTGGCGATACCTCGCAGCACAGATGCCGTGCTGCGAGGCGAAAGCCTTTTCAACGACGCGGCCGCCCTCCTCATCTTCGGGGCCGCGCTCGCGGTACATTCAACGGGAAATCTTGGTGTCACCGTCGGCCTACATTTCGCCCTTGCGGCTCCCGGCGGCATCCTTCTGGGTATCTTGGCGGCTTTCGTCGGCAAGCATCTTTCAGGTTTCGTGTCCGGCACCTTGGGCGGAAACCTGCTTCAGTTCGTCCAGACGTACCTGCTTTGGATTCTTGCCGAACATCTGGGGCTGTCGGCGGTGCTTGCGGTCGTGGCCATGGCCATGGCTATGGCAAGCAGCGTCGCGACATCTGCGCGCATGCGGGTCCAGTCCTATGCGGTCTGGAGTGCCGTCGTCTTCGTCCTCAACATCATGGCATTCCTGTTAATGGGCATGCAGATCAGAGGCATCATCGCAGGCATGCCTGAGGGTCAGCTCGGCCAGGCCTGCACATTCGCTGCGTTTGTCGTCGCGATCGTCGTTCTCGTCCGGTTTGCGGTCTGCATCGGCTATAACCGTATCCTGGCTCGCCTTGCACGCCTGCGCGGACGAAAGGAGCCAGCGACGATCAAGCAGGCAGTTCTCGCCGGCTGGTGCGGAATGCGGGGACTACTTACCCTTGCGACAGCATTCGCGCTGCCGAGCGATTTTCCTCAGCGCGACACAGTCGTGCTGACTGCTTTCGCGGTGGTTCTTGCAACACTCGTCATACAGGGACTGACGCTTTCGCCCTTGATCCGATGGCTGGGTCTCGATGGGCGCGCAGCCGCAGCCGATGAGCTGCGAGCCCGTCGCGCGCAGATCACAAAGGCCGGCATCTGCGTACTGGAGGATCAGTCCGGCCCGGAGGCAGAGCTTTTGAGAAGCAAGTTTCGGATCGAGCAGAAAGCACTTTTCAATGTTGAAGGACCCTCCTCGCTTGAAACCTACCGCAAACTGGCGCTCTGCTCGATTGCCGCCCAACGCATGGAGCTTGAGCGACTTCGTTCCCAGAATGAACTCAACGTCGATGAGTACAATCTGCTGCTTGAGGAGATCGACTGGCGAGAGCTTTCTGTTTTGCCGCTCGAAGATCGGAAGATTGAGGAGATCTGAAATCACGTGCTGCATCCCTCGGGTCCCCGCGGGAATGCTTGTTCCTGTCGCGCGCTGAAATTCTTGCCCGGACCCCTCAGGCGATCGTCTTTACAAGCTCCTGCGCCGCCATCACTCCAGTATCATAGGCACCGTGCGCAGTCGAATAGCGTCCAGTCGAACAGGCTTCACCTGCAAAGAAGATGCGATTGTCATGCGGAGTTGCAAGCGTTCTGCGAAGATCAGAAGCTCCTGGGCTGGCGTATGAATATGAGCCGCCGATGTGCGGATCGGAGCCCCATGCTGAAAAGCAGATCAATGAGAGCTGCCGTCCGATGTCGGATCCCAAAGCGCGCTTCAGCTCCGTGAGTCCAAACTGGAACGCCTCCTTCGGTCCCCCATGTTCTAAGTCGTGTGCCAAATCCCCTGCATAATATCCCTCCACAACGGGATTTCCGAGGGGCCTGATTTGGTAGGCACCTGTCCGGCGTTCGCGATAGGAGCCTAGAAGATGACTGTCCAGCGGTAGGGCGTCCGGCCTTCCCACCTTCATGAACAGTTTGTTCGCAAGACCGAGTGGCAGGCGGGAGGCTGCATCGATTTTTTCCGGGAGCGGGGGAAAAAACGCGATGCGCTCATTCGCAAGCACATTCGTAGCGACAGTGACGATTACCGCCTTGACACGGAGGTGGCCTTTCGATGTCGAAATACCGACATGATCCGCGGCGCGATGGTCGATGCGTTCCACAGCGGTCTGCAGCTCGATCGAAAGGGGGCCGCCATAGGCGGAAACAACCGTTCCATAACCTTCACGTACTCGCCAGTCGGGACCGGGACCGGGCTCATACCGCTGGAGGTCGACTACCGACGATCTATCAAGTCCGGCTCCGGTGATGAACCCACCGACCGCATGGACGTATTCGTTCCACCTGCCGTCGGCTGGGAGCAGGTTCGAAAGCGCCGCGTCCTCGCCCTCATGGGAACTGATCCTCTCAAAGAATGCTTCGAGGGCGCGGATTGCGGGCCGGGCGTCGGCGTTCGTTTCGAGCTTACGTCCTCCCTCGTCCCATGGCGCGCGGGTGTCATCGATCGTAAGTCCAAGTTGTCGGGCGATCGCCGTCCAGGCATTCGTTCTTGCCCCATGCAGCCATCCGCATCCGACGTCAAGGGCGCCCAGTCCCGCACCGAAATGCTCTGTCCGCGCTCGCCCTCCTATACGTGCGGACGCCTCCAGAACGACGAGCGAAAGATCCGGTCGCGCCGCCATAAGGTGCCTACCCGCCGCTATACCGGCCGCGCCAGCGCCGATGATCGCCACATCTACTTCGTTCTCAGTCACAATGGTGCCTCCCGATCGAACAGCCATGGTATCCATATGCACCAGCGCCAGCATAGCTTCGGGCAGAGCCTGAGAATAGCTGCAGAGACTGACCGCTTCCATCAGCCAGTGTCGGAGGAGATGCCGCCCAAAATCAGGCGATCTCGCTGGAGCCGCGGCCTGAGCACTTCGAAGCCGTCACGGCGCAAGCTGCGGGCTTTGCGCCGCTGTCGTTTCATGGTTTCTGGCTCGGACAAAGATCAAAGTATCTCAGTAGTTCCTGGCCGCAGTCTTTGAGAGCAGAACTGCTCTGGCTTGCCTTCGCGATTCCCATTGCGCCCCAGTATGATGCAATTATGAAAATTGATGCGGCCTCCGCATCAAGGTGAGCGTAGTGTCCGGCGAGTTGATCCGCGCGGATCTTTTGCGCAAGTTCGCTTCTCCATTGCGCGAGGATTGCGATGGCGGCCTCCCGCATGGCGCCATCTTGTGCGGCCGGTTCGCTCACCATATTGCCGAGCGGACATCCAGACACAAAGCCCTGTTGATCCAGTTCTCGTATGATCTTGGTGAATATGGCTTCTATGCCGTCGGATGCCGTCTTAGCCTGTAATATCGGCTTGATCCAAGTTTCCTCGACCGCGTCGGCGACATTGCCGTTCAAAACGGCAAGGCCCAGTTCCTTCTTTGTCGGGAAGTGATGTGAGAACGCTCCACCTGTTACGTGCGCGGCCGCCTTGAGATCCTGAACGGTAGTAACGCTGTAGCCACGGGTAGTGAAGGCGTTGAAAGCGGTGTCGACAATGCGCCTTTTTACGCCTTCCGGATTGTTCGATCTTCGCTTCTGCAGACGCTTCGCCATTGAAGAGCTCTGTAACATAACTTGACAAACAGGACAATCGACCTGTAATTAAAAACAGGACAACCATCCTGTTTTTTTGAGGGATCAATGCGTGACGCCACGTCAGCCGATTCAGTCTTCGAACTCCGCCAGTACCGTCTCCATCCGGCTGCGCGCGAAACGCTGATCGAGGTTTTCGATCGAGAATTTCTGGAGACACAGGAGGAAGCTGGCATACGCGTCGTGGCTCAGTTTCGCGACCTCGATGATACCGACAGCTTCGTCTGGTTGCGCGGCTTTGCGAATATGGAGGCTCGAAGAGAGGCGCTCGGCCGCTTTTACGGAGGCCCCGTCTGGGCGCGCCATCGTGATGTCGCCAACGGCACAATGGTTAATTCCGACAATGTTCTGCTGCTGCGCCCTGCCAACCTCGACCCGAGCTCTCAACTGTCCGCCGCAGCGCGACCGACCTGCGGCAGCACTTTGGAGTCGTCCGCGCTGTTTCTTTGCGCGATCCATTACACTGCGCCGGGTAAAGAGGAGGCTTTTGCTACTTTCTTCGAAAATGAGCTCCGCTTACCGCTTCTCGAAAGTGGCGCGACTGTGCCTGCAACCTTCATGAGCGAACACAGCGCCAACACGTTCCCAAGGCTCCCGATCCGAGAAGGAGAATCAGTTTTTGTCGCTCTTTACCGCTTCTCGACGCCGCAAGCTTACGCCACTCATCTCGGCGCACTTGCAGCGTCGCGGAAGTGGACCCAGGAAATCGAACCGCAAATCATGCGACGCACGTGGCGGGCGAGCGAGGTGCTGAGGCTTTCACCGACGTCCCGATCGTTGATGCGCTAGTTTTGTCGGAACTATGCCAACCAGCGCGTCAAAAGCCCCAGAGCATTTTCATCAGCAACAGCGGAAAAGCTGCCGCGGTGCCGGTCCTGATCACGTTGAAGATAACAATCGGCAGGGCCCCTCAGCTCCGGCAGCCAGACGCCTAACCATGCCGGCAGAGGATTTGGAATCGGCGCTCAAGCCTATGAGACAAATTCGGGCGTTAAGGACAAGAACCCCGCAGTGTCTGGAAGCATAGTTCAGCTCGGTGACCTATGCAGACGACCAGTTCCGCGGTCGCGACATCCGTGCCCGCTAAAACGCGGAGGGGCGGGTTGCTTGCGCGATCAATCCGCTCGCCGCAAACATTAGGCGCAATTTTCTCAAATTGACGGGCCCCCTCGCCTCTAAACCTCATATAAATTCGCTCCTATGCTGAAGCATTCTCTGGCCTATGTGCTAATCTGGGTCGACGGGAACTTTAGCTATGAGTGAGACGCGAAAACTTGCGGCGATCCTCGTTGCCGATGTAGTCGGCTACAGCCGTCTTGCTGGTGCGGACGAGGATCGCATCCTAGCGCGGCTGCGGACGCTGCGCAGCGATCTGATCGACCCGACAATCGATGTCAATCATGGCCGCGTTGGTCAAGCGCACAGGCGACGGAATTCTTATCGAGTTCCGTAGCGTCGTGGACGCCGTGCGCTGCGCGACCGAGGTGCAGACGGCCATGATCGATCGCAATACCGGCGTGTCGCGTGAGCAGCGCATCGAGTTCCGGGTCGGGATCCATGTGGGCGATGTGGTCGAGGAGAGCGGCGGCGATTTAATGGGCGACGCCGTCAACATCGCTGCACGCTTAGGAGGAATTGCCAAGCCCGGCACGATCTGTCTCTCCGAAGATGTTTACCGCCAGGTGAAAGCGCGGCTTGATCTTGCGGTGACTGATCTCGGCCAGCTTCATCTGAAAAATATTGCAGAGCCGATGCGGGTCTATTCCCTCCAGATCGGAACTGCCCCCCAGCGGCGGTACAGACGCTGCCGCCCGCAAAGGAAATACCTTTGACTGCGGCCAATCCTGATAAAATCTCCATTGCCGTATTGGCATTCAACAATATGAGCGGCGATGCCGAACAGGAATATTTCTCCGACGGCATCAGTGAGGATATCATTACCGACCTCTCGAAGCTGTCTGAGTTCCACGTGATCGCCCGCAACTCGTCTTTCGCATACAAAAATGCAGCAGCCTCTGTGCCACAGATGGCCAGGGCGCTTGGCGTCCGCTACGTGCTCGAGGGCAGCGTGCGCAAGGCCGGCAACCGGATTCGTGTCACAGCGCAATTGATCGATGCAAGCAGCGGCGGACATGTCTGCCAGCCGGTATGATCGTGACCTGACCGACATTTATGCGGTTCAGGATGAACTCAAGCAGGAGATCGTGGCCGCACTCAAACTGAACCTCACGCGTGGCGATCAGGATCGGCTAACTCGGGCGCGCGCAGTCAATGTCCAGGCGTATGAGTTTTTTCTTGCGTGGGCGGGAGCGGGCATCCGCACATACCCGTTCCGGAAATGTCGCAGCGCGCAGCTTGGCCACCGACGCCGTCGCTATCGATCCACGATACGTTGCAGCCCAGGCACTCACTTCTTTCACCCATGTCGGCCGCCTCGCCAGGCCCCAACCAATGATCGGTCAAGGGCGCACGCAACACGTTTGTCAGAACTTCGAGGTCACCCTCATTCAGGAGTCGACGTCGGCAATGGGCGATATACCCTAATCAAAAGCACGCGCGTTCTTCAGGACAGAGAGACGTTTAAGCGCCAGGCGCACAGCGATCGCCGCAGAAAATCTCCCCATCTTCAACGACTGCTAATGAGGAGGCTGGCGGTAGTGTTGACTCTGGAGTTCACTCAGCAGAAAACAGGCGATCGAATAGAGAGGAAGTAATGATGGCTAACGAGAACACACCAGGACCGGTTGCTGCAGTTGAGGCGACGGATGCAGAGGCAAAAGCACCTTCTGCCAAGAAGCAGAAGCCACCACAGCGTCAGAAGACGACCGTCGAACCGGCGCGAGCTGCGGCAAAGGCAAGTGCCGCAAAGTCACAGGTGGCCAAGCCCAGGACGTACAGCGAACAGGAAAAAACCGGCAAGCTCAAGCTGATCGAAAAGGCAATCACCGAAGGCAAGAGCACTCTCAAGGATGCGATCAAGAGTGCCGGCATATCGGAGCAAACCTACTATAACTGGAAACGGACCGCGACGCCCGTAGTTCAAAGAAACGAGAAGCCTGTTCCTGCCGGCGATGAGTTGGCAGATCTAGTCCAGCTCGAAAAAGAGAACCAAAAGCTTCGCAAGCTCCTGGCGGAAAAATTGCGCTCGGAAAATGTCGAGCTGCGCAAGAGGCTCGGGCTGGATTGATCTAGGAACACCGTCCAGGCGGTCATCTGCTCGATCGGCCGCCTGATCTTCGGCTCCAGAGGCTCGGCGCATCCAGTCTCTCCGTTGAGGAGGGCTGGAGCGAATGGCTCCTGCTCAAATGACCGTTGCGACGGGATTGTTGGCGCGAAGTAATCGTCGTTCTCTCCGACACTGGCCAGTTGAAGCGCGCAGCAAGGCAATATATGGGTTCCAACAGGAACGCAGTCGCGCTGCTCGGCGCCTGCTATTTAGCGATTTGCTCAAGGTTGAAGCCATATGAAAACGCCACAACGGAAATTCGTTGTTGAATTCAAGTCAGGTCGACGACAGACGAAGGCGCGAACGAACTCAATTTGGGGTGACACCGATCTCAAGGCTTTGGTTCGTGAAGCGGAAGATAAGGCACCGCATCTGTTCAAATCAAATGCAACACCTGGTAGGCCTGACGAGGGCGGAGAAGGCGTAGCGCCTGATGCGATGAACTCGGCCTCAGCTGGCGGACACGCAGGCGAGGCCAGCCTTGCGGGGGCATCGACATCATTAGGTGACGGCGCAAAGGTCGGCCTGCCGAAGCGAAATGAGACCACTGTTGCGACTGCCGAAGCTGTTGAACCGGTGCAGGAGAGCCCGCCGGTGTTTCAGCCCAAGAAAACATCAGGTAAAACGCCTCGAGAGCCTGTTAAGCGCGGTCCCCTCCGCGCGACCGCGCATGTTGCGATGAGAAGGAACAAGCCCCGAAGCGTGGAGGCCGTAACGGCTCGGGATACGGTTTCCCTCGAGGAGGTAACTACACTTGATGCAGAAAACAAGCGGCTCAAGAGACTACTGGCAGAACGGCTTCATGCACAGAACCTGCAGCTCAAGAAGATGCTCGCGCGCTTTGATGTCACGTAAGGGGCCAGGGGTCGCGCAGGCACGCGCGACCCCTAGCCGCAAGGTTTGAACACAACAACTACTGGTTCTTCACAGTGTCTTCCAGGAAGAACCGGCCGAGCGGGTTCTGGTAAAAATTCTCAACGTTCTTTCGCGCTACGTTGATGTAGGGGCTGTAATAGAGGTCGATCCAGTTCACGTCCTGCTTGGCCATTTTCTGCAGATCGAAATACATCTGCGCGCGCTTGGCCGGATCAAGTTCCTGACGCGCCTTGGCGACGAGTCCCTTCACCGCATCACTTTTATAGTTGGTCATGTAGTTGTTGTTGGAGTCGTGACCGAGAACGAAGGTCGTCTTTTGGTCCGGGTCGAGAATGTCGTTGGTCCAGTAGTTGACCGAAATGTCGTAGTCGCCGTTGACAGTCATATCCCATTCCTGGCTGGGATCGACCTTCTGAAGATTGGCGGTAATGCCGGCCTTGGCGAGCTGCTGCTGGATCAACACGGCCGTCTGCTCATCCACTTCGTCGCCGGCACGCAGCAGATAAGTGAGCGTCAGGTTGGAGACGCCGGCATCCGCCAGCATTTGCTTGGCCTTTTCCGGATCGTAGGGCCGCTGCAGGTTGTCGGCATAGTGATAGAGCGCGCCCCTCGGAATGTAGGAATTGGCGATCGTACCCTGTCCGAACGTGACGGCATCAACGATCGCCCTCTTATCGATCGCCATGTCGAGCGCCTGGCGCACTTCCCTCTTCCCCAGATCGCCATGGGCGTGGTTGATCAGAAGATGGTCCTCGCGGGTCGAGGGATCGGTGAGCACGTTGAGGTTCGGATCCTTCTTCAGTTCCTCGACGCGCGAGAAAGGCACGAAAATCGCCGCATCCAGTTCCCCCGCCTCAACGTTCAACATGCGGGTATTGTCGTCAGGAACCGAGATCCACTCGACACCGTCAAGCTTCACCCGATCCGCCTGCCAGAAGTTCGGGTTTTTCTTGAGAATGATGCGGTCACCGCGTCGCCATTCCTCCACGATGAAAGCGCCGGAAGCGATCGGCCTTTCGGCATAAGCGTCAGCGCCCAGGGATTCCATGCCCGCCTTGGAGATGACCGAGGCGTTCGGAAGCGCGAGCGTTGAGAGGAATGGCGCGGAGGGGTTCTTCAGCTTGATGGTCAGCGTGCGCGGATCGGTTGCGACCGCAGTGTCGATCACCTTGTAGGAATCGCTCCAGAGCGAGCCTTCGTCGTCTCGAATGCGCAGGAGGCTGAAGACGGCATCTTCGGCCGTCAGCGGCGTTCCGTCGGAGAACCTTGCATCGCGGATCTTGAACGTATAGGTCAGGCCGTCATCCGAGGTCGTCCAGCTTTCGGCAAGGCCAGGCTCCAGCTTGGTGCCGGTCTTGTCGACCCGCACCAGAACGTCATAGACGTTCGAGAAAACCCAGTTGTCGATGTTCTGCGCCGTCTTGATCGGGTCGAATGTCGTCGAATCCTCGCGGCGGCCGATCGTCAGAACGCCGGCCGCTTGCGCATAGCTGGCGCTAATGGTGAGGGTAGCGGCGAAGGCGGCAAGCCCGATAGATTTCCACCTGATTGTCATGATGTCGTTCCCTTCGTTGTTATGGCATGCGTTTGATGGTTTGGATCGGTTCGCCCGGCTTCGGTTCGACGCCTTTGAGCCGGGGCTTATCCGGATCGATATCTGGGATCGCCGCGATCAGCGCGGCGGTATAGGCATGCTTCGGCCGCGAAAAAACCTCTTCGGACGGCCCCTCCTCGACCACCTCGCCGCGGTACATGACGACGGTGCGTGTGCAGAGACGGCGCACCGTCGCCAGGTCATGGGCAATGAAGATCAACGTCAGGTCCATCTTGGCCGCCAGATCCCGGAACAGGCCGATGATCTGCGCCTGAATGGTCACGTCCAGCGCCGCCACGCATTCATCGGCAACGATCATCTTCGGATTTACAGCCAGTGCCCGCGCAATTCCGGCCCGTTGGCATTGGCCGCCGCTCATGCTGCGCGGCTTTCGGTGTGCGAATTCGCGGTCGAGCCCGACGAGGTCGAGCAATTCGCCGATGCGTGCCGGAATGTCGAGTTTGGCGACCGTGGCCTGCACCGTCAGCACCTCAGCCAGCGTCTGGCCGATCGTCAACCGCGGGTTCAGGGCGTTGAATGGGTCTTGGAAGACCATCGCCGTCTCCCGCCGCAGCTTAGCCAGTCCCGCTCTCCTCTGCTGGGCAAGGTCAATGCCGTCGAAACTGACATGGCCGGAAGAGATCGGCGTCAGGCCGAGGACGGCGCGGGCAAGCGTGCTTTTGCCGCTTCCGGATTCGCCGACGATCCCGACCGTCTCGCCCGGCATGATTATCAGGCTGACGCCGGAAACTGCGCTGACGGCCTTGCCGGCAGCTCCTTTGAAGAGCCTGCCGACGGACGGAAATCGCACGTGCAAGTCGTCGACCTCAAGAAGCGGCTTCAACGCTCCTGTTGAGCGCACCGTCTCGCTCCCGGCGGAGACGCCAATCTCTGGCATGGACGGATGGCTGTGGATCAGATTGATCGTGTAGGGGTCTTTCGGGTGGGAGAGGATCGCCCGCTTCGGGCCTTCCTCCAGCAACCTGCCATTACGCATAACGGCGATACGGTCGCACGTCTGTGCCACGATGCCGAGATCGTGGGTAATGAGAATGATGGACAGCCCGCGCTTGTCGCGCAGATCCATCAGAAGGTTGAGAATTTGTGCCTGGATGGTGACGTCGAGTGCCGTCGTCGGCTCGTCGGCGATCAGGATTTTCGGATTGCAGGAAAGCGCCACGCCGATCATCGCGCGCTGGCGCATGCCGCCCGAAAATTCGTGCGGATAGCTGTCAAAGTGCCGAACGGGATCCGGAAAGCCGACCTGCGCCAGGATCTCGACGGCGGCCGCGCGCGCATCGCGCGCATTGAGGTCCTGATGATAGCGGATGCCTTCAGCGATCTGGTCGCCTATGCGCATGACCGGGTCGAGATGGCTGGTGGGGTTCTGGAAGATCATGCCAATTTCACGGCCGCGTACGCTCAACATCTCAGCATCGGTGACGGCGGTGAGATCACGGCCCTCCAGAAGCACGATGCCTGTCTCGATCGTTAGTCGCGAGGAGGGCAGGAGGCGGACGAGCGAGCGGCAGAACAGGCTCTTGCCGGAGCCGCTTTCGCCGACGAGACCCAGAATTTCGCCTTTTGCGAGATCAAGCGACACCGCATCGAGCAGAACGCGGACCCCGCTGTCGAGATGCGCCTTGACGGTCAGGTCGCGGACGGAAAGAACGGATGCGCTCATTCGCCTACTCCGAGCCGTTCGCCGAGCGCATCGCCGAGCATGCTGAAGCCGAAAGCGAGGCAGACGATGGAAAGCCCGGGAAACAGGGTGATCCACCAGGCCGTGGTGATAAAACTCTGGCCCTCCGCCACCATAACACCCCATTCGGCGAGCGGCGGCTGCACACCGAGGCCGAGATAGCTGACGGCCGCCCCGCTGAGCAGCACCAACACCGCATCCGACATCGCAAAGACGATCGAGCCGGCAATCGCATTCGGCAGCAGGTGTCGGAACATGATGCGCATCCGCGAAAAACCGAGGCTGACGGCGGCCACCGCATAGTCGCTGTTCTTGAGCACCAGCATCTGCGCCCGGATCAGCCTGGCATAGGAAACCCAGCCGACCAGTGCCATGGCGATGTAAAAGCTGCCGAGCCCCGGTCCGAGGATGGCGATGATCGATAGCATCAACACCAGGAAGGGAAAGGCGAGGATGATATCCACGAGCCGCATGAACAGCGCATCGACGATGCCACCGAAAAAGCCGGCGATGGTGCCAACCGCGGTGCCGATGAGAAAGGGGAAAGCGACGCCGATCAGCGCGATCTGCAGGTCGATCCGTGTGCCCCAGATGACGCGGGAAAGCACGTCGCGACCGAAATTATCCGTACCGAACGGATGCAGAAGCGAAGGCGCCTGCAGGCGGGCGTCGCCGTTCTGAAGGATTGGGTCATAGGGTGCCAGAACCGGCGCGCTTGTCGCCAGCAGGACGAAGAACAGCAAAATGCCGGCGCCGGTCACAAGCATCAAGTGTTTGCTGAAGATCGTCCGCCAGCCGGCGGAGCCTGAAGAGAGGGTATCGACGCTCATAGCCTTACCCTCGGATCGATCGCAACGGTGACGATATCGGCGACGAAATTGACGAGCACGGTGGCGCAGGCGAAAACCATGGCAACGCCCTGGACCACCATATAGTCGCGCGAGAAGATGGCGCGCACGAGAAGCTGTCCCATGCCGGGAATCGCAAAGACGCTCTCGACGACGACGGAGCCACCGATGAGCCAGCCAATATTGACCGCGAGAAGATTGACGGTCGGCACCAGCGAATTCGGTACGACATGGCGCCAGAAGACGATGTGTTCGGGCATACCGCGGGCGCGCGCTGCCGTCGCCACGTCGGATTTAAGAGATTCGATCATCGCCGCCCTGAGGCTGCGCGTCAGAACGGTCGAGAGCGACAGCGCCACGGTTAAGCTGGGCAGGATAAGATGCGCCAGCTTGTCGCCGATTGTTGCGCCATAGCCTGAGACCGGCAGCAGGCCGAGCTCGACGCTGAAGAGGATGATGAGCATCAGCCCGAGCCAAAAGGGCGGGAATCCGATGCCGAAGGTAGAGACGATACGCACCGCATGATCGGGTGCCTTGCCGGCATTGCGCGCGGCAATCGCGGCCATCGGCATGGCGATCAGTATCGACAGAATGACGCTGGAGGCGACGAGCGCAACAGTCGGCTCGATGCGGGTGACGATCAGTCTCAGCACGTCGATCTTGTAGAGAATCGATTTGCCCATCTCGCCATCGGCGAGGTTTTTCAGAAAATACAAATATTGTAGCCACATAGGCTGATCGAGGCCGTACTGGGCACGGATATTGGCGATCGCCGTCGGCGTGGCGCGCGAGCCGAGCAAGTTGCGTGCCGGATCGCCGGGGATCAGCCGCACCAGAATGAAGGTGATGACGCTGATGCCGAAAATGACGGGCAAAAATTGCAAGGGTCGGGTGAGAACGAACCTATAGCGATGCATGGCGATGCCAGCGCCTCCGTATTGTTCGGATGTCGGTCGCCATTCTTTGCATCAGTTCCGCCTGTGTCGTGACAAGAAATCGATCAGCGCTGGATAGTAGTCTGCGGGGTTTTCGTAAAAGGGCATGTGGCTGGCATTGGCAAGGACCTTGAGTTCGGCATTCGAAATGGCGAGCTTCATCTTCAGTGCGCAGGCCGGGGTCAGTTCGTCGTGCTCGCCCGTGGTGATCAGTGTCGGCACGGTGATGCGCGGCAGGTCGGGAATACGGTTCCAATCCTTGAGGTTGCCGATATAGAGGAATTCGTTCGGCCCCTGCATCGTGCTATATGGCCCCAAGTTCCAGTCGTTGAGCGACCGGCGCACCGGCGCCGGCCATTCCGGCAACCGGCAGACGTGCCGGTAGTTCAAAATAGTGATGGCTGCGAGATATTCCGGATGGTCGTAGGTGCCCTGCGCCTCATGCTTCTGCATCATGGCAACTGTCTCGGGGCCGAGCGCCGCACGCAACCGCTCCAGCTCGGTAATGAGATGGGGCATGTCCGCGACCGTATCTTCGAGGATCAGCGTCTGCAGGTTTTCTGGGTAAGTGAGCGCATAGTCGATTGCCAGCCAACCGCCCCAGGAATGGCCGAGCATGTGCACCTTGCCGAGCCCCAGCGCCTTGCGCACCGTCTCCGTCTCCTCGACATAGCGGCCGATCGTCCACAGCGCCGGACTGGTCGGGCGGTCTGAAGCGCCCGTGCCGAGCTGGTCGAAGGCCACCACGCGATAGCCTTTGTCAATAAGACAGGAATGCGCATCGCGCAGATAGTCACAGGGCAGTCCCGGCCCCCCGTTCAGGCAAAAAATCGTCTCGGGGCCGGAGCCGAAGCTATAGGCGACGACCTTATAGCCATCGACTCCGATTTGGTGTCGCGCCTCGGGTTCGATTTCACGCCACATTGACCACTCCGGCGAAGATTCTCTTTGCTCAATATTTGAGCATGTCTAAATTTTTATCTCAAACGACGATCCGCGCCAGCTATAAGAAGTGATAGGGTCGCCAGGGAATACGATCCGGAGTCAGCCGATGCTTGACGAAATCGAAACCATCAGACGCCAGTTTACGGTTCATCAGACACTGGATGGCCGCATCGATCAGATCTTCGAGGCCATGAAGGCAATCGGCTTCGAAGCGCTGATATATGACTATACCCCGGTGGCTTACGATCTCGACGGCGCGATCATGCTTCCGTCGCTGCTGAAGCTTCGCAACATTTGCGGCGACATGCATGACTACTGGTTCAACCGCGGCTACTTCCGCATCGACCCGGTGCAGCAGGTCGCACTTCGCACCTCGACACCCTTCTTCTGGAGCTATGATGCCGACGCCGACACGCTGATCCGCCGCTTCATGACCGAGGATACCGCGCCCGTCGCCCGCTATCTGAGCGAAAGGGATATGTCGACTGGCGTGACGGTGCCCATTCATATGCCGCGCGGTGACTATGCCACAGTCACCGGCATCCGCTTCGGGGGCAACAAGGAATTCGAGCGGCACGCCCTGCGCTATATCGCCGATTTCAATCTGCTCGCCCATGTCTTCCATGAAGCGGCCTACAACCTCTTCGATGCCGACGTCTTCCATGTCGGCAAGGCCAGGCTGACGGAACGGGAGCGCGAATGCCTGCGCTATTCGGCCGAAGGGTACTCCGCCAAGGAAATCTCGCGCGTCATCGACCGCTCGGTGCCGACGGTGGTCATGCATCTGACCGCCGCGGCCAAGAAGCTCGGCGCCAAGAACCGCACGCAGGCCGTGGTTCGCGCCACCCACTATCGCCTTCTTGAAGAGCGCTCATCCTATAACTTGTGATAGCTGCCGCGCTCTAAAGCACCACGCTATGCTTTCTCAATTGCTCACCGCAGCGTCGCGTGTCACTCGTGGCGCGCAAAGGCGGCGGTGACACCTCGAATCTGAATGGAGATCCATGTGGCCGCAATTGCGTCGAAGGAAGCCTTTCTGCCCTTTCGCGAGTACCAGACCTGGTATCGCATCACCGGCTCGCTCGACAGCGGCAAGCTGCCCCTCGTTGTCGCCCATGGCGGTCCTGGCTGCACCCATGACTATGTGGATTCCTTCACCGGGATTACCGAGATCGACGGCCGCCCGGTCATTCACTACGACCAGCTCGGTAACGGCAATTCCACCCGCCTGCGGGAAAAAGGACCGGATTTCTGGACGCCGGCGCTCTTCCTGGAAGAGCTGGATGCGCTCCTGAAGCAGGTCGGCATTCACGACCGCTACGCCTTGCTCGGCCAGTCTTGGGGCGGCATGCTCGGCGCGGAACATGCCGTGCGCCGGCCGAGGGGCCTGAAGGCGCTCGTCATCGCCAATTCCCCCGCCAACATGCGTACCTGGGTCGCTGAGGCCAACCGGCTGCGCGAGGAACTGCCGCAGGAGGTGCAGGATACGCTCTTAGAGCACGAGCAGGCCGGAACGATTACCGACCCCGAATATATCGCCGCCTCGCGAGTCTTCTATGATCGCCATGTCTGCCGCGTCGTACCCTGGCCGCCGGAAGTCGCACGCACCTTCGCCATCATGGACGAGGACAACACCGTCTACCGCAACATGAACGGCCCAACGGAGTTCCATGTCATCGGCACGATGAAGGACTGGACCATCGAAGATAGGCTGGCGCTCATCGAGGCCCCGACGCTGCTGATTTCGGGCAAGTTCGATGAGGCGACCCCGCTGGTCGTCAAGCCCTATCTCGACCACATTGAGAGATGCGAATGGGTGCTCTTCGAGCAGTCGAGCCACATGCCGCATGTGGAAGAGAAGGCACTCTGCCTGGAGACGGTTTCGGCTTTCTTGCGACGACACGATTGACAGGAAGCAGGCGCCGCAGACCCAGCGCCGGTGTTCTGGCAAGCGCCCCGGGGCTCGCAGCTATTTTGGACAGCCTTCATCGCTTCGCCGAAGCGATTGCGGGCAGAAGCTGCGGCCCAGGACCGCAGTTTCTCTCGTCAGTTGGCCAGATGCTCCGGCGCAAACCCAGTCGCGGATCGACCGTCCAGCCATGGGCGATGCGCACCGAGCAGATGTCAGGCCGCCCTGAAGCGGTCAAAGGCGGTGAGACGCTTGATCGGTGGATCTGCGTCATCCCAGCGATAGACTTGCGTACGCAGATAGCGCAGTTCGTCATCAAGTGCGTCTTCGGCAACCTCGACCCACCAGGATTTCGGACGGCCGTCACTGCCATCCGACCAGCGATAGCCGCGTGCTTTCAATTGATCCTTCATGTCGAAGGGGCTGTTTTCCGCAAAAATGCGGGCGCGTGATCGCTGGCTTGCTTCATAGAGCTCGGCAAATGGTGTTCGCCCCGCCTCTCCTCCACCCTCCGCGAGAACCTCAAGGAGAGCAAAGCAGTCATCAACCGCCCGGTGGCCCTCATGAAAATAACCGGCCTGCCCAATCAGATAACCGAGCTTTGTTCCTTCAAAGCCGCGCGACGCCCAGTCGATTTCAGAGACCGAACAAGCCCAGGCTTTTCCGGCAAAGATTGGTGAAAGGGCCTCGCAGAACGGCCGGTCGAAGCCGGCATTGTGGGCAATTACCAGATCAGCAGGCTCGACGACGGCACGAACCTGACAAAGATCAATCATCTGGTCGGCCACCATGTCGTGGGAGATACCTGTGAGACGTGTGATCTCCTCCGGGATTGGAACGCTGGGCTGCTGAAGAGCGCTATAGACGCCGATGACATCGCCGATATTGCCGGTCTCATCGAATGTGAACGCGACCGCGCCAATCTCAATAATCTCGTCCTTGCGATGATTGAGGCCGGTTGTTTCAGTGTCGATGATCACGCCTGTCAGCGGAAATCCGGGTCGCGCAGCCGTGATCACCAAACGTGGCTCGAGTTTTGTCAGGATACGGTAGCGGCCAGTCTCGTGGAGTTGCCGCACCATATCATCTTCGCTCAACGCAGTCGGTGAACGGCGCTTCGTCGATGAGCCTGCGCCCTTTGCAGGTGCTGCCCCGTTAGCATCAAACAGATCGAACTGCTGCGTCATTCGCTCTCGGCCTAATTCTCAGATGGTTCTGCGGACTGCATCATCCGCCAAAGTCGCTATAAGACATCCGCTCGAACAAATCAGAAAGAAAGTTGAGGCCGAAAAGATCAGTGGCCGCTCCCGGCGCCCCCCTGTTGTCGTCGCGACCGAACAGCAGCGCCGACAGCACGCGTCGGAAAACAGCAGCGGGCCTGCGGCGGAGTTCATCTTCAACGGATCGCCGGGGCCGCAGGAGAGAACCAAACAATCCCTGCGCCTGCTCCAGGAAGGGCGCTGCCCCGTTACGCAGGAGGCAGACCACCTCGAGACGCAGGTCCGAAACACCATCGAGCTCGGCATAGGGAAGCTGGTCAAGCCGGCAGGCGGCGTCCCTGTGCGCGAGCGATGCGATCCGCCAATGCGTGTTGTCGCGGTAGCTCGGCGCGCGCCAGTCGGCAACCCTCGCGTCTCGGCCGAAGTTGATGAAGCAGGCATTGCCATAGCGGCTCTTCTGGATCTCGACAAACGTCGTCGCAAACCAGCCGGTGCGATGCCAGCGGACCCCTTGCCGGACAAAGCCGAGCGGCAGAAGGATATCATCCACTTCCTTCGTCAGAAGCTTCAGCGCCCGTTTGCGCGTCGTCGGATCGAGCCCAGCCTTCCATGCATCAATGGCATTGCTGTCGGCGTCCTCCATCGTTTTGTCGGTCTTTTCCACCTCTTGGCGTCCCCTCACCCGGGTCGAATGGCAGCGTCAGCAGACAGGAGGCGGGCGCGACGGTCAAGGGTCCGCTGCTCGTGCGTGGTCGACGGCAGCTGATTTGGATCCTCTGCCAGGCGAGGCGCAATCGCTGTTCGCGAGGCGTCTTGATCGTGCTAGGATCAGGCCTTTCTCCGAAAGGTATTCTTGTGTTGGCAATGATGATGAACGGTAATTGCGTGGGCGGCGTATACCCAACGATCCCGAGGTTATGTGGGGGCATTTTACTGCTCGTGGCAAACGCGGCATTCGCCGAAACCTTCGTAGACACGAATGTCGTGTCTGTCGTTGAAGGCGGACATTGGCAAGAAGACGGCGTCGGCGAAGGAAGTTACCGCGTCATCGTTGTGAACCAGGGCTTTGAGCATGTATCGTCGCGCGTCGTGGTGGAATGGAAATCGGTGCCGACTGAAACAGATGACGCCCAAATCGTCCACTCCGTGGTACTGGTTAAAGGTGGCTTCTACAGCATAGGCACGCCGGAAATGACTTTTTCCAAGGATGGGGCACGCCTCGAGTTGAGGGGCACTGCTACCTACACGCCCGCCATGCCGGTCGTTTGTCATTTCGGTCTTTCTCCTGGCGGCAAAGTCGCCCGGATCAAAGGGTGTGAGGATTAATGATCGGTCCTGCTTAAGCGGCGAAAACTAGGTGAAGGCGGCCAGGCCACGTCAATTGCCCGGCTGTCGCCTCGCCTCCGGCCCAACCACCGCATCTTGCTGTTGTCGGTTTTTCAACCGAAGTGAACCGGAAACATCCTGTTCTTGGAATTCGTGAGCATCAGTCGTCGCCTTCCAGCGACGCAAGCGACTTTACCAAACCCACGATCTTTTGCCGTATTCTGGCGTCTTTTACAGCAAGGAATGCGCGGTTTAGCGCGAGCCCCTCGGCGGTGGAAATAAATCCCGTCAGATCGTCCATGCCCTTCACTAAACCTGGTTCACTTTCATCCGCTCCCGCCATTCCTTCAAAAAAGAATGAAACAGGCACGTTCAGACAGTCGGCAATGCCCTGAAGCCGGCTCGCCCCCACCCGGTTGCTGCCCTTCTCGTATTTCTGCACCTGCTGAAATGTGACACTGACCCGTTCAGCAAGCGCTGACTGGCTCATGCCCAGCACCCGTCGTTGCATACGGATTCGCCTTCCAACTTCTATGTCGACTGCACTTGGCTCCTTCGCATTAACGGCTTTATTCATGATCTCTCCTTTGCGCCTCAGGGAATTAAAATGAGATTGTGCCAGTGTGGAAACGTTGTCGATTGATCCAATCTAGGTAGTTCTTGAAGAGGTGTCCCTCCCGAATCGCCCGGTCCGTTCGCTTCAATGACCGGCGTGTCTTTCGATCCCGGCCCAATGTTCCGCCCTGTTCTGCGCCCAGGATAGCTGCGCCCGGCGCGTGTGCGGTCAGAGCACACTGTCGGGCACCGATGAGAACGTTCCCGTGCCCATCCCCGATGCGCCCTCCCTCGACCAGTGGGGGTGGCGACCGCAAGTCCGCCAAAAGTACTACCCTTGGGTAATAGCGCTTCTCGTCGAAGAGGCTATCATGGATTCATCAAATTCGTACTGACGGCTGACCACGGATGTACTGGCAGCCGTCGTCGATTGATCAGGAAGGGCCGGTGCGCGTGTCGCCCGGCCCTTTCCTTTAGGATTTCGGCTGCCAGTTTGCCACGGTCCTTCATGGAGATGGGCTCAATGCCACTCCGAAACACCGTCAGGCCCAGTCGGGCGAATATCGGACCAAAGTCCGACCGTTTCTCAGACTTCGTGCCGATACCACCTTTCGGCAACTACAGTATGTTTGCACGCGAGCGGGTTGTGAATTTTTCGCTATGGCAAAGATCTTCGTGATTGCGATGTCACTCGTAATGGTTGTTTTCTGGGGTTCCGTCGGCGTTCTGATGTACTCCCTGCTTACATGAAGTCGTCCCAAACTCGTCCCTCCCGGCCGGGTCTTGATTCGATTGCTCGACGAATAGTTGACACCCATTGGGTAGCCGAACCTCCAGCTGTGCCCTATAGTCTCCTTTCAGCAATGGAGGTTGCCTAAGGAGGGTTTAGATTATGAGCGATACCGCTGTTGGTTTCATGGTGGCAGCTGAACTGTCGGCCCTGTTCTGGGCCGCGGCGCTCATGGTGGCGTTATCGATCTCTTGACGACGCACGGCCTCTTCGTCTTTACCTTGGCTGTCGCGACTTCGATGAGAAGCATTTGCTATCGGTTTCGACCTCCTGGCTGGTCGGCACGAATTCCCGCTCGTCGTGGTCTTCCCTCAGTCGCGAACTCCAGGCGGGCTGGCAAGGATCTGCCGACAAACTCGAGCCGCCCAGGCACACCGATATATAAATCAACAGGCTCCATACTTCCCATCGCAGAAATATGAGAATGCGGCAGGTGGATCCGGCGTCACGCTACCACAGACCTTTATGGCGTCGCCGATCTCGTCTCTTCCGCAGGGGCTGCTGGACGCAGTGATCTTTAACGTGTTGATCTGCAATTCCCACTCCCACGCGCAGAACTGCTCAGCCCTGATCGGTTCGGGCAGAACTGCAAAGCGCCCTACGATCTGATGTGCGCAGCAATTACGACCGGGCAGATCAATACCTGCCGCTAAATATTGGTGGGCAGCTTTTCTCGCGGCGGATTTCATACGAAGCAGTGGAAAGCGTGCGCCGAAGAGACTGGGCTGAGCCCGGATTTGACGCAGCTCTAGGAGAGGTGGCGGAATTCGATCGACTTGCACTTCGCCCGGCAATCGCGCTAAGGCTGCGTGATGGACGACAATATCATCAAGTTTCGCAAGCCCAGGCCGCCCCGTCAGCGAGATCCCCGCCTTCGTAAGATTCTCATTGTACTCGGCGTGCTTGCTTTGTTTGCGATTGCCTGGCTCTATTTCGCATTCGTGGGTGCCCCGGTGGCTTCTTGAGGCTTCGAAGAGGCAATGGCTGCGGTACTCTTCAGGGGAGAGGTTTGTCGACATGAGGCGACGAGCGGTCGGCTGCACCACTGGACTGCTTTGATCTAAGGTCGTTTGGGGCGTAACAGGCAGCTTCAACCGCGGTGTGCGAGACAAATGCACCAGCAAAATCGCCTTGAAGAGGTTCGAACTGAAAACCGTAGTGTTCGATTTCAGATTTGATCGCGCTATCGGGTGAACTCACGGACCTTGAGCGCCTCTTCGGTTGATGACGATTCCATAAATGCTCGTTGTCGCAGCGATCAAGAGCTGATGTTTTGCGCGACCACCGAAGCAAAGGTTCGACACAAGCTCCGGGACGAGGATCTTGCCCATCAGATGACCGTCCGGGGCGATGCAGTGTACCCCATCGGCTGCCGAAGACCACAGGTTACCTTCATCGTCGATCCGAAAACCATCCGCGCATCCGGGATCGATGGCGCAAAACACCTCTCCGCCGACAAGCCTACCGTCGGACGAAACATCGAAGACCCGGATATGCCGCGGATCTGAACTGAACATCCGCCCGGTATCAGCGACATAAAGGCGAGATTCGTCTGGACTAAAGGCCAGGCCGTTCGGGCAGGCAAAATCCGTCAGCACGGCTTCGATCTTTCCGGGGGCCTCCACCCGGTAGACGTGGCATGGCAGTTCTTGCTCGGCACGAAAGCCCTCGTAGTCGGTCATGATCCCGTAGTGCGGATCGGAAAACCAGATCGAATTGTCCGATTTTACCACCACATCATTAGGGGAATTTAGCCGCCTGCCCCGGTAGCTGTCGGCAATTACAGTGACGGAACCGTCGAGTTCCGTCCGTGTCACCCGCCGCGTTCCATGCTCGCATGTCACCAATCTGCCCTGCTTGTCGCGCGTATTGCCATTGGCAAAGTTTGACGGCGCTCGGAATACCGATACCCCAGCGCCCGCGGACCAGCGAAGGATGCGATTATTCGGAATGTCCGAGAACAGTAGGCATCCGGCGTCGCCGAACCAGACCGGGCCCTCGACCCAGTCAAAGCCGGTGGCGATCTGCTTGACCGGCGCATTGGGGAGCACATAGGTGCCAAACAGCGGATCAAGCACTTCGAAACATGACATTGCGTTCTTCTCCCAGATTTACCGGGCCATTCTTATTCGGACCGCCGGACGCGGGTTGCGACTGGTGTCAATTAAAGGCAATCTGCGCCTTCATCGCCTGGCTCCTATCAGTTGCCAGTTCGAAGGCCGTCACAGCGTCGGATAGGGGAAGTGTGTGGGTAATCAGCGGCTTCACGTCGATCAGCCCCTTTTGCATCAGTCCGACACCGGTCGCAAACTCGTCGTGAAAGCGGAAGGAACCACGCAGATCCAGCTCCTTGGCTGTAATCGCCATCATCGGGAGGTTCATGTCTCCACCAAGACCAAGCTGAATAATCACGGCGCGCGGACGAAGAGCAGCGATGCCGGCAACCAAGGCAGGCGCGGCACCGGAGCACTCGTACAGGACGTCGAATGAGCCCTTTTGGGCTGCGTAAGGGGTCAGCGCATCCGGCTCGTCTCCCATATTGATTGTCCTGTCCGCGCCGACCTTGCGAGCCAGCGACAGTGTGAAATCCGACAGATCCGTTGCGATGATTTCGGCAGCGCCAGCACGGCGGGCTGCGAGGATCGATAGAAGGCCGATCGGCCCGCAGCCGGTCACCAGAACCCGTTTACCCAATATTTCTCCGGCCCGGCGAGTAGCGTGAAGAGTAACGGCCAGGGGTTCTGCGATCGCCGCTTCGCCTGGGGTAAGGCCGTCGGCCGGCACGCACTGAATGGCATCGGCGATGAGGGCCTCTCGAAATGCTCCCTGGACATGCGGGAAAGGCATGGCACTGCCATAAAACCGCATATTGAGGCACTGATTGTGAAGCCCTTCCTGGCAGTATAGGCAGGATCGGCACGGCCGGGACGGAGAAACAGCGACGAGCTGGCCCGATTTCAATCCCTCAACGCCCGAGCCGAGTGCTTCCACATACGCTGACACCTCGTGACCAAGGATCATCGGCTCCCGCAGCCTGACTGCGCCGAAGCCGCCGTGATTGTAATAGTGCAGATCGCTGCCGCAGATGCCACCGGTGGCAAGGCGCAGGCGCACTTCTCCGGGTCCTGGCGCTTCGATCGGGCGCTCCTCGATACGCAGGTCTTTCGGTCCGTGAATGACGATGGCTTTCATCGGCGCGCTCCTTAAAGAACCGGGGTCAGCAGGGCCTGACCGGAAAAATGCGCCATGAGATTGTCACGAACAAGCTGTCCCATGGCCTTGCGTGTTTCGATGGTTCCAGATGCGTGGTGTGGCTGCAAGAGCACATTGTCGAGGGCGAGAAAACGTGGGTTGAGCTTCGGCTCACCTTCGAACACGTCAAGGGCGGCGGAGCCCAGCGCACCGCATTCGAGTGCATCAAGCAGGGCATTTTCATCGATATTGGAAGCGCGGGAGATATTGACCAACATCCCCTCCTCGCCGAGAGCCGCAATTACCTCGCGGCCGACGATGTGGCGGGTGGCTGCAGAAGCGGCCAAAGTGACGAACAGGAAATCCGAATGCGCCGCGAGCGCTACCGGATCGGCGATAAATTTCCAATCGGCAGCGAAATCTTTTGGCGCCACATCGGAATAAGCGACTTGCATATCGAAGCCCTGAAGGCGTTTGGCCACTTCATAGCCGATCCGGCCAAGGCCGAGTACGCCGGCGCGGCGGCCCCACACGCGACGCTTCAGCGGGTAGAGCCCCCTTGCCGCCCAGCTTCCGTCCTTTACCCAGCTTTCCGCGCCGATCATGCCGCGCGACAGGCACAACATCATCGCCACGCCAAGATCCGCTACGTCGCTCGTCAGCACGTCCGGTGTGTTGGTGACGCGGATGCCACGTTCCCGGCAAGCCGCCAGATCGACGGCATCAAAACCAACCCCATAGACTGAAATCAGCTCGAGTGAAGGGCAGGCTTCGATCATGGCCCGGTTGGCGCCGAGTTCGCCTCGCGTGGCAATCGCCCGGACATTGGGGCCGACAGCAGCAAGAAAGTCCGACTTGTCGGAGGCCTCGAAGTAGCGATGAACCGAAAATGCAGCATTCAGAGGCACTTCGTCCCATTCCGGATAGGGGCCGACTTGAAGGATCTGGGGTTTGCTCATTTCGGTGTCTCCGTCCCTTGACAATTAATGTTATCGATAACATAAAGATGGGCATTGCGAATGTCGAGACAAAAAATGAGGGAAACCATGGGGCAGGACTTGTTTGATTTGACGGGCCGCCGAGCCCTCGTCACGGGATCGTCGCAGGGGATCGGCCTTGCCCTTGCGCGCGGTCTTGCCAATGCCGGTGCCGAAATCGTGCTCAATGGCCGCGACGCTGCAAAACTTGCGGAAGCCGCCAGCGGCCTCGGTGGCAGCACGCATCAATTGGCATTCGACGCGACCGATCATGGGGCCGTTCGCGCAGCGGTGGATGGCTTCGAAGCAGCGATCGGTGCGATCGACATCCTCGTAAACAATGCGGGAATGCAGCATCGCACTCCGCTCGAGGACTTTCCGGCGGACGCGTTCGAGCAGATCATGCGGACCAATATCTCAACAGTTTTCAACGTTGGCCAGGCGGTCGCACGACACATGATCAAACGCCAAGCAGGCAAGATCATCAATATCGCCAGCGTACAGACTGCATTGGCGCGTCCCGGCATTGCACCCTACACGGCGACCAAGGGCGCCGTCGGCAACCTGACCAAGGGAATGGCGACCGACTGGGCCAAATACGGGCTGCAATGCAATGCCATTGCGCCCGGCTATTTCGATACCCCATTGAACGCCGCATTGGTTGCCGATTCCGCCTTTTCCGCATGGCTGGAAAAGCGCACGCCGGCCGGCCGCTGGGGTAAGGTGGACGAACTCGTCGGCGCCTGCGTGTTCCTCGCCTCCAACGCATCCTCATTTGTGAACGGACATGTGCTTTATGTTGACGGTGGCATTACGGCCTCTCTTTGAGGTTCGGCAGCGAATGGTGCTGATGGGGGTTGCGGGGTGCGGCAAGTCCTCGGTCGGGGCCGCACTTGCCGCACGATTAGGGGCGGCATATCTCGACGGCGACGATCTTCACCCGTCTGCGAACATCGACAAGATGAGCCGCGGCATGGCCTTGAACGATGAGGATCGCTGGCCATGGTTGACGCTCGTGGGCCAGACTCTTGCCAAGTCCGAAGGGCCGCAGATCGTCGGCTGTTCGGCGCTTAAGCGAGCTTACCGCGCTCACATCACGCAAACTTCCGGAGAGACAATCACCTTCATTCATCTTGCCGGTACGCCCGAAGTCATCAAGGCGCGAATGAATGCACGAAAAGGTCATTTTATGCCGGCCGGCCTGCTGACGAGCCAGTTCGCAGCGCTGGAACCACCAGACGCGGGCGAAAACGCGTTCAGCGTGGATATCGACCGACCGCTCGGCGCGATCGTCGAAGCAATCGTCACGCAATTGGAAGGAGTGAAAACATGACGAACAAGGTTGCATTGATCGGTGCCGGCGCGATGGGCGGCGCCATTGGAACGCGGCTCCTCGAAACCGGGGTTCATTTGACGGTCTTTGATCCTGACGCGGCCAAGATGCGCGAGTTGGTCGACAAAGGCGCTCTGCCGGCGGCAAGCGCGGCGGAAGCAGCCGGCGGCTCGGACTATGTCATCCTCAGCCTCAACTCGGCGAAAATCGTCCGCCTCGCCGTCTTCGGCGAAGGCGGCGTTGCAGGCGGCGCCAGGCCCGGAACTGTCATCATAGACATGTCCTCGATCGATCCGGAGGCGACGAAGGCCCTGGCGTGCGAGGCGGCGCAAAAGGGCCTGCGCTGGGTCGACAGTCCCCTGTCGGGTGGCGCGCCCAAGGCATTGGTCGGACAGCTTACGCTTATGGCCGGCGGCAAGGAACAAGACGTCGCTGATGCCTACGAGGTGCTGCGGCACGTTGCCTCGAATTACACCCATATGGGGCCTGCCGGCGCCGGCCAGACAACGAAGCTGATCAACCAGGTTCTCTGCGGGCTGAATTTTCTGGCCGTGGCGGAAGCGACGCAGTTGGCCCTCGACGCTGGCGTGGATGCGGCAAAGATTCCGCAGGCATTGAAAGGCGGCCGGGCCGACAGCGCAATCCTGCAAGAATACATGCCGCGCTTTGTCGTCAAAGATTATCGTCGCACCGGCCGGATCGACAACATGGTCAAAGATTTGAGCGGGGCGCAGGATCTCGCCCGTCGCACCAACACCGCCATGCCGCTGACGGCGCTGTGCGCCGAAATTCACCGCATGCTGACTGCCGCCGGTCTCGGCGGTGAGGACCAGGCCGCCCTGATGGAATTTTTCAAGGGACCCAACAAGGACATCGTACAATGATAACACGCTATGCCCTCTTCGAAGGAAAAGTGAAGGACGGTCAAACGGAGGCGTTTCGGGCCGCAGTGCTCAACGACATCCTGCCGAAATGGAAGGCCTTTCCGGGCGCCCTCGATGTCCGGGTAACCTTCGCCGATGCCCGCGATGAAGGAGCGCCGGAAATTCCGATGATCCTTGCGATCAACTATCCCGATCTCGCAACAGTCGAGACCGCGCTTGCAAGTCCAGCCCGCACCGCGGCAAAGGCAGCGACGGAAGAAGTATTGGCACGTTTTTTTGACGGGCGAATCCATCATCATGTGACCCAGGCAAACGAATTCCCGCTCTAAGCTCGACGCCGTGGCGGCGAGCTAATCTCTCGGCTGTTCGACTACCGGCAAGCGGGCGACCCAAAGCATCGGCTGTCCGTTGAACGGGGCAAGTCACAACCTGCTTGCAAATCATGCGTAAAGCCGGTTGTATGGATCTGGTAACGATAACATGGATGCAGATGCCCAATATTCGTAAACCACCAACCATGGCAGATGTCGCCCGCATGGCAGGCGTGTCGCCGATGACGGTGTCGCGTGCTTTCAAGCGCGACACCTCCGTCAGCCAAGAGACACGCGAGGCTGTCAGACGCGCAACCGAGGAGCTTGGTTACGTCTTCGACAGCACGGCTTCCAATTTGCGATCACAGCGCACGGACTTCGTGGCCGTTACGATCCCCTCGATCAACAATGCTAATTTCGCCGATACGGTGCGGGCGCTGTCGGACGGATTGTCAGATAAGGGCTTACAGGTTCTGCTCGGCTACACAAACTACGACGTTCGTGAAGAAGAACGGCTGATTGAGCAGCTCTTGCGGCGCAAGCCCGAAGCAATCGTGGTCACGGGCGGCAAACATACATCGCGAGCCCGAAAACTCCTGTCGAATGCCGGCATCCCCGTCATTGAAACCTGGGATCTTCCGGAAGACCCGATTGGACACGTGGTCGGGTTCTCCAACGCATCGGCGGTGCGCGAGATGATCGATCATTTTGTCACTGTCGGCTATAGAAAGGTCGCCTTCATTGGTGGTGATGCCGATCGCGACACGCGCGGCAGCGATCGGCGGGCCGGCTTCATAACCGCGATGGAGGATCACGGGCTGGACGCGACACGTCTGATTGCCGCCGGGCCGCCGCCGATTTCAATGCGCGAGGGCGCGAATGCGATGGGCCGGTTGCTGGAGCATTTCCCAGATACCGAAGCGGTCATCTGCGTTTCTGATCTTTCGGCCTTCGGCGCCCTTACCGAATGTCAACGGCGCGGCGTCGCGGTGCCGGACCAGATTGCCATCGGCGGCTTCGGCGATTACGAGATCGGCGCGATTTGCGTTCCCAGTCTGACAACGATCAATGCCTTTGCAGCCGACATCGGAGCAAAAACGGCGCGGCTCATTATCGACGTCCTGGACGGGTCGCTTTCAGACAGCGTGGGCGTGATAACGATCCGACCGGATTTGATCCTGCGCCAAACTAGCCGCTGAGGAAATAGCGGGCCGGAAGAAGATTGCCTGCCCACCCGCCCTGTCACGATTACTTAACGTCCGATTTCACAAACTGCCGCAACTCGGGCGTCTGTGGATTAGCGAACAGCTCTTTGGATGCCCCCTGCTCCCAGATCGTGCCCTTGTGCATGAAGATCGTCTGCGTAGCCACCCTGCGCGCAAAACCCATCTCATGCGTGACGAGTATCATGGTCATTCCATCGCGGGCCAATTTCTCCATGACCGTCAGCACTTCCTCGGTCAGTTCCGGATCGAGCGCAGAAGTGACCTCGTCGAAGAGCATCACCTTCGGGCGCATTGCAAGTGACCGGGCAATCGCCACACGCTGCTGCTGGCCGCCGGAAAGCTGGTCCGGATAGGCATCGAATTTTTCCGACAGGCCCACGAGCTGGAGGACCTCGCGGGCGATCTCCCGTGTCTGAGCCTTCGCAACGTCTTTGACAATGCGGGGCGCCAGCATGATGTTCTCGCCCACGGTCAAATGTGGAAAGAGGTTGTAGCTTTGGAAGACGATGCCGACATCGGTGCGCAGGCTTCGCAGCGCCTTTGCGTCTCCTCCAAGCGCATGGCCGGCGATTTCGATGCGGCCGGAGTTGATCTTTTCCAAGCCGTTCATGCAGCGTAGCAGCGTGCTCTTTCCAGAACCGGACCGGCCGATCAGTGCAAAGACCTCTCCGCGCCCGACGCTGAGCGATACGCCCTTGAGAACCTCGAGCGCACCGAAGCTCTTGTGAACATTTTCAACGATTACTTCCGGCATGAAGCCTCCTTTCCAGCCAACGCGACAGCTGGGACAATGGGTAGCAGACGACGAAATAAAGAGCGGCCACCGCGATGAAGACGCGGAACGGCTGGAATGTCGTGTTATTGACAAGCTGCCCTGCGCGGGCGAGTTCGACGAAGCCGATGATCGATGTGATCGACGTGTTCTTCACCACCTGCACCGCAAAGCCGACGGTTGGCGGCAGCGAAACGCGGATTGCCTGCGGCAGGATGATGTAGCGATATTGTTGAAGGCGGGTCATGGCAAGCGATTCCGAAGCTTCCCATTGCTGCTGAGGCACCGCCTGGATGCAGCCGCGCCAGATCTCCGCGAGATAACCTGACGCGTAGATCGTCATCGATGCGCCGGCGGCAAAGAGCGGCGGCAGCTCAAGCCCGGCAAGGCTGAGGCCGTAATAGGACAAAAACAGGATCATCAGCACCGGAATGCCCTGGATAACCTGAATATAGGAACCTGCGGCAAAGCGCACCGCCTTGACGGGTGAGGTACGGGCTAGCGCCACGGCAAAGCCGAGCAGACCTCCACCGACAAGGGCGATGACCGTTAGGAGAATGGTCCACTGCAGTGCTTGCAGCAAGAATCCGAACTCATCGAAACCGAATGTTCTCAGCGTCATGCCGGCACCTCCGGCAGAGCCGTCATCGTGCGGCGGGCAACCCGCCTGCCAAAAAGCCACATGCCGATGAATGCCAGGGCTGCGCGCAGCGCCAGCGCCAGCGCCAGATAGATCAGCGTGACGACAATATAGACTTCGAAGGACCGGTAGGTCTGCGATTCGACGAAAGCGGCCGAGGCGGCAAGCTCATGGGTCGAGATTGCCGAGCAGATGCTAGAGGCCAGCATCATCAACACGAACTGGCTGCACAGCGCCGGGTAAACCTTGGCGACCGCGGGCACCAGAATGACGTGGCGATAGATCTGGAAACGCGAGAAGCCAAGCGCCTCGCCCGCTTCGATCTGAGATTTATGCACGGCTTCGATGCCGGCACGGATGATTTCCGTTGAATAGGCGGCAAGATTGATGGTCATGCCGATCAGCGCCGCCGTATCGGCGCCCACGCGAATACCAAGCCCAGGCAGGCCGAAATAGACGATGAAGAGCTGGACGAGAAAGGGCGTGTTGCGAATCACCTCGACGTAAGCATCGACAAGATACCGCACGGCACCGCCCTTTATGGAGCGCAAGGATGCAAGCATGACACCTGCTGCCGAACCGAGAACGATCGAAAGGATCGACAGCTTGATCGTCAGCCAGATACCGCTCAGGATTTCGTCCTGATACTGGGCCAGCACGCCGAATTGAAATGTGTAGGACATAAGCGAGCTCCGTCGAAGTTTCGCGGCCTGCCGGTGCCTCACCGGCAGGTTCTCACGCAAGCTCAATCAGAAGGACGGAAGGGTCGGCATCGGACGGCCCGTCCATTTCGTCGCGATCTTGTCGAGATCGCCGGAGATTTTCATCAGATAGATCGACGTATTCAGCCATTGACGCAGTTCGAAATCGTCGAGCTTTGTCGCCATCGAGTTGCCTTGCTGGAAGAATGTGAAGCCGACCTGGAGGCCAGCGTCCGGACGCTGCTTGATGATCGCTTCTCCCACAGTCGATGGCAGTGCGACCGCATCCGCTTGACCGGCAATCAGCGCCTGCGCACTGGTGGAGTCGTCTTCGAAAACCACGAGCTCCATCCCGGGGACCGCCGCCTTGCGAAGAGCGGTTTCCTGTGACGAACCCCGATTGACCGCGACGCGCTTGCCCTGGAGATCGGCAAGGCTCGCAAACTTCTGGTCGGGACCGGATATGATATCCATGTTAAAGGCGCTGTAGGGCTGGGTAAACATGACGGTCTTGGCCCGCTCACCCGTCGGGGCCAGCGTCGCAACGAGAAAATCGACCTTGCCGGTCTGGAGCGCCGGAATGCGGGCCGGCGGCGTCAGTGGGACGAGCTCGACGGGCAGCGAGAGATATCCGGCAATCAAGTTGGCGACGTCAACGTCGTAGCCGGTCGGATTACCTTTTTCATCCACCATCCCCATCGGCGGCGCACCGGTCAGAACGCCGATCCGGACCGTGCCGCGTGATATGATGTCATTGAGCGAGACCGCCCCGGCTTCGGCCGTCATCGCCAAGGACGTGATGGCGAGTGCGGCTGCCGCTACAACCGCGCGCATAGAGTTACGAACATTCATGACATTCCTCCACCTGATTTGACTGAGCTCTTGCTCGTGCTTGCGATCTCTGGAGCGACAGAACCGCTCCATTACTCGCCTCCTCTGGATCCCCTTGCACGGGCATTGCATCTGAATCATGCAAGGGTTATCGTTAACCTCATTTTATGTTATCGATAACAATCGGGCTGTCAAGCCAGTTTTTACTTTTCAAGACAGGCGTGGGAATGAGGCAAGTGGCAAAGGATAAGACGCGGATCGTCACGCTGCTTGATGTGGCGGCAAAGGCAGGCGTAAGCAGCATGACAGTCTCAAAGGTGTTGCGAGGCGTCGGCAATATTTCCGAGGAGACGCAACAAAGGGTGAGATGTGCCGCAGATGAGCTTGGCTATCTGCCGAACACCCTCGCCGGATCATTGAGTTCGCGCAAGAGCCGGATGGTAGCCGTGATCATCCCCTCGATGAGCGACATCGTCTTTTCTGAAGTGCTGAGTGGGGTAAACGCCATCCTGCGCCCCAATGGACTTCATACCTTTATCGGAGAATCTCATTTCGATCCCGGCATTGAAGCAGATCTCGTGCGCGAGATGCTGTCCTTCCGCCCGGCAGGGCTTTTGCTAAACGGCGGCATGGCACGAAGCGCCGCTTGCGACAAATTGCTGGAAAGACGCACCTGCCCGGCCATTCAATTGTGGGATTGCGACAATGAGGATCTCGATTTCAGCGCAGGCCCTTCGCACACGGAGGCAGGGCAACTCGTTGCTGCGCATTTCCTGGAGCGCCGCCTGAGGCATGTTGCCTATATCGGCGCCGAATTGGAGAAGGATCTCTGCGCCCGCTGGCGCTACCATGCCATGCGGTCTACTTTTGCAAGCGCCAACATCGACGTGATCAGCATGGTTTGCGAGAATCGGCCGAGACAGGCCGAAACAGGACGCGCCCTTACGCAGGAATTGATCCGCGATCATCCCGAGATCCAGGCTATTCACTTTCTGAACGACGCGATGGCGCTTGGTGGCCTCTCCTATCTGTATGAAGCTGGAATTTCAGTTCCAGAGCAGATGTCCGTGGTGGGTTTTAACGGCACGTCCATCCCCAACACGGTCCGAACCAGACTTACGACCGTTGATGTACCTCGCGCCGAGATCGGAAAGACGGCGGCTCAGGCGCTCTTGAATATACTTGCACACGTGCACGTGAACAGATCGTGGCGGGCTGAGATCCAGCTCATTCAGGGCAACACGACGACGAAACGATAATCGACTGCCTGTTCATCCTTCCGTCAACATCGCTTGCGACGCAACGTGCAAAAAAAACGGCACCATTCGCGGTGCCCAGTTTCCGGGAGGGAGGCTGCTACATCTTGCCCCAGAGCTTTTTATACTCGTCGCGGTAACCGCTTTCCGGATCGAACGAGTTCTTGGGGCCGCCATCGAATTCGACATTGTCGGCGGTGACGACATGGAGCGGGGAGAGATAGCCAGACCACTGTTGGCCCGCAAAGGCGCGGTTCAGCTCGTCGACAAGCTGCCAGCCCTGCAGGTTGAGGGGCTCGGCGACCGTAACTTTCTGGAACTGGCCGGCGCGGATGCGCTGATAGGCCGATTCCGAGCCGTCACCGGCAGCGACATTGATTGGCGCGTCAGTACCGCCCTTGCCGGCGGCTGCCAGCGACGGGCCCATGAAGTCGAAATACAGATCGTTGATGGCGAGCGAATGGGTCCACTGGTCGCCGTATTTTTGCAGCAACGATGTCGTCAGCTGCGGCATGCGCTGGGAGGTTTCGGCAATGGGCGTATCGACATATTCAAGAACTTTGCCGCCGAGTTTTTCGATCTCCTCTTTCATCTTGTCGGCCTTGGCGATGGCAATCGCATAGGTCGAGTCGGTGAAGATTACGACACCTGGTTTGCCCTTCGCATCTGCATAGGCCCAGTCTGCCGCCGACTTGGAAACTTCCATCGCGTCGGTGCTGACATTGGCGAAAAGGCCGGTTTTTTCGTCAGGGCCGATGACCGGACCCGCGTGCCAGGCGACGAGCGGAATTCCCGCAGCCTTTGCCTGCTCAAGAGCCGGCGCCTGCTCGACGGCATCGAAGCCGTTGATGATGATCCCGGCCGGCTTCAGCGCCATGGCCTGGCCGAACGCTGCCGTGCGGCCGCCGATCGAGCCCGCTCCGTCGAGAACCTTAACCTGCCAACCGATGGCAGCTGCGGCCTCCTCGACGCCGGTGGTAACGCCCAAGATGCCGCCGTTCTTCAGATCGCCGGCGAGCACGACGATCGTCTTTCCCTCCTGCGCCTTGGGTCCTGTCTTCGGTCCGTCCCATGTGGTGATGCGGGTCGCATATTTTTCGACCACCGCCTTGGCGTCGGACATGGCATCTGCCAGTGCCGGCCCCGCGAGCATCAAGGCCAGTGCGGCGACGGAACTCTGGATGAGCGTTCTGCGTTTCATGGTTCTTCCTCCCTTTGAAGATTGTGAGCCGACGGCAATCAGTTTTTCGGTGGGTTTGCAGATCCCGGACTCGCGGCTGCCGTTTTTCCAACTGCACCCCGTTTCCTCTGCGCATAACCGGCGATGCCAATGGCCACGAGCAGGGTGATGCCGTTGAAGAGTGGTTCGACGAAGAACGAGCCACCGAATTGCTGGATGCCGGAAATGCCGACGGCAAGAATGATGACACCGGTCATCGTACCCCAGACGTTGACGCGTCCAGGCTTGATGGTGGTCGAGCCGAGAAAGGCACCGACGAGCGCCGGCAGCAGGTACTCGAGGCCAACACTGGCCTGGCCAATACGCAGCTTCGAGGCGAGCAGGACGCCTGCAAGTGCAGCAAGGGTGCCCGAGGAGACAAAAGCGGCGATGACAAAGCGGCGGACCGGAATGCCGTTCAGCGCTGCCGCTTTCGGATTGGCACCGATCGCATAGATATAGCGGCCAATCGGCAGATATTCGAGAATGAGCCAGAGCGCAACGGCAAGCAGCAGCACATAAAAGCCGGTGATCGGTAGGCCGAAAACCATGGTGCCGTTCAACGAGTAAAAACCCTCCGGCAAGACGCCAACCACCTGGCGCCCGCCGGTGTGCCAGAGTGCCAGCGCGTAGAGGACCGTGCCAGTGCCGAGCGTCGCAATGAACGAGTCGATGCGAGCGACCTCCACCAGAAGACCGTTGAGGAAGCCGGTGATAGCCCCGAGTGCAAGCACGATGACGACTGCGACCGGCCATGGCACGCCGAACACGGTTTGCAGGCTGATCGCAAGAATGTGCCAGAGCACGATGCCGTAGCCGACCGTAAGATCGATGCGGCCGGCAGCCATCGGGATCATGGCCGCCAGCGACAGGAGAGCGATGATCGCCTTGTCGGAGACAATCGAGCGGAGATTGAGAACCGTCGGAAAGGTCTGCGGCAGGAGAACCGAAAACAGCACGATTAGCAGCAAAGAAAGGATGACCAGGCCGTAAACTGGCAGGAACCGCAGGAGCTTCTGCGTATAGCTGAGGCCCGCCAATTCGGCTCGGGTGGGCTCAAGGGCGGTGGATTCGATCGACTGCATTATCTTCTCCCGGAACTCAAGCGGCCTCTGAAGCCGACGCGGCAGCGATCACCGCCGATGTGGTTAAATCCGCACCTTGCAATTCGCGTACAATCCGTCCGCGTGAAAACACCAAGGCACGATGGCAGATATGTGCGATTTCCTCGAAATCCGTCGACACGACGACGACAGCCAGACCCGCCTCAAGCGCACGGGCGATCAGCCGATAGATGTCGGCCTTGGCGCCGACATCGACGCCTGCGGTCGGATCCTCGGCGATCAGAAGCTTGCGGCCAGTTGCAAGCCAGCGGCCGACAACCACCTTCTGCTGGTTGCCCCCCGATAGCGCCTCGATCGGAAGGCTCTGGTCGTTCGGCCTCAATCCGACACTCTCGCCGATCGTGCGCGCCAGGGACGCTTCTTTAGACGGCGACAGGAAAGAAAGGAGCCTGCGTCCGGACGCTGCCGGATTGAGGAAGGTGTTTTCCCGAAGCGACAGCGACATGGCAACGGATTCTTCGGTGCGGTCGCGCGCAATCAGGCCTATGCCGGACCTCATTGCAGCGACCGGGCTCGACAGGTCCGGTACTACCCCACCGACATCTACTGCGCCGGAAAAAGCTTCGCAGCCAAAAAGGGCCCGACCGATCAGTTCCTGACCGGCGCCGCGCAAGCCAACCAACCCAAGCAGCTCTCCTTTCCGGATATCAAAGGAGACAGGTCCGGCGCTACGGCAGGCAAGATCCCGAATGCTGACGATCGTCTCACCCGGATTGCTTGTCGCTTTGGCGAAGAGTTGGTCCGTCTTGCGGCCGACGATCATTTCAATCAATTCGTCCGGCGTAGTCTGTGCCACCGGCTTCTGGCCAACCAGGCGTCCGTCGCGCAAGACCGCGACCCGGTCGGCGATGCGGAAAATCTCATCGAGCCGATGCGACACGTAGATCATCGCCACCCCTCGCGCTTTCAGCGGACGGATAGCATGGAAGAGACGCTCCACCTCATCGGCCGGAAGGCTGGCGGTCGGCTCGTCGAGAACAAGCACGTCCGCTTCCACGGCGAGCGCGCGCGCAATTGCCACAAGCGACTTTTCGGTCCGGGTGAGATCCTGGACACGCGTCGACGGATCGAAGTCGCAGCCGACGAGATTCAGCGCCTCCCTGGCTCGCTCCTCCGTTCGCTTCCAGTCGATCAGGCGCGAACGCATCGAGAAACCCTGCGCCAGTCCGACATTTTCGCCGACCGTCATCCATTCGATCAGACCAAGGTCCTGGTGGATAAAGGCGAGAGGCTGACGTTCGTTAGGCTTTGGCGGCCGATGGACATAGGGTTCACCACGAAACTGAATATCGCCGCCGTCCGACTTGTAGATGCCGGCCAGGGTCTTGATGAGTGTCGATTTGCCCGCGCCGTTTTCTCCAAGAAGCGCCAGGATCTCCCCCGGATGCAAATCCAGCGATACCTGCGACAAGGCGCGAGTGCCGCCGAACTCCTTGGTGATGGAGCGAAACTCCAGCAGTTTTTCGCTCGACATCGGCGCTCCTCCCAAAGCTCTGTGAACTTGCAAGGCATCGTATGTTATCGATAACAATACTGTCAACAGGGAATTGCGCGTCAGCTGGTCGCACACAAGGCATTGCAATGGCTGCTTTCTTCAAGCTCATAAAGTCGCCACGCATCGACACATGCGCCCGCGCCAGCCGTTCGTGATCGTCGACGAACCAAGGCGATCGGCCGCCCGCCTAGAAGAGCGCGCCGCCGCGCAGCCCTTTGAGATATCGGGACGTCGCTCGGATCCCCAAGCCGAATTGCACTTACAGGACCACCTCCAGAAGCAATTCGTTGAAATCCTCTTGCGTGTTCGGGATTACTGCTCGGGCTGACAGATGAAAACACGATATACGACTGGGCTTGCTCGAAATGCCCCGACGGAATCCATTCAATCGTCCGAAGCGGTGGACGTCGCCGCACAGTAATAACCTCATAAAAAAGGCCCTGCGGGCTGGGGGGCAGACGGGGCAGGGCCAGATGCCAGAATAGGACTGGCGGAACGCACGTCTCGTGGGCGTCGATGGTCTGTGAGAGCGTGCGCGAGATCGAAGAATACCATATTTCTCACGCATCGAAGCCTGTCCCAAAGGCTTAAGCGAAGGAGTAGTAAGGCGGCCACGTCCCAGCGTGAGCAAGCATTTTTTAGATCCACAAGTGATCTGACACGCGCGAACACGTGTGCCGGAAAGGGCATCCGGCGCGGCCAAGGAATGCTCAAGATTTCGGCCGCGATTTGTCGCGCCGTCAGACAACACGATATCATCGATCTGATCAGCCCCACTTTCCCGATAGTTATCGCTTCAACGCAGAGCCGCTGCCCTTCCATTGCCGACGGACATGCGGTCCGCCGGCGAGGTGACATTCGTACCGCGTCCCGCGCATGTCGAGCACGGTTGCACAAGCGTTACTATTGCGGCAGAGTAAGCCTACCGCCAGCTCTCCATCAAAATTGCAACGCTCTTTGGAATACCCGTGTCAGTCTCTCGGCAAAGGCACGGGGATCGACGGGTCTGTCGCCATCAAGGATCCGTGCTTGGTCAAGCAGGAGCAATGCTGCATCCTCCCTTAGCGAGGAGCCGTCGTCTTTGGCAGCAATTCCTTTCACCAGCGGATGGTCGAGATTGATCTCGAGGATAGGCTTTGCAGCCGACTGGAGCCGTCCTGCGCCCTGCAGTATCTTTTCCATCTGGCGGTCGTAGCCTTGCTCAGATGCGACGAGGCAAACCGCACTTTCCGTCAGTCGATCGGAGGCACGAACATCCGAAACCTGCTCTGCGAGCGTCTCGCGGGCAAAGGCGATGAAGCTCTCGAGATCCGCCGACGTTTCACTCTTCGTGGCTGCTTCGTCATTGGGCGTAGCGAACTGCGCCAGGTCGGCTGTCCCTTGCGTGATCGATTTGAAGGTCCTTCCTTCGAATTCGGGTGCATTCATCACCCAGAAGCTGTCGATAGAGTCGGTTAATAGCAGGACCTCGATGCCGCGAGCGCGAAATCCTTCTAGCTGCGGCGATGCCTTCAGCTGGTCCAGGCTGTTGCCGGTCAAATAATAAATTGCGCTCTGATCCTGTTTGGCATCTTTCACATAATCTGCCAGAGAGCGATACCCGTCATTCGAGGCCGTGGTTCTAAAGCGCGACAGGGCAATCAGCTGCGAGCGGCGTTCGAAATCCTCGTAAATGCCTTCTTTAACGACTGAACCGAAATTCTCCCAAAACTTGATGAAGGCGTCCGCGTCGGTCTCGGCGAGTTTTTCGATCGCTGCTACGACCCTGCTGGTGACGCCCTTCCTGATCGCCGCCAGAATCGGGCTCGCCTGGATCATCTCGCGCGAAACGTTGAGGGGAAGGTCTGCCGTATCGATCAGGCCTCTCACAAAGCGAAGATAACGCGGCATGAGTTCGGTGTCGTCGGTGATGAAGACACGCTTTACATAAAGCTTCATCCGGCCCTTGCGGTCAGGATCAAACATGTCGAACGGCTGCGATCCCGGAACAAAGGCTAGTGCAGTATACTCATGCCGTCCTTCGGCCCGGAAATGAACAGTCACGGCAGGCTCGTCGTACTGTCCGGAAATACCGCGGTAGAAATCCGTATATTCTTCGGTCGAAATGTCACTTTTCGAACGAGTCCAAAGAGCGGTACCATCGGTGAGCTGGATCGGTTCGGCGCCCGGCTTTTCAATGATCTTGATCGGCACTGGAACATGGCCGGACTGCTCCTTGACGATCCGCTCGACCGACCACCGGGATGTGTAGGTCTTGGCGTCCTCCATCAACTGCAAAGTGATACGCGTGCCACGCGACGGAGAATCCACCACGTCCACGGGGCTGACGCTATAGCTGCCCCGACCATCGGACGACCACAACCAAGCCTCATCGGCGCCCGCACGCCGGGAAACCACGTCCACGCGTTCGGCAACCATGAAGCAGGAATAGAAGCCGACACCGAACTGTCCGATCAGTTGTGCGCCCTCGCCGGCCTTGTTGGCCTCAATGCGCTCCATGAAGGCACGGGTTCCCGAGCGGGCAATGGTGCCGAGCGCCTCGATCAATTCGTCACGACTCATACCAATACCGTTGTCCTCGACGACCAACTGGCGCTTTTCCTCGTCGAGCGATAGCGTGATCCGGCTGTCCGGATCGTTTGCAAGCAGTGTGGGTGTGGCAATCGCCTCGAACCGAAGCTTCTCGGACGCATCGGCGGCGTTCGAGATCAGTTCGCGCAGAAAGACATCCTTATCCGAATAGACTGAATGCACCATCATATGCAGAAGGCGCGCCACATCGGCTTCGAAGATGTGGTTTTCGGCAGTGTTGTGCGCGGCGGTCGTCGTCATGCGTCATGATCTCCCATGATGGAAAAAACGATCGATCAGGTGGCAAAGACTTCGGTTGAATTCAAGAGGTTTCTTTAACGTCGAAATGAAGCGCAACACCCAATTCGCAGTGTCGATTGTCGGTGACGCGACCAATTCTTCGCTAACGATCTCGGTGTGCTTGGAGGGGCCACCTTTTATGGAGCGCGCTGGTGGGCCCTCAGAGCGCTTTTTCCAATAGAACTTTCTTTTAGCAACGAAAGGGCGCATGATTGATGCTGGTCCGCAGATGAAGATCAGGCGTGACGCCTGGAAAACGACTTGCTCTTGGCTGCAAGGAGCAAATCATGTCACGGAATGTCTCCAACATCCATGATGGCTAAGACGTGACCGACAAGCCAGTTGTGATACGTCCATTCGGGATGAGCCTCGTAGCGAGGCTATCGAGATGGCAGGTGAGCTCTGCGGGGACCGGCTCTTTCAACGGAATGGGCGCCTTTGACGGGCGGATGATCGCTGCGCGGGAGGATGGAACGACCATTCACGTTCTATCGGCCGCAGCGACGATCGAATGCCCCTAATCGCCATTCGATATGGCGCCTCTGGAGCTTTCCGAAGCAACCGCTGCAGAAATGTCAGAACCGTACAGAGCGCCCTCAAGTTCTGGCCCTGGGCTGTGCTTGGAGGCATAAATCAGCGAATTGCTAATCCTCATGACGCTTGGTGTGGGACCGGGCTCTAACATGATTGGAGACGTCCATGCCATCCTTCTCACAGGCGAGCGTTGCAAACAGACTACTTAAGGCATTGGCGCCGGAAACCTTCGAGCGGCTCCGTTCGGAAATGACCCCGGTCGATCTTGGTCTTAGACACGTTGTTGTCGAAACCGACACGCCCATCTCACATGTTTGCTTCATCGAGAGCGGTCTTGCGTCAATGGTGGCCGTCAGCTCCGACGATGAGGTGGTTGAGGTCGGGCACGTGGGACGGGAGGGTCTTGGTGGCCACCATGTGCTGTTAATGACCGACCGCACCCCGAATAGAACATTCATGCAAGTTGCTGGAACTGGAATAACCATTCCGGTCGAACACTTCATGACCGTTATCGACAACCATAAGCCGACGAGGGATTTGTTGCTTCGCTACGTGCATTCGGCGACCTTGCAGCTTTCTCACTCAGCTCTGGCAAACGCGCGCTACAGCATGCAGGAGCGCCTCGCGCGATGGCTGCTGATGTGTCATGACCGTCTCGAGGGCGACAATCTCGCGCTCACCCATGAGTTCCTTGGAATAATGCTCGGTGTTCGGCGTGCTGGTGTGACCAACGAGTTGCACATCCTCGAAGGCATCCACGCCATAAAATCAACGCGGGGTAACGTGCGCATCATCGACAGGGAAAAGCTCAAGAAAATTGCCGGTGGCTGCTACGGCTTGCCCGAGGCGGAGTACGAGCGGCTGATAGGCATTCCAATGAGCCTGGCGCATCGGGCTATTCGCATCGCTTGATCGATCTGCAAACTGAACAACACAAGAACGGCCGGCATCGTCGCAGATTTTAGTATTCCGGTCGGAAATGTCTCGTCTCCGAGGACAGCGCCGCTCATCAGTGCGCGCGCGTCTTGAGCGCCTCATGCCTGACATCTTCCAGCCAGGGAGATCAGTGCCTTCAAGTTCGGTGATGACATTGATCCTGCCGATCACATTGAAACAAAACGTCGGCACCGCCGGCTATTGAATGTCGATCATTTTGGCTCAAGGGCGCGTGAAGCTCTCAATCAGTCAGACCGGCTGGCTTTCTATTAAACGCTGCTGACCAAGAACCGTGGTTCTTGAAGCCAGGGGAGCGGATCAGATGCTGATACGTTCTGGCCCCGTCACATCGGCCCAGCTTGTCCGGCAGCGTGGCCGGTGCGCTTGATGGATCAGGTATGTCCGAAAACGCACAGTGCCTTTTAGCCGTTCGCCCTTTCTGCCATAGTTTTTCTGGCCCTGACGAGGTTGTTTTGGGACGCCTTTATTGCTTCATCGGAGGGCATCATGGTTCTCTTTGAACTTCTCTCCTTCACGGACGAAGAGGTCGATCTCATCACCTCCGGCCTGCGTCAGTGGTCGCAAAAAAATCGCGTTGACATCCACAGCGAACGCGGCCAGGACGCGGTCAAGCGTGCCATCGAGCTTGTTAGCTGTGGCATCAAGACGTCGGATACTTTGGCCGAGAGGCTCAACCGCGATTGCGCGCCACCGCGCGGTGATCATCCTTCATCACTTGCTGGCGACGAAAGCCGAAGCGGCTGACGACTATTCCAGTTCTGACATCCTTGCCGCTGCTTGCGCCGGCCGGCAAAAATTCGGCGAGAGGAAGTGCTTTCCCTGGATTGTGCTGCGTCTGTAAGGACTATTGCTGGCGCTCGGCCGCCCGCTCGGCAAAGTTGAAATTCTCCGAAAGGACGCCGTAGCCGGGATGGACGGCCTCGGCACCTGTTGTTATGCAGGCCGCGATGACGACCTCGACATCGAGATAGCTTTCGGCCGCGAATTCCAGGTGAGGTCGGGCGTCTTATAGGCGGCGACAATGTCGGCCTCGGATGTATTGACGACCTTCACGTCGCGATCTGTCAGCTTGATGCTTTCGAGCGCGCGAGCAAGCAGGTAATGCGAGACGGAATACGCGACCAGATTGACATTCTGGCCCCTGGTATCGGTAAGGCTCGTCATTTTCTTGAGGATTACGCCGTCATTGCCATTCGAAAAGTCGCCGACGAGCACGGCGGTCGTATCGACGCCGCCGGCGGCCGGAATGGAAAGGCCATCCATCTCGGCAAGCGTCACGGCGTCTAAGGCACGAAAAAATGCAATGTGGAAGACGGCATTTCAAGAACGGCGGCGACAATTTTTAGCACTCTGGGTCCTGGAGTGCCAATTTTTTCCTGAACGCTCTTGAACCTGAAAACTCAGCAACCAAATCAGTTCCGTCAGCCGCCCGTACGGGGCTGACTGTTGGAGACGCGAGTTTCCAGCGTCTCCATTCCATGTTGCTTTACGGAGGATATGGCTATGAGAAACGAATTCGACTTCGCCCCCCTTTACCGGTCCAGCATCGGCTTTGACCGCGTCTTCAATCTCCTCAACAATGCGCAGCGATTTCAAGCTGTCGATACCTGGCCGCCTTACGATATCGTCAAGGCCGGTGAGGACGAGTACCGCATAACCATGGCAGTTGCAGGCTTTGCCGAGGAGGATCTGTCGGTCACACATGAGCGAAACGTGCTCGTCATTGCCGGCGCGAAGCCCGACAAGGAGGATATGCAATATCTGCATCACGGCATCGCCGGCCGATCATTCGAACGACGCTTCGAACTGGCCGACCACGTCAAGGTGCTTGGTGCGAGCCTGAAGAACGGTCTTCTGTCGGTCGAGCTGAAACGCGAGATCCCCGAAGAGATGAAGCCGCGGCGCATTGCTATCGGAATGAATGAGGCCAAGCAGACCAAGGAGGAGACTGGGCCCCTACAGATCGAAGGCGAAAAGCAGGTGGCCTGATCGACCATGACGACGACCCGCGCCGGTCTTCTACCCGGCGCGGGCAATTGCCGCGGTTGGACGCGCTGCGTGTCATATTGGCTGACGGGAGCGACACAATGTGCTGCCACAGCCGCAGTCGTGAAGTGCCGAACGTGAGGGAGGTGATTGAAATGACCCTATCATCAGGAGAGGTAAGGGCCATCATCGGCCCGGTTGACGAGGTCTTGCTTGCAGACATTTTGGCGACAGGAGCTTCGGCAAATGAACTGGCAGAAGCCTGGGCCTGGGTCAATGCTGAAGAAGCTCTGGCCGATGAAGGCCGTCCGTTGCCGACGGGAAGAATTGCGCGGCTTGTTGATTTGCTGGATCCCGGCCAGGAAAACGAACTATGAAGCGCCGCTTGCCGTTTCTTTTCGCGACTGATCGGCAGGTAAAGAGCAGTGCCTACTGATAGAGCGTCCGGCCTTGTGTGACGCCGGCGGCAGAACGCGACAGCGAGCGCGGCTGAGGCGCGCTTTGACGACCACCCTTTCATTCGTCCACTTGGGCGCTATGCTTGATGCCAAGATACCAAGCTTAGGGCCTTTTATGACGGACCAACATCAAAGCGACTTTCGGGAGCGAATGACGATCCTCGGCGAACTTGACGCCGCCTCCTTCCTTCCTTGGATCCGACGCCATGCGGCTAAGCTCGGGCTTGCGCAGGCGATCGCCCATACCAGTTCCGATCGAGTCGAGCTCGACATCACCGGGCCCGTGGAGCTGATCGACATGATGGAGATCGGTTGTTTGCTCGGGCCCATCGATGTCTGGGTCGAGACGATACACCGCACACCAATTGGCAGAATCTCCTGACGTAGCGATCGATCCTTTTCTGGCCGCATGTGCATCGTATGCCTTATATTTAATCAAGATTGCCAATGCGGAAAAATTATGCAAACGTGACCGCACTGATTGGCGGACGCCGACCGTTAGCCGCGGATTCACCAACCAGGCCATTGATTTTATATAGAAAGCCGAGTGATGCTGCCTGACACGACGGGCTCTTGGACGCCAGTCGCCCTTTCCGCGGATTTGCCAGCGGGAACCGTTGTTCCGGCGCGGACGCCAGCCGGACCGATTGCTCTTTGGCGAAGTCAGTCGGGGCACGTGACAGCATCGGCAGACCGGTGTCCGCACCGCGGCATGCGCTTGTCTCACGGCTTCGTGCGTGGTGAGGCACTTTCGTGCATTTATCATGGCTGGAGCTACAGCCGGATCGGAACCTGCCTGCGCATCCCGGCCCATCCAGGCCTCACGCCGCCCGAAACGATCCGCTTGGAGACGCAACAGGTCGAGGAGTCTGATGGTGTCATCTGGGTTGCCGCAGAGCAACTTATGGCTGGGCCTCCGCGGCTTGAAGGCCTTGTTCCATTGCGCTCCTTGGTGGCAGATGCCAGTACTGAGGCGGTCGAGGCTGCTGCGAACGCAAAGGCAGGCCCGGAAGGCCTTGTCTGGCATGCGCAGAATAGCCAGACGATCCGGCTGTTGCTCGTTCCGCAAGACAACGGCCAGACATTGATTCATGTCCTGCTGGACGATGATAGCTGCCTGGCCGCGCGCATTGCCGCCTCACGGGCATGCGAAACTTTGCGGCGGATGGCCGAGGAGCTTCAGACGAAAGGCAAAGCGTCATGAAGCAAAACGCGATGATCGACGATTGGTATCCCGTCGGTCTCTTCAGTCAGCTCGACATCGACGGGCGCAAGACCGCCCTGATGGGAGAGCCTATCGAATTGGCGCTTGACACCCACGGAAACATCAACGTGAAATCCAGCGACGGGCGCTTTCTCCCCGTTTGCCTGCGCTACGGCCACATCTGGTCCTCTCTCGGCAAACCTCGAAAGGATCTTTTTCCGATTCCCGAGGCCGATCAGCCCGGCCGCCGGTTTGTCGATGTGGGTGTCGCTCGCGTGCGCTGCTCGCCGCTGCGCGCAGTGGAGAACTTTCTCGACATAGCGCACTTTCCCTTTGTGCACACCGACATCCTGGGCGCGGAGCCACACACCGAGGTTCAGGACTACAAGGTCGAAATCCGCGAAGAAGTAGATGAGGTCTGGGCCACGCAGGTTAAATTCTACCAGCCGCAGGCTGCCAAGTCGGCAAGCGGCGGCATCACGACCGAATACATGTACCGGGTGCCGGCGCCGACCTGCTCCGTCCTTTACAAGACCTGTCCGCCCCGCCCTGGTGAATGGGATGTCATCGCTCTCTTCGTCCAACCCCTCGCCGAAGACCTGTGCGACGTCTGGCCGTGGATGGCGCTCTTCGACGATGTCACGCCGACGACCGACCTGATTCACTTTCAGCAGACGATCTTCCTGCAGGACCGGTCCATTCTCGAAAACCAGATCCCCAGGCTCCTGCCCCTCGATCCCGGAATGGAAATCCCCACAAGAGCCGACCTGACTTCGATCGCTTACAGACGCTGGCTGAAACGCCGCCACTACACCTACGGGGCACAATTGGTGGCGCAATGAAGCTCTATGATTACGTTCTCTCACCCAGTTGCTACAAAGTTCGGCTGATGGCGGCACTGGTCGGCGTGAAGATGGAAATCCGGCCAGTAGATTTTCATCCCGGCGCCGAGCATCGCAGCCTCGAGTTCATGGCACTTAACCCGGCGGGCTCGATCCCGATCTTGGAAGATGGGGATCTGATCCTGACCGAATCCGCCGCCATGCTTACCTACCTCGCCGCCAAGACTGCGCCAAAGTGGCTGGGCGGCGGCACGCCGGAAGAAACAGCGCGCGTCCAGCAGTGGCTTTCGTTCTCACACCGGCTGACCGCCAACCTCGGAGGCGCGCGCCTTCATGAAATGCTTCTGCGGCCGGGAGACATCGCCTCGCTTCAAGCACAAGGGATTGCTGCTCTTCGCGAACTGGAAGCGAAGCTGGTCGAACAGGGCTTGCGGGGATTTCAGTTCCTCGCGTCGAACCACCCGACAATTGCTGATATCGCTTGCTTTCCCTACGTGGCGCTCGCGCCGGATGGCGGCATCCCGCTCGACCCCTACCCCGCCATCAGGCTTTGGACGCGTGCAATCCGCAGCCTCGATAATTTTGTCGAGATGCCTGGCATACATAGGCTGCACGAATTAAAGCCCGAACCCTACGCCGAACCGGGCGAGGTGTGACGTGGCCGGTTATCTCCTAACGAACTGTGCTGCCGTCATCGCCAACGATGGCGAGGGGCTGCGTGTCTGCCGGAACGTCGACCTGCTGACAAACGGTCCTTCGATCGAAGCGATCGGCGAAAACCTCTACAAGGGAGAGCTGCCGGCCGGGACCGTCACTCAAGACGCGACCGGCTGGTTCGTCTATCCGGGGCTCGTCAATACCCACCACCACTTCTTCCAGTGCTTCGTGCGCAACCGTGCGGATCTCGATTGGACGAAGCTGGCGGTCATCGAATGGCTTGATCTCATCTATCCAATCTTCTCGCGCCTGACCGAGGACTGCTTTTACCATGCCTCCGTCACCGCCATGGCGGAGATGATCAAGCACGGCTGCACGACGGCATTCGACCACCAGTACTGCTTCCCGCGCCGCGCTGGAAAGAAACTGATCGACCGTCAGTTCGAGGCAGCCGACCTGCTAGGTATGCGCTTTCATGCGGGCCGCGGCGGCAACACGCTGCCAAAATCCGAAGGCTCGACCATCCCGGACCCCATGCTGGAGACGACGGACGAATTCATCGCCGATTGCGCGCGCCTGATCGACACTTACCACGATAAAAGCCCCTTCAGCATGCGGCAGGTCGTGGTCGCGCCCTGTCAGCCGGTCAACTGCTATAAAGAGACCTTCGTCGAGGCGGCGGCGCTGGCGCGCGACCGCAGCGTGCAACTCCATACCCATGTCGGCGAAGGCGAAAGCCCCGTCATCGAGGCTCGGCACGGCATGAGGACGGTGGATTACTGCGCAGAAATTGGATTTGCCGGTCCCGATACCTTTTATGCCCATTGCTGGGAACTCACCCATGACGAACTGCGCATGATGGCGGCAACCGGCACCGGTGTCTCCCACTGCCCCGAGCCCGTTTATCTGGTCGGCGCCGAGATCACCGATATTCCGGCCATGTCGGCCTTCGGTCTGCGCGTCGGTCTCGGCTGCGATGGAGCTGCCTCGAACGACAATTCAAACCTGATGCACTGCTTGCACTCCGCCTATATGCTGCAGTGCCTAACCGCCTCTACACGCGCGCATCCCGTCCCGCCTCCGGTCGATTTTCTCGGCTATGCGACGACCGGCGGAGCGGCCCTCCTCGGCCGCCCGGATATCGGCCGGCTTGCTCCCGGGATGGCCGCCGACCTCTTTGCAATCGACACACGGCGCATGGACTACATCGGCACGCGGCACGACCCGCTGAGCCTGATTGCCAAAGTAGGCATCGGAATGCCGACTGACATGACCATGATCAACGGACGCATCGTCTGGGCTAAGGGCGAGTTCATCGGACTCGACGAAATGCGGCTGTTCGCCGAAGCCGAGGCCGCACTCGCGGCAGTGGAATTCTAAAAACGAAACAGGGGAACTGACATGCTGAAAAACCTCACCCGCAGAACATTGATGAAGGTTGTTGCCGCCTCCGGCCTCGCAAGCGCGCTTGGCGGCCGGTCCTCCATGGCAGCCGACGAGCCGCTCGGTATTTCTCTCGTGATCCCCTCGCCGGTCGGTGACGTCGGCTGGGGACACGCCCTTGCCGCCGGCCTCGAACCCGTCAAGGCTGCGTACGGCGACAAGGTAAAGGTCACGGTCATCGAGAACATTCCAGAAGGTCCGGATGCCGACCGCATCATGAACAAGACGGTCGCCGATGGAAACAAATTCCTGATCGCCGGCTCCTTCGGCTATCAGAACGGCGCCCTGCAGATCGCCCGCCGGAATCCGGCGGTCACCGTGCTGCATGCCTCCGGCTTCCAGGTAGCACCGAACTTCTCGCCCTTCGCAGCCAAGTATTTTCAGGGAACCTACCTGCTCGGCATGGCTGCCGCTGCGCTCTCCAAGACCGGTAAGTTAGGCTCAGTGTCCGCCTTTGCCATCCCGGAACTGATCACGTCCATCAATGCCTTCACGCTCGGTGCCCAATCGGTGAAACCGGATATCGAGGTGTCGGTCGTGTGGGTGAACTCGTGGTTCGATCCGGCCAAGGAGCAGGAAGCTGCGAAGGCGCTGATGGCGCAGAAGTGCGATGTGATCTTTTCCAATGCGCAGGACACGCCGTCGGTCATCTCGGCCTGCGAGGAAGCCGGCATTTACGTGTTCAACCTCAACTCTTCGATGAAAAAGTACGCGCCTAAGACCTATCTCGGCTGTGTCGCGACTGACTGGTCGCCGTTCTTCAAAGCCTCGGTGGACGCTCATATCGCCGGCACGTTCAGGGGCGGCAATGCCTTCCTCGGCGTCACTGAAAAGGTCGTCGGGGTTGTCGACTGGAATCCGAATATCCCGGCCGACGCCATGGGCAAGATCAAGGAGATCGAGGCGAAGATCGCCAGCGGCAGCTTCACTCCCTTCACAGGGCCGCTCACCAAGGCCGATGGCAGCGAAGCGGCACCGTCTGGTGCAACGCTCACCGATGGCGAGGTCGTCGCCATGGATTGGCACGTCAAGGGTGTCACTACGCCACTGCCGAAGTGAGCCATGACCGTTCCGCTCCTGTCGCTGCGCGGCGTTTCCAAGAGCTACGGCCAGAACCGGGCCAATCAAGCCATCGACCTGGACGTGGCCCCGCAATCGATCCATGCAATCCTCGGAGAAAACGGCGCGGGTAAGTCGACGCTGATGAAGCTGATCTATGGCGTCGAGCAACCGGACAGCGGGACCGTTATCTGGGAAGAAGAACCTTTGAGCCTCGCATCGCCTGCGGAGGCGAGGCGCAAGGGCATCGGCATGGTCTTTCAGCACTTCTCGCTGTTTGAGACCCTGACGGTGGTGGAGAACACGCAACTGGTCGTTCCGGGCCGGAAAACCGGACTCACTGAGCGCATCCGGAAGCTCGGGCGCGACTTCGGGCTCGAAGTCGATCCCCTCGCCCATGTGCACACGCTTTCCGTCGGCGAGCGGCAGCGTGTGGAGATCATCCGCTGCCTGCTGACAAACCCGAAGCTGCTGATCCTCGACGAGCCGACCTCCGTCCTGCCGCCGCAATCGGTGGAGAGACTCTTCGACACGTTGCGTCGCCTGCGCGACCGCGGCGTCTCCATTCTCTTCATCTCGCATAAACTGGAGGAAATCCGCGCGATCTGCGATAGGGCGACCATTCTGCGCGGTGGGCGCGTTACCGGGCATGTCGATCCGCGAAAACACGATGCTCATGACCTGGCCCGCATGATGATCGGCCGCGACATGCCGGAGCCCATGCCGGCGTTGCCCATTTCTGGCGGGGAAAAGCGGCTTGAAATCATCGGCCTCGACTATCGGCCGGATGACCCCTTTGCCGTGCCGCTCTCCACTTTAAGCCTCACGGTTCGTTCGGGCGAAATTCTTGGCATAGCCGGAATTTCCGGAAACGGGCAAAGCGAGCTTGCCTCGCTCATTTCCGGCGAAGCGGTCCTGCCAGGAGAACAGCACGAGCGGATCTACATGATGGGAAAGGACGTGGGCACGCTCAATGCGGCTGCTCGCCGGCAGCTTGGATTTGCCTTCGTTCCCGAAGACCGGCTTGGGCGTGGCGCCGTACCCGAAATGTCCCTCACCCACAACAGCCTGCTGACCGCTCATCCGCTCAACCTTCTCAGGTATGGTCTCGTTGACGAAGCCAAGGCGATGGCATTCACCGATGAGTGCATCCGCCAGTACGATGTCCGCACGCCCGGCCCAGAGGTGGAAGCCGGCTCGCTCTCTGGCGGCAATCTGCAGAAGTTCATCGTCGGCCGAGAGATCATGCTGTCTCCCAAACTGCTGTTCATCGCACAGCCGACATGGGGCGTCGATATCGGCGCTGCATCGGCCATCCGCAGGCGGCTTGTCGGGCTGCGTAACGAAGGTATGGCGATCCTCATCATTTCAGAGGAGCTCGAAGAGCTTTTCGAACTCTGCGATTTCATTCAGGTGTTGCACCACGGCGCTCTGAGCCCGGCTCTCGTCACACGGGACACGCGGCCGGAGGACATCGGCCGTTATATGATCGGTGCCTATTCTTCGCAGGAGACGGCTCTGGCATGAGGGCTTTATTTACAGCTATCCTTCCCACCCTTGTCCGTCGGGAGCGCGCATCGCTGACCGCCACCTTGCTTGCGCCTCCCGTTGCTCTGGGGTTGGCTACCATTCTCAATCTCGGACTTTACATGTCGATGGGCCGCGATCCGGTCGCCATCGTCTATGCGATGCTTCTCGAACCCTTCCTCTCTTGGGCGTCGTTTTCGGAAGTCATGCTGAAGATGGGCCCCCTTCTGCTCATCGCGCAGGGCCTGGCGATCGGTTTCCGCGCCAAGGTCTTTAACATCGGTGCCGAGGGCCAGTTCATTCTGGGTGCGATCTTCGCCTCGGCCATCCCCGTATGGTTCCCGCAGGCGACGGGTCAATGGATTTGGCCACTGATGCTATTCCTTGGCGCACTCGGTGGTGCTTCATGGGCGTCGCTCACCGCCTTCTGGCGCGTCAGGCTAAACGCGAACGAGATACTCGTTTCCCTGATGCTGAGCCTCGTTGCTGCGCAGTTGCTTAACTACCTGCTGCTTGGTCCCTGGAAGGATCCGAACGGGTTTAACTTTCCTCAGTCTGTGATGTTTCAGTATGACGCGATGGTGCCGGTCTTGATCTCCGGCACCCGCATCAACGTTTCCCTGCTCCTGACGATCGTCTTATCGATGGCGGCATGGATCTTCATGGAGAAGAGCTTCACCGGCTATAAGCTCCAGGTCGGCGGCCTCGCGCCGCGTGCCGCCGGCTACGCAGGTTTCAACGAAGGGCGGGCGATCTGGCTTTGCCTTCTCATTGGCGGATGCGCTGCGGGGCTTGCTGGCGCAGCCGAGGTTGCCGGTCCCCTCGGCCAGTTGCAGCGCTCGATTTCGACGGGTTATGGCTATGCGGCTATTATCGTCGCCTATCTCGGCGGTCTGCATCCAATCGGGATCGTGGTCTCTGCACTATTTATGGCGGCGCTCTACATCGGAGGGGACAATGCCATGGTGTCGGCAAACTTGCCGATTGCCGCGGTCCGTGTATTTCAGGGTAGTCTCCTCGTCGCCTATCTCATCGCCGTCGCCTTCGTGCGGTACCGTCTCGAATGGCGCCTTTCCGTCTACCGGAGCCGGCCATGAACGCCATCGAATTCATCCTTGCCGGGATGCTCGCGGCTGCGACACCGTTCCTCCTTGCAGCTCTCGGCGAGCTGGTGGTTGAGCGAGCCGGGGTTCTCAACCTCGGCGCCGAGGGTTTGATGGCATTCGGTGCGGTGCTCGCCTTCATCATCGTCTATCATGGTGGGGGCCATCTTTTCGGTTTCGTCGCCGCCGGTCTCGGCAGCGCCGCACTTTCAATGGTTTTTGCCGTCATCGCGGTCGGACTTCGGGCAAACCAAGTAGCGACGGGCCTGGCGATCGGCATTCTCGGCCAAGGCCTCTCGGCGCTCTTCGGCAAGACTTATGAAAGCCTCACGGTCAAGGGGCTTCCAAAGTTTGCCTTTCCATGGCTTTCCGATATCCCAGTCATTGGCCACCTTTTCATCCAAGACGCCGTCGTCTGGCTTTCCCTTGCCGCAACATTCGCCATCTGGGCGATGTTTGCCTATACGAAGGCCGGTCTTGTCGTCCGGGCGATTGGCGAGAACCCCAAAGCCGCCCACGCTGTGGGGTATTCAGTCATCGCCGTGCGCTTCGCCGCCATCGCATTCGGCGGAACGATGGCAGGGTTTGCCGGCGCCTACGCATCGGTCGTCTACACACCGCTTTGGGCCGATGGGATGATCGCCGGTCGTGGCTGGATCGCAATCGCACTGGTCGTCTTCGGGACGTGGCTCACCGGTCGGATCTTTTTGGGGGCGTGCCTCTTCGGAGCCGTGTCCCTGACGGGTCTCGCAGCCCAGGCGGCCGGACTGGACGTCCCTTCACAACTGCTTGCGAGCCTGCCCTATCTCGTCACGATTATCGTGCTGGGCATCATTTCGGCGGACCGCCGCCTGCTTAAGCTGAATGGCGTCGCCTCGCTCGGCGAGCCTTTCGAACGCTAGCATAACGCGAAGCGGCTTTGAGAATACAGGTGCGAAGAGAGTTCGACCCATGATCTGCGTTGCCGCGCAACCGGCATTGGCCGAAGGCGTGCGTTTCGGACCGCATTTTCTCCTCGGATTGTGGTGAAGAACCTGCGTCCGAAAAACTATTCCGAGCGCCACCTGGACAAGCCTTAGACTGTACTCGTGGAACCTCTCGCAAAAAGGCATCGGCATTGGCGCAAATTGATGCTTTTCGCATGCACGCTGGTTCCCTACTCAATAGTGGAAGGCCAAGGAAGGGATGCGGCAATGGCGATGCCATTTTACTGGAACGAACTCAATACCTCTGACTTCGCGGCGCTTTCTTGCGACACGACCATAGCGATCCTGCCGATCGCGTCGACAGAACAGCATGGGCCGCATCTGCCAATCGCCACCGATGTCGCAATCGCAAACGGAATGCTTGCGGTGTTGCGCAAGGAGCGGCCCGAAGACCTCGACATACTGGTCCTGCCGACACAGGAGATCGGCAAGGCGAACGAACATATCTATGGCCCGGGCACGCTCTCGCTTGGTGCCGAACTTTTGATCCCGATCTGGACTGCGATTGGCGCAAAGGTCGCGGAAGCTGGTATCCGCAAAATGGTGATCGTCAACTCGCATGGCGGCAATGTCGACATCATGAGCATCGTCGCGCGCGAATTGCGCGTCCGTCACCAGATGGCCGTGCTGTCGACACAGTGGGGCCGGTTCGGACATCCGGAAGGCATGATCAGCGAACACGAAGCAAAATACGGTATTCACGGCGGCGAAGTGGAGACCTCCCTGATGCTGCATTTCCGGCCGGACCTGGTGCGCATGGACAAGGCGCAGAATTTTGCCTCGAAAGCCGAATGGATGCGGGAACGGTCGAACTATATTCAGCCTTTACCTCCGCATTCGTTGGCGTGGATTGCACATGATCTCAATCCCAACGGCGTCGTCGGCAACGCCTTAGGCGGCACGGCGAAAAAGGGCGCAGCCATCTGCCGCCATCAAGTGAAGGGCTTCATCGAGATGCTCTATGATTTGAAGCTCTATCCTCTTTCGAATCTCTACACGAAGTAAGGTCAACCGGCAGCCGGCTTGTCGGGCGCGATGTGCCCCTTGACCTGAAGTTCCTGCACAAGGCCGGCAAGCTCCGCCAGCAGGTATTCCACGAACAGGCTCGTTGCGGCGTCCAGCGGCGCACGCACACGGGCAAACAATTTCATCGGCTGCTGGCGCGCATGCGGCTCGGCGACCGGACGGAAAACCAGTTCCCCCTTTCGGCACTCGGTGATCACGTCAAGCGGATTGAGCATCGATAATCCTGCCCCGCATTTCACCAGCTTCTTCAGCATCTCCGAAGCATTGGTCTCGAGCACCGGCTCGACATGAACATCGAGCCGCGCAAGTGCAAGATTGATCACTTCGCGCAGGCTGGTGCCCTGTTGGGCCAGCACCAGTCGCTCCTGCACCACGTCCGTCAGGTTGATCGGGCCGGGACCGATAAGCCGATGGCCGGGTGGCAGGACGACGCCGATAGGGATATCGAAAGTTCCCAGAGTGCGTATTCCAGGTGTCGCCGGAATATTGAAGCCGAGGCCGATATCCACCTCACCCGACAGCACGGGATTGACTGTCATCGTGCCGGCATCATTCCTGATCTGGAAGAAAACACGCGGATGTTCCAGCTGAAAGCGGCTGATGATTTCCGCCAGCGGCCCAGCGGCAAGCCCGACCGTCGTTACCAGACGCACCTTGCCCGCCTGCTGCATCCTGAGACTGCGGATGCGGCCCTCCAAACGATCGTAATTCTTCAGAACCTCGCGAATGTGTTCTATGCACAGTTCGCCGGCCGCAGTCAGCCTGAGGCCGCGCGGCAGGCGCTCGAAGAGCGGAGCGCCCATTTCCGCTTCCAGCGCCAGGATCTGCCGGTTGATGGCAGAGGAAGCGACGTTCAACCGTGCCGCTGCCTTGCGGATAGAGCCCGACCGCGCAATTTCGTTGATGTAGAGAAGCTTCCTGGAATGCAGCATCGCGCGCCCTCGGTGCATCAAATTAAAGCACGCAGCCCAATTTAGGAGCGCGCACCGTTTGAGATGCCAAAAAGGCATCGTTGCGCACGAATTTTGATGCTTTTCAAAGAGCAACGCAATCGCTCAAATAAAGAAAATGGGGTGCCGGTAAGGGCAATCCCTGGCACCATAGGGGAACGCCGAACATGTCCAATGTACTGAAAAATATTGCACTCACCGCATTCCTTGGTCTCGGCGGCTCGATCGCCACGGCCGCGCCGGGCCACGCGCTCGACCAGGTAAGCTATGGCACCAATTGGTTGGCGCAGGCCGAGCATGGCGGCTTCTATCAGGCGGTCGCCGACGGCACCTACGAGAAGTATGGTCTTGACGTCAGCATCGTTCAGGGCGGCCCGAATGCAGCAAACAGCGCGCTGCTGATATCCGGCAAGATCGACTTCTACATGGGCGGTTCACAGGGCGAAATCACCGCCGTCGAGCAAGGAATTCCTTTGGTGGATGTCGCAGCCATCTTCCAGAAAGACCCGCAGGTGCTGATTTCGCATCCTAATGCCGGCATCGAGACGTTCGAGGATCTGGCCAAGCTGAAGACGCTGTTCCTCGGCAAGGACGGTTACCTGACCTATTTCGAGTGGATGAAATCCAATTACAAAGGCTTCAAGGACGAACAGTACAAACCCTACAACTTCAATCCTGGACCGTTCATCGCCGACAAGGAGTCTGCCCAGCAAGGCTACCTGACGTCCGAACCCTACGAAATCCAGAAGCAGACGGGCTGGGAGCCGAAGGTGTTCCTGCTCGCCGACAACGGCTATACCCCATACTCCACGATGATCACAACGACACAGATGATGATCGACACGAAGCCGGACGTCGTCCAGCGCTTTGTCGATGCCTCGATCGAGGGCTGGTACAATTACCTCTACAGTGACAACAGCAAGGCGAATGAACTGATCAAGAAGGACAATCCGGAAATGACGGATGGTCAGATCGCCTATTCCATCGCAAAGATGAAGGAATTCGGCATCGTTGAATCCGGCGACGCCATGGACAAGGGCATCGGCTGCATCACAGACGCGCACTACAAGAAGTTCTTCGACGAAATGGTGGCCATCAACATCTTCAAGGCAGACACGGACTATACCAAGGCCTTTACGACCAAGTTCGTCTGCAAGGGCACCGGCATGTCGCTGAAGAAGTAAGCCACAGGGCTGTGTGAAGAGCTTGCCGCGCCCCAGCGTCAAGCTGCATCCTCTTCAAACAAAGAGACCCGCAATGCCCCTAGCCGAGGTCCAGACGGCGCCGCTGACTGAAAAACGCAAACGGCCGTTGGTCGCCATGCAAGCCGTTTCGAAGGTTTTCTCCAGCGGAACAGTCGCGCTTTCTGGCATGTCGCTCACGGTCGAGACCGGCGAGTTCATCAGCCTGCTCGGCCCGTCCGGTTGCGGCAAGTCGACTGCGCTTCGCATCATCGCTGGCCTTGGTGATATCACGTCCGGCAGCATCGACTGGCCAAGTTCGCGCATCAACGCAAAGGGACTTCCCGAAGGCGATATCGGTTTCGTCTTCCAGGAGCCGACGCTGATGCCGTGGAAGAATGTCTTCAGCAATGTCCATCTGCCACTAAAGCTGCGCGGGATTTCAAAGGCCGCGGCACGCGATCAGATCATGGGCGCGCTCGCGACCGTCGGCTTGCAGGATTTCGCCGGCGCCTATCCGCGCGAGCTCTCCGGCGGCATGAAGATGCGCGTCTCGATCGCCCGTGCGCTCGTAACCAGACCGAAACTTCTTTTGATGGACGAGCCCTTCGCGGCACTCGACGAAATCACCCGTCAGAAGCTGAACGACGATGTGCTGCGGCTCTGGAAGGAGACAGGCATCACCGTGATCTTCGTCACCCACTCCGTCTTCGAATCCGCCTATCTATCTAGCCGCATCGTTGTCATGAAGGCGCGCCCGGGCCGGGTTCATGCAGATCTTTCGCTTGTGACGAGCCGCGAGCGCGACGCGCATTATCGCACCTCGGAAGAATACCGGCGCGCCTGCGAAACGGTCTCCCATTCGCTGATCGGGGCAATTAACGCTGCAAAGGAAGATCGTTGAAGATGGACACAGCCGACGCCTTCGCGCCGTCAATCCCCAATCGGCCCAACCCCAAGCGGCGTGATCTGGCGCTTCGCATTTCCGTACCCTTCGCCGTCATAGCCGTCGTTGTTTTGATTTGGGGGCTCTATGTCAAGCTCTCCGGTGTTCCGCCCTATATCCTGCCGGGACCGATCGCCGTGGCCAATGCCTTTGCCGCGGATTGGGGCACCCTCGCCCCCGCCCTTTGGGTCACAACCAAGATCACCGTCATGTCGCTGATACTGGCACTTGTCGGCGGCGTCGGTTTTGCGATCTTCCTCGTTCAATCCCGGTGGATCGAGATCGCCTTCTATCCGCTTGCAGTGATCCTGCAGGTAACACCGATTGTGGCTATATCGCCTCTCATCCTCATTTATGCACCATCGACGCAGGTGGCGCTCCTCATCTGCGCTTTCCTCGTCGCCTTCTTTCCGATCCTTTCCAACATGGTCCAGGGCCTGAAAAGCGTCGATCACAATCTGATCAATCTGTTCGAGCTTTACGGCGCCACGCGTTGGCAGACGCTGCTCTATCTCAAGCTGCCTGCAGCCCAGCCCTATTTCATGACAGGGCTCAGGATCGGTGGCGGGCTTGCGCTGATTGCCGCTGTTGTGGCGGAATTCGCAGCCGGCTCAGCCGGCGCCGGTTCCGGCCTCGCCTTTCGCCTGCTCGAGGCCCAGTATCGGCTGAACATACCCCGACTGTTCGCGGCGTTGCTGATGCTGTCGCTGCTCGGCGTCGCAATCTTTGCCGTCACGTCCTTCATCTCGTGGCTCAGCCTGCATCGCTGGCATGAAAGCAGCCTGGAACGGGAAAACTGATGACCTATTCCTTCATCTCACCTCCCAATGCCGGCCGATTCGTGCTGAGCAATGCAACGCTTCCGGCGGCAGCTGTCAGCGGCTACACCGCACCGGCCGAAGAGGGTCTCGTCAGGGCTGATATCGTCGTCGCAGACGGTCTGGTTTCCGCCGTTCTGCCGCCAGGCGAAGCACCCGCGGACTATGCAAGGTCCGATCTTAAGGGCGGCATGGCCTGGCCATGCTTCATGGACGTTCATACGCATCTCGACAAGGGACATATATGGTCCCGCAACGCCAACCTCGATGGCACCTTCATGGGAGCGTTGGAGGCGGTGCGCGTCGATCGGGAGGCGCATTGGTCCACCACAGACGTCAGAATGCGGATGGAATTCTCACTACGCTCCGCCTACGCTCACGGCACCAGCCTCATACGCACGCATCTCGATTCTATCGCTCCGCAGCACAGGATTTCCTTCGATGTCTTCGACGACGTGCGGGATGCCTGGAAGGATAGGATTACACTGCAAGCTGTCGCGCTCTTTCCCATGGAGCTCGTGGCAGATGCGGCCTATTTCGCCGATCTCGTGACGGTCGTTCGCAATAAAGGCGGCCTGCTTGGCGGGGTCACGAAGATGGGACCAGACCTCGTCTGGCAGTTGGATAAGCTCTTTCGTGCGGCCGCAGACAGTGGGCTCGACGTCGACCTGCATGTAGACGAAACGGACGATCCGGGCGCTGAAACGCTAAAAGCAATCGCCGACTCGGTGATCCGCAACGGCTTTCAGGGCAAGGTCACGGCAGGCCACTGCTGCTCGCTCGCCCGACAGGACGACGGTCTCGCTCAGAGAACTGTCGAATTGGTCGCCAGGGCCGGCCTGTCGATCATCTCGCTTCCGATGTGCAACATGTATCTCCAGGACCGCTATCCGGACCGCACGCCACGATGGCGTGGGGTAACGCTCTTCAAGGAGCTTGCCAAAGCCGGAGTCAAGACCGCCGTCGCGTCCGACAATACCCGCGACCCGTTCTATGCCTATGGCGATCTTGATCCGGTCGAGGTTTTCCGCGAGGCGGTACGCATCCTGCATCTCGATCATCCCCTGGATACGGCTGCTCGCATCATCACCACGTCGCCAGCGTCGATCGTCGGCCGCCCGGATATCGGCCGGATCGCCCCCGGAGGCCCGGCCGATCTCGTACTCTTCAGCGCCCGGCGCTGGAGCGAATTTCTCTCCCGTCCGCAGTCTGACCGCGTCGTGCTTCGGCGCGGCAAGGTGATCGACCGCAGCCTGCCGGATTACCGTGAACTCGATAGTGTCGTTGGAGCCTGACATGCCGGATTACGAAAAGATCAAAAAGGAACTTGCAGGCATAGCCATCGAGGACAATCCAGCGCTCGTGCGTCAAAAGAGCCGCGATTTCTATTGGTACTCGCCGATCCTGAAGGCCCAGCTCGACAACGTGACCGCCGATCTCGTCGTTACGCCGAAAGACGAAGCCGAGGTGATCCAGACGCTGCGGGTCGCGTTCGCACACGGCGTACCCGTGACGCCGCGCGGCGCCGGCACCGGCAATTACGGCCAGGCCATGCCGCTTTCCGGCGGCATCGTGCTCAATCTTGCGGCCATGGACAAGATCAAGGAAATCCATCCAGGGCGCGTCATCTGCGAGCCTGGCATCGTCATGGCGCAACTGGACAAGCAGACGAAGGCCCATTCCGGCCAGGAACTGCGCTTCCACCCGTCGACAGCCCAGACCGCAACGATCGGTGGCTTCATTGCTGGCGGCTCCGGCGGCGTCGGCTCGATCACGTGGGGTGGACTGCGCGACCTCGGCAATATCCTGCGGCTGCGCGTCGTTACCATGGAAGCAGAACCGCGAGTGCTCGACCTGACGGGCTGGGACCTGCAGAAGGTGAGCCACGCCTACGGCACGAACGGCATCATCACCGAGATCGAAATGCCGCTCGCGCCGGCCTACGATTGGGTGGACGTGCTGGTCGGCTACGACGATTTCATGACGGCCGTCCGCTTCTCCGATAAGCTCGCACGGTCCAACGGCATCTTGGTCAAGGAAATCGCGCCGATTGCCGCCCCGATTCCGCATGACTACTTCACCCGCCACAGGCCCTACATCCGCAAGGATCAGTCAGTCGTCGTCTTGATGATTGCCCCGCACTCCATGGATGCGTTCCTTGCCTTTGCGGCATCGCAAAATGGCGAGATCATTTTTCGTTCCGACAAGGTGGAGAGCATGCGGGGCATTCCGCATGCCTACGAGCTTGCCTGGAACCACACGACGCTCCGTGCGCTGAAGATCGATCCGAAATTCACCTATCTTCAGGTCCAGTATCCGGGACCGGATCATGTCGAGAAGGTTCAGAAGATGGTCGAAATCTTCGGCGATGAAGTGCCTGGGCATCTCGAATTCATCAGGTTCGACGGTCAGATCCAGTGCTCCGGCCTGCCGCTGGTGCGCTACACGACGGAAGGGCGGCTCGAGGAAATCATCGAGATCCATCAGGATCATGGCTGCCCGATCTTCAATCCGCACCGCTATACGCTGGAGGAGGGCGGCATGAAGCGGACCGACAGGATTCAGCTTGCTTTCAAGCATGAAACAGACCCAAAGGGCTTGCTCAATCCCGGCAAGATGATTGCCTGGGAGAACCCGAATTTCGACTTCTCGGCAGGCAAGAACTATCTGTTCCCCGGTCTTGCCAGCATCATGGAGCCCTCATGAGGGTTCTCGTCCTTCATTCCCATCCGGTGGAAGCGAGTTACGGTGCAGCCCTTTACCGACAGACACTCGAAAGTCTCGCCACGGCCGGACACACGGTCGATGGCTGCGATCTTTATGCGGAAAGTTTCGATCCGGTGCTCTCCCGTGGCGATCGCCTCGTCTATCACGAATATCCGAAGAATATCGCGCTGGTGAAACCCTATGTCGATCGCCTCAAGCAGGCGGAAGGGCTCGTCATCGTCACACCCGTGTGGAATTTCGGTTTCCCGGCGATCCTCAAAGGATATTTCGACCGCGTCTGGCTGCCCGGTGTATCTTTCGAGCTGGTTGACGGACAGGTGCAATCGCGGCTCCGGCACATCCAAAAACTAGCAGCCGTCCTGACTTACGGCGCCACGCCTTTTCGCGCGTTCGTCGCCGGCAATCCGCCGAAGAAGATCGTCAAGCGGGTGCTGCGCGCCCAGATAAACCCACTGAGGCCGGTCACTTTCCTCGCCCATTACGACATGAATAACTGCACGGCGGAAACGTGCGCTGCATTCCTTGGTAAGGTGAAGACGGCAATGGAGCGATTCTAGAAAACCTTAGCCGCCGTCACTTCGACCTCGACCAGAAATTCCGGCCGGGTGAAGCCACTGACGATGATCAGCGTCGACGTGGGCTTCGGGTCCGCGGTAAAGCGGTCGCGCACGGCCATATAGGCCGGAAAATCCTCGCGCCGCGTCAGGAAGCCCGAAATGCGGATGACATCAGCAAAGCTCATATCCGCCTCTTCGAGTATAGCCCTGATCGCCTCGAAGCACAGCTCGGCCTGCGCCGTCACGTCCCCGGGCACCGTGTCGTCGAGGCCAATCCCGAGTTGGCCCGATGTCACCAGCAACGAAGCTCCGGACGGCACCAGCAGGCCGTGATTATAATTTCCGAAGGGTCGGCGAACCGACGGTGGATTGAAAACCTTCGTCATGGAAGAGCCTCGTTGGAACCCTATCAGTTATAGCGGAAACCGTCGTGCTTCCAAGGCCGTGGTCTCATCCCCCGGAGGGAAACCCTAAAACCACCGTCCAGATCAGGTAAAGGACATCCGGTTAGGCCTCAACAGACTGGATTAGCTCACGCGGCACCCGAAAACCGGCGCAGTGATCTCGATTGCCGTCTTTTTCCTCAGCACGTGCGCCAGATCTCGACGCGCTACGGTTTCAACTCTTTGGAAGAGCAAGGCTATCTCGTAAGACGGCGTAAAAATTATGGAACTTGATCCACACCCTCTGAATATCAGAGGCCGGGGACGACCCGAAAGCGCAAGTCCGCGCTCTTGGCGGCAGCAAAAAGAGACATTCATCGACCGCTGGAGTATGATCGGATCGGCCTGGAATTATGGCACCCCGAGCGTGGCAATACACGGAGACGAGATGGTCACATGGACGATCCGACGGTGCACAGACGTTTGACGGCAATCCTCGCCGCAGACGTTGTAACTTATAGCCGACTCATGGGCCGGGACGAGGAAGGCACTCACGCGGCATGGAAATCGCATCGCAAGGAGCTGATCGACGCCAAGATCGCCGAATGTGAGGGTCGCATCGTGAAGCTCACCGGCGACGGATTTCTGGCGGAATTTCCGAGCGTCGTGAATGCGGTCACCTGCGCGGCCACAGTCCAGCGGGGCATGCTAGAGCGCAATGCGGGTGTGCCGCAGCGCAGCCGAATAGAGCTCCGCATGGGCATCAACCTTGGGGACGTGATCGTTGAGGGCGACGACATCTTCGGGGACGGTGTCAACGTGGCGGTGAGGCTTGAAAGCATAGCGACGCCAGGCGGAATCGCGGTCTCTGCAGCCGTCCGAGATAATGTCGGCAACCGGCTCGATCTTCGGTTCGAGGACATGGGCGAGCAGACGCTTAAGAACATTGACAGGCCAGTGCGCGCTTATGGCATCTCCCTGGACTTCCCACCGGCTCCGAGGGGCTCGGATGCAAGCCAAGGAGAGCCTTGGGAGATTGAAAAACCGTCCATCGCGGTCCTGCCATTCAACAACATCAGCGGCGACTCCGAGCAAGAATATTTTAGTGATGGGATCACCGAGGACATAATTACCGACCTGTCGAAAATCTCCGGTCTGTTCGTCGTCGCGCGCAATACGGTGTATACCTACAAGGGCAAGCCGGCGAAGGTACAGCAGGTGAGCCAGGATCTCAGGGTAAACTTTATTCTGGAAGGAAGTGTCCGCAAGGCCGGCTCGCGTGTGCGCGTCACCGCGCAGCTCGTCGAGGGCAAGGGCGGAGGTCATCTCTGGGCCGATCGCTACGACCGTGATCTCACCGACATCTTCGCCCTTCAAGACGAGATCACCCGTACCATCGTGGACCACTTGAAGGTCAAGCTGTTGCCCGAGGAGAAGAAAGTCATCGGTCAGGCCCCGACCGGGAGCTTCGAGGCTTATTCGCATTACCTTAGAGGACGGCATTTCCTGCACTGGCACTCCAAGTCTCATTACGTCCTGGCCAAGCGCATGTTCGCCATGGCCGTCGAACTCGACCCACTCTATGCCCGGGCCTACGCCGGAATTGCGGACTGCGATTCCTTCCTCTTCCTTCACTATAACGCTGATGTCTCAATCGACGGCATTCTGGCGGCCAGCGCCAAGGCGCTGGATCTTGAGAGCGGTCTTGCAGAAGCGCATGCTTCACTCGGCCTCGCTCTTTCGCTTCGCGAGCGACATCCGGAAGCGATGGCAGAGTTCGATCAGGCAATTGCCCTCGATCCCAATCTGTTTGAAGCCTATTACTTCTATGCCCGCGCCTGCTTCACCCAGGGCAAACTGGACGAAGCGGCCAGGCTTTTCCAGCGCGCCGCAGAGATCAAGCCTGACGATTACCAGGCCTTGCTTGTGCTCATTAACGTTCTCCGATCGCTCGGGCGCGAGCAGGAAATGAAGATTGCGGCGCGTGAAGGTGTTGCACGCGCCGAGCGCGAGCTCGTTCTGCGTCCGGAAAACGCGAGAGCCGCCTACCTGGGGGCTTTGGGTCTCGCGGCCCTTGGTGAGCTCGATCGCGCTAAGGAATGGGCAGGGCGCGCTTTGACCATCGATCCCGACGACCGCCTGGCGAAATACAACATGGCTTGCTTTTACTCGCTCGAGGGTGAACATGAACGAGCGATCGGCCTACTAGTGGAACTTCTCCCCCGCGCCACCCACGAAACAAAAAGGTGGGTGAAATACGACTCGGATCTCGACCCGATCCGTTGTCATCCGCACTTCCTGAAGGTGCTTGAACTCCTCGACTAAGAGACACTGATCTGGAAAAATATTTTCAGGTTGCCTCGTCCTTCGTCCGCCAGTCATCGCCTCGAAGCCCACGCGGAGTGGCGGCGAATGGTGTCAGAATGCCGTTTCGGCGCGACGACGGCCCGTGCTTGCCAATTTCAAGGGATGCGTCTGCATCTGCACGCATCAAATTCGTTTCGACTTCCGGCATGAACAGAAATCAATCACTCAGGCAGTCAATCACCCGTCTGAAAACGGAAAGGCGCTCGATCCTTTCGGGGAGCGCCTTCTCCGACCGGACGACTTCGAACGCAGCGGCAATTGCCGCTGCAGGAAGTTATCGAAAACGGGTAGTGAGTGATAGGTGTGATGGCGACACGGGCATTGCAAGTAACGAGACATCGTTTGCACACATCTTCGGTGGGTGGGAGCGGTTCACATAACCGGCGAAAAGGTGATATGCCTTTAACAGATCTGACGGTAACGGCTGCTGTCAGAATAGGAAGATTCGCTCATGGCAAACCCGCCTCGCAGACCTCTCAATCCGATGGACGCGGCCGAAGCGCTGTTCAAACCAGCGAAAAAGGCTGCAGCGCCTGCGGTCGACCGGCCAGCGGCCCCAAAAACGAAAGAGCTTGTCTCGCTCAAGATTGACAGCGATGTGCTCGCCTATTTCCAGGAAGACGGCCCCGGCTGGCAGGATCGCATCAACGAGACATTGCGGACGGTAATAAGAGACAAGACCTGAGCGGCTTGCCGCACTCGATAGCGCCACTGCAAAATGACCCAATTATGAAGGACAGCTTCCGGCCGCCGGCAGGCGAGAGAGGCGGACCAGCCTTCAATTTCCGGTTCGGAGGCCGCTACTTCGGTGACAGCAAGAGGTGCCTCGTCCTGCCTCGGCATTCTTCGGGTTACGGCACGAAATATCCCAGTGCCAAGCATCGGTGCACCTTGGTCGGCGCACCGTTCATGGCTATCGGCAGCCTTTGGCGGCAGGGCAAAGGGAACCACGTCGTGCACGATGTTGACCACAGAACCTGATCCAGATGTCTGCCCAATCCTCGCTCGACAGCTCGTCTCAATTTTTGTTGTCCGGTCATCGGATGGAACCCTTTGTTGACGGTCCCCAAGTAGCGTAAAATCGACATCTCGGCCAAAAGAGGATGGTCAATGAGGGGACGATTTCCCAGAGAATCCAAAGCTTGCTGCATTGCGGCAGCAATCTCGTTTTGGTCTTATGCTCCAGTTTCAGCAGACTGCCGATCAGCCCTCGACACCCCAGAGTGGCCAAGGATCGCCAGGTCAATTGCCGCTTTGCAGCTGTGCGAACAGATTCCCGTCGGTCCAAATCAAACCGCCCGGTTTCAAGTGGAGTCGGTCGATTTCTGCTCCGTTTCGAGCAGTGTCTCCTCAGTCACAGCAAGGGCATTGCTGACGTGCGAGGCGGATGCAGAGACGCTTTTTCAGACGCCGCCACTCGACAGTGAGGTTGTGGCCACGATAACGCTTGATACTGTTCAATGCCGGATAAGAGATACGAACCTTGAAATCAGCGGCGAAATTGGCGCACTCTTGTCCGGACTGACGGAAATCCAACAGATCGCCCGCGATTGGGCCCAGTCGCAGCTCTCACTCCTATGCGCCATGTACCGATGAGGGTATGTCCACCGCCAGTCCGTATCCGGCGCTAGGTTTTTCGAAGTTCCAGACAGGACAAGAGACTCGCTCGGCAGTGGTTCAGAACAACCGTCTGCCATATATGGCGTACGTCCCCAGTGCCTCGGACCCTTCTCGCCACACCAAGCATCCCCACCCACCAGGGCCAACACGTCACTCCTCCTTGGAAATTCGATATGTGAAACGATTCCTGATATGGGCGTTGAAGAACCGTCCCTTCGAGAAGGCACGCCGAAATGCCGCATATGTCTCGGGAGGAACATCCTCGTAGTCGTAGCGGTTCTCGCTGGTGACCAGCCAGACCGAGAGTGTGCGGGTCGCCGCATCATAATTGGTGTCGCGGATCAAATGCGAAGGCATTGCAACTCCGTCCCTCAGCCAAAATCTCGTCTCGCTCAATCGCGTGCTGACTCAAGTTGCTACCTCCAGGCTGCCCGCCCCTAGGTTGCAGAAGTCCGCTTTTGACCGGGTGCAATCGAACCACGACCCCAGGGCTCGGCGACAACGACCGGACGGTAAATGAAGGCTCGATGTGGGGCCAAGGCGCGATCGCCAGTCGTCTTAGCCGAGACCCTCGAAAAGGCGTCCCGCTTCGCGGGACGCCTTGAGCAGAGCGGCCACCAAGTCATTGATGCTCTTAATCCCTCGCGTTCCTTAGAGTGCGGTACGGCGGTAGCGGTTCCGCTCCTGTTCGATCTGCTCGGGGCTGTAGGGATCGAGACTGTCGTCGAACCGTGTCCAGCCCTCTTCCATATAGGCGCGGCGGCGTTCGGTCGGATCCACCCAGTTGGAGCGCCGAAGGATGGCTTCGGCTTCAGCGACCCGACCCTCGTCCACCCTTGCGCTCACGAGCGTCCCGCCCCGACGCACGCCCTCTGCATAGAGGTGAGCATCCTCTTCGGATACGCCCGAACTGGTGAGCGCTCCAATCAGGCCGCCTGTAACTCCGCCAGCAACTGCGCCAGCAGCGGCGCCAGCCGCGGTCGCGACCAACCAGCCGGCTGCGACGACAGGCCCGACCCCTGGAATGGCCAAAAGGCCCAGCCCGGCAAGTAGTCCGCCGGCGCCACCCACCGCCGCGCCGATACCGGCGCCGGTTCCCGCACCTTCTGCTGCGCCAGAGGCGTTATCCTGATCGCGCCCATTGTTCGAGACGATGCTGATATCATCCGAGGGAATTCCGGCCGACTCTAATTCATTCACGGCCGAGCGCGCGTCGGAATAGTCGTCGAATAGTCCAGTTACGGTTCTCATTGTTCTTCTCCTTGATTGGTGCTGGTTACTTGGCGACTACGTTTCCTTGGTAGTCGAGTGCGACCGATAACGATTTGCCGTCTTTGGTAGCGGACGCCATCCAGATCCCCTTGTCATCGAGCTTCAGGTCTTTGACATCGGTGTAACCTGCGTTTTCGATGCGCTCCTTGGCCTGGGCTTCGGTAAAGCTGTTGGCCCCTTCGACAGGCGCCGCCGGGTTATTCGTGCCCGGGGTCGCTACCGCAGGCGTGTTTCCGTTTGACGAGGGAGCGGGGGTTGTCTGGGCAAATGCCGAGAGCGCGGATGCCCCGAGGGCCACCACGAGAATGAAGTTTTTCATCGGTGTTTCCTTTTTTGCGGACTCATGTCGGATCCGTGATCGGAGAAACACCATGCTGCCCTTTAAGTTCCAGCCGCCCAGGTATGAGCTGGTTGCCGGCCGGAATCCAATCGGAGCATCCCGCGAGAGCAGAATGGCATCATCGGCGAAAGCGAAGAGATCATCGAAGAGTTCAAAGGCTTTGCCGCACTCGACGCAGGAATGATCCCAGGCCGTCAAACATTCCGAAAATCGTCCGCTACGGCACGCGGATCGCCTGGGCCAAGCAGCTGGGTCTGAAGACGCGATCCCTCTCCTTTTGGCAGGCCTCGCCGAAGAGGAGGGATTACTATGACCTGCGTCGAGGAACTATCTCTAGGCGCGCCGCGCTTATTCTCGCCGCGACGGAACACACGCCCTCCCCCGCAGTTCTCCTCTCATGGAAGGAGATCACCATGATCAGCGAAACAAAAGGTGCCCGATGGGAGGGTGTGAATGAAAACGGAGGACGGCCTTTATGCCTGCGCGCCGGGCATAAGGAACGCCGTCAGGAGGGCAAAAGCGTCGAGCACTGGGGCCGGGCTTTACCGAAAATCGGTCAAGGCGCAGCCGGTCTCAAGGCAGACGACCTTGCGAGGATTGACGCGCTTCGCGAAGCTGCGCGCAAGCACGCCGACAAGTTTCTCTCCGAGAGTACCAAGGATGTCGAGCAACAGAAGGCGTCGCGAATTCGCAAACGGCCCTAATCTCCAAGGATCTATGCAATGTCACTGACGACAAAAGTTGCCGCCGCCTGCTGCGTTCTTCTCGCCCTTTCCTCCTGCGGGAACACTATCCGCGGCGTCGGGCGTGATGCTGCCAATACCGTGGACGCCACCCAAAATGCCGGGAATCGGGTAGGCAGAGCAGCGGCGAATTGAACGGGAAAGCATAATAAGCGCCCCGTTATCGGCCACCCCTGGGTCAAATCCCGAGCGGATCTTCCGCCGGGCGGTCAACGCTTGCATCTCTAGGGATCGGAAGCGCGCAAGGCCCAAAAAGCCGAAGCGAGACGCTGACGAAACGCATCGGAGCTCACTCGAACCGTGAGCGCCGACAAGTTGCCGGTGCAGTTCGTCGAAAGCCGAGCTCCCCTCGTTTTTCAAAATTGTGTTTCGACATAGCAGTTGATCCCACCGCGCGCATTAAACATTGACGCCGGCGGCACTAACGCCTGCAGTCGAACGCATGAGATATCCTGCCTTGGCCAAGGGTTGATGTGCTCCTCCGAAGGGGTAGCCTTCCGTACTTGCTCACACCAGAGCGCCTCCTCTTCCGACCCGTGTGAAGCGGGACGGCAGCTATTCCTCGAGACGTTATAGGCTTTCGCGTTGGTTAGGGAGGCAGGCTACGGTTCGAACTTCAGCTCGTGACTTGTTGATCGTACCGTTTCCAGGAAGCTTCGCAGTGCTTTTCGCGCACCTCGTGGCTGCCATCCCATGGCCAGTTCCCAGGCAAGGTCTGCAGGTGCGTCAATCAGTGGGATGAATGCTACACCAGCGATCTTCATCGTCGTCGCGCCCAGGGGCACCAACGATACGCCGAGCCCCGCGGCGACCAAGCTCAAAATCGTATGCATCTGTCTTGCTTCCTGGACGACATTCGGTACGAAACCCGCCGTCCTGCAGGCATTTGTAATCTTCACATGTAGGGTCGGGCCTTGTGGGTGAGGAAACATAATGAAATCGTGTCCAGCCAGATCAGCAAGCCGGCAACGGTTCGAAAGAGCGAGCGGGTGATGTGATGGCGCTGCGACAACCAGCTTGTCCCGGTGTATCAGTTCCACGGCCAGGCCATCGACAGTCTTGATCGGCGGATGGAAGAAGCCAAGGTCGATATCACCGCCGGCAAGATCGGCCAGTTGCGCCTCCGTGGAACGCTCATCGAGGCGAATTGTCGTTTCGGGCCAAACCTCGTGGAAGGCGCGAATGGCCCGAGGAAGCAGCCGATAGAGAGCTGCAGAGACAAAGGCGATGGAAATCTGGGCAAGGTCGTCTGAAGCCGCGCGGCGGGCCAAGCGAACCGCGTCTTCCGATTGCGCAATTGTTCGACGAGCCTCCTGAAGAAACACGCGACCCGCTGCAGTGAGGCGGACCATGCGTTGCGTCCGCTCGAATAGCGGAAATCCCAAACGCTCCTCGAGCCTCTTGATCGATTGGCTAAGCGGCGGTTGCGCCATGCCGAGCCGGGCAGCGGCGCGTCCGAAATGCAATTCTTCGGCAACGGCAATGAAATGCCGCATATGGAGCAAGCTCATCATCATATCAGAAGCATCTCAATAAACACTGTTTTGATATTGGAAAAATTCGCCGGCAACAACGATCTACGATCTATCCAGTCGAGCCCATCCTGTGAGCGAGCAACCCTTTCGAAGGAGTGACCATGCAAAAACTTGCTATCTATTGTGCTGCCATCGCGACGACCTTCGGTGCTGCGCCTACATTCGCGGAAGTCGAACGCAAGGATTTCCGGGTAAATGCTGCGCCTGATATCGAACTGGCTATCCGGGAGGTCCGGAAGACAGGGCCAGAACGCAAAGGGCCTCCCATCATCCTTGTCCATGGAGCACGGGTGCCGGGTATCGCCTCCTTCGATTTGCCGGTCGAAGGAGGATCACTGGCTGCGGACTTGGCAACGAGAGGATACCGGGTGTTCATCGTGGACGCCCGTGGTTACGGCAGATCGGACCGTCCCGGACAGGATGGTCCACCGGAAGGCCGGCCGCTGACCCATTCCAACGAAGTCGCACGCGACATCGATGCTGCGGTCGAGGCGATCCGGGATAGGACTGACAGCCGGCAAGTCGGGTTGCTCGGCTGGGCCACCGGCGGGCATTGGGCAGGCATGTACGCATCGCTTTTCCCGGAAAAGGTCAGCCACCTGGTCGTCTATAACTCACTTTACGGCGCAACCTCTGGACATCCGACACTTGGATCGGACAGCGAGACCGCCGACCCGAATGATCGCCGCCGCTTCAACATAGCGAAGTTCGGGGCCTATCGGTTGAACACGGCTGCTTCCCTCATGCCCTCCTGGGACAAATCCATTCCTGTCGACGCCAAGGAAAGCTGGCGTGATCCGGCAGTGGTCGAAGCCTACCAAAAGGAGGCGCTGGCGTCCGATTCGACATCTGGCGATCGGAAGCCAGCTGCATTCCGCTCCCCTTCCGGGGCAATGGAAGACAGCTTCTATCTTGCTTCCGGCAGGCAGCTTTGGGACGCTGCATCAATTACCGCACGCGTGCTGGTCATCCGTTCTGAGAACGATTTCTGGAGCCGTCCTGATGACGTAACGACGCTTGAAGGTCACCTCGTCAATGCTGCCCGTGTCCGTAGCGTAACGATTCGGGGCGCCACGCATTATGTCCACCTCGATCGTTCCGAGCGTGGCCGTTTGCAACTCATCACAGAAGTGGTGAGATTGCTCTCGGAATCCGACAACACCGCAAGCCGGTGAGCTCATGTTCAACCGATGGTCACTCCTCTGACTCAAAGAGCCTCTAGGCAGCGGCTGAATTCGGGTCGCGCCAAAGGCTCCCGTAACCGCGGCGATGCCGAGGATCTCGGCAAGGTCGTCTGTGAAGAGTGCCCTGGTGAGCGTCGGTTGGGATACGGGGCTCAAGACCTCGTGCAACGCGGTTCCGTGCTGCCTGGCGGCGGTTGCGATCGCAACCACCGCCCGAAGCGCTAAGCGATGTCTGGAAGGCCGCCGATCAGTTTGTCAATCGTGATCGGATAGTGCCGGACCCTGACACCGGTCGCGTTATAGATGGCGTTGGCGATCGCGGCGGAGACACCGCACAGGCCGAGCTCGCCGACCCCCTTAGCCTTCATCGGTGACGACATCGGATCCGTCTCGTCCATGAAAATCACGTCCTGATGAGGGATGTCGGCATGCACTGGTACCTCATAGCCGGCAAGGTCGTGATTGACGAAGAAGCCGCGGCGTGCGTCCACTGCGAGCTCCTCCGAAAGAGCACCACCCGCCCCCATGGTCATCGCGCCGATCACTTGGCTGCGTGCGGTAATCGGATTGAGAATGCGTCCCGCCGCGCACACTGCCAGCATCCGTCTGATGCGCGTTTCCCCCGTGGCGACGTCCACGCCGACCTCGACGAAGTGAGCGCCGAAGGTCGATTGTTGGTGCGTTTCGGAAAGCTTACCCCATTGGATCGTATCTTCACCAACCAGTCCCTCGGCGCCCGCTGCCTCTGCGAGTGACACCGACCGGTTGCCGGAGCGGACCTCGCCGTTTTCGAAGACGACATCGTCGGAATTGAAACCAAGTTTCTGCGCTATGGCTTCCCTCAGCTTCACGCAGGCTGCGTAGACACCCGCCGTCGAACAGTTGCCGCCGAACTGCCCGCCGGAACCGGCGGAAACCGGAAAGCGGGAGTCGCCAAGCCGGACCGCGACCCTGTCGACGGTGACGCCCATCATCTCGGCCGCAGTCTGCGCGATGATGGTGTAACTGCCCGTTCCGATATCGGTCATGTCGGTTTCGACGGTAACGACCCCTTCCCGGGCGAGGCGGACGCGTGCTCCAGAAGGAAGCAGCAGGTTGTTGCGGAAGGCGGCTGCGACGCCAAGGCCGATCAGCCAGTCGCCCTCACGCTTCGACCCCGGTCTTGCCCGCGCGCTCCATCCGAAGCGCTCGGAGCCGAGCTTCAGACATCCGACCAGATCACGGTGCGAGAATGGCCGCTCGGGCTGCTCGGGATCGACCTGGGTGTCATTGATAATCCTAAATTGCACGGGATCGAGACCGAGCTTCTCGGCCATCTCGTCGATGGCGATCTCCAGCGCCATCAAGCCAGGGGCTTCGCCCGGAGCACGCATCGCGTTGCCCTCGGGAAGGTCGAGCGTCGCCAGCCGCATCGCCGTCATGCGGTTCGCGCCCGCGTAGAGCAACCTGGTCTGATTGACGGCCGTCTCGAGCTGTCCGCCTTTTAGATCGCCCGACCAGCTTTCATGGGCGATCGCGGTGATCTTGCCGTCGCGTTCGGCTCCGATGCGTATGCGTTGGATGGTCGCCGGACGGTGGGTCGTGTTGTTCATCATGAATGGACGCGGCAGCGCCACTTTGACAGGTCGCTTCGCAGCCTTTGCTCCAAAGGCGGCAAGGACGGCATCGGCACGAAGAAACAACTTGCCTCCAAACCCGCCGCCGATGAATGGCGACATCAGATGAATTTTATCCTTTTCCACGTCGAGGGTGGTCGCCAGGTCTGACCGCCACCAGTCTATCATCTGGCTCGACGTCCAGACCGTTAGCTCGTCACCATCCCAGGCCGCAATCGAGGCATGCGGCTCCATCATCGCGTGGGACTGGTCCGGCGTCGTGTAGGTTTCGTCGAAAGTGATCGGAGCCGTCCTGAAAGCCGCATCGAAGTCGCCGGCGGCTGAATCCGGCTGCTGGGACTCGTCCGGCTTCACCGCCGAAGCCATCGCCTCTTTGAGGTCGAAGGCGCCCTTCTCTTCGGCATAGTCGACCTTTACCAGTGCTGCGGCTGCGCGGGCTTGTTCGAAGGTTTCGGCCACGACGACGGCGATCGCCTGGTGGTAATGCTGGATTTCATCACCGCCGAAGAGCTTGGCGGTGTTAAACTTGCCCTTCTTCCGTTCGCCGACCTCAGGGGCGGTCACAACCGCGATGACGCCTGGCGCCTTCTTCGCGGCAGAGACGTCCATGGATTTGATGCGACCCTTGGCGATAGCCGCGCCCACGGGGTAGCCGTAGGCGTACGGCACCTTAGCATCGTGCCATTCGTAGGCGTACATCGCCAAGCCCGTCGTCTTGAGCTGGCCGTCAATGCGGTGGATCGGCTGGCCGACGACCTTGAGCTGATCGATCGGGTTCGTAGTTGCTGGCGTATCGAACTGCATGGCTATCCCCTAGCTTCCGAGATCACCGCTGCGAGCGTGCGCTCGACCAGGTTGACTTTGAAACGGTTCTGTTCGGTAGGACGGGCGTCCGCGAGAAGGACACCAGCGGCGGCGCGGGCCCCTTTCGGCAGCTCGGTTTCGGCCGCCTCGACCCGCCAAGGTTTGTGGGCAACGCCACCGACGGCGACGCGACCGGTCCCATCGGATTGAATAACCGCGCCCACGGAAACGAGTGCGAAGGCGTAGGAGGCGCGATCGCGGACCTTCCTGTAGATGTGACGCCCCCCGATCGGCGGTGGGAGAATGACCCCTGTGATGAACTCGCCGCGTTCGAGAACCGTCTCGATATGCGGGGTGTTGCCCGGCAGGCGGTGCAAGTCGGCGATGGGGATGGAACGCTGGCTGCCGTCGGCCTTTACCGTTTCGACCACAGCATCCAGCGCTCGCATGGCGATCGCCATGTCGCTCGGATGCGTGGCGATGCAGGCGTCGCTCGTGCCGACGACGGCGTGCTGGCGGGTGAAGCCGCCGATGGCCGAACAGCCGCTGCCTGGCTGGCGCTTGTTGCACGGCTGGTTCGGGTCGTAGAAGTACGGACAGCGCGTGCGCTGCAAGAGGTTCCCCGCCGTCGTCGCCTTGTTGCGGAGTTGACCGGAAGCGCCCGCGACGAGCGCTCGGGAGAGCAGCGCGTAATCTCGACGAACGGTTTCATGTGCCGCGAGGTCCGTATTGCGAACCAGGGCTCCAATACGCAGTCCGCCCTCCGAAGTGGGTTCGATCTTGTCCAATCCGAGGCCGTTCACGTCGATCAGATGCGTCGGCGTCTCAATCTCCAGCTTCATGAGGTCGAGAAGGTTGGTGCCCCCGGCGATGAATTTCGCTTCCGGATTGGAGGCGGCCGCCTGGGCCGCGGCCTCGACGGACAAGGCCCGTTGGTAGATGAAGGCTCTCATGCTTTTGTCCCCGCGACTTCGACGATGGCGTCGACAATGTTGGAATAGGCGCCGCAACGACAGATGTTACCGCTCATGCGCTCGCGGATTTCGGCCGGGGTGACAGCCACCTTAGCGGTTAGGTCGCCAGTGACGTGGCTTGGGACGTTTGCCTTGATCTCCTCCAGCACCGCCACGGAGGAACAGATCTGCCCAGGCGTGCAGTAGCCGCACTGAAATCCGTCGTGCTTGACGAAGGCCGCCTGCATCGGGTGGAGATCGCCTGGCTTTCCGAGACCTTCGATCGTCGTAATCTGGTCGCCTTCGTGCATGACGGCAAGCGTCAAACACGAGATGACGCGACGGCCATCGACCATGACGGTGCACGCGCCGCACTGGCCGTGGTCACATCCCTTCTTCGTGCCCGTAAGATGGAGGTGTTCGCGCAGCGCGTCGAGCAGCGTTGTCCTATTGTCGACGTCGAGATTACGCCTCTCGCCGTTGACGGTGAAGGACATCTTCGTCGTGTAGTTCATCGTGTTTCCCGCAGATTGTGCCGCCGCTCCCCCGGCTGCGACGCCGGTGGCCGCGACAGTCGCGGCAGACGAGATAAGCAAATCCCGACGAGAGATTTCGAGTTGAATGGGGTTATGCATGTGCAGCTCCACTTCACGCTGATTGCATGGGGGCGCGTCCAGCCGATCCGGCAAAGGCGCCAGCAGGCTAGATAGAGCAGAAACGATCGATGATTAGGCCTCCCTGCTGCATACACTTATCGATCTGATTCATGAATGGCATTCCGACATACGAGTTGAAGATTATGCCGGCCATGCATCCTTTGTCACACAGCGTTTGGCGCGCCATCGTGAAGTATCCGTTTGGCACATTATCGAACCTATGCCGATAGCCGATATCCTTAAGTTCCTCCTTAGAGCCCCATTTCGTACAGATTTTGAGGATTGATCCAGGGCCGTTAACGCGACGCGGCGAACCCACTATCCAGCCATACGCACCACCGACCGGCCTCGAAGAGCAGGCGAACGACCGTCGAAATGAGGGCAAGAAAACGTCTGAGCCAAATCTTTTTAATGTTTTGCGGTCCTCAGGTCGGGCCGCGCGGACACCAGAGGCGACGGTCACACTTCGTGCTTTCGCCATCGGTCAAGAGATCCGGATAGCGAACGATACTCTTCGTCTGGATCCGAGAACAGCTCGTGCACGCACCGTCTCGTTTCCGGTCCCGTAAGCTTCAACGGCTTCCAGAGCTCGACAAGCAGGATCTTGCAATTCAGCCTCTTGTATCATGACCGTCGAACGGAAGTATGCATCAAATCAGTGGATTGACGCCGTTGAACTCGTTCACTCTCTACCCTTTGGCGAAATTAATATGTCAAGATGCATAGGGAAACATTCAAAAAGGAACCAACTTACATGACGACGACAAACGAAATCGCAGACAAGATCGCCGGTGAACATGGCCTTACCAAAGCCCAGAGCAAGGCCGTTGTAGAGGCGGTCTTCGCCTCGATTACGTCGGCCGCCACATCTGGCGCCGAGACCTCGATCCCGGGCTTCGGCAAGTTCAAGATAAAGGAGACGCCGGAGCGCGAAGGCCGCAATCCCTCAACCGGAGCCACCGTCAAGATCGCTGCCGCAAAGAAGCTCGCCTTCACGCCGGCCAAGGCAGTGAAGGATGCTCTTAACAAGTGATCGTTCGGATCATGGAAGCCCCGCTTTCGGCGGGGCTTTTCGAACAGGCACCGGGGCACTGCGAGTCGTCTAAACCGACGAAACATTATGGGACCGAAGGGCTCCAAGCCTCCGGCCGCACTAATTTGCAAGAGTGAGGAGCAGATGCATCCACTTGGCCAGGATGCGGGCATCCGTTCCGTTCGTTGTAGCGGAATCAAGTCAATTCAATCCTGCGGTGGCAGATTGGCCGGATTCCACACCACTTCCCAAAGGTGGCCGTCAGGATCAGTAAAGTATCCAGCGTATCCACCGTAAAAAGTCTCCTCAGCGGGCTTTACAATATCTGCTCCCGCAAGCCGGGCTTGTTCCATGACCTCGTCAACCTCACGTCGATGTGAGACGTTGTGGCCGATCGAGAATGAGGCGCTGCGCGCGGGCGCTTTCGTCAGACCGCTGTCGTGGGCCAGATCATCCTGAGCCCAAATCGCAAGTTTAACCCCGCTGGAAAGGTCAAAGAACGCGACGGCGCCATGCGCGAACTCACGGCCGACGATCCCTTGAGTGGGTAGTTTCAGGCCGTCACGATAAAAGGCAAGCGAGCGCTCAAGGTGGGCAACACCCAGCGTCAAGACAGAAATACGTGGTTTCATTGACATTCCTCCATCTCAGTCAGCTCCGTCACATCCGAGATCGACCGGGCTTCGATACCAAATAGCGCTGCCGAAGGAGCACTGGCCCGAGAGGTGGCGAAATACTCTGACGGCCGCGGACCTTGCCGAGATCGAGGATGCCGCCGCGACGATCGAAATCGAGGGGGAACGCTATCCGGAACAGTTGATGGCCGCTACTGGGCGCTGACGCTTGGACCGGTTGACGCGGAGCTATGCCCGCGCGGGTGGAAAAGTCGGCTTCGTCGGTGCCCTGCACGGTGTGCAGCTCGACGGACAGGGCTGTTTTTCGCGCAAAGCTGCTCGGCGCTCCGGCCCAGTCCGCCGCTTCCTGCCGACAGGTTTTCGACCTCGAACTACCGCTTGCCGATGTCGTCGAAGGCTATCGCGCCATGCACGAGCGCCGCAATCAAGACGCTGCTCAGGGGTCAAACTGGACGTCGACTACGCAGTCCGGTCATCGAATCGTATTTGTCACCCCGCCTCACGCACGAGACGCGGCGCGCTACTGGCGAGCTAGCGTTCACGGGAGCAGACCATGGAAGAGGAAAGCCAGATGAAGAAGATTGCCGCAGGCATCGGCATTTCCGCTCTCGCCGCGGCAGGCGTCGAGGCTCAGGAACGTCGCCGGGTCGCTCCAGCCGCCGTCTACGACATCGCCCCCGGCCTTGCCCACTTCACAGACGATGTTCTCTTCGGCGAGGTTGTCTAATCGCGTTCCGTTCGTCAAGGTGGTCTGGGCATTCGGCATCTGCGCCGTGTTGCGAGACAGGCCACGCGGCGGGAGTTGAGTGGTTTGGGTCAGGCCTCAGCGGCCATGTTTCCTTCAGAGCTGTCCGGTGCTGGGAGCAGGGTTGTCTCCGCGGTCGATATAGGGTCGCCGCACGATGGGTCTTCGCAGGTAAGATCTTCCTATGTTTGGGACGCAGTCTCAGTGAGCTGCAGCCGCGCTAACGGAATGATCCAACCCACGTCCGCAGCAGGGACACTCAGTGCTTCAAATCGGGTTTGACGCGCTGAGGTGAGAAGGCTGGCACCTCGCTTATGCTGTTGCGCCAGCCAATCCGTTGAAGACTTCTCCTGTTTTGAGCATGCTGTGCATGATGACCGCGAGCTTTCGCGCGACCGCCACTGCTGCGCGCTTGAAGCCCAACCGCTGACGCAGCTTGAGCCCCCAGTTTTTGAGAGTGCTCTCGTTCCTGGCACCGGTTCTCGTGAGGATCACGGTCGCCGCTTCATAAAGCAGTCCCCGCAAATGGTTGTCGCCTCTTCGCGAGATGTGGCCGTCATAATCCACCTCGCCTGACTGGTAGCGCCGCGTTGTCAACCCGAGCCAGGCGCCAACCGAGCGCGACGTTTTGAAGTTTTCTGGATCTTCAATGGCCGCGATATACGAGACGGCCGTGACGGCACCAATCCCCGGGATTGTCATCAAAAGCTTCGTCTCTTGGCTTTGCCGCGCCGCTGCGAGCAACTGGTGATCAAGATCGGCTCCGCGCTTGCGTATGTCGCGCCAGGCCTCAAGTAGAGGCAATATGATCCTTGCCAGGCCGTCATTCCCATCTAGGAGTTCCCTCACATTGCCATCAAATACCCGACCTGTCCCTTTGGGGACGATGAGACCGAACGTCTTCATCAGGCCGCGGATCTGGTTGCTAAGCTGGGTTGAGATTCTCAGGAGCTGATTGCGAGCCGCCACAAGCGTGCGCGTCAGCATGCTGTCGAACGCCTTTACCCGGACGGCCTTGTAGAAGCCGGCTTCGGCCAGTTGCGCCAAGCCATCCGCATCATTGGCATCTGTCTTGTTGAGCGTCTCGTCCAATACCTTTTGCGCGTGCCGCGCTTCAATGCAGATCGCCGGAACCCCCTCGGCCGTCAGCGCGTGATAGAACCATGTCGACAACGGCCCCGTCTCGAACACAACGCGCCTGGCGTGCGGCGCATGCTTGCGGATCATCTGCGCCAGAAGCTTTGGATCCGACGGGCACTTTCCCCGCCAGATCCGCTTACCGTCCTGTCGTATCGAGATCGCAGTATCTTTCAATGAAACGTCCAGGCCTATATATTGGTCCACGGTTGCTCTCCGTTCGATGTTTGGGCCCGGTTCCAATCGTGAGCCCGTTTTACCATCTTATCGGGGGCAACCACCCCCGCCAGCCATCATCTTATAAAAATGGCCTGGGGCGATCGCGCCGCGATTACCCCATGTTTGGGAACGAGCAGAACTTGCACCTCGCGATCGGAGCCTCGTCACCGGTCTCGGCGATCATCTCGACCGGCAAAACTGGCAGATCGGCGGTCATGTCCGGCATGCCCTCGACAACGGCGTCAAAGCCGGAGAGATTGGCGAACTGATCACCCAGCTCGCCTTTTATTCCGGTTGGCCGAACGCCATCTCCGCCGCGGCAGAGACTAAAACGGTATTTGACGAGCGTAACATCGCTCCGGTCAAGAGCAGTGTGGCGGCCCGGATCGAGCTCGAGGCTGCCGCCGAGGCGGCACGGGCAGCAACGATCAATACTTCCGTCGCGCCGAACTCCGCGGGGCTTGCCGATCTGACAAACCGCGTGCTTTTCGGAGACCTCTGGCAGCGGCCAGACTTTTCGGCCCGCGACCGCAGCCTGGTAACCATGTCGGCGCTGATTGCCATTGGACAACCGGAGCAGCTTCCTTTCCATGCTAACCGGGCGATGGACAACGGCTTGACCCGCGCTGAAGCATCCGAGGTTGTAACCCAGATTGCCTTCTACGCGGGCTGGCCACGAGCCATGTCCGCAGTGCAGATACTCCAGCGGGTGTTCGACAGTCGGGAGGCCGTCTCTAAAGCATCTGCCGCCTCGGCCGATCTTAAGATAACCCGCGTGAATCAGGGCCGGGCCAGGGCTCCCGAACAATATTTCACGGGCGAGGTTGAGACCTCTGGCTTCTATCGGGCGATGCGCCCGCCCGTATAGGCGGGGCGACCGTATCTTTCCCGGCTGGAGCCCGCACGGCATGGCATACCCACCCGCTTGATCAAACGCTCTTCATCATCTCCGGCCGCGGCTGGATTCAGACAGAAGGAAAGCCTATCGAGCAAGTGGGACCGGGCGACGTGGTCTGGATACCGCCGCTGGTCAAGCACTGGCACGGCGCCTCGGCAGGCGAGCCGATGACGCATTTTGCCGTGGCCGAAGCCTTAAACGGTAGTTCGGTCACTTGGATGGAGAAGGTTTCCGACGAAGACTACGGCAAGGGTCGCGAACTCGATTGACTGGCCGGCGGAGCCTGACGGAGGAACCGACGCGGAACAGGATCTTAAGGCGAACTCTTCCAAAGGGCTGTCTCTGAGCAGCCGCAAGGTGCGGCATGGGCACCGCGCAATCAAAAGAGCTCCACGAGCTGCGTGGCATTTCTGCGGCAAATCATCCTCGCAATTGCGGAAGCAAGATCCATAAATTCAACGTTATCGCACTTGGCTGGAGCGTGCTTCTAGCTCCCGCTATGATTGCGGGTTCGTTACAGGCTGGCGGTTTAGGGAGGCAAGGCTTTAAACGGGAGGGCAACGAAAAATTGCCCTCCCGCAAACGATCAGGCGACTTCTGCAGAGAAACGCGCAAATAGCGGCTTAAGGCGGGGATGACGCGCCGCCTGGGGCGGATGAATCTCTACGCTTCGGCCGGATTTCGTCTCGCGCCTGAGCCATTCGCTGATGGTCTCTGCACTGGTGTGATCCATGTAAAGCAGGTGTTTGCCGATAATACTGACTTTACGGCCTTCGGGCAGTCCTTCGAGCGTGCTAAGCAGCACCGGCACGTCCTTGCAGGTCACCGCTCCCCTTAGCCGGACATGAATTTCGTCGTCAACCTCGGAATGCCTGATTGCGAGCTTTCGGCGCAGATAAGGAAGGATCTCGAGGATCGACAGCGCAAGGCCGAGCGCCACCCCGACCAGCAGGTCCTGCAGGACGACCATGGCCACCGTGACGGCCCAGATTCCAACCGGCATGAGACCATGGTGTTCGAACAGGTGGCGCACATGGTGAAGGCTAATCAGCCGCCAGCCGGTGACGAGCAGCACGGCGGCGAGCGCCGTCAAGGGTACCATTTCCAGCAATCCCGGCAAAAGCGCAACAAGGCCTAGGATCCATACGCCATGCAATACTGCCGAGGTGCGCGTGCGAGCCCCGGCCTGGATGTTGGCCGATGAACGGACGATAACACCGGTGATAGGCAATGCCCCGAGCAATCCGCAAAGCCCGTTACCGACGCCTTGGGCGAAAAGCTCCTTGTTGAAACGCGTGCGTCCCCCGTCATGCATGCGGTCGACAGCGGCCGCCGAAAGAAGCGTTTCGGCGCTCGCAATGACGGCAATCATCAGGATCGTCAAAATAATGCCGGGTTGCACTAGCTGGCCAAAACTCTCGGCCGTCGGTATCGATATGCTCTGTGCCAGTGAGGCAGGCACTTCCACACGGGCAATAGGGAGTTCAAGAGCGGTCGTCAGGACCGTCGCGGCAGCAACGCCGACAAGCGCCCCCGGAACCAGCGCCAGCCATTTGGGCCGGAATTGTTCCCAGCAGACCATCGCGAGGAGGGCGAGAAGACCGACCAGTAGCGCGACGGCCTCGTTGGTCACGCTGGCGCCCCACAATCTACCGACACTCTCGTTTATCGCGGTGACATTCTCAATGCCGCCGGCGGAGGGTTTGGCATCCATGAGCACGTGGACCTGTCCGAGGATGATCAAAATGCCGATGCCGGCCAGCATGCCATGAACGACGGCCGGCGAAATTGCTCTGAACCAGGAGCCGATCCTGAGGAAACCCGCCAAGATCTGCAGGAGGCCTACGATGAGCAGCACGGGACCGAGCATGGCAACGCCGTACTGTTCGACGAAGCCGAAGACGATGACGGCAAGACCGGCGGCAGGCCCGGAGACCTGAAGAGGCGAGCCCGCCAGCAGGCCGACAACGAGGCCTCCTATGATACCGGAGATAAGCCCCATGGCCGCTGGTACCCCGGAGGCGATCGCAATTCCCAGGCAGAGAGGAATGGCGACAAGGAAAACCACCAGAGACGAAGCGAGGTCGCGCGAGAGTGCAGAGCCGTTGTTTATCATGGCACTACTCCCCGCCAAGCGTTGCGGCAACCCGCGGCATGACATGCGGGTGGTCTCGTCCTGTGATGGCGACCGGCAGCGGCTCGCCCTCCTGCACCTCGGTAAACGTCGCCAAAGCCCCGTCATAGACTTGAACCTCACCCGTCCCGATGTCGAAGAACCAGCCGTGCAGCGTGATCTCGTTTGTCGCAAGCTTCGCAGCCACCGACGGATGGGTCTTTAAATGGTCGAGCTGCACGACGACGTTTTCCATTGCTACCGCACGCACGCGGTCAGTTTCGGAAAGGTCGTCGGGATAGGCTTGGCAAACAATCGAATAGGCGGCGTGGCTGTGCCGCAGCCAGGCTGCGACATTCGGCATTGGCGCCAGCATTTCCGGGTGGCACAGCCCTTTCATCGCCCCGCAATCGGAGTGACCGCAAACGACAATGTCGCTGACGCCGAGCGCCAGGATGGCATATTCGATTGCGGAAGAGACCCCACCATTGAGGGTCGAGAAGGGGGGAACGATATTGCCGGCATTGCGGCAGACGAAAAGATCGCCGGGACCGGACTGCGTTATCGTTTCCGGCATCACTCGGCTGTCGGCACAAGATATCATCAGGGCATGTGGCTGCTGGCCTTCGCGCGCCAGCTTGCGGTAATGGGCCGAATGATTCGGAAACACGGCGCCACGAAAACTGGAGATACCTTTCAGGAAGTCACCCATATATCGGATCCTCTTTCTGGCCGGACGTCGGACTGGGAGGATGTCTCTCATCCGGCGGGTTGCAGAAGCGATCTGTTCGCAGTTGCACAATAAAGGGCAGAACGAGCGCAAAAAAAGAGTCGCGCAGCATATTGCGTCGCAACATTTTTTGAACAAGACGTGATCTGGCTCATTGCCGCTCACGTCACGAATTCCAGGATCGAACCGTTGCGATCCACGTCTTCGCGCGGGGCACCGCCGCCGAATTCGCCGGTGATTCGATGATGCCCTTATTCCGACCGACACAACGGCAACATGATCCAGCACGATGCTTGAAAGAAGGTCCCACGGACTGGACTGGCGGCTCCCATAGAACCGAATCCTTAGCCGCAGGGGTGGTGCTGTCCCGCTTGAGCGCCAAAGGCAAGCCTCATCGGCTGCTCAACAAATATGGTGAAGCCGTAGCGCGAAACGGCGATGAATTTCGGCAGGATTCTGCCTCAGGCCCCTATCGCCAAGAGGGGCCGACGCTCCTGCTCTGCCTTCTCCGCCATGCGGATTTCGTATGCCTTACCCCAGTTTGCCATCACGGTCACGGCATGGTTGAGGCTGCGGCCGAACTCGGTCGCGGAATATTCCACCCGCTGCACCTTCCCCGGAAATACCGCGCGGCTGATGAGATCGTCCGCCTCCATCTCGCGGAGCTGCTGGGCGAGGACTTTCTCGCTGATCCCTGACAGGATGCGCCTCAACTCGCCGAAGCGGCGGGGCGAGAGATTGATCTCCCAGAGGATGTCAGTCTTCCACTTTCCACCGATCACGTTGAGCGCACTCGCAAAGCCGCAATCGTCGTCCGGCAGGCGTTTCATTTCCGATCTCCCCATACTGCAGAGTAACCACTTACCTGAAGGTACGCAATTTACCTCTCCGACTTGCAGCCGTATCAAATGACGTCTCAAATATTGGAGTTCAATTCGATGACGACAATAGGGTTCTTCGGCGCGGGCCGAATGGGAGCTTCACTTGTTCGGACGCTCGCAAAAAGCGGGCATGAGGTACATGTCTGGAACAGAACGGCGGCGAAGGCGGAAGCGCTGGCGCCGTTCGGTGTGCAGCCGAGACCAACGCCGGAAGCGGCGGCGGCTGAGGCCGAGATCGTCTTCGTCAACCTGCTCGACTATGCTGCCTCCGACGCACAGCTGAGAAAGCCGGAGGTCACACAGGCGCTGAAGGGAAAGCTCCTGGTGCAGCTCACCTCGGGCTCCCCAAAAGCGGCGCGCGACACCGGCGCCTGGGCGACCGGCCATGGGATCGCCTATCTCGACGGAGCCATTATGGCGACACCAAATGTCATCGGAGAACCCGACACACTGATCCTCTTCGCCGGATCGAAGTCGCTTTACCAAAAGCACGAAAGGGTATTTGTGGCGCTCGGGGGGAAATCCGCCTTCCTCAGCGAGGATTTCGGGGCTGCATCGGCCCTCGACAGCGCCCTTCTTGGGCAGATGTGGGGCACATTGTTCGGCACGCTTCAAGCGCTCGCCATCAACCGGGCAGAAAACATCGATGCCGACGCCTACTCGACGTACCTCAAGCTCGTCCAGCCGGTCATCGACGGGGCCGAGCGGGACCTCATGCAACGGGTCCACGACGGCCGCGACCGCGGTGACGATGAAACCTTTGCAACAATCGCTGCTCACAATGTCGCTCTCCAGCATCTGCGGCATATCAACGCCGAGCGTGGCCTGAATCCGGTCCTTGCCGATGCCTTCGACAGCCTCTTCACAACCGCCATCCAAAATGGTCACGTCGGCGACGATTTCGCGATACTGGCCCGTTTCATGAGGGCGCCATGACCGATGTAGAAAAGCCCGTCGTCCGTACGGCACGCTGCTCCTGCGGCAGCCTGAAGCTGGCCCTCCGCGGCGCGCCGGAACGGGTCTATGCCTGCGCTTGTCTGGACTGCCAGAAAGCGACTGGCTCGGCATTTTCCTACCGGGCGCGTTATCGCAAACAGGCCATCATCGCCGACGACGGCGAGCGACGGCGCTTCCGGCGCTTCACTGACAAGGGCCGCTGGATGGATCAGATCTTTTGCCCGAATTGCGGCACGTTGATCTATATGGAAGCGGAGGTGCTGGACGAGCAGATCGTCGTCTCGATTGGCTGTTTCGCCGAGCCAGATTTCGCGCCACCAGCTGCGATCTTCTGGTCACGGCGCCGCCATGGCTGGTACGAGCCGATACCGGAAATCCAACGTGTCGAGTAGCCTCAATCCACTGCGACCGCGGCCAAATATTGCAAGCTTTTACCGGCCCGAAATCATCCGCGGTGCGACCATTCAGCGATCCCTTAGCGGCAAAATGGGTCAAGGGGGTGATGTCTCCGTTTTGCCGATGGCCTCCCCCACGCGTCGTTGGACCGAGCTGGGAAGACTAAATTGCCCGCCTGTCGCGGCTAGGCTTCAGCACTCTTCCGCGGTTTCCGCTCGCACCCGCCTCAATCTGGATACCGATCGTATATTGGAAGCGCATGGATGTGCGCGGACCAAGGCAAGCGCTCGGCAACCTGAACCTGAATGTCAGGGGAAACCATCGTTGGGTCGTCAAGGGTGGCAATTTGCACGTCAACGATCCCGGGAATGAGGGCTTCGTTCAGATAGATAAGGCCTGTTCCGCATGTCGCGCAGAAATGGCGGTGCGCTTGGCCGTTGGATGACCAGATACGAGGTTCGCCTTTGGTAAATCGGAAGCTGCCGGTCTCTACCCCCATCCAACCGACCATCGGCGCACCGGACGAACGACGACAGTCCTCGCAGTGGCAGATCGCGGCGTGAACAGGCCGATCCGACTCATATCGAACGGCGCCGCAACGGCAACCGCCAGTTAGTCGGCTATTGGAGCCGGCTTCAACCATTCCAAGTCCTCCCAATGCTTTGCATCATCTCACCGATTCAGCCCTATAACACGAATCGCCACTCTTGCCTTGACCGCTGGCGAATTTTTCAGGGGCACCTTCGCGCATAATTTTCATCTCAAGGCTGGAGACAAGTCACAATGCAAGTGGCCGCATTGAAGCGACCAATCCGGACGATCGGGGAACTGATCGAGGCACTTCAATGACATCCTCCGTTTCGCCGTGCAGACGCTTAAAGCTCTTACCCGCCGTTGATGCCAGTTCAAGGGCGAAACCTGGTCAGTGCTTGACCTTCGTAATCCCTCCGGTCGCCCTCACCAGGCCCTTGTTTTGGTTTTTGCCGTTAGGCGGCGATCAGCAGAAAGAGAGCCGCCGAGGTCGTCGCTCTCCTTGAACTGTCCCTTTTCATTGCGGCGGACATAGCGTTGGTCGCTGCCTTATCGATCCGTTCAGGCTTGGTCATGTCATCCATGCGTCAGTTGCGACCAACTAAGAACGCACGCCGGGGGCGAAAAGATGCATCGAATCAAGGGCATGATGATGACGCGGAAAACGAGCGCCGAGCCAAGACTAAGTCATTGAAATTAGATTCGTTTCGAGTCGGAACAATCGATCAGTGAACCGGTTGATTCGCGATGGTTGGAGTCAGGAGTCCGCGTAAATGGTTACACCGCGAGCGAATTGGAAGGGCTACATCAAGTTCGGCGAAGTTGCGTTTCCGGTCGCGCTTTACACGGCCGCCTCGTCATCCGAGCGGATAGCCTTCAATACCTTGAATCGCAAGACCGGCAATCGCGTCCGCCGCGAATTCGTCGATAGCGAAACCGGCGATACGGTGGAGCGCGAGGCACAGGTGAAGGGCTTCGAGATAGAGGACGGGCGCTATGTTGTCCTCGAACCGGAAGAAGTCGCAGCGGCGATTCCAAATAGCGACAAGACACTGAAGGTCGAGGCATTCATTCCTTGCGACGAGGTCGACGACGTCTATTTCGACAAACCGTATTATCTTGCGCCCGACAAGATGGGCAGCGATGCGTACAAGCTCCTGCGTGACGGCATGAAACAAGCCAAGGTCGCCGCAGTCGCTCGCACGGTCCTGTTCCGGCGCCTGCGCACCGTACTTATCCGACCGCACGGCAAGGGCCTGATTGGATCGACGTTGAACTACGACTACGAGGTGCGTTCATCGCAGAAGGCGTTCGAGGAGATGCCGGACCTGAAGATTGAAGGCGAGATGCTGGAGCTGGCAAAGCACATCATCAACACCAAGAAGGGTGAGTTCGACCCGAAACAGTTCGACGACCGCTACGAAGAGGCGGTGGCCGAGCTCGTGAAAGCAAAGATGGAAGGCCGCGCGCTGCCGAAGAAGAAGGCACCCCCAGCATCCAAACCGAGCGATCTTCTACAGGCCCTGCGTGAAAGTGCCGGAATGTCCACGCCTGCCAAGGGCAAACGCACCGCGGCCAACGCCAACGCCGGCAAAGGCCGGCAAAAAGCCAATCGGGCCGCCGCATCCGCGGCCCGCAGCACTGGTGGCGCCCACCAGCGTCGTGCTGGCTGATCGAAGAGGACACCATGGCTCTCCGCCCTTACTGGAAAGGCTATCTGAAGCTTTCGCTGGTTACCTGCCCGGTACAAATGACGCCGGCCACGTCGGAAAACGAAAAGGTGCGCTTCCACACTCTGAACCGGCAAACCCAGCATCGCGTCGTGAGCCACTATGTCGATTCCGTCACCGGCAAGGAGGTGAAGGACGAAGACGAAGTCAAAGGTTACCAAAAAGGCGAGAACGACTATGTCATTCTCGAAGACGAGGAGCTCGAAAATGTTGCACTCGAAAGCACCAAAACCATAGACATCGAGGTGTTCGCGCCGCGCGATAGCGTTGGATGGATCTGGCTCGACACGCCTTACTACCTGTCGCCGGACGATCCTGTCGGCCAGGAAGCCTTCTCGGTCATTCGCGACGCCATGGCGGCCGAGAATATGGTCGGTATTTCCAGACTTGTCATCTCGCGTCGGGAACGGGCCGTCATGCTTGAGCCGCGCGGTAAGGGCATCGTGCTCTGGACGCTGCGTTACGGCGATGAGGTCCGCGACGCAGAGACCTACTTCGAGAAGATCGATGACGAGATGACCGACAATGAGTTGATGCCCCTGGTCCAGCAACTCATCAAAAAGCAGACACAACACTGGAACCCGAAGATGGCCTCCGACCCTGTCCAGGATAAGCTCCTCGACATCATCGAGGCGAAGAAGAAGCTGATGAAGAAGCCCGCCAGGGCAAAGTCGAAAGGCAAGGACAAGGAAGAGCCGGCGCCAACCAACGTCATCAACATCATGGATGCGCTGCGCAAATCGGTCGAAGCTGAAAACCGCTCGGAGAGGCAGTAGCCTCATGACGCGCCCGCGCCGACCCTCTTTGCCATTGCTCGACGTGTCTCATTCTGCACTCCAGTCGCGTCCGATCCGAAAGCGCGATCCTGACCAGCCGAACCTGCCTTTCGATCCGATGCCGCAGCGCGTCGAACCCTGCCTCGCCCTGCTGAAGAGCGTGGTTCCGCTGGGACCGGATTGGCTTTACGAGGTGAAATGGGACGGTTACCGGCTCGCGATCCATATCGAACCAAAGGGTGTGAGCATCATTACGCGCGGCGGCCATGACTGGACCCACCGCTTTCCTTCGATCGCCGCGGCGGCAAGAGACCTCGGGACGACCGCCATTCTCGACGGCGAGGCCGTTGTTCTCGACGAACAGGGCCGGTCGGACTTTAGCGCCTTGCAGCGTTCGCTCGGAGGTCGGGGCGGCAAACGGATCTCGAGCGAGGCCATCCTCTACGCCTTCGACCTTCTCTATCTCGACGGACACGATCTCACTCGCGCCGAGCTTGCCGTGCGCCGGCGCCTTCTTGAAGATCTGATACCAGAAGGCGGCAATGGGACGATCCGCCTTTCCGAAGCGATAGAACTGCCAGCCGAAGATCTCCTTGAGCACGCATACCAGGTCGGCCTGGAAGGGATCATAGCCAAGCATCGGGATCAACCTTACCGCAGCGGTCGGACTGGCGACTGGCTGAAGATCAAGTGCGTGCAGAGTGAAAGCTTCATCGTCATCGGCTACGAACAATCGGCGTCAGCGCGCGGCGGCATCGGCAGTCTGCTACTGGCCGGCAAGAAGGGCTTCGACTGGGTTTATGTCGGGTCGGTCGGCACCGGCTTCACCAGGAGCGATGCCGAGTATTTGAAAAAGACGCTCGATCATCTGAGAACGAACACCCCGGTGGTTCCGCTTAAGGGCAAGCGCTTCGTCTTCGCGCAGCCGACACTGATCGTCGAGATCGAATTTCGCGGCTGGACGCATGACCGCAATCTACGCCACGCTTCCTATAAGGGGCTTCGGGAGGTCCAGGACAACGCGGCCGTCTTCGATGTGACGGATTGTTGATGGGAATAGATCACACAGTCGGCGCCACCGATCAGCGCTTCGCGGAACCTGTTCACGCGAAAGGCGTCGAGATGATACAGGCGGCGATTGCTTCCCTGGAGGAGCGGCTTCGGCACGTCAGTGATGAGGTGAAGCCACTTCTCAAGCGGATATTGGCATGTACGGCATACCAGCATGAAATCATCGGTACGGCAACTCAGGCCATGACCATGAAGGCAATACGATCGGCAGCAGGGCTATTGCAGATGCCGCTCATGCGGCGGCTGTTGTCTTGCCCAAACGCTTAATCGCCTGCTCCAGCGGCCGCTGGGCATCACAATAGCCCTGCCAAGCCGATGTCTTTGCGAGCAGAGCCGGCACAGTTCTGACCGTGAATCGCTTCGGATCGAGGTCGGATTTGACCTGCGTCCATGTCAGCGGCATCGAGACGGTGGCGCCGGACCGGGCCCGTGGTGACAATGGTGCAACCGCCGTCGCCATGCGGTCATTGCGCAGATAGTCGAGGAATATCCGACCGTTCCTCAAGCTCTTGGTCATCTTGATCAGATAGAGCTCGGGATTGTCGCGCGCCATTTGCTGGCAGACGGCATGCGCAAACGCTTTCGCCTGAGACCAGGAGAGCGGCTTGCGTTTATTGATGGCAAGCGGGGTAACCACATGAAGGCCCTTGCCGCCAGTTGTCTTGCAGAAACTGATCAAGCCGAGTTCCTCAAGCCTGTCACGCATATCGCGGGCCGCCGAAACGACGGTGGAAAAGGGCACGTCCGGACCAGGATCGAGGTCAAAGACGAGCCTCCCTGGCACTTCTGGCTGCTGCGGCTCGCAATTCCAAGGATGCAGTTCGACAGCGCCGATCTGAGCGACGGCAGCCAAACCCTCGATCCGGTCGATCTGCAGATATGGCTTCTTGTCACCGAAGACCTTGACCAGTTCGAGAAGCCTCGAGGTGCCAGGCATGGCATGTCGCTGGAAAAACTGCTCGCCACCGATCCCGTCGGGGGCGCGGATAATGGAGCAGGGCCGCCCTTTGATGTGCTCGATCATCCAGGAGCCGACGGCTTCGTAATAGCGGGCCAACTCTTCCTTGGTGACGGATCCCTTGTCATTGGCATCCGGCCACAGCGGCTTGTCCGGGTTGGAGATCAGCACGCCCATCACGTCCGCCTTAACACCCTTCCGTCGCGTCGACCTGGCCGCCGTGGCTACCAGCGCCGGCCCCGGCAGGTCGGTTTTAGAAGGATTCGCCGGCCGTTCGGCCACGACTTCCTTGGCCGGCTTGTCATCGCGCAGTCCCTTAAAAGCAGCCTGGCGGATAAGGCCGTCGGCGGTCCAGCCTGCGAATTCGATTTCCGCCACGAGTTCGGGCTTCAGCCAAGTCACTTCCGCCCCCTTCTTCGGCGCGCCGATGCCAGTAAAGGGCGAATTCGTCGTCTCGAGCGCCTTCAACTTCGGAAGCAGCGTTTCCACTTTCTTCGCGCCATATCCCGTACCGACGCGGCCGACATAGACGAAGTGGTCGCCGTGGTAGACGCCGACCAACAAGGATCTGAACTTGCCATTCGTCTTGGCATAAGCGCCGAGCACGACCTCGTGGCCGGCGCGACATTTGGATTTGGCCCAGGTCTCTGTTCGGCCGGATTGGTACGGCGCGTCCACCTGTTTTGAGATGATGCCTTCCAGCGACAGCTTGCAGGCAGATCTGAGGACCGCGTCGCCGTCAGTCTCGAAATGCTCGACAAACCGGATGCGGGGATTGTCGCCTGCCTCCGCCAGCAGGCTCTGCAACCGCGCCTTCCGATCCGCAACTGACAGAGATCGCAAATCCTCACCACCGTCGTAGAGAAGATCGAATGCGAAGTAGACGAGATCCCCGGCTTTGCCTTCCGAAAGCGCCGCCTGCAGAGCCGCGAAATCGGGCGCACCATTCTCGTCGAGGGCGCAGATCTCACCATCGATAATTGAATCGGGCAGTGCAGATGCCGCCTCGCCTATTTCGCGATATTTGGCTGTCCAGTCGAGGCCCTTTCGGGTCTTCAGTGTCGCCTCACCGTCCAGCACGCGCATCTGGATCCGGTAACCGTCGAACTTGATCTCGTGGATCCAGCCCTTGCCCACGGGAGGGCGCTTCAGGGTCTGACAGAGCTGTGGCGCGACGAAATCAGGCAGGTCGACAGGCGAAACCGACGCCTTGCCGGCTCGCACATCCGATTTTCGCTCGTCAGCGGCCAGCCCTTGATGGCTGTCCCAGACCGCATCAGCCTGAACGTCGCCTCCCGCGACGATGAATGGTTTGGGCTTGCGCCCTTTGCCAGCGGCGATCATCTCCATTGTTCGGCCGGAGGCGACTGATGTGTCATTCTCCTCCAGGATCGCCGCGCCATTCTCCTCGACCGAGAAGGCGTCATGGTGCTTGATCAGCAGCCAGTTGGTTCGCTTACCACGTTCGCGATCGTTGCCCATGCGCACCAGCACGAAGCCGCCATGCAGGCGTTTGCCTTCAAGGGTGAATTTGAAGTCGCCCTTTTCCAGAGCTTGCTTCGGGCTCTTCTTTCCTTCCGGCTTCCAATAGCCACGGTCCCATAGCATCACAGTACCGCCGCCATACTGGCCTTTCGGGATAGTCCCTTCGAAATCGCCATAATCTAGTGGGTGGTCCTCCACCTCGACCGCCAATCGCTTGTCGTGCGGGTCGAGAGACGGGCCTTTCGTGACGGCCCAGGACTTGAAGACCCCATCGAACTCGAGCCTCAGATCATAGTGAAGGCGGGTCGCGTCGTGTTTCTGGATGACGAAACGAGGGCGATTGCTGCGCGCAATGCGCCCTTCACCGCTGGGCTCAGCCGTCCTTTGAAAATCGCGCTTCGATCGATAGGTCGATAGTTTATCACTGGCCATGGTTGTTCCCGAAAACAGCTCCGACAGCGAAATGCTGGTTGGCAGCTGGAAGTTCCATGGTGGCGTTCCTCCAGCCGATCATCGCAAAACAGGAAGCTTGTACCAGGCCTCGTCTCTTCGGAGACGAGGCCGTCGCTGACGCCCTAGACAATGGCTGCCCGTACTGGCCGGGCCGGGTGGATGGCCGGCCTTCTCTTCCACGGGACCATGACGGCAGGCATGCCGGCTTCGAGACAAGCCGCCAGGAATGCCTCGCGCGCGATCACAGCGGGAATGGTTCCGTTGAGGGCACCCCGGCACGTCTTCAGCGCGCGTTCATGGCGCTCTCCGTGGCGCAGTGGCCATTCGTTTTCGAGAAAATCCAACGCGTCGTAAGCGCCTGTGAAGGTCCGCTCCAAACCGCATTGCAGCCGAATCCTCACCGGCCGGGTCCATGGAACATCGTTGAGCGGCATCTCTTCCTCCTTTCATGCCACCAATGATCCTGACGAACTGATATTGGGAGTTGTCTCCGACTGTTCAAGACCGTAAGGCCAACCAGATCATCGCGCCGTCGTTCAGGCAACCTGCACGGTTCCGTCAGCCGATCTCGCGGAAGGTAATGGAATAGCGAAGCTGCTCGACGGGCGGGATGGAGTGCTCCCATTCGCTTCGGGCGGGACCCGAGAGCAGGTAAACGGAGCCCGGCTCGGCAATCACCGAGACACGCTCCCAGTTCGGGCCGGCGCGACGCCTCAACCTGAAAGTACATGGCGATAGCAATGAAACACCGATGACCCTGCCGAACACTTTTTTGTCCTTATGCCAGCCGATCGGCGCGCCCGGCGCATATTCGGTGATCAGCGCCTGTTGCAATCCATCGGGTTCAACACCGGCGAAATCTGCCGCAAGGGTGCGCACGGGCAAAAGGAACGGCGGGACGTCGTCAATGCGCCTCACCCGCTCCCTGTCGAAGTCATACTTCCAGCCGTAGGAGATGACCTTTCGTTTGCCTTCAAAGCCATGAAAGTCGAACGGTTTCAGCGGCAATTGTCTTATCTCTCGAAGCAGATCCGACTGGACCGCCTCGGGAACGACGGCGGGTTGATAGCGCAATCCCTCGGGCAATCGCGTCTCCGCTTCAGCAAACAAGTCTCCTTGCGGCGAAATTCTCATGGTCAGTTCCTCGCCGGCGTGTCAGTGGACACTCGGCGTTTTGACGACTGCGGCGAAATCTTCTGCCACCAGTTCGCTGATCGCAATAAGAACTTCCTCGGCCGAGAAGCCAGAAGCGATCGTAGTGCGGATAAGATCCTTCAGATCAGGCTCGACGACATCACGGCAATCATCGAGCCGCTCATGCGAGATTGTTATGCTGTGCAATTCTTCCATTGTTCGACCTTTCAAGGTTTCGGCTGCCGGCTCAGTGTGCCGGCGGGATCATACGGGCAGACGCTTGTCGCATGGCGATAGGCAGGAGGCCCTCGCGCAGCATCTTCTTGCGGACTACCTTTTGCCATCAGGTAATCGACAGGGCTCCTTCATGAACCCGACGCTCCCAGGGGCTTCATCTCGAGGAACTGGATCTTCTTTTTCACCGCGCGGATGGCCTGTTCGAGATCGCTGTCTATGACGATGACCTGCATCTGCTTGTTCCTTATCATTGTGGTTTATGTTCAGCCGATGCTTGGCAATGATCGCCTCCAGTTCCCTGCGCGTGAGAAGGCAGGGGGGCGGCTTCCAGTTGTTGTCCGGCCGAGCGACGACCTCACCGCGCTCGCACCTTCATGGCCGCAGGCGCGGCAGCAATGCTTGTCTTGTTCAATCGAGTACCTTAGCAGCACAGGGGGCCACACGTCGGCTACCCTTTGACACGCGGATTGTCGACGTCATCAGAACGCAAGCCGCGCGGTATGGGATTATGTGGGTGATTGCCAAAAGATAAGAGGTGACCGTCTGCATTACAAGGCGTTGCACAGCTGCGGACCTAGATGGTTGAATGGAGGCTCAATCCCGCACGGGATTGGAGAAGCGGTTTCAACGGCAGCCACGCTCCGAGGAAGAAGCGCTTGGCTGTCTGACGACCAAAGCGTTGGTGAGCGTCGGTGCCGCAGAAAAAGCTTTATACTCGGCCCAAACGACCAATACAAACCCCTTATGTGGACGGCCCCCGACTCGCAAGATATTTCGAGATAATTTGACCAGATCGCTTGCGTCCATATGTCCGGCCTGTTGTTGCGTCCGCACATGAACGCTGGCCAAGATGGTTTCCGCAACACAGGTCCCAAACATCAAGGCGGCCTTGAGGAGCCAAAGGGATTTCCGGAGTATCCTGTGTCCCGGATCGATCGATCACACCATCTGCTATTATCCTGCAAGTTGTTGTATCACCAACACGTGGTGAAGATCAGGATATCCAGGGTTCTTGCTCGCCAATCTTCATGTGGCGCATCCCGTCAAAGCTGCTCCTGATTGTGCGCTGTATGTTTGCCCAGAGATCATGAGTTTCCAGGCTATGCGCGCCATCTTGTTGGCAAGTGCGACAGCTGCCAGTTTAGGCGGCTTACGTCTGAGCAGTTCCGCCAACCATTGAGAAGCCTTACCAGATCGCCGCGCGTGATGAATGACAGCGGTTGCTCCTGCCACCAAGACGGCCCGCAGAGCTTCATCGCCGGCTCGGGTGATACCACCGAGCCGCAGCTTGCCGCCGGTCGAGTGATCTTCTGGCGTCAACCCTATCCAGGCTGCGAACTGGCGGCCAGACTGGAACAGCTCCGGAGCGGGTGTCTTCATGATCAAAAGAGCCGAACCGATTGGGCCAATGCCGGGAATGGTGTTGAGACGTCTGCTGCGTTCGTCGTTACGCTGCCATGCCTTTACCTTGGCCTCCACATCCGCAATCTTCTTTTCCAGTTGAGCGTATTCCTCGGCCTGGCTCATGAACAATTCCTGTGCGAGCTCTGGCACAGTCGCGTCGGCCTGTATCCTTTCAAGCAGCATAGGGATATGTGCCAGCCCCTTGGCTGCGGAGACACCAAACTCATTGGCGTAGCCCCGGATTGCGTTGGCGAGTTGGGTGCGGTTGGCGATGAGGCGGGTACGGACGCTGATCAGCATGAGTGCCGCTTGTTCATCAGCTGTCTTCACCGGAACAAACCGCATCGTTGGGCGGCTCATTGCCTCGCAGAGCCCTTCGGCGTCAGCTGCGTCGTTCTTGTTCCGTTTGACGTAGGGCTTGGCAAGTTGTGGTGCGATCATTTTTACCTCATGCCCGAATGAGGCGAGCAGCCGTGCCCAATGATGCGAACCACCACAGGCCTCGATCGCGACCAAAGTTGGCGGGCAGGTCGTGAAGAAGTCGATCATCTCCTTGCGTCGCATTTTCTCACGCAAGACCGGCTTCTCTCCAGCATTCACGCCATGCAACTGAAAAACATGTTTTGACGTATCCATGCCAATACGAATAATCTTGTCCATGGGCGGCCCCTTCGATTGAGATCTTAACAGCTCATTCTGGCACATTTCGATGCCGTTCAGGGGCCGTCCACTCCAACATAAAAGGATCGAAACTGGAGCCTCGCTCACTGCGATTGAACGTGAACTTCAGCGCCGGCCTTAAGCACATTTTATTGTCACAACTGCTTCAGAATGATTTCCGAAGCCTTCTCGGCGATCATAATCACCGGCGAGTTCGTGTTGCCGGAGACAATCTTCGGCATGATAGAGGCGTCGACGATACGCAATCTATCGATCCCGTGCACGTTCAGCGTCGGATCCACCACCGCCAAGGTGTCATTTCCCATCTTGCACGTGCCGACTGGGTGAAAAATGGTCGTCGCGATGTCGCCCGCCCTGCGGATCAGTTCCTCGTCGCTGTCGTACTCCCGACCGGGAAGGACTTCCTGCGGCCGGAAGCGCGCCAGCACCTTCGTTTTCATAAGGCTGCGAGCGTGGCGGATGGACTGTGCCGCCAGAATCCGGTCGCCGCCGGTGGAGAGGTAATTCGGGCGGATTTCTGGCGGGTGCGCCGCGTCGGGCGTCGTCACATGCACCGTGCCGCGGCTTTCGGGCCGGAGATTGCAGACGGACACCGTTACAGCCGGATAGCGATGGAGCGGTTCGCCAAGCCGATCGGTGCTGAGCGGTTGGACATGGTACTCGAGATTGGCCGTCGCGACGGCCGGATCACTCTTGGCAAAGATACCGAGCTGGCTCGGCGCCATGGAGAGCGGGCCGGACCGGCTGATGGCATATTGCAAACCCATGCCGGCGCGGCTGAAGAGACTGTGATAGAGTTGGTTCAGTGTGCGCGCGCCTTCTATCTTGAAGATCGTGCGGATCTGAAGGTGGTCCTGAAGGTTCTCTCCGACACCCGGAAGGTCGTGGTGGATGGGAATTCCGTTGGCGGAGAGCACCTCCGGCCGGCCTACGCCCGACAGCTCCAGGATCTTCGGTGAGTTGATCGCTCCAGCCGATAGCACGACTTCTCGGGATGCGCGAGCGACGCAGAGGCGGCCGCGATGCTGGAAGCGCACGCCGGTGACCGTCTTTCCGTTGAATTCAAGTCGTTCAGTTTCGGCACCTGTGAGCAGGCGCAGATTCGTGCGTTTCATCGCCGGCCGCAGGAACGCTTTTGTTGTGTTCCAGCGCACGCCGCCGCGCTGGTTGACCTCGAAATAACCCGAACCCTCGTTGTCACCGTCGTTGAAGTCGCCGGTCTTCGGAATGCCGAGCTCTTCCGCCGCGTCGCGAAAGGCGTCGAGGATCGGCCAGGAGAGGCGCTGGCGTTCGACGCGCCATTCGCCGCCGGCGCCGTGCGTGGCGGACTTGCCACGATAGTTATCTTCTGACTTCAAGAAGTACGGCAGTACGTCGTCCCAGCCCCAGCCCACATTGCCGGCCTGCCGCCAGTCGTTGTAGTCGGCGGCTTGGCCGCGCATATAGATCATGCCGTTGATCGACGAGCAGCCCCCAAGCAGCTTGCCGCGCGGATAGTTCAGCGCGCGGCCGTTGAGGCCGGCTTCCGCGGCCGTCTTCATCATCCAGTCGGTGCGCGGGTTGCCCATGCAATAGAGATAGCCAATTGGCACATGGACCCAATGGTAGCGATCCGAGCCGCCGGCTTCGAGCAGCAGGACCCGGTTCTTCGGATCGGCCGACAGACGGTTTGCCAGGACGCATCCGGCCGAGCCGGCACCCACGACGATGAAATCGTAGATGCCTTCGTCCACCGGCATTTCAGTGCCATGCATGTTCATGCCGCAGCTCCCGCCACCTGGTCCTTGGTTGCCGAAAGCCGCCGCCAGAGGGGGGTCATCGCTTCGGCAATATCCTTGTACAGCGCATAGCGCCTGTTGTAGTGCGCCGTCAGCGCATCGTTCGGCTTGTAGTGCCGTTCGACCCGCACCATGGCATTCGCCCCTTCCGTGAAATCTGCAAAGAGGCCGACGCCCGTTCCCGCCGCAATCGCCGCGCCCAATGCGCCCGTTTCCCGCGAGACAGCGACGGAAACGGGCATACCCAGCACGTCGGCGAATATCTGCGGCCAGAGGCGGCTGCGCGATCCGCCGCCCGACAGCACGGCCTCGTCGAAGATGGCGCCCGCCTTGCGGATCGTCTCGATGTGCTGGCGATGCCCGAAGGTGACGCCTTCCAGAAGCGCGCGAACCAGGTGCCCCTTGCCATGCCAGCCCGCAACCCCATAAAAGCCCGCCCGCGCATGGCCGTCCTGCTGGGCGCCGTAGAGGTAGGGGTGGTAGAGTGGATCGTCGGACGCCGGTTCGATCGCAGCCGCTAAAGCGCAGCAGGCGTCGAAGGGCGATACGCTCTCCTGATGTTCTCCCTCGAAGAACTCCCGTACCAGCCATTCGAGATTGGCGGCCGAGGTCGCGCTGTTTTCCATCGCCATGTAACGGCTGCGGTCGAAGGTCGCGGACATGAAGACCGGCCCGTCGAGGGCGGGGCGATCGATGATCACCTGGTTGATGCTCCACGTGCCTGCGATGATCGAGGCGCTGCCGGTGCGCGAGACGCCCGAGCCGAGTGCTGAGGCGACGACGTCGAACAATCCGCCGATGACAGGCGTGCCGGCTGCAAGGCCGGTTTGCGCTGCGACCTCTCCAGTCACGGTGCCAGCGATGTCGGCGCTTTCGATGAGCGGCGGCAGCAGGTCCATGCAGTCGGCCAGCCCATAGGCAGCCATCAGCGTCCGGTCGTACCGGCGGGCGGCGAGATCGAGCAGGCCGGCACCTGACATGTCGGAGACCTCGCTGACGCGACGGCCGGTCAGACGGTTGACGACGAAATCCTTGGAGAAGAACACCGTGCCGATGCGCTCGAAGAGCTCGGGCCTGTGCCGCTTCAGCCAGGCAAGAAGCGTTGGCGTCTGCGAGGGCCAGGGGCGCTGGCGGCCGATCGGATAGGTCCGGTCGCCCACGCCTTCCGCCGCCCATTCTTCGACGAGACCTATCGCCCGCGTGTCGAGCGACTGGATGGCGAGGAGCGGTTCGCCGTTCCGGTCGAGCGCATAAAGCCCGTTGCCATGGCCAGCACAGCCGATTGCCGCAATATCGGCCGCCACGATACCCGCCTTGTCCACACAGGTGCGGATGACACGCTTGGCATGGGCCCAGAGTTCGCCGAGATCGCGCTCGACATGGCCGGGGTATGGCATGCGGCTGTGGCCCTCCTCCCCCGCATGCGCCAGTTCCTGGCCCGTCCGATCGAAGATCACCGCCTTGATGACGGTGTTGCCGGCGTCGATCCCTAAAAGATAGTCTCCCATTCGCAACCCCTCCCAGGTTCGGTTAGGCCTTCATCCCTGCTGATAGAGCGCGAAGGCGTCCTCGCTGCTCGCATCGTCGTGCACGATCGCCATGAGCCCGCGCACGACGGCGCTCGGATTGGCATGTTGGTAGATGTTGCGCCCATAGACCATGCCCACCGCGCCTTGCCGCATCAAGGCCGCGGACTTGGCGAACACAGCGCGCAGGTCTTCCTTGCCGCCGCCGCGCACCAGAACCGGGCAGCGCGCAGCCTCGACCACGCGGTGAAAGTCTTCCGCATTCGCCGTCGGATCCGCCTTGACTATGTCCGCGCCCATCTCGCGGGCAAGCCGCGTCAGCGTGACGATCTTGTCGGCATCGCCATCGACCATGTAGCCGCCGCGTTCGGTGACTGGCTGCATGACGAGCGGCTCGATCATCAGCGGCACGCCGTACTTTTCGCAGTCTGCCCGTACGCGAGAAATGTTCTGCACGCACTGGCGGAAGAGATCCGGCTCGTCCGGCAGCATGAAGAGGTTGACTACTACGCAGGCGGCATCCATCTGCAACGCGCCGATCAGCGGCTCCGCCTCGTTCTGCAACACCGCCCACATGTCGCGATGGCGGATCCGGTTATAGGGGTTGCCCATGTCGATGCGCATGACGAGCGCCGGCTTCTCCTTGCCGGATATATCCTGCAGCAGGTCGGCTTGGCCGTAGTTCATCTGGATCGCATCCGGCTTCGCATCGACGAGCGCCTTCACGATGGCCGGCATGTTCTCCAGTCCATCGAGGAAGGACGGTTCGTTGCATACGCCGTGATCGATCGCCACGTCCAGGCAACGGCCGTTGCCGAACAGCCGATTCATCCGGATCTTGCGGTTGTCTCGCATGGTTCACTCCTTTGTTTGTTCCTTGCGGAAAGGGTTGCCTCCGCGACGCCGTGGCGCTCGCGCATGAGGGTGAGAAAACGGGTGCGCTCTTCGTCCTTGCGCTGCACTGGCCAGCCTTTGTCGTCGGCGAGGAGGTCGAGCGCGATCTCGGCCATGTCGAGGGAAAGCTCGCCGGTGATGGCAAGTGTCGTGCGCCGGAGGAGCAGATCGTCCAGATGCTCGACCGCCTCCGTACGGATGAGATGCAGGAGCTCCCGGGCGCTGTAGCCGGCATGAGGCAAGAGGTTGTCCGGCCCCGCGGCGGCGAAGCGGGCAACGGCCTTGGCATCCGTGCCATAGCGCTCGAACAGCGTTGCGGCGCGATCGAGGGAAAGGCCTGTCGATTCCGACAAGTCCCGAATCCAGCCGCTACGGTCTATCGGAAATGCCCGTCCGCCGCCGAAAGTGCGGTCCGCCGTGTCGAGGCGGCGGCTCCGGTCAAGCCGTTCCAACGCCATATCGGCGGCGAGTTCGCCGAAGGAACGAAAGGTCGTCCACTTGCCGCCGATCATGCAGAGCACTGGTGGACCACCGTCGCGGCCTTCGAGAACGGTGCAATAATGGTCACGGGGGATGCGGCCGGTGAAGCTGTCATTGCTTGCCGGCAGCGGGCGCACGCCTGCGAACTGGAAGACGATCTCTTCCGGGCGGATGCGGACACCGGGCAATACGAAGGCGAGCGATTGCAGGATATAGTCCCGCTCGTCGGCCTCGCAGCGCACCGTTGCGGGGTCGTCCACGCGGATATCCGTCGAGCCGACAAGCACCTTGCCGAGATAAGGAAAGAGGATGCAGATGCGCCCGTCCTCGTTCTCGTAATAGATCATGTGACCATCGAGCATGTCGCGAAGCCCCGCATGGTCGATGATGAGGTGCGAGCCCTTCGTGCCGCCGATCAGCGGCGCGGGACGAGCTGCCTCAGGAAAGAGCGCGCCATTGGCGATGTCAATCCAGCCGCCGGTCGCGTTGACGACCAGTGACGGCTTGATTGCCAAGGTTTCGCCCGAAATGCCGTCGTGCAGCCGAAATTCCCCAGCCGGCGCATGCTCGATCGTCGCATAGTTCAGGGCCCCAGCGCTCGGGCCGGCCGAGAGCCCATCACGCAGGAGCTCAATGCCGATGCGCTCCGGGTGACTGACCCAGGCATCATAATAGGTGGCGGAGTTGCGGATCGCCGGATTGAGCCCCGGCCATTTCGAAAGCGTGCTTTTGCGACCACGGAACTGATGGCGCGGCATCAGGGCGCGCTTGCGCGTCAGGAAGTCGTAGATGCTCAGTCCAGCCTTGATGGCGACGGTGCCGCGGCGGCTCGGCCGACGGGTGAGCCCAAGAAAACGCACGATGCCGTTTGCCAGCCCGGAAAAGATATCGAAGATCGGCACCATGGTCGGCAGCGGGGCGACATAGTGAGGGGCATTGCGCAGCAACCGGTCGCGCTCGACAAGCGATTCCTGCACGAGGTTGAACTCGCCGTTTTCCAGGTAGCGCAGACCGCCATGCACCATGCGCGAGAGCCCAGCGCTGGCCCCGGAGCAATAGTCGCCCTTTTCCACGATGAGCACGTTGACGCCCTGCAGCGCCAGCTCGCGGAACACGCTGAGACCGTTGATGCCGCCGCCAAGGACGCACACGTCGACCTTCGGGCTTCGGCGAAGCCCGTCCAATGTCTGTTCGCGGTTCATCATGACAATCCGTTATCCGTCGATGTTGGCCAGCTTTTCCGATAGGGCGGCGTCGATGGCCGCGTGATCTTCCGGAGACAGCCGAAGCGTGCCGGCCCGGGCATTGTCGAGTGCCTGTGCCGGATTGCGCGCGCCGCAAAGGGCAAAGGTCACACCAGGCTGCGCCAGTGTCCAGGCGATCACCGTCTGGGCGATGCTCGCATCGTGACGCTCCGCGACGGGCCGGATCGCGTCGGAGAAATCGCGGGCCTTCTGCCGGTTGGCGACGGAAAAGCGCGCATTGTCCTTGCGCTGATCATCGCCGGAGAAGATCCGGTTCGGCCCGATGCTGCCCGAAAGCAGCCCGAGCGCCAACGAGGAATAGCTGAGCGTCGATACGCCGTTTGCAACGCTGAGCGGCAAAAGGTCCGCCTCGATCTCTCGATCGATCATGCTGTACCGCTCCTGGATCGCGTCAAGCGAGCCAGTGGCTATGTACTGCTCAAGCACGGACCGTTTGACATTACTGGCACCGATGGCGCGGATCTTGCCGGCCCGCTGCAGTTCCTGAAGCGCCGCGACGGTCTCCTCGACCGGCGTCGTCACGTCCTGCCAATGGGTGATGTAGAGGTCGATATAGTCCGTGCCGAGCCGGCGCAGGCTATCCTCCACTTCATGGACGATCGAGTCCCCGCCGAGATAGCGGTGAACCGGCCTGCCGTCCTGGTCGAAGAAGTGATTGCCCTTCTGCGTGTGCCAGACGAGGCCACATTTCGTGGCGATCACGGCCTTATCACGCCGGCCGGCAAGCGCCTTGCCGACGATTTCCTCCGAGCGGCCGAGCCCGTAGGCGGGCGCTGTATCGATCAGGGTTACGCCGGCCTCCAGCGAGGCCTGAATGGCGGCGATGGACTGCGCCTCGTCGGTTCCCCCCCACATCCAACCGCCGATCGCCCAGGTGCCGAGCCCGACGGCCGACGCCTTGACGCCGGAGCGCCCGATCTCGCGGATCAGTTGTTCGCCGCTCATGCCGAAACCCCTTCCTTGGATGCAATTTCAAGAATGCGTGCCCCGGTCGCCTCGTCGGTGACAAGCGTGTCGAGATGGTTGCCGCGCAGGACGCTGAGGATCGGGCCCGCCTTGTTCGGGCCGCTGGCGACGCCGATCTTCATCGGGATCGAGGCGAATTCCGCCAGGGTAAGCGACACCAGGGAACGATTGAGGCTGTAGTCGCAGACCCGGCCCTGGTCATCGAGCAGGTGGGCAAGCAATTCGCAACTTGCGCCCGAGCGCTCGATCGCCACCCGATCAGTACTCGAGGAGGGATGCAGGTCGTAATAGCTGGAGTCGTCCGTTAGGATCGAGCCGATGCCGACCACCGCCACCTTTGCCTCGCGCGCCCGTTTGAAGACGTCGGCGACAGAGCGCATGTTGATCAGCATCGCCCGCTGCTCGGCATCGTCGGCGAAGAGGGGCGCGTGGATCTGGTAGGACCGCCCCCCGAGCCGGTCGGCCATCAGGGTCGAAACGTGGTTGACGTCGGTATAGTGCTTGCCCTGGACGCAGCCCGTTGCCGGAATGACCTCGACATCAAAACGGCGCGGTGGCTGCATACCGGCGACGACGGCGCTCACCCCTTTGCCGCCAGTGATGCAGATTGTGTCGCCGTCGTCGAGCTCCTCCATCAGGAGGCGAGCGGCCGCCTCCCCGACTGCCTGGAGCGCGGTCTGCGGATTGTCGGAGACGGTCGGGACCACGATCGCGCGGCTGATGCCGCCGAGTGCCAGAAGCCGCTCCTCCATGTCGACCAGCGGCTCGACCGGGGACTTGATCTTGATCTCGACGAGGCCGAGCTGACGGCCGCGTTTGATGAGGCGGTTGACGGTGGCTTGCGAGATGCCGAGCCGGCCGGCGATCTGTGCCTGCGTCAGGCCTTCCATAAAGTGAAGGACGAGCGCCTGGTGCATCTGGCGGGCGATGACAATCTCCTCGCGCGGTACTGTCGTCTTGGGTTTCAATTTTGCAATTGGCATGTCAGGCGGCTTTCTGCTTGTGCAGGAAATGGTCGATGGAAACGGCAGCGAGCAGAATGCACCCCTTGATCATGTCCTGCCAATAGACTGAAACATCGAGCAGGATCAGAGAGCTCGTGACGACAGATAGAAGCGCGATGCCGAGGATGGCGCCGAGTATCGTGCCGGAGCCGCCGTTGAGCGAGGCGCCGCCGATCACCGCCGCAGCGATGATATTGAGTTCCATGCCAACGCCGAAGGTGGGGGTCGCTGCGCCGAAGCGGGACATGTAGATAACCCCTGCGACACCGGCGAGCGTCGAGCATAGCACGGTCACCCAGAATTTCACCTGATTGGTCTTGATGCCGGAATAGAGCGCGGCCTTCTCGTTGCTGCCCGTATAGAAGACTTTGCGGAAGGCGGTGGCTCGGCGCAGCAGGAAATCGAACAGGATGACGACGGCGACGAAGATCAAGATGACATAGGGTACGCCGTAAAGCGTGCCTTGCCCCACCGCCTTGAAGCCCGCCGGCAGCGTGAAGAGCGAGAGCGGCGTGCCCTTTGTGATGATGAGGCAAAGGCCTCGCACGATCACCATTGCCGCAAGCGAGGTGATGAAGTGGTTGAGACCCACGACCGTCACAAAGAAGCCCATTATTCCACCGATCGTGCTGCTCGCGAGGATGCCGATGAGCGAGGCCGTCCACGGGTCGAGCCCGGCGAGGAAGAGCGAGCCCGAGAGCACCATCGCGAAGCAGACCACGGAGCCCACCGCGAGGTCGATGCCGCCGACGATGAGCAGGATCGTCATGCCCACGACGACGATGCCTTCAACGGAAAAGCTCATCAGCATGGCGCGGAAATTGCCAAGCGTCAGGAAGTGCGGCGAGGCAACGCTCATGATCACGCACAGCGCGAGGATGATCGCGATCAGCCCCGCCTCGCGCATTGTGCCAATGCGTTTGAAGGACGCTGTCTTCGGCGCGCCTGTCGCCAAGGTGTCGATTGCCATTCCCGTTTCTCCCACTTTGTCCTCACGCGGCATGGCTTGCCGCCTTTGCCGTGCCCACCCCCGAAGCGAGGCGGATCACGGCCTCCTCCGTCATCTCGTCGACGCCTAGCTCGCCGGCGATGCGCCCCTCCCGGACGACAAGCACACGGTCACATAGCCCGAGGAGTTCCGGCATTTCCGATGAGATAACGATGATGCCGATGCCCGACCGCGCAAGCTCGCGTAGCAGCCGGTGGATTTCGGTTTTCGCGCCGACATCGATGCCGCGCGTCGGTTCGTCCATCAGGATGACCTTTGGCCTCACCGCAAGCTGCTTGGCGAGCGCAACCTTCTGCTGATTGCCGCCGGAGAGCGATTTGACCGGCGCCTCAATGCCGCCCATGCGCACCGCAAGCCGACGCGCGAAATTCTCTGCCAGGGCGGCTTCCGCGCGACGGTTCAGCAGACCGATCGGATTGGTCAATGACTTAAGGTCCAGTACCGAGATGTTCTGTGCGATGGACATTTCCAAAAACACGCCTGACCCCTTGCGGTCCTCGGAGAGATAGACGATGCCGGCCTTCACGGCATCGGAATAGGCGCGGATCGACTGCGCCTTGCCATGCAGGCGCACCGTGCCCGCCGAGCGCGATCTGAGCCCGCAGATGCCTTCGGCGATTTCCGTGCGGCCGGAGCCGATGAGGCCGCCGATCCCGAGGATCTCGCCCTTGCGTAGGTCGAAACTCACATCATGGAACCGCGCGCCGTCACCAATATTGTCGGCCTCGAGGATCGGCTCCCCGGACGCGTCGTCCGCACCGAGCTTGTCCGGATAGAGCTGCGTGATCTCGCGCCCTACCATGCGGCGCACCACGTCGTCTGGCGTGATGTCGGCGATGTGGTCGGTACACACGTAGCGGCCGTCGCGAAACACGGTAACGCAGTCGCACAGGCTGAAAATCTCTGCCATGCGATGGCTGATATAGATGATCGAAATGCCGTTCGCCTTAAGGTCGCGGATGATTGCAAAAAGCTGCCGCGTCTCGGTCTCGGTCAGCGCCGCGGTAGGCTCGTCCAGGATCAGCACGCGGCAGTCGAGCGTCAGAGCCTTGGCGATCTCGACGAGTTGCTGGCTGGAAATCGGCAGGTCCGCGACCTTGCGGCGGACGTCGATCGCGGCGAGACGATCCATGACGGCCTGTGCATCGCGCTCCAGCGCGCGATAGTTCATGAAGGGGGCACGGCGGCGGTTGGTCGCCGCCATGAACATGTTTTCAGCCACGGTCGCATCCGGGCAGAGCGCGATTTCCTGATGCACGAGCCCGATGCCGAGCGATTGGGCGGCGGCAGGGGACGATATGCGCACGACCTTGCCGTCTACGCGGATTTCACCTTCGCTCGGCTGCAGCACGCCGGCGATAATGTTCATCAGCGTCGATTTGCCGGCGCCGTTCTCGCCGCAGAGCGCATGGACTTCGCCACGCTCCAGCGTGAAATCGACGTCTGTCAACGCCTTCACCGCCCCGAAATGCTTGGTCACGCCATGAATGCTGAGTACCGGCTCTGCCATCGTCTTCCTCCCTCGCCATCACGACCATCCGCACTGAAGGGTGCGGATGGTCGATTTTCAGAAGCTCATTCCTCGATACCCTTCGTGCCGCGACGCTTCAGGTACTTGTCCCAGTAGAAATCGTCGGCGTTTTTCGCCGTCACAATCGACAGGCCGTTATCGACGACCGGGATGCTCATTGGGTTGAATCCGGAGCGCTTGGCGTCGTTCATCGGGTCGATCAGTTCCGGATGCTCTGCGAACCACAGCAGCATGAAGCCCATATAGCCCTGCATGCCCTGGTTCGGATTGATCGAGCCGAAGACTTCACCGGCCTTGATCATATCGAGGATGTTGGCGTTGACATCTGCGCACATGACGAGGACCTTGCCCCCGCTTTCCTTGTTTGCCTGTGCGGCGCCGATCGCCGAGTTGGCTTCGGGCATGAAGACCGCGCCGAGATTCGGATTGGCCTGGATAAGGCTCGAAAGCCCCTGATAAGCCTTGGTCGGGTCCTGGTTGGAAGCAGCGCGGCCGACGAGCTTCATGTCCGGCCACTTCTCTTCCATACGGGCTATGAAGGCGGCGATGCGCTTGTCGTGGTTGTCCTGGCCCGGATTTTCGAGAACCGCATATTCACCCTTGCCGCCCATCTTCTCGGCGATCGCGTCGGCGGCATAGGTGCCCTCGCGGGTGTTGTCCGAGGTGATGAAGGAGACGCGCTTGGAAAGCGGCGAGTCGGCCGCAAACGTGACGACCGCCGTACCTCGGTCGACCGCGCGGTTGATTGGCTCAATGAAGGGATCGGAATTCATCGGATGAACGAGAATGCCGGCCGGGTTCTGTGCCAACGCCTGGTCGAATGTGGCGATCTGCTTGTTGACGTCATATTCCGGCGTGCCGGTATATTCCGTCTCACAGCCGAGCTGCTGGCCGGCCTGCTTGAACATTTCATAGACAGGGAACCAGTATTCCACGCCCGACACCATGACGTTCATGACGTATTTTTCGCCCGGCTTGCAGCGGAACGGGTTCTCCGTTTCGGCAGCCGTGGAACCGGCAAAGAGCGTCGACGCAAGGACCGCCATCGCGGTCGTGCTGAAAAAAGTGCGCAAGTGTCCTCCTCGGGGCCATAGCCCCTCCCAAAAAAGCCCGAAGGGCGCCAGACCGGCGCCGGTGATCGCAGTGATGACCGGATTTCCTCCTCGAAGTCCGGTAGGGGTAGCTATACGCAATGCGCCGCACCTGTCAATATAATTCATCTCATGAATTATAATTCACATGCACTATCATCGCTACGTGATGCTCAAGCAGCGCCCAGAGACGAAAAAGCCTGCCGCGGGAGGAGGTGCGGCAGGCTTTCTCAAAAAAAGCGAACAGCGACTGGGAGGAGTGCCGCCGTTCCTATAGACGTCCCTTGGAAGGAGGAGGGGGCCGCCTGAACCACGAAGCTCTGCGGGAGGACATGCAATTGCTTCGGAGAGAGAGATCATATGCCATCGCTCGGCGGTTGACAGGCTTAATGTTGCACTGCAGCTATGCAAGAAACACGAAGCCGCCAGGCTCGCGACGGCAAAAGCTCTAGAGAATACGGAAACATGAAAAATTGACGCGAAAACGCCCGCATGAGCGGGCGTCGGCAGTGTCGGCGAGCTTGGAGCAGCGCTGTCAGCGAGCGATCGATGCCCGGGCGATGCTACGGATATCGGCGCGGTCGATGCCGAGATCCTGCAATTCACGGCTGGACATCCGGCCAAGTTCGGAAACGGTCTGGCGGAACTTGCGCCAGTTGTTGAAAGAGCGTGCCACGTTCATGATAATCCCCTTTCCCGAGGGCTGTGACGTCAGCAACCGTGCTTGGCCCCGGCGTCGTTTCGATGATTGGGATATAGGTGTTTCAATCGTTTTAAAACAGCAACAATCCGTCACCGCAGCTATGCGTCTGCCGCATATGGCCCGGAGTTCTTGCGACGATTGCCATTGGCCCGCTCTTTCAGAGACGCCTGAATGGCATCTATCCGCGATCTTAAAGCCGCGGCCTGCAAATGCGCCCCATTGGACGCGATCCGGAACTCCGGACCACCTATCCGCATCGGCCGGTAAAATCCTGAGGAACCGACACCCCTCCCCGCCAGTTCTCCTTTTACGAAAGGAAAACTCAATGGCAAATGAACTCGAAGCCGGCTTCACCGGATCGCCAGTTGAAAAACCTGAGGGCATCCGGAAAGTCGCATCTGACACGGCCTCCGCAATCAAGCGGGAGGCTAACGCTGTCGCAGTCGGCGTCACAGACCACCCGCAGGCCGCAAGCTCACTCATCCTCGGTATTGGCGCGGCAGCCTTCGGCATTGGCTACCTGCTGGGGAGGTCGTCCGTCTCCACCAGAAATCGGTATTGGAGGTAATGACATGGCAGGAGAGCAAAATGGCGCTCGATCCCAGAGCGTTGATGAATATGGAAGACGGCATGGCCCCATCCACGAAGACGAAGTGCGGAGACGAGCTCATGCCATTTGGGAGCGAGAAGGACGACCTGAAGGGCGTCAGGAAGATCACTGGATCCAGGCGAAGGGGGAGATCGAACGGGAAGCCGGTGAAATCGAAGGCGACGACCTTCCAAGCTTGGACGCCCTGAGAGAAGCCGCACGCGAGCATACCGACGCGTTCCTGATTGCGACCGACCTTGAAGATGCCGATCAGCGCGAGGCCGCGCCCGGCACCCGTGAGCAACCCTGATCATGGCAAAAGGAAACAGAAGATGAGGAAGACCGTGACAACAATTGCGGTCGGCTGCAGCATCCTGCTTTCACTCTGCGCCTGCGGTAACACGCTCGGCGGCGGCATGGGTTCGTGACACCGGTCGTACTCGTTTGTTCCGGGCAACACCGATCCGATCCTTAGAACCGATCCTCCTGAACCGTCTTCAGCTCGAAGGACCGGTTCGGCATCCTTCAGTCCATCCGGCACAATCCCGATCCCAGGATCAGCGACACCAGCGGAGACGACGCCGTCAGAACGCCGGTTAGACGGTGTCGATCCTGATTTGTCAAACGGTCGTGCCGGCCACTACCGGCGGCAGCTTTGGGCTCGTGTCCAGTGATTTCCCAAAGCAGCAGGTATCTCTCTTTGCCTCGCCGCGACGCGGCGAGGCAGCAGTCTCAAGAGCCCTACTGCATAACCGCGGCGAACTGCATCCACTTGGCGATCGAGTCGATCGGTGCGTTGTCCGGCATCTTGAGAGGGCTCTGATCGGGCGTGAACCCGCGCGAAAGGGCCGAGTCGGGATCGGCAAGCAGCACGCCCACGAATGTCAAGGCTACGAGACAGCTCCCAACTTCGCCCAATCGGTTTCCACCTGCAGCCTCGGCTTCGGCCAGAATGTAGAACCAGAGCGGTGTGCGTTCGTGAAAGCGCGACGCGGTGCTGGCGAGGAAGTTCTGCAAATCGGGCTTCGTGGTAAACAGGGCTGAGACATCTTGGATCGGCGAGGACTCCACTGCGCCGATTTGTTTGAGATGCTTGTGTAGTGCCTGGCCCGTCGGGAGCCGGAGATTGTAGCCTCGACGAAGGTTCCGCCTTGCCAGGTTCTTGAACAACGCCTTGAGCTGTTGGTCGTCCTGGTCTTCGCCTTCCTTGAACATCGTATGCAATGGCGGAGCGAGTTCCGTGTCGATCTTTCTGGCAAGACGGGCCGGCTCGCCGTCGCTCCCGTCGTGGGGATCGACCCCTGTAAAGCGCGCCCAGTCGATTATCCAGTTCTTGGGCAGCTTCTTCTCGTCATCCAGCCTGCCGCCGCCGCCGGTGAATTCGAAAAGTAACCGCAAGGTGGCGCGCGGTAGAAAACCAGTGCCCGGCCGCCCAAAGTTCTTGTTGTAGTCATAAAAGGCTCTGACCATGGAATGACCGAACCGATAAGCCGCCGCGGAGAATTCTAACGGCAAGGCATTTCCAAGTCGGGTATTCTGCCTTCGGGCATCGAATTCGGCTCTGAACTTGAAGAAATGAGATGCCCGATCGTTGACGATGCGGTCTACCACAGCCGGGTCGCACACGCCCTGGAGATATCCATCAACGATCAGCCACTGATAATGGAGTCTGGTTAGAGCCTGCGCTGAGCTGAAATCGGCGATCCAGCCCGTGTCGTGCGACGCAAGGTAGTCGATGGCCTTGTTGTGGAACCGAAGAAAGCTCAGATGGAACTGCGCAACGACGAGATTTTCGTCGTTACGATTATCGCCGATTATTGCGCGCTGGGGCAGCGTATCAGAGAATTTCTGAAACACCTCAGGAGTCATCGCCGCCTGAGCCAGACGTAAAGCCGCTTCCCGGACAGACGACTGGACCTGGCCATACCGAGGCAGGTCTCGATGTTGGTCGAGCATGTCGGGCAACGGCCCCGGTTCGATCGCTGTTCCGACACGCATTTTGTCTTTCAGCGTGGGATGGCGAAGACCAGAAATCACTTTGACAACGTCTGCATCTATTCCGTCGCCGACGGCAGATCCGCCGTAGACACTATCGAGATCGAAGCGGGGCGAGCGAGCGTTCCTGAACTGGCTCTCCACTGTCGACGAGGCGACAGGCGGGTGTGCGTTGACCATGCTCGAAATCGCCCCTTCGCGATCGGTTCGGGCTGTCAGCTCGTGATCCAGGAATTGGCCCCAATATGTGAGAACCGGCGGGAGCGTGGAATCTTCAGTCGGATCTTCACTCGTCGGCGTAGCGACAACATCGATCAACATTGCGCCGAGTTCATCGAGTTCCCCAACCGTCTCCGCCGTGTTGGGCAAGTAGTTCTCGGGCGCATCCAGTGGCGGTACGAAATAGCCGAAGTCCGCCTCTTCGTCGACTGCGACGTCACCTGTCGCTGGCGGCCTGGCGCGAAGGCTTGAGATAGAAACGGTGCGCTTTTGCTCGCTACCCCCGTGTGATTGAAAAACGATTGCCATTGGCAACACCCTCCGTTTTCCAGCCCGCGGGATAATTCGTACAGCTAGAAGGCGAAGTCAATTAATCATATAGGGCTATTTTTCGCCTTTAGGTTGGTAAACACGGTGTAAACCGGCGCCCCTGCTGTCTGGATTCGGAGCACATGCTCAGTGCGGCCACAATCGTCGTGCGCTATCGCCTCAGGACACTCGGCCAACGGCAGCGCGCCACAGTTCCTATACCTTGCGCGTCGATCGCCTGACAACGCCGTGCACTTCTGAGGCGGCGCGCAGGCATCGCTTGCGGGGAGCCAAGCACTCGTCAAAAGCGGAAAGAGCGGCCAAAATCCGCGACCGGGGGGCGCTCATTACCGCCAATACGCTTCACTTAAGAGCGGCCGGACCTTGATTGACGAATTCCACCATGACTCCTGGCTTGACCATTCCGGCCAGCTCTTCGGCGTCCCAGTTCGTCAGGCGCACGCAACCGTGCGATCCAACCTTGTCGATGAGTTTTGGTTCAGGCGTCCCATGGATTCCGTAAGTCGGCTCGGTCAGGTCGATCCAGACGCTGCCGACCGGACCGTTCGGCCCCTTTGGTATCGTCAAAACCTTGTTATTCTTCCCCTGCCGGAAGTTGAGCCTTGGGTCGTACCTGTACGCTGGCATCCTCGCGACGCCTTTCACCTTGTGCTTGCCCGACGGGGCCGGATTGTCTTCGCTTCCGATCGTCGCAGGATAGACTGCAAGCAGCGATCCGTTTTCGGCATAGGCCAGGATCTGCCCTGTCTGCTTGTTGGCCTCGATCCTCTCGACCTTTCCTTCTTGCGGAGGGCCGGGTGTCACGACCCAAACCGTGTCACCTGGAGCGAACCGCGAAAAGGGATTAAGCGCTTGCATAAGGCCGACGTCCATGTGGAACCGCTCGGAAAGCTTCTCGGCAACGCTGGTATATCCAAGGCTCTGCATCTTCGCCTTCTCGTCGTAGTCTTCAGGGATCCTGTCGACGAGACCCGTGGCATCCTCTGCCGAGACGACGTAGCTCTCAACGATGGGCGCATTGCCTTCCAAGCGGGCGACCACCTCCGGATCCGGCTTCCCATCGACGACAAGGCTGTTCATCGTTTCGAATCCTGCCACGGCTTTGCGAACATTCTCGCCGTAGAAACCGTCGATCACACCTGGAGACGAGCCCGCGCGGTCGAGCAGGACCTGAAGACGCACGACCGCTGGATCTGGATCGGCGGGCGCCTTGGTCGGCCTTTCTGCAGCGATGGAAGCAATGGAAGCGGAATCGATGGCTTCGCGCCGAAGTTCCTGCGCGCCAACACCACCAACGGTGAAGACCACGGCGAGCAGCGACATCGACAGGACTGTTTTCATGGACAACAAATGGCCGATACCGGCAACTTGTTCCACAACGCTGGAGGGCCTGATGCCTTGATCATGCCCAGAAAGCTGCCGAGCGGCATTGACTATCGATGGCTGTCTAGCTGCATGCAGGTTGCGAGGCTTGGAAAAGCGAGCGCTGGCAGTTCTCGCATTTCGAAACCCAAGGCGGCCGGTAGCTATTTCTTTGAACGAAGCTCAGCCGAGCGGCGGTGGCGCTCGACATCGACACTTCTCCTCCGCTTTATGAAAAGACGGGGAGCAGACGAGCCAGCCCTCGGCGGTCTGAGAAGGAGGACGCATGCGAGTAGGGTGATTGGAAACGTGACAACCGATGCAGCCAAAGCGGAGAAAAGCTGGTCCGTCCGCTGGGTCGGCAAAAGATTAGTCGAACCCATACACTCGCATGACGGAGCAAGCGTTTAGCTCCCGAACAGGTGGCCTTGCCGCCATCTGCGGCATCTTCCCTTGAAGCCAGTCAATATGGATTGGACGCCGGCTGATGGTCACCATCATGTTTCATCGCGTCTTAACTCTGCACAAGCGCAGATGTTCCGCTCGCCACTGCCATGCATGCGGTCCGGCACCGACAGATCGGCCGGCGCCATTCGGATCTTGCGTCTTGATGGAACCGACGCCGCGCCCCCGCAGCAGGTTTTTACGATCAGGAAGCCGGTTCTACAAACCCGCAGGCACGATAGGTCGTTTGCGGCACGGGCGAAGTCGCCAAAGCTTCAGCGAGCTCGGTCGCTGGTCAATTTAATATGGGGCGTTTTGACGGAAGCGCAGGTTCTGTCTTGTGAGCTGATCGACGGAGGTGCATCCCATAAGCGTCATATCGCGCGCGATTTCGCTACGCATCAAATCCAGCGCGCGTTCGACGCCCGCTTGGCCCGCGGCGGCGAGCGGAAATAGGTAGTATCGACCTAGGCCGACAGCTTTCGCGCCCAATGACAAGGCTTTGAGCACATGGGTGCCACGCTGAACGCCGCCATCCATCATCACGTCGATCTTGTGGCCGACCGCGTCGACGATTTCGGCGAGTTGGTCGAATGCGCTGCGCGAGCCGTCCAGCTGGCGGCCGCCATGGTTGGAGATCACGATGCCGGTACATCCTATCTCCGCTGCTCGCTGAGCATCCTGAACCGACATGATGCCTTTCAAGCAGAACTGTCCGTCCCAATGCTGCACCATTTCGGCGACATCGGCCCATGACATCGCAGGATCCAGCATTTCGGTGAAATAGCGGCTTATCGACATGGCGCCGCCGCTCATGTCGACGTGGCTGTCGAGTTGCGGCAGACGAAAGCGTTCATGCATGAGATAGTTGATTGCCCAAGCCGGCCTGACCGCGAACTGGGTGAGGCCGGCAAGGTTCAGTTTGAACGGAATCGAAAAGCCCGTGCGCTTGTCGCGTTCGCGATTGCCGCCGGTGATGCTGTCGACCGTCAGCATCATCACGTTTACGCCCGCCTGCTTGGAGCGTGCCATCATCTCCCGATTCAGGCCACGGTCCTTGTGGAAATAGAACTGATAGACTTGTGGCCCGTCGCTGATCTGACGTGCTTCTTCTAAACTGATAGTTCCCAGTGACGACACCCCGAACATAGTGCCGTATTTGGCTGCTGCTGCAGCCACCGCCCTCTCGCCTTGATGATGAAACAGCCGCTGCAGCGCCGTCGGCGAGCAATAGACTGGCATCGCTAGTCTTTGGCCCATGATCGTCACCGACATGTCTACATCGCTCACGCCGCGCAATACGCTGGGCACCAGGTCGCAGTCACCGAAGGATGTCGTGTTGCGACGATAGGTGACTTCGTCGTCAGCCGCACCGTCGATATAATTGAAGATCGGCCCGGGGAGGCGCCGCTTGGCCAATTGGCGGAAATCATGGAAATTGTGGCAGTTCTTCACATTCATATTCTGGCTCTGATATCTTGAATTACACTGAAGTCCGGGCTCTGATTTTCGCCCATTCAATCGCCGTCGGGATGTCTCGGTTCCATCCTCCCCTAAGCCCAGGTCGTTTCCATTATCCCGGAGTTTGCCCTTGCGTCCCGGTGAAGGGGTAGTGGGTGCCGCGTTCGATGGCAAGTTCCTGCGAAGATCGGAGACATGATATGTCGCGTTGTGACATGGCGGCCTGGACAAGTCCTGCCTATGCTTCGGATACCTTCGGGGGATGGATCGCGCGGGACTGTCTGCCCGAAACTCCCGGGGGTTGAAGCACCGTGTGGATCGAAGGAAGACGGTAGCAGATTTATCATGCTTTGGTTATCCGCAAATGTCCGCGCAAGCCGCGCTAGTAGTCAGGGTAATGCCCGGAGAACGACCCCTCCGGTGGTGCCTAAAGATCAAGGGGGGTAGTCAATTGCTTGATCCAGCGACTGCGCGACAAGGTAATGCGACTGTCGGGTTCTGGCTCGCCCGCCAGCTTTGCAGTGATCTTTCCGGAAGAGAAAGGGCGCTCCACGACTTCTTGTCGGAGCGCCCGGAGCATGCGGTCGACAACGTTTGCGGCGGAGGTCGACAGCAGGCACCGACAAGATGAAGAGATTCGGAACGGATAGGCAACATGGGATCGGATTTCGGGACCATATCATGCGCTGATTGATTGCGTTATCCACCGATTATCCACAGCTTGTCCACAGCAACGGCGGCGACGAGCGCAGCAACTTCAATGACATTTGCGTGGCGGCAATCACAACACACAATTGCTATGTGACTGTTGGATGACATTATGCATTTGTTTGTCGGCTTCGATACAAACCGAGGCCCCGCTGAGATAGACTCAGCCTCTCTCTTGAGCGCGTGGCGGCGGACGCTCGGAGGCGGAGGGCGGTGGGCAAACATGAGGGCCTACCGCCTTCTTTTTTGACCGACGACCCCTCGCCTGGATCCGCCCAGCTCACGTGGCGAGCCTGACATTCCATATGGATTGAACTGAACTCGCCCACGTCATAAGTTGAATCAGAGGAAAGGGTTGCATGGCGTATCATCGGTGTCGGCCCGAGCCCCCGCTTCGCGATCTCGTCAGTCACCGCATCCATCGTGGCGACAGCCTGCCTTTCAGTGGCAAACGATTCCGGCACATACACTTCCGGCAGCCCCACGAGATGAAAACCGACACTCCCCAGGTATCCCTGAGCTGATAGCGGGCGTTTCGCGAAAGCCAGGCGTCCGACGCGCTGTTGAGCCAAAAGGTCACCGGGCCTTGAGGGCTTCGGCTCCTTGGCGTATCAGTTCTCTCCATCGACCAAGCCCATGGGCGACGCCAGCGCTTTCTCCCTTTACGGCAACCGCTCCCGCGTCGATCAACCGTCCGACAAGGAGAAGGGCGGCCATCGAAACCTTCACCGCATCCACCTGGATCATGCTCGGCCCAAGGACATAGAGCACGGATTGGTGATTGGCGACGGCTTCCTCGTCTGCCGCGTTCACACTTTAGGTTCAACCCGATCCCGGCACACGGCGAATGACTGCTCGATACGATCATCCGGCTCGGCGTGAGAATAGTCCTCGTTCAACGTTGAATCCCGTGGCGAAGTCGCAAATGGCCTGCAATGCCGCACCGGACAAGGGCGTCAGGACACGCTCCTTGCCGAGAAAACAGAGAACATGCCGGGACGTTACTGACGATGCTTTCGCCTCGGTTTGCGTCGTTGTTTGCCCGTCAGAGAAATCTCGACCGGTTTGCTGGGCCAACAAAGGTTTTCCAGCCGATCATGGTCCACATCGATCCCAAAAGCACGCGACGCATAGATTCAAGCCATATGCCTCCTGATCGGTCGTATACTCATCACAGCCTCGGCTTTGTAAACTTAAGAAACCTGCGACACAAACGCGGCTTTGCAGCATTCGCTCATACAGATTCACTCCGTCATGGTCTGCTTAAGGCGATGGATATGCTCGGCACCAATGCCGCAACAACCGCCGATTATTGTTGCACCGGCCTCCGCCCAGGAGCAGGCAAAGCGCATATAGCCATCATCGTTCAGATCGTTGCGGGTAGTATGGAGGCCTTCATTTGCGCCGGAATCATTTTGCTCCCCTTCGAAGGCATTGGCATAGACACCGATCTCTACCGTGGAGCCTCTAGTCTTGAACGCACGAGATGCTGTTTCAACCGCCGCCCGCATGACTTCTGGCTTGCTGCAGTTGAACAAGAGCGCCTGCGCGCCAGACGAGGCTGCCCAATTCGCCGCATCGTCGACCCGCTCGCCGGAACGCAGCTTCGGTTCACCTCCTTTGACTTGTACCTCGTCATCGGCCAGCGTAAACGAGATCCAGAATGGCTTCCCGTTTGCGGAAACTGCAGTGCGCACTGCCTCGCCCTCGGCGATCAGGCTGAGGGTTTCCCCGAGCCACAGGTCCACAAAGGGGCTGAGCTGTTCAACTAGCACCTTGAGATAGTCCTGGACCCGCAAAGGATCAAAGTTCTGAGGTTCGTAGGAACCGAAGATTGGCGGCAGCGAACCAGCAACCAGGACTTTCCGATCCTTGACGGCATCGGCGGCTTTGCGTGCCAACTGGCCCGAGAGCGCGGTTAGCGCCGCCCCTTCCTTCTGAAACCGCTCTTCGCCGATGTGGAAAGGCACCAGCGCATAGCTGTTGGTGGTGACGACGTCCGAGCCGGCGGCGATGAATTCCTCGTGGACCTTTTGGACAATTTCTGGCGAATTGACCAGCGCCAGTGCCGACCATTCCGGCTGCTTCAATTCGGCACCGAGGCGCAGGAGTTCGCGGCTCATGCCGCCGTCGAGAATGCGCAGTCTGCTCATGGATAGGTCTCCGTAGGGGAATTAAATCTAAAGCCGGCCGCAAAGCCTGGCCGCATTTGGCGATGATGTCGTCCGCAGTTTCGAGCCGATCGACAACCGGAAGCGTCTCTGGCGGATGACCTTCCAGCACTCATTTCTGCCAGCACGGCGAAACAAGTCCGCAAAGGTGTGGAATCATGATCGATTTCCGCGTTGGCGTTAGCGTCGCGATGGCACCTGCGCCTCGAGGAGGCGGAAGGCACGAGCGATGATTGCCGTGAGAATGAGATAGAAGACAGTAACGACGATCAGCGGCTCATAAACGAGCAGCGTGTCCTGGCGCACCTTGCTCGCCACCGCGTATAGATCCATCACTGTGACGGTAAATGCGAGCGGTGTCGCTTTGAGCTGCATGACGATTTCGCTGCCGATTGTCGGCAATGCGATGCGAATGGCCCGGGGCAGCCATATGCGCCGGATCAGGGTGAAAGGACGCATGCCGAAGGCTCGGCCCGCTTCCAACTCGCCCTTGGGCACTGCGAGCAGCGCGCCGCGCAGCACTTCCGCCTCGTAGGCGGCATAGTTTAGCGTAAAGCTCACGGCTGCGAAGAAGAAGCCCTCACGCAGGATGGGCCAGAACAGGCTCTGGCGCAGGCCTGGGATCATTGGCAGCAGCGAACCGACGCCGTAATAAAAAAGCCAGAGCTGGATTAGCAGCGGCGTGCCGCGCAGGAAGGTGCAGTAGCCGCGAGCGAGATATTGCGTCACCGGGCCGCCGCTCACCTGCGCGAAGGCGAGGCCGATCGCCAGGATGAATCCGAAGACGACCGAGATCACCAGCAGCAGCACCGTCTGCGCGGCGCCCGCCAATAGAAGCGACCAATAGGAGGCTATCCACGAGAAGGTCATGCCGTGTGCTCCTTAGGCAGGCTTCGGCTGTCCGCGCCGCACATGGCGCTCGATCAGGTTGAAGGCGATATTGGAAACGAGCGTGAGAGCGAGATAGAGAAGGGCAGATGCCAGGAAGAAGATGAAATAATGCTTGGTGCTCGCGCCAGCCAGGCGAGTGGCGAGCGCCAGTTCCTGATAGCCGACGACGGCAACGAGCGCGCTGTCCTTGGTGACCGACATCCACAGATTGGCAAGGCCCGGAAGGGCGTTTGGCAATAATGCCGGCAGGATGACTCGGCGGAAACGCAGCATCGGCCCCATGCCGAAGGCCTTCGCCGCGTCGATCTGACCAACGGGGATGGCGAGGATCGCGCCGCGCAGCACTTCCGTCATATAGGCACCCTGCACGAAGCCGAGCACTGCGACGGCGACGACGAAGCCGTTCACTTCGATCGCAGGCAGATTGAGCCCGGCCAAAAGCCGGTTGAGGCCGTCCATTCCCGCATAATAGAGCCCGACGATCAAAATCAGTTCCGGAATGGCACGGATAGCCGTCGTATAGACATTGAGCAGCAAGCCGAGCGGCCTGTTGCCGGAAAGCTTGCCAAGCGCGCCTCCCGTCCCGAGCAGAATGCCGATCAGGAAAGCGCCGGCGGAGATGGCGATCGTGGAGGCGGCACCGACAAGTAGGGTTCCGCCCCATCCGGGCGGATAGGGGGAGAGCAGGTCTAATATGCCTCGTGGTTCGGTTGCCATCGTCCGGCCGGGTCCGGGATCGAGGTCAGTTCGTACCGTAGATGTCGAAGGCGAAATATTTCTTGGTGATTTCACCGTACTTGCCGCTGGCGCGCACGGCGGCGATCGCAGCATTCAGCTTTGCCTTGAGCTTAGAATCTTCCTTTCGCAGGCCGCCGGAAACGCCAGCTCCGAGAATCGCCTCGTCGTCGGCGACGTCACCCATCTTGACGCAGCAATCCTTGCCGGCGTCACTTTTCAGGAATGCATCAAGGGCAAGCGAATCCCCGAACACATAGTCGATGCGGCCGGCGGCAAGATCCTGGAATGCCTCGTCCAGGGTCTGATAGGTCTTCTCGTCAGCGACATCGGCGAAATACTTCTTATAGTATTCCGATTGGATGGTTGAGACCTGAATGCCGAGAGTTTTGTCCTTCACGTCATCGGCCGTCGCGCCGGGCTTCTGGTCTTTTGGGCCGATCAAAGTGCTCGGCGTGTTGTAATACTTCTCGGTGAAGTCAATGACCTTCGATCGCTCTGCAGTGTTTGACATCGACGACCAGATGACGTCGAATTTCTTGCTCTGCAGCGCCGGAATGAGCCCATCCCAGGAGACCTCGACAACTGAGCATTTCTCCTTCATCTGCTCGCACACGGCGTTCATCAGGTCGATTTCCCAGCCCTGCCACTCACCGGAGGCATCCTTGGCGAAAAAGGGAGGATACGATTCGTTCATGACGCCAAAACGGACTTCAGCCTGAGCCGTGATGGCAGAAATGGCAATCGTGGCGCCGGCGAGCAGCAGGGGGAGCAGTTTCATTCGTGGATTTCTCCTGTTTGGGGTATCTGTGACCAAGCAGCGGATCAATGATGGGCGAGCACGCCGGTAAATTCTCGGCAACGGGCACTGAGTGGGGCGTCGAAGATCTGCCGAGGCGATCCCTCCTCCTCGATCAGGCCCTGATGCAGGAAGAGAACGTGGCTTGAGACGTCGCGGGCAAAGCGCATCTCATGGGTGACGATCAGCATTGTGCGGCCCTCCTCCGCGAGCTCGCGGATCACCTTGAGCACCTCTCCGACCAGCTCGGGATCGAGCGCCGAGGTCGGCTCGTCGAACAGCATGACGGCCGGATCGACACAAAGCGCCCGGGCAATGGCCGCCCGTTGCTGCTGGCCGCCGGAAAGAAAGGCGGGGTATGCGTCGCGCTTTTCGTAGAGCCCAACCTTATTGAGGAGAGCGTCCGCCTTCTCGATGGCCTCGCGGCGAGCATATCCCATGACCTGGACTGGTGCTTCGATGATGTTCTCAAGAACCGTTCGATGTGCCCAGAGGTTGAAGGTCTGGAAAACCATGCCGAGGCCCGTGCGCAACCGCTCGATCTGCCGCCAGTTCACCGGCTGCATCTGCCCGCTGCGGGCGCGTTTCAAAGCGATTTCCTCGCCGTTCACGACAATGCGGCCCCGATCGGGGATCTCCAGCAAATTGATGCAGCGCAGAAATGTACTCTTCCCGGAGCCCGACGAACCGATGATCGAAATCACGTCGCCTTTACGCGCCGTTGTCGAAATGCCCTTGAGGACTTCATGTGGGCCATAGCTCTTGTGAAGATCATCCACACGAAGGGCCTGGATAGACGGTTTTGTCATGCGCGGCACCGGTTCAAATAATGTTTGGAGAATATCGCGGATAGCTGCGGTATTTGCGCGCAAATTCTGATTGTTTTGCATTTATTATGCAGAAATCTGTTTCTTATGCGTTTAATATGACAGTACACCGGTGTCGCCGGGTGATTTCGCCGTAGGAGGAGGAGGGAGCAGCATGGAAAGATTGGATGGCTTTGATCGCGACATACTCGACATCATTCAGCGCAATTGTCAGCTGACGGCGGAAACCATCGCCGAAAAGGTCGGGCTTTCGACCTCGGCGGTGCAGAGGCGGCTGAAACGCCTGCGCGAGGACGGCATCATCAAGGCAGAAGTAGCCGTCGTCGATCGCAAGGCGACGGGCACACCGATGGTGTTCATCGCCGGATTGGAGATCGAGCGTGACAACTACGATGCGCTAGCGAAGTTCCGCCTTTGGGCGGAAAAGCAGGATCACATCCAGCAAGTTTACTACGTTACCGGAGCGGTGGATTTGATTACCATTATCACGGCCCGCGACGTCGAGCATTATGACGACATCGCGGCCCTGATCATGAAAGAAAACCCGCAGATCCGGCGCATGCACACGAATGTAGTGCTGAGGGACGTCAAGTTAGGCCTATTGGTTCCGCTGAGTGCTTACGACGATCCCAGCAGATGAGGGCGGAGAATACGTCCGCTATTACGCAGCAGAGATTCCTTACTGCATTGCCGCGTCGAGTTTCTCTTTCCATCCACCGCTTTCCAGTTGCTTGCGCATGAAAGCGTCCACCGCCGCCTTTAAGGCGGGATCTTCGCGCAGCAGATAAGCATTCTGGAAATGCGTGAACGGCTCTTTGACGGCGACCGGGCACAGGACACTGGCATGCAGCTTGGACTGCAGGTCCACCTCCACGCCGTCCGTGACCATCACGTCGGCCCTGCCCGACGCAATCTGGTCAAAAATTGTCTTGTTGTCGGGAAAGACCTGGATGGACGCCTCGTCGAAATGTTCGTGGGCGAACTTGTCGTTGGTCCCGCCCGGATTGACGATTACCCGCACGGAGGGTCGGTCGATTGCATCAAGCGTGGTATATTTTTCCTTATCCTCGCAGCGCGCAATCGGTCGCTTGCCGTCGGTCACATTGGGCACCGAGAAATCGCCCACTTCGTCACGGGCTGCGTTTACGGTAATGCCGCCGAGTGCGATGTCGAACTTGCCGGCCTTGAAATCGTCCAGCATTGTTTTCCAGGTTGTGGTAACGAAGTCCGCCTTGACACCGAGATCGGCAGCAAGATCCTTGGCCATGGCGATGTCGGCACCCGTGAGGGTGCCATCAGCAGCTTTGTAGCTGAAGGGCTTGTAGTCGCCCGTCGTGCCGATCTTGATCACGCCAGCCTTCTTGATTTCCGAAAGAGCGTCGTCCGCCGCGACGGTCAGCGCCGATGTCAGACTCCACGCCACCACCAAGGTGGCCGCAAAATAGGTTCGCTTCATGGTTCCTCTCAATAGGTCGGTTGTTGCAGCGGGATCGCCGGCTGGTCGCGCGAGACTACTGACGCAGCCAAAGTTTGTCACGCCCTGCCCCCACGAGCTGGCGGGACCAACAGCTGCAGTTTCATTGAGATGTTGCGGCGGAAAAGTCCGCTTTGCCGCCTTCCTGGTCACCGTTCGATCGGTGGAGCGCATGCGTCGCTGGCTCCCCGCAAATATCATACTGTTTGTGATATTGTTATTGCGGCTTGTTACATTCCTCCTCCTATGCCATTCTGCCCTTTACAAATGGGCGCGCGAACAGCCAGCGCGCCGGGGCTCTACTTTCGACAGGATGGCGGCGTTCCGTTCGACCATCGATATGGGGAAATCTTCAATGGCACGCATCACGCTGAGGCAGCTGCTCGATCACGCTGCGGAGGAAGGCTACGGCGTTCCCGCCTTCAATATCAACAACATGGAGCAGGCACTCGCCATCATGGAGGCCGCGGACGCCTCTCATGCACCGGTTATCATGCAGGCGTCGCGCGGAGCGCGCGCCTACGCCCACGACATCATGCTGAAGCACATGATGGATGCCGTCGTCGAGATCTATCCACATATTCCAGTCTGCGTTCATCTCGACCACGGCAACGATCCGTCGAGCTGCATGACGGCGATCCAAGCGGGCTTCACTTCGGTGATGATGGACGGTTCGCTGGAGGCGGATGCCAAGACACCGGCTGACTGGGCCTACAATGTCAGCGTCACCAAGATGGTGACGGACATGGCGCATTTCGGCGGCATCTCGGTCGAGGGCGAACTCGGCGTTCTCGGCTCGCTGGAAACCGGCATGGGCGAGGCCGAGGACGGCCACGGCGCCGAAGGCAAGCTGTCGCATGACCAGCTGCTGACAAACCCCGACGAGGCCGTAAAGTTCGTGCGCGAAACCAAGGTCGATGCGCTGGCGATCGCCATGGGGACGTCGCATGGTGCCTACAAATTCACCCGCCAGCCGGATGGATCGGTACTGGCGATGAGCGTCATCGAAGAGATCCACCGGAAACTGCCGAATACGCACCTCGTCATGCACGGCTCGTCGTCAGTCCCGATCGAGCTGCAGGAGATCATCAACAAGTACGGCGGCCAGATGAAGCCGACATGGGGCGTGCCGGTCGAAGAAATCCAGCGCGGCATCAAGAACGGCGTGCGCAAGGTGAACATCGATACCGACGGCAGGATGGCGATGACCGGCCAGATCCGCCGAGTGCTGCAGGAAGATCCGAGCGAATTCGACCCGCGCAAATATCTTAAGCCGGCGATGGCTGCGCTCAGCAAGCTCTGCAAGGAGCGCTTCGAACAGTTCGGCACCGCCGGGATGGCAAGCCGGATTACGCCGCTGCCTGTGTCGGACATGGCCAAGCGCTACAAATCCGGTTCGCTCGATCCGATCTTCTCTTGAGCTGCAGCCTATGCTGACGCGGGGCGCTGTGCCTGCTTAGGCCCGGCGGCAGGCAGGCACCCTGCTTGCGAGCGTCTGGCCATGGAATTTATCAAGCTGGTTGACGACGTCCTCGATCTCGCCTGCAATGCGTTCGTCGTTCCAGCCGAGCGCAGCCCCGGCGACACCGGCGATTTCCCGCAAGCCTTCGAGCTTCAAGCGGCCTTCAATAGCAAGCGTCGTGCGCCGAAGGACTATATCGGAGAGATGTACGACGAGTTCGTTTCGAGCAATCCAGTCGACTTCCTTGAAACTGTAGTGCCCCGCGCCCGTCAGCCGCTGGTCATCGGAATATGCCGACGAGAAAGAGAGCACGGCCGCAGCCGTCGTTCCGTAGCGGCCAAGCAGTTCGTCCACGCGCTCGACCGGCGCGTCGGTCCGCGCCGCAATTTCCTTGATCCAGACGCTTCGTTGCCGCACTTCCATTGGGAAGGCCTTCCCGCCACCGATCGGCAGGTAGCGGGTCGACTTCTTGCGAACATGCTGCAGGCGCGCGAGAACGGAATCGGCAACTTCCTCGGCAAAACCGCGGAAAGTAGTCCACTTTCCGCCGACCAGCGAGATGATCGGAAACGGCCTGCCTTCTTCCGGCTCCTTCACCGGTGCGGAATGATCGCGACTGATCAGCCCCGGGGTGGTCGCGTCGGAGGCCGGCAGCGGACGGATGCCGCTATAACTGTAGACGATCTGATCACGATCGAAGCGAAGCGTCGGTAGCAGCGAGCGGATGCTATCGAGGAAATACTCGGTTTCCGGTTCCTCGCAGCGGACATTATCCGGGTCGTCGGCAGGGATATCAGTGGAACCGATGAGCGCCATCCCGAGATAGTTGTAGACGAGGCAGATGCGCCCATCGTCGGCCTCGAAATAGATCATGTGGCCGTTCAGGCTGCGAACAAGCTCAGGGTGATCCAGCAGAATGTGGGAACCCTTCGTTCCGCCGATCATCCGAGAGGGAGCGCCGAGCGCCCCATTGACGTGATCGATCCAGGGACCGGCGGCGTTCACCACCAGTTTGGGAGACACAGCAAATTCGTCGTCGTCCGGTTGCCTGAATGTCAGCCGCCCGCCGGAGACTGCCGCAAGCGTCGCGAAATTGGCGGCAAGGCTCTTCGCATTTGCCTCGAGCCCGTCCATGACGAGTTCGTAGACGAGCCGCTCAGGCCTGCTGATCTTGGCGTCGTAATAAATTCCGCCGGCAACGATTGCCGGGGTGAGGTGCGGCATTTCCTTGCGCGCCTTCTTTTTCAGGATCAACCGATGGCGCGGCATGACCTGGTCGCGTGATCCAAAGAAATCGTAGAGCCTAAGCCCGATCTTGATGAGAACGGCCCCCCGGCTGCGTGGCGCAGTCTTGGAGCCAAGCAGCGTGCGCAGCGCTGCCCAAATACCCCGTGTCCAGGAAAACACCGGTATGAAAGTAGGCAATGGCTCGACGTAATGCGGAGCGTTCTTCAGCAGCAAATTGCGCTCCAACGTCGACTGGGCGACCAAACCGAACTCGCCCGTCTCCAGATATTTCAGGCCGCCGTGAATAAGACGCGATGGCGCAGCACTCGTCCCGGAGCCGAAATCGGCCTTGTCGACGATCACGCAATTGACGCCTTGGACCGAAAGGTCGCGAAACAGTCCGGCACCATTGATGCCCGCTCCGATGATCAGAACGTCGATGTCGCCCTCTCCAAGGTTAGAGAATCGTTGCTGCATGTCGGGAGTCATGATCTTGTCGTCCTAAATCACCCACACATCAGTGCCGGGGTTCTGCCTCGTCGGTTACCGATTGCTCCGGCGCAAGGCCTGCAATTTTCGGCCAAAGAGGCGTCATTGCGTCGGCGATCTGGCGGAAGACCCGGTAGCGTTTGTCGTAGTCCGCCCTGCGTGCCGCATCCGGCTGGCACGTCTTCGCGATGCGGGTGATGTCGCGCGGATCGCTCTGCGGATTAGCATAAGCGCCGGCGCCCGATCCGGCGCAAAGAGCAGCACCCCAGGCGGCGGCCTCATCCGTTTCGGTCACGGTCACCGGTATGCCGAGCACGTCGGCGAACATCTGAACGACCAGCGGGTTGCGCGAGACACCCCCGGCAAGCCTTGCCTCTTCAAATTCAAAGCCGTCGCCAAGTGCATCGACATGGATGCGATGATTGAAAGCGATACCCTCAAGCACGGCCCGCAGCATGTCGCCTCGATCGTGCCAGCCGCCAAGTCCGAAGAAGCCGGCACTTGCCGAAGCACCATAGGGCGAACCGAACAGATAGGGATGGAAGAGCGCCGTCGATGGCCGATCGAAAGCCGCATCGATTTCCGGCGCGAGCAACGCGTGAATGGAGCTGCCTTGCACCTCGCCCTTCGTCCGCTCGCCGGCGCATAGCTTGTCGAGAAACCAGTCGTAATTCGCGGTCGATGCCGGCGAGATCGACATGTTGTTCCAGATGCCGGGCGCGATGCCGTTGCGGCAGAACCAACGCCGGTCGACCCGCGGTTCCGACGATAGCGTCTCATTGATCGAATAGGTACCGGCAATGACGGCGACGACGCCCTTGGCATAGCCGCCTGCCCCGAGCGCGGAGGCCGTGACGTCATGCAGCCCGGCCACGACCGGCGTTCCCTCGGCAAGACCGGTCAGGTGCGCCGCCTCACGTGTCACGCGCCCGATGATTTGATCAGAACGCGCGGCCGGCGGCAGAGCATGGACAAGTTTCTGCAACCCAAAGAGCCTCAGGGCCTCCTGGCTGTATTCCTGTGTCTTCACATCGGTAAAGGAGGTACTTGCCTCCGTGCGATCCGTACCGACGATGCCTGTCAGGCAAAACCGCAGCCAGTCCTTGCAGCTCAGAAAATGACCAATGCGTTTGAACCGCTCGGGTTCCATGTCGCGGATCCAGGCAAGCAGTGTCGATGGTGCGGAGACATGGGGGATCTGACCCGTGAGCTCGATGGCTTGGTCGGCGACATTGTTTTCCATCCACCGATCGATGACGGCACCGGCCCGGCTGTCCAGGGACAGGATGGCCCGGCCCAAAGGTATCCGCTCGTGGTCGAGCAGGTAGATGCCATCCCCGTGGGCCGTTGCGGCGATGCCCTGGACGTCGCTTGCCGGCCGATTGCTCAGCGTGATCGCCTCCCGAATCGCGTCTGCCGTCGCGCTCCACAATTCGTCCATGTCCCGTTCGATATGGCGGGCCTTTGGGATAAACTGGGTGACGCGGCGCCGGGCGACTGCGAGCGGCGTGCCGTCAATATCGAAGATGACGGCCTTGGTGACCGTCAGGCCACTATCGATCCCGAGCAGACTCGGCATTCGCTTTTACCTCGCTATCAGCAACGGGCTTGTCCGGTCACGAGCGCCCTCCGGCGCCCTTGGCGATGACAACGTTGATATCTCTGGACCGCATGCGGTCGATGTGCGCCGGCTGCGTCTTGTCGTCGACGATGACGACGTCGAACTCGTCCAGTGCCGCAAAACTGTGAAGCGCCCGCTGCTCGAACTTCGTGTAATCGGCAAGCAGGATGCGCTTGACGGAACAGTCGAACATGGCACGCTTGGTATCGACCGTCTCCGGGGATTGGTGTAGCACCGTGCCGTCGCTGATCGCCGACATGGAGATGAACGCGACATCGGCCCTGAGACCCCTGATCTCGTTGATGGTCATGCGACCCATGAAGGCGTTACACCAGTTGTGATACTGTCCACCGAGTGCGAGCAGCGTCACGTCGTGCATGCCCTTCAGCGCGTTCATGAGCGTGAGCGAATTGGTGATGGCCGTGACCGGTACCTTCGACGGCAGATGCGCCGCCATCTGTAGGACAGTGGTCGAATCATCGAAGAAGATGGCCTGCCCCGGCTCAACGAACTGCATCGCCGCTTCGGCGATCAGCTTCTTCTCCGCCGACTGGCGGTTTGAGCGATAGACCTCGCTTGATTCTATGAGATTGGTGGCAGCCGCAGTGACGATACCGCGCGTCTTCCTGAAGAGACCGCGGCTGACAAGTTCGTCCACGTCGCGATGAGCAGTCATCAGGCTGATCCCGAAACGGTCGGTGAGGTCTTCTATCCGCATCGAGCCTTCATTCATGACGGCCTCGGCAATCATGCGCCGGCGAGCGATCTGACGCGTCTGGCGGCTGTCGCTCGTAAGCTGGTCCAACAGATCGTCGCCCTGGCTCGTCTTCTGTGTCACGGGTCACCCTTGTCGCTGAGTTCTGGATTCCAGCTTCGTACAGTGATTGCCGCCCCAAGGCAAAAAGGCGACATGGAACGGGCGGTTGCGGTGCGCAGTCAGCGTTTCCGGCATCCGGAGAGCCGAGCAGTCTGCCGCCGTCGCTGAAAAGGGGCGCCTTTCGAGCGCCCCTTCGACGATTACTGCGACAAGACGAACGGACCCGTGTACTTGTCCACATTGTCCTTGGTGATCAGCAGGCAATCGAAAAGCTGTTTCTCGCTCTTGGCACCGGTGTTGCCGGTCCTGATGATGCTGTCTGCCTGCTTCACCGCTTCTTGGGAGAACACGGCAACCGGCTGCAGGACGGTGTACTGGAGTTCACCTGCCTTGATGGCCGCAACGGCATCCGGAGAACCGTCAAAACCGCCGACCTTGATGTTGGCGAGCTTGCCGGCTTCCTTGAGAGCGGCGATGGCGCCCAGCGCCATTTCGTCGTTGCCAGAGATGACTCCGACGATGTCCGGGTTTGCCTGCAGCATGGACTGCATCTTGTTATGTCCCTGAGTACGGTCCCAGTTGGCGACTTCCTTGGCAGCCTTCTTCAGGTCCGGATACTGCGAAAGCACGGTCTCATAGCCGTTGGAGCGCGTCGCGGCATTGTTGTCCGACGGTGCGCCGAAAAGCTCGGCATAGTTGCCCTTGTCGCCTATAGCTTCGACCCACTGCTGGGCACCGAGTGCCGCACCCTGGGCGTTGTTGGAAACGAGCTGCGCCTTCGCCAGGCCTTCCTGGTTGATTTCCGCGTTGACGAGGATAACCGGAATGCCTGCGGCAACGGCCTTCTTCACCGCACCGACGGAACCGTCAGCATTTGCCGGATCAAGGATAATCGCAACCGACTTGTTGGTGATGGCCGTATCGATCAGGTTGCTTTCAGTGTTGGTGTCACCCTTGTGCGCGCTGACCGAGGCGGTATAGCCAAGCTTTTCGGCAGCGGCTTTGGCAACGTTGCCTTCCGTCAGCCAGTACGGGTTCGACGGGTCGTTGACGATGATCGTCATCATCCCGGCCGCCCAGGCCGAGCTTGCAAGAAGCGGTGCCACAGTCGCGGCGGCGAGAAGAATGCGCATGCCTTTTTTAAACATAGTCTCTCTCCCATTAGTGAGCTCAGTTTTGCCGGAGACCCGGCGGTGCTTTCCCCAATCGGCCTTCATGGAATCCAGCCTGCCGTCGCGGATAAGTTCAGTTGACGCCGTCAGGACGATTTGACCCGGCGGCCGTATTGGATGCTGTTCATGAGGACGGCGAGAACGATCACCGCCCCGGTGAAGACGGTCTGCCAGTAGGCTGAGACGCCGATGATGACGAGGCCGTCCGAGAGGAAGCCGATGACGAAGGCCCCGAGCATTGTGCCGCGAACCGTACCGCGGCCGCCGGTCAGCGCTGCACCACCGATGACGACGGCTGCGATCGCCGTCAGTTCGTACGTGGTGCCGGCCGTCGGACCGGCGGAGGTCAGCTGCGACGACAGCACCAGGCCAGCGATCGCGGCACAGGCACCCGACAGCACATAGACGACGATCTTGACGCGCTTGACGGGAACGCCCGAAAGGTCGGCCGCACGTTCGTTACCACCCGAGGCATAGAGCCAACGGCCGAAGGCCGTGCGGCTCAGCACGATGCCGCAGACGATTGCCAGAACCGCAAGCACGATCACGCCGATCGGGATGCCTGCGAGCCGGTTGAAGCCGAGCCAATCAAACCCGGTATTGCCGAGCTCGGGGCGGCCGCCGAGATTGTTGTAGGTCAGGCCATTGGTCATCAACAGCGCAATACCGCGGGCTACATAGAGCACACCCAGCGAAGCGACGAAGGCCGGCACCTTGAGGTAAGCGATCAGCACGCCGTTGACGGCACCCACCAAAGCACCAAGCGCACATGTCATGATGACGACGGCCCAGACCGGCGGATAGAGGATGACGCCGAAATAGTTGAGCGTGACGCCTTGCATCATGAAACCGGCGATGCAGCCTGCGAGCCCCAGCGTCGAGCCCACCGATAGGTCGATGCCGCCGTTGAGGATCACCAACAGCATGCCGATTGCCAAAATGCCAAAGATCGCGACGTGCGACGCCATGATCAGGAAGTTGTTCAGCGTGAAATAGTAAGGCGACA